>NZ_CP010803.1:4182083-4812500 GCF_000960975.1 Martelella endophytica | reverse complement strand
TTGAAGGAACTCGGCAAATTGCACGCGTAACTTCGGAAGAAGCGTGACCTCTTTATACGCAAGTATTGAGAGGTGGCACAGACCAGGGGGTAGCGACTGTTTATCAAAAACACAGGGCTCTGCGAAGTCTTTAAGACGACGTATAGGGTCTGACGCCTGCCCGGTGCTGGAAGGTTAAAAGGAGATGTGCAAGCATTGAATTGAAGCCCCAGTAAACGGCGGCCGTAACTATAACGGTCCTAAGGTAGCGAAATTCCTTGTCGGGTAAGTTCCGACCTGCACGAATGGCGTAACGACTTCCCCGCTGTCTCCAACGCAGACTCAGTGAAATTGAATTCCCCGTGAAGATGCGGGGTTCCTGCGGTCAGACGGAAAGACCCCGTGCACCTTTACTATAGCTTTACACTGGCATTCGCCAAGGCATGTGTAGGATAGGTGGTAGGCTTTGAAGCAGGGACGCCAGTTCTTGTGGAGCCATCCTTGAAATACCACCCTTATCTTCGTGGATGTCTAACCGCGATCCGTTATCCGGATCCGGGACAGTGTATGGTGGGTAGTTTGACTGGGGCGGTCGCCTCCTAAAGAGTAACGGAGGCGCGCGATGGTGGGCTCAGAACGGTCGGAAATCGTTCGTCGAGTGCAATGGCATAAGCCCGCCTGACTGCAAGACTGACAAGTCGAGCAGAGACGAAAGTCGGTCATAGTGATCCGGTGGTCCCGCGTGGAAGGGCCATCGCTCAACGGATAAAAGGTACGCCGGGGATAACAGGCTGATGACCCCCAAGAGTCCATATCGACGGGGTTGTTTGGCACCTCGATGTCGGCTCATCGCATCCTGGGGCTGGAGCAGGTCCCAAGGGTTTGGCTGTTCGCCAATTAAAGCGGTACGTGAGCTGGGTTCAGAACGTCGTGAGACAGTTCGGTCCCTATCTGCCGTGGGTGTAGGAATATTGACAGGATCTGTCCCTAGTACGAGAGGACCGGGATGGACATATCTCTGGTGGACCTGTTGTCCTGCCAAGGGCATAGCAGGGTAGCTATATATGGAATGGATAACCGCTGAAGGCATCTAAGCGGGAAACCAACCTGAAAACGAGTATTCCCTATCAGAGCCGTTGTAGACGACAACGTTGATAGGCCGGGTGTGGAAGCGCAGCAATGTGTGAAGCTTACCGGTACTAATCGCTCGATCGGCTTGATCGTTCTCATTGTTCATGTTCATCGGCATAGCCGATGAACACGATCTTTTGTCCTCACGCTGTCGCGATCTTCGATCGCTTCGCTGCGGACGGCGCTGCTCACGCGACGCAGGCAAGCTGCTGAGGGTCGTCCCTCGACAGTCTTCGCCAATGTGCGTTACTGAAGCGCTTCAACAACAACCAGCTTCTCGAAAACATGCTGCATTTGGCCGACCTGGTGGTTATGGCGGGGTCCTCAACACCCGTTCCCATTCCGAACACGGCCGTGAAATGCCCCAGCGCCAATGGTACTTTGTCTCAAGACACGGGAGAGTAGGTCGCTGCCAGGTCTGCCAAATGCAACACATCTTCTCAATTCATAAACGGCGACTGCCGATCAAAAGCCGCCGTCAAGGCGGCTTTTTGCTGTGTAACAAAACAATAGCCCGGGCAGGAACGAGACCAACCCTCTCAAACCATAACCCAGGACGCTCAAACATAACGCGGGGTGGAGCAGCCCGGTAGCTCGTCAGGCTCATAACCTGAAGGCCGCAGGTTCAAATCCTGCCCCCGCAACCAAATCCACTTCGTCCGATATACAAAAGCCCCCGCATAACGCGGGGGCTTTTGGCGTTTCTGGTGAGGCCTTGTTGACGCTTACCGGCGAAACGCCCGTCGCCAGATGTAGAAGGCTCGCTGACCTGAGACCCGACTTCCCTCCATTTTTCCGGAGAGTCTTGGGTTTTTATGCAGTGCGCGCATTTATTGGACCGCCGGATGTTGGATTTTTCCGGCTCTGATCACGATGGCGGGCTGGCAGCGCCACCGGGATTATGCAACGCGATCGGGACGTTGTATCCGATCGCCGAATGAGGACGATCCTCATTATAGTGCTTACGCCAATCCTCCAACTTTTCGCGCGCATCCGCAAGGGTCATGAACCGGTTCGCGTTCAGGCATTCCGAACGCAGCTTGCTGTTAAAGGCTTCGATGAAGCCGTTGTCTGTCGGTTTGCCAGGCCGCGAGAAGTCCAGCGTGACCTTGTTCACGTAGGCCCACAGATCGAGGTCGCGGGAGATAAATTCGCTGCCATAGCACTCGGGAAGAAGTGCTGTCGATAGGTTATGGCCAGCCGCGGAGCCCCAAATAGCGTAGTGGGTGGCCATAACCGGTCCCAGGTCTCAACAGTGGTTTTGCTGAACCACACCGCTGAGGAGACAGGCTATGACCATCCACCATACTACATCCGCGACCTTGCTGGTCGCCATCGACATTTCCAAGCATCGCCACGAGGTGCTGATCGGAATTCCGGGCAAGAAGCGCCGCCGGCGCATGACGGTCACCAATACACTCGAGGACTTCAGAAGACTGTCTGCGGCCCTAGCCAGCTACGATCTGCCGGTGCGGATCGGGTTCGAGGCGACCGGTAACTATCACCGGCCGCTGGCGCACCATCTCGGCCAGTATGGGTTTGAGCTGAAGCTCGTCTCTTCTGTCGGCCTTGCCCGGACGCGGGAGGCCCTGCACAACAGCTGGGACAAGAATGACCCGAAGGATGCTCAGGTTATCCTGCATATGCTCGAGATCGGAGCAGTGCAGTTTTTCCATGATCCCCTGGTCGTCGGGACAGCAGACATTCAGGAGCTCTCGAAGACCCACGAGATCATCTCACGCTCGAAGACCGAGCTTTGGCACCGCATTCTGACGCATTACCTGCCACTCTACTTCCCCGAGGCTGAGCGGTTTCATCGAAGCTCTCGGACCGACTGGTTCCTGGCGTTCCTCGAGAAGTATCCGACACCGACGATGATTACGGCCATGAACAGGGACGCCTTCATCGCAGATGCCTGGCAGGTGGTTGGCAAGAAGGTCTCCAAAGAGCGCTTGCTTTCAGACATTTATGCCACGGCCGTCGATTCCGTGGGACTGCCCGTGCATCCGGATTCCGACGCCGTTCGCATGTTCCGCCTTGTCCTTGCCGAAGGCAGAAGCCTTGTCCGCCAACGCAACGAGATCGAGTCCAGGGCAGTCGAGCTGCTCTCCGAGTTGCCGGACTATCAGTTGCTGACAACCATTCCCGGTATCGGTCCGATCAACGCCATGACCATTCTGGCCGAGGCAGGTGACCTGCGCCGGTTCCGACATCACCGGCAATTCCTGAAGTTCTGCGGCATGGACCTCGCCACTGTGCAGTCTGGCATGTTCCGCGGTCAAAGCCGCATATCGAAGTACGGCAACGCCCGCCTGCGTCGTACGCTCTGGATGGCCGGCCAGACTGCCGTTCTCAAGCGGACCAACAGCTTTCGTGACAAGTTCGAACGCTACATCTCGAAAGATCGACACAACGCTCATCTGCGTCGCAAGGCCTACACCGCGATCGCGGCAAAGATGGCGCGCACCGTACACGCCGTAGTTAAACACGGCGAACCCTATCGCCCCTTCTTCGAGGGGGTGAGCCCAGGCGGAAGGACCTCTCTCTGACACGAGCCGTGGAGGCAGGCATCTGACCTCGTAGATAATGTTCGGGCCTTCTGCTTGGGAATTGGGATCTCGTATTAAGGACGGTGAGGGCCGCCATCGCGCGTACCCTGTGTTTGCTATGGAAGAGATCATTTCTTGACGGCAGAGCCCGTCTGGGCAATCTTGACAAGGCACCCGGGACACCGGATGCCCTATGACCTGCTGACCTAAGCAGCCAGATTTTCTCGACATAGGACGTTGTCGACCCGTATCGTCTTCGGGTAGCCGCCTTTCTGGCAAATCCGTTCCAGCGTTTGCACCACATCCTCACCGCGATAGGTAAAGCGCGGGTCGGTGGCCGGGCTGAAGCGGGAATGGATATCCACAATGGTCAGGATTCGCAGCGTCTTGCCTGCCGCGAGCTGATCATGAACGAAGTCCATCGCCCAGATATCGTTCGGCCCTACGGCCTCCTGGCGATCCTCGCGCAGCTTTGCCTTCACCCGGCGTTTCGGGTGGTTGTTCCTGAGCTGCAGCCCTAACGCCTTGTAAATCCTGCGGGTCTTCTTGATATTCACCGTCCAGCCTTCTCGTCGAAGGAGCACGTGAACACGCCGATCGCCAAACCGGACGCGTGTCTCGCATATCTCCTTGATCCGTCTTTCAAGAGCGGCCTGACCGATGCGGCGGGACTTGTAATGGTAGGTCGAGGTGTCGAACGTCAGAACCTTGCAGGCTCGCCTGATCGACACCCCCCCAGTCTATCAGCATCCCATCCACAAGCTTGCGCGTTCGGGCAGGCCTCAGAGCTTTCGGCGGATGACGTGCCTCGAAGCATCTCGCGGTCCAGCGTCAGGTCCGCAACGATCCGCTTCAGTTTCGCATTCTCATCTTCCAAAGCCTTCAGCCGGCGCATCTCGTCAGGCAGCAGACCTGCGTATTTTTTCTTCCAGTTGAAGTAGGTCGCCTGGCTGATCCCGGCCTTGCGGCAAATCTCCGCCACAGGCACACCGTCATCCCCCTGCTTCAGAATAAACGTTCTGGGCGTCTGAAAACTTCGATGCCTTCATCGCTTCCACTCCTTCTCCCAGCCAGGAAAATACCGCGGAATACTCCAACATCAAACGATCCAGTTTTCAGGGGGCAGAGCAACGTGCTTGGCGTTGCGCAAACCAGGCTTCTTCATCTCGAACCAGGTCCTGGCCATCTCCTGGAATGTCATCGGAGCGGCGGCCCCCTGGCTCCCGAAGGACGATCGGCACCCGGGCGGCCGCCGACATCAGCCGGCGGCGCCTGTGGTTATTACCAGGCGGTGAAGCCGCCATCGACCACGACGTTCGAGCCGGTCATGTATGACGAGGCATCGGATGCGAGGAAGCGGATCACGCCGTTATATTCATCGACCTCGGCCTGACGGCCAAGCGGAACCCGCTGAAGAAAGGCATCGATGAACTCCTTGTCGTAGGAGCCGGTCTTGACGCCACCGAAGGAGACGATGTTGCAGCGGACCTTTTTCGGCGCCCAATAGGTGGCGAGATAGCGGGTGAGATTGAGCAGGCCCGATTTCGACGCGGCATAGGAAACGGCCTTGATGAAGGGGACGCCATCGCGTTCCAGCCGGTAGGCATAAAGCGCCTGATTGGGCGAAACCATGCCATACATGGAGCCGACATTGATGATCGAGCCGCGCATTTCCTCAGCCATCTTGGTGCCGACAATCTGGCTGGTCAGCATAACGCCGGTCAGATTGGTCTCGATGATCTCGTCCCAGTATTTCTGCGGATAGACCTCAAAGGGTGCATTCTGATCGGCGGAGCCGTCCGGCTTGGAATCGATGCCGGCATTGTTGACGAGAATATGCGGCACACCCCAGTCGGCGATCACCTGATCGGTGGCCGCGGCAAGTTCGACCTTGTCGGTGACGGAGGCCTCATAGACGCGGATATTATCTTCGAGGCCGGGAAACTTTTCGGCAATCTGCTTGGTTGAGAAGGGGCGGCGCGAATAGATCGCGACCTTGGCGCCGGCGGAAGCCAGCGATTTCGAGAACTCGGTACCGAGCTGGCCAAGGCCGCCCGTTACAACGGCGATACGTCCTTCAACGGAAAACATCTTGTCCATGGTTTTTCCTTTCATCTGGTGCCGGGCAAAAAGCGTCATCCGGCGCGAAGTTAATGCGTTTGCTTATGGGATGGCTGTCCGGCGGTGCGGCGCTTTCCGACCTTGGCCCGTTGGAAAAGGTTACGTCAGATGCCGCCGGAACAATCCGGTTCAATGTGCTTCGTCAGCCAGTTCCTTCTTGTCGGGCACGGGTTCTCCCGCACGGCGATAGACAAGGATCGACCGCACGGCGGTGGCGACAAGGATCGCGACGATGGCGATGCCGAGCGCACAGGCGATCGGGCGATAGAAGAAGGCGAGCAGATTGCCGTTGGCGATCTGCATCGACATGATGAAGTTGCGTTCCAGCACGGGCCCCAGCACAAGGCCGAGGATGACCGGAGCGATCGGGAATCCGTTGCGCTCCATGATGTAGCCGACGACACCGGCCGCCAGCATGATCCAGACGCCGAAGAGCGAGTTGTTGACGGCGTAGGAGCCAAGGAAACAGCAGATCAGGATGATCGGCACGATGACATTGCGGGGAACCGCCAGAACATGGCGGGCCAGCTTGATGGCCACAAAACCGAGCGGGAACAGCAGCAGGTTGGAGATGAAGAAGGTCAGAATGATAGCCGTCGGCATCGAGGGGTTCTCGACAAACAGCCGCGGCCCCGGATTGACGCCTTTCATGAAGAGAACGCCGACCGCGATTGCAGTGACGGCGTCACCCGGGATGCCGAAGACAAGGGCGGGGATCCAGGCGCTCGACAGGCCAGCATTGTTCGACGACGTTGCTTCGATCAGGCCTTCGGGATGGCCGGTGCCGAATTTCTCCGGCGTCTTCGATAGCCGCTTGCTCATGCCATAGGCAATCCAGGCGGCGAGGTCTCCGCCAATGCCGGGCAGTGCGCCGACAACGGTGCCGAGCGAGGCGCCACGGATGAAGGAGAAGGGATATTTCTTCAGCAGTCCAAGAACACCCTTGAAAGGAACGATCTTGCCGAGTGCCGGCATCTCGCCGCCATCGCCGTGCTGGTTGGTGGTGAACCCGCGCAGGATCTCAGAAAAGGCAAACATGCCGATCATCACGGGGATGTATGAAACCCCGCCCATCAGATCCATGCTGCCGAAGGTGAAGCGCGGTGCCCCGGTCGTGATGTCGAGGCCGACGGTCGAGATCAGCAGGCCAAACAGGAGCGAGGTGAGGCCGCGCGCGGCATCATTGCCGGAGACCAGCGCACAGGTCAGGAGACCGAGAACGGCAAGCCAGAAGAATTCAAAACTGGAAAAGTTGAGCGAGATCTTCGCGAGCAGCGGTCCGGTGACGAGCAGCACGAGTGCTCCGGCCAGGCCACCAAGCGCGGAGAAGAAGAAGCCGAGTGACAGGACCTGTCCCGCCTTGCCTTTCAGCGTCATGCGGAAGGCTTCATCGGTATAGGCGGCGGAGGCGGGCGTTCCGGGAACGCGCATCAAAGCGCCGGGAATATCGCCGGCCGTAATGGCCATGGCCGTCGACGAGACGATCAGCGCAATGGCGGGAACCGGGGCCATGTAGAAGGTGACGGGTACCAGAAGCGCTGTCGACATGGTGGCCGTCAGGCCGGGCAGGGCGCCGATGAAGAGTCCATAAACGGCGCCTAGAACAAGGGCGATCAGAACATTGGGCTGCAGCGCGATCTCAAGCGCCTGGCCGATGACGTCGAGGCTCATGGAAGGATCCCTCCCAGAATGCCGGCAGGAAGCGGAACCATCAGCCCCTTAGAGAAGCCGAAATAGAGGATCAGCACCACGACCGGTGAAACAATGACCGTTGTCGCTACGCTGGCGCGCATCAGAAGCATCAGCCCGGCCATATAGATGATGCCGATCAACGGGAAGCCGACGGACTGGAACAGGAAAACCCCGACGACCAGACCGCCAAGCGTCCAGATTGCAGCGGCATAATTCCGCAGCGGCACTTTCCATTCAGAAAAGTCGAGCAGCGATCTGCCCCTCTGAACCAGAAAACCACCCAGCGCGATGCCAGCGCCAAGACAGATGAAGCCGATCCCGATCAGGGTCGGCATGAGGTCCGCTCCGAAGCGTACGCCCGGGACCGTGGGGAGCCGTATGGCCCCCACGATCACGACCGCCCCGAAGAGCGACAGAGCGGGCCCGGTGATCCGGTCGCTGATTTTCATGAGACTTACTCCCGCTGGCTTACTTTGCCAGACCCAGGACTTTCATGGTTGCCGCAAGGTCATTGTAGTCGGTCATAACCGTCTGCTTGAAGGTCGGCGCGTCCTGATAGGCAACGGAGAACCCCTGGGATGACATGAATTTCTGGAATTCAGGATCGGCGCAGATTTCCTCGAGCGCTGCCGAAAGCTTGTCGATCACCTCCGGCGGCAAGCCATCGGGGCCGGCAAGGCCACGGAAGGGCAGGGGTGAAAACTTGATGTCGAAGACCGAATCCGTCGTCGGAATATCGGGAAACAGCGGGTTGGACTCACTCGAGATCAACGCCAGCGTCTTGGCTTCTCCGGCATCGACCAGGGAACGCGCTTCTGCCGGCGAAGTGGAAACGACGTCGATCGCACCAGCGGCCAGCTGTTGCAGGGCAGGCGCCGAACCATCGGAGGCAACCCAGGGGCTGGCGTTGGGGTCGATGCCAAGTGTATTGAGCAAACCGGCCCAGGCGAGATGCGACAGGCCGCCGCGATTGGCTCCGGATGCCGTGACCGTGCCGGGATTGGCCTTCACGTCGTCGATCAGGGCCTGAACCGTGTCATAGCCCGAGCCGGCCTTGACGTTGACGCCGATCGCATCGGCATTGTAGCGACCGATATAATCGAAATCTTCCGGCGCAACGCCTGGCAGGCCCTGCGTCTTGTACATCGTGCTCTCGATGGTGATCACGCCGATCGTGTAACCGTCAGGCGTCGCATTGGCGATTGCCGAGTGGCCGACGAGGCCGCCGCCGCCGGTGCGGTTCACGACGTTGAAGGGTTCGCCGAATTTCTTCTGCAGGTCTGCCGCTACAGCACGTGCCGTGGCGTCGGTGCCGCCGCCTGCCGACCAGGGAACGACAATGGTCACGGCGCGCTCGGGCCATTCCGCATGGGCGGCACCCGCGAGCCCGAGAAGAGCCGCAGCCGCGACCGATGCCTGAATTACGTTGCTGATAATGGATTTCATCACTTAACCTCCCGTTTGATGCCTTGCCGGACGACGCCTCCACGCGAACCCAGCTGGACTTAACACTTGACTTATGACTCATGACATAAGTACTGTCAACACAGATCGAAACACCGAGGTAGCCGCCATGGCGAATGAAGATGGGATGACGGAAGGGACGGAATTTTCGCTGCGTCGGCGTGGACGGCTGCACTCAGCCGTCTCTTCCATCCTTGAAAGCCGAATCTTGAATGGCGAACTGAAAGTCGGCGACCGGTTGGGCTCCGAAAGTGCGATCGCCAAGGAATTCGGCGTTTCGACCCGCGCTGTTCGTGAGGCGGTGCAGGAGCTGGAGGTCAAGGGGCTGGTGCAACGCCGCCATGGCGAGCGCACCGAAGTGGTGCGGGACGATGTGGATGGCTATCTCGACACGCTGGCCGTTACGGTTCAGCAACGTTTGTCCACCGATCCTGATTATCTCCTGCAGCTGATGGTCGTGCGCCGGATGCTTGAGACGGAAGTGGTCGAGCTTCTGACCGAGCGTGAGGTGCCGCTGACCGAGGACGTGAAAGCAGCGCTTGAAGCGATGCGGGTGGCGCGGGATGAAGAGGATTTCGCCGGTTTCGTCGATGCCGATGCCCGGTTTCACCTGGCGCTGGTTCACGCCACAGGCAACCAGATGCTGATGCTGATCTACGACAATCTCGCCGGCCTCATCAACAATGTGATCCACATTACAAGCCGTGTTCCGACCAAATCGCTGCAGGATGCATATCAGGAACACGCCGATATCTATGACCTGATCATGAGGCGCGACAAGGATGGCTCCAAGCTGAGACTGCGCGCGCAGATCGACAATTCCGCCGATTATCTGCGTCAGGCGATAGAGAAATCAAACCAGAAAAAGGCCAAAAAGGAGGATAAAAATGACCGACTTTGATTATTCGGACGCCGATTGGGAGGCAATCGAGAGGCTGAAGAAGTGGTATTCCGGCGATATTCACGACAGCATGGAGGCGCTTGGCCTCTGGGGCTGCCTTGAAGGCATCTCGCTGCAGAGCGCCCTGAAGCCCGGCGAAGTCGTCTGCGGCCCGGCGGTGACGGTTCTGTTTGCGCCGTCCACCCGCAAGGGCGAGCCGCAGGATGTCTACCACAATGCCATCGACCGCGCACCCAAGGGTGGCGTGATGGTCTGCGATGCTTCCTGTGCGCCAGGCTCATGCTCGGGCGAACTGATGAGTTCCGGAGCCAAGACGCGTGGTCTCGCCGCAACCGTGGTCTATGGCACGGTGCGCGATCTCGCCCAGGTCCGGGCACTCGGTTACCCGCTGTTCGGGACCATGCCGAGCCCCATTGGCGTGACCGGAAAGAAGGAACCGAAGGAAAGCCAGGTGCCGCTGACCATCGGCAAGGCGACGGTCAATCCTGGCGATGTGATTTTCGGCGATGTCGATGGCGTCGTCGTTATCCCCAAGGCTCAGGTCAAGGCTGTTGCCGATCAGGCTGACAAGCTCGGCCGCGAGGAGGCAAAGTCGCGCGACCGCATTCTGGCAGGCGAAAAATTGCAGGCGGTCTGGCCTGTCGCATGAGTGAATAGCCCCCGAGTTTGCCAGGCACCCTCGGTCTGGATTTTCTGCTGTCGCCCGCACTCAACGGGCGACAGTATGCCATTGTTGAGGGTCCTGAGTTCGCCCTGCCTGTCTTTGCCTATGCTGACTTTGCGACGGCGCGGCGGAGGAAGTCGCGAACCGTCTGCTGGAACTTCGGGGCTTCCTCGACCTGCGGCGCATGACCGGACTTTTCGAAGATCACCAGTTCCGAATTCGGGATCAGGGCGTGGATTTTTTCAGACGCCGAGACCGGCGTGATCCAGTCATGCCGGCCAACGGTGATGAGCGTGGGAACCTTGATGCCGGGAAGCAGTGGCTTGAGGTCGTAGTTTTCCTGATTCACGGCGAAGGCGAAATTGTGCGTGGCGTCGAGGCTGATGCGGTTCGCCGGCGGCCATGGCGTCGCGGATGAGCTTCAGCCCCGCCTCGACCATGACATCCCGTATGACCGACCGTATGAAGCGCTCCAAGGGTGGCTTCGAGCCGGTGTTTGCAGATGAAGTCGCTATTCAGGGCCGCACGCTGGAGCCGCTTCTCATCCAGCTCGCCAAGCTTCGGGCAAGTCAGATCAACGGTTGCGCCTTCTGCATCCGGATGCATGTCGCCCAGGCCCTGACGGGCTGCGACATCTGACGCAGCCCGCCGTTTATCCCCCGCTTCGGTCATGGCGATGAGGCCATCCGCAAGGCGCAACATTTCATCCATGCCCATGCGCATGAGCCGATCAGCATGGCCGATCTGCATGACGTCGCCGGCATGACCGAGCGCACATTGCTGCGCCGCTTCAAGGCTGCGACCCATCACCGCCCGAACGAATATCTGCAGCTGGTCCGCATCGCCAAGGCGCGCGAACTGCTGGAGCGCACCTTGCTGCCCGTCGACCGGATTGCCTGGGATATCGGCTATTCGGATCCGGCCGCCTTCAGAAAGACGTTCCAGAAACTGGTCGGCATCCACCCGGCGGAGTATCGAATGCGCTTCGGGACAGCTGCGCTGGAACGCCAGGACTAGGCATCGAGCCGCATATCCTTATCATCCAGGCCGATGGTGTTTCGGCCCGATAAATCGTCGCATTCGATTCTGCTGCAAGAGTCGCCTGAAGCATGGAACGACGCTGCAGAACGGCTTTCCACTCGCCTGACTTCTGTCCGCTCACTCGTACTGCATCAGCTTTTCGTTGACCTATGCCACGGAAAAGGTCTCCTGGCAGCGCTTCCTGCCGAAGCGTGGTGAATGGCTGCGTTGCCTCGGCCCGGCGCTTCGCGGCAGCCTGATCGTCTCCTTCCTGTTCGGCAATCTCTTCCTTCTGGTGCTCAACATTCCGCTGATCGGCATCTGGGTCAGGCTGCTGCGAATCCCGCATTATTTCCTTTATCCCGCCATCGTCGTTCTGATCTCGATCGGCGTCTACAGTCTCGATCATTCGCTCTTCGATGTCTGGACCACGCTCGGCTTCGGCGTGCTCGGCTATGTGCTGCGGCTCTACCGCTATGAGCCCGCACCGCTTCTGATCGGCTTCATCCTCGGGCCGACGATGGAGGAATATCTGCGCCGGGCGATGCTTCTGTCACGCGGCGATCCCATGACTTTCCTCAAGCACCCAGGCAGCGCCATCATGATCACGATTTCGGTTCTGCTTCTGGTGCTGACCGCGCTTCCGGGGCTGAAGCGGCTGGCGAAATCCATCGGCTGATCGCTGGCAATCCTCCTGTTTGACGCCATGGTGATGCCGAGCGAGGTGCGGAGAGGCAGCAGCTGTGCTCTGCGCGGCTATCGAGCCGCTCCTTTGACCCAAGAACGAAGCCAAGCGTATCCGTGCGCCTGGCGGATCAATGTTTTCGCATCATTGACCACGACCAAGCCGATCTGAATTTTTGAGTGAGCAAACCGACGCTGCAACAGCAGTAAGGCCAATGCGGCGGTGCGCGACGCCGGTAGCCACGAAAGTTCTCCCTTAACGCTGGCGCTTATCTCGGCTAGACGTTTCGGACAGCGTCGTGAAAGTGGAATGCATTGATATGACATCGTTCTTTGAGCTTCTGGCTATTATCCTTCTCCTGGCTCTGGCCGCGTCCAATGCCGGGATGCGGAAACGGCTGAAGAGGCTGGAGGACACGCAGCGGAAGGTCTGGAGCCGGCTGGAGCAGCTGGAAGACCGAGGCGATGTCACCGCTGCCGCCACAGAGGAAGCGCCAGAGAAAACGGCCGTTGAACCGGCGAAAGCCGAGGTGCAAGAGACAAAGGCGGAAACGGTCCCGCTAGCGGAGAACACAAGCACGACGGATGACGCAAAGGCGCCTTCCGCGCCAAGCGGCCCGCCGCGTGCCTTCGTCTTCACCGGCGCGTTGCTGCAGCAGTTCGGCGAATGGGTTCATCAGAACTGGACCATCGCTCTCGCGGCGCTTTCGCTGGCGCTGGGCGGTATCTTCATGGTGCAGTATGGCGTTGAGAACGGTCTTCTGACGCCAGTCTGGCGGGTTGTCGGGGCGCTGGTGCTGGGGGCGCTGCTGGTGGGTGGCGGCGAGCGGCTCCGCCGCCGCTTCGGGGATGAGGAGACGCCAGCAACGCGCTATCTGCCCTCCGTCTTCGCAGGCGCAGGGCTGGTGACGCTGTTTGCCGCCGTACTTGCCGCCCGCCTTCTCTATGAACTCGTTTCCGCCGAGGCGACACTAGCCGGGCTGGTTCTGGTCAGCATTCTGGCGGTCGGGCTCGGCTGGCTTTACGGTTCGGTCCTGAGCGCCGTCGGCATTATCGGCGCGACGGCCGCGCCGTTTCTCGTCGGCGGCAGTTCGGACAGTGGCTGGCTGTTTTTCTACTATTTTGCCTTCATCGCCATTGCCGGCCTTGCCGTCGACAGCGTGAAGCGCTGGGCATGGGTCTCCGCGCTCGTCCTGATCGCAACGGCAACGGCTGCGACCGCGCTCTACGTCGCGACGGGTGGGTTGATCCATTATACGGCCTTTCTGGCACTCTCCTGGCTGGCGGCCGTCATCATTCCCGTGCAGAGCTTTGTACCTTCACACGCCGGGCAGACGGTTCTGGCGACTTTTGCCGGCCTCAAGCCGCGCGCCGATTTTCCCACCCGGGTGGTGGCGGCGATGACGCTTTTCGTCAGCGGTGCTGGCCTTCTCCTGTCTCTTGATGCGCAATCCGTGACTGAAGCTTATGTGGCCTTTGTGCTCATCGCCCTCATCCTCGCGGCGACGCTGGTGTGGATGCTTCGGGCGGAAGCGCTGAAGGACATGGCCCTCCTGCCAGCAACCGCCTTTCTGGCTGTGCCTGCCCTGCAGGTCGTTGAGCACGGTCCGCTTTTCAGCGCGTTTCTCGCCTCATTGCCATCTCCCGCAGCAGAGGCGGCTAACGGCTCGTCTTCTTTCATTACCCTGACGCTGGTCCTTTCGACAGCCGCATCTCTGATGGCCTTCTGGCGGATGACATGCTCCGCGGATGACGACCGCGCCGCCTTCGGTTTCGCGCTGGGCGCGGCGACCTTTGCGCCGGCCACCGCCTTCATCTTCGAATTTCTGTGGTCGCCGACTGCGGCCTTCGGCGATTATCTCTGGAGCGTCCATCTTCTGGCGGTGTCGGCAGTCATGGCGCTGCTGACGGAGCGGACATTGCGCGCAGACAAGGGCAATGCGCGCCAGATGCACGCGGCGCTTTTCGCCATTGCCGCACTCTCGATGCTGGCGCTGGCGCTGTTCGTGGTGCTCACGGAGGTGGCACTCACATTGGCGCTCGGCGTTGTCGTTGTTCTCACGATTGCAATCGATTGGCGGTTCAACCTTGCCCTGGTCGGCCTCTTCACCAAGGTCGCGCTCGCGATCATCGCTTTCCGGCTGGTGGCCAATCCCGGCTTTTTCTGGGCCGCGCGCAGCGATACATCATGGCTGGCGCTTGTCGAAGCCTATGGCGGCACGCTGGTGCTGCTTTATGCCGGATGGCGCCTCACGGTGTTGCGGGCACGTCAATCTGTTCAGGTGGCCATCGGGACCACCACATGGACGGTCGCCGCCGTCTTTGCCTGCGCGCTGTTGCAGCGATTGGTGCCGGATGAGCCGGGGCTGCTGGCCGCCGTGACCGCTGTCGCCATGCTGGGCCAGATCAACCGGCTGCAGAGCACCGGCAAGTGGCTGCGGCTTTTCAGGGTGGCTCTTGCCGTGCTCTTCGGCCTTATCTCCACCGCCCTGATTGCCGTGCCGCTGACGATCGCCAACCCCGTGCTGTTCCGGTTCAACCTTGTCACGGGGCCGGCGATTTTCGACAGCCTTGCGCTCAGCTATCTGCCGTTGGCGGCCGTGCTGGCGATCGGCGCCTGGAAGATCGACAGTCTTGGACGGGGGCTGCGGATCGGTCTTGTCAGCATCGCAAGCTTGCTCGCCGGGTTTTATGTCTTTTGCGAAATCCGGCGGTTCTGGCGTGGACCGGATCTTTCGGTTGCCGGTGTCATCCAGCCGGAACTTTACAGCTACACGATCGCGCTGCTGATCGTCTGCGCAATCCTGCTTATGGTCAGCTTCTCCCGTCGCTCGCATGCGCTGCGAAAAGTCGCCATGGCCGCCACCGGGCTGACCATCGCAAAGGTCTTCCTCATCGATATCTCCGGCCTGGAAGGGCTTCTGCGGGTCGTCTCCCTCATCGGTCTCGGTCTGGCGCTCGCTGGTCTCGGCTGGCTCGACCGCGTCATGAGTGCCCGCTGGGACAGGACGCCGCGTGAGCCGCAAGCCCCGGAAGACCGTGGTGATCAATAGTCCGTAAGAGTTCGTCCGCAACATCCGGTCACCAGCCGCCGCCGCCACCGCCTCCGCCGCCGCCGCCGGAGAAACCGCCTCCTGAGAAACCGCCGCCCGAACCGGATCCGTTGGGTGAGATGCAGGCGGTCAGGTTGGTGCTGAGCGCCTGGCATGCGCCAAAGATGGTCGCGCCATTCGCGCCGGTGTCGTAGAAGGTCGGATGGAGGCCGAAGGGGATCGGGTTTATCGTCCCGTGGCCCGATTCCAGCACGCTGTCAAAGGCGCGGCTCCATTCGGATTTCATGTTGAGCGCCACGGCGAACGGCAGCAGGGCTGGTAGCGCGTCTCTCTCGCTGCGATTGGCGTGGCGCATGTCGCCGACACGCTCGAGATAAAGCCGCAGGCCTTCGATTTCCGCCTCGCGCGCGCGTCCTTCCTCCGTCGGCTGTCCGATCCGTGCGGCAAATACCCAGAACAGAACCGGTGTCGCGACCAGCCCGATCGCAGTTGCCCAGCCGAAGGCGCCGGTGAAGAACCCGACCATCAGCCAGAGTCCGACGCTTGCGACAAGCCCGCCGCCCACGCCGTTTCCGGCGGCATTGCTGAACGTATCGGCGTCGGCGCGTGCATCGAAGCCGGCGAAGCAAAGGCCGAGCACGATGGGCAGCAGCGGGCCATAGACCAGGACCGGCCCCTCGCCATCCATTCCGGTCAGCGCAAGTGCCGCGGCAAGTCCGCAGCAGAGAACGGCCGCCACAAGCTTCCATTTGCCATTTGGCGCGTAATACCGACGTCCGTGCGCAGTGCGCAAGGCACGGCTGAAATCGCCGTAAAGCAGCCTCAGCGCTTTCCGGTTCTTGCGATCGACCAGGATGCTGCCGCCTTCATCCCGCAGCCCCCGCACCAGGGCTTCCTCCTCCGGCGCGAGCCCACGGGCCTTGTCTGCGCCTTCCTGCAGCACAATCCGCCAGGCCTTTCCCTCAGGCACAATGGTCATCAGGCTGCGCAGGCCAAGATTGATCACCGTGGCGACCAGGGCGGAATGGCCTAGCATCCGCCGCGTCGTGATATACTGCACCTCAGCCGGCGTCATGCCGCGCGGTGGCTTGCGTCGCTCGATCACCGGATATTTCTTGCTGTGCGCTTCGGCAGGCCGCCTGATCCGCCGCGACACAAGCAGGAAGATGAGGGCCAGCATTCCAAGGCCGATGACGGAAATCGCTGCGCCTGGATTGCCGCGCACCGACCACCAGAGCCGATCGGCGGCATCCGGTTCGCGGACGAAGCCTTTGGGAAACCCGACAGCAACCGTCAGCCCCTCCTCCGGGTCGAGAATGCGGTAAGTCGCGAAATCGACCGTACTGCCCTCGGGGCTGACGCGTCGGCTCACGTCGGTTCGCGTCGATCCGAACGCTCCGGTGTATCCCGCGATCCGTGTGGCAGCCGCGCCCTCGGGAAGATGGATGGTCGCAGCGGCACGGTCGATCGGGAAGGCCCAATAGGAGCCTGTCACATTCCAGTAGAACTCATCCTGTCCTTCGCGGCTATTGATCTGTGGTCCGGTGCGATAGGCGAGCCGGAAGGTGTGCAGACCGGGCGCGAGATCTGTTCCGGAATCCCCCAGGAAGATGCGGACATAGTCACTGCGGCGCGCAACCCGCATGGCCACCGGTTCGCCGTCAAGCGTGGCGGAAAGCACCTGCAACGCGCCCGGATAAATGCCGCCCTCCACCGTTTGTCCGGCAATCGGAAGGTCGCGATAGATGCCGTGTTCGATCCGGTAGCCCTCGGCCTTGATCGCGATCGTTTCGGTGATGTCGAGCCGGCCGGTCGGACCGATCGCGATGTCGCTCTCGAAACGCTCGATCCGCTCGCGCGCGGCTGCCGGCGCAAGCGAGATCAGGAGAAGCAGAAACCCCATGATGATCTGCTTCGCCGAGATCGGACGGCGACGGATGCGACCATTTGATTTGAAATGGCGGGGATGAAAAAACGAGTGTGTTCCCATGGCTGAATGCTGCTCACGGTCCTGACTTTGCGTGGCGAATCCGGGTGACGGGGCCTTATAGACCGGCGCAAAAGCATAAACAAATCCGTTCGTTACAAAGGAGTGGCCGAGAATATGAGTAAATCTCAACTTACAGTTACTTGCCCCGATCGTCCTGTCCCTTCATGACTCCGCCTTCGAAGGAGAAAGCATGATCGAACGACGTTTCTGGTTCGCCCTGCTTGTCGCCGCCATTCCCGGCGTGGCAGAGGCCGAGACCATCACTTTCGACCCTGCCGTCGGCAGCGAACGAACCTATCACCTCGAAATCTCCATGCATTCCGGCTTCACCGATTCGGACGGTTTCTACGACAACTCGTTCGTTTCGGCGCTGACCCGGTTTTCGGTTTCCGGACGAGATGACGATGGCGCCATCAGCATGGACGTTTTTCCGCTGTGGTTTGCCTATGACGAGGGATCGCGCGTGACCAGCACCGCTTATGGTGACGCGCCCGATGACCTTGCCGCGCTGATGCGCGAGGGCTTCACCGCCAGGATTGACCCGGATCACCATGTCCTGGAGGACTTCGCCCCGCGTGGCGATGCCGATATGCCCGCGGCCATGCTTGCCCAGATGCGCGACCAGCTTGGCCAACCGGTTCCGCCGGTCGAGATCGAGGTCGAGAAGGGCTGGACGACGACCGCAACGCTGCCGGGCGTCGCCGATGTCGAGATCACCGTCAGTGCGGTGACGCCGGAGGCGGTATACCTCCGGTACGAAGGCGCGTCGAAGGACGCGAGGCTTTCGGGCGTTTCGGTTCTGGCGCGCGACACCGGCTGGGTCGAGCGCTCGGTGATGACCTATGACATGCGCATCCGACCTGGCGCTGACGACGAGCGCTTCTTGCGCCAGACGGTTGCGATGGCGGACGCGGATAGCCCGTTCCCGCTCTATACCCACGCCTTCCGGGGCAAGCCGGAATGGCATGACATGCCGACATATCCGTTCGCATCAATCACCCCGCCGCCTGAGCCGGACATGATCTTCACCGGCGAGCCGGGAGAGGCCGACAAGCACGGCAGAACGTACACGCTGAGCTTCACGCACAGCGCTGCCGCGGGCAGCAATATCGGCCGCTTCACCGTTGATGATCTCCGTCTCTTCGACGGCGACACCGAGCTGCCAACACAGTTCATTGCCAACATGCCAGTCACAGTTCCCGAATCCGGCGGCAGGTTCCGGACCGTCTCGCAGGTGCGTCCGATCGGTCTCGGCGATGTCCGCGACGATCTGGAAAACGCAACCGAACTGCGTGCCAGGGTCGACTGGTATCCATCAGAGCCATTCACCCTGACGCTCAATCCGGATGCGGACGGTAATGCCAGCGCGACCCGGAATGGCGCCTCGGCCCAACTCCGGCCGACCGACGACGGCTATGAGCTGCTACTGTCTGGAAAGACCTGGGATTTCTTCGGTCTCTCCTTTCCGGAAGGAAGCGCCGTCAAGGGACAGGTCTATGCCGCCGACAGCGGAGCGGACTGGCTGACGCCGGAAGAAAGCCAGGCGCGTCGGCTGGCACTGCCGGATTACAGCGCCATCAGGGTGGCCCTCAGGGCTGGAAGCATACCGGAAAAGATCGAAATCCGTGTCGGGCGCCATGCCGAAAAGCCGGCCGCGACACGTGAAGTGGTGTTCCGGACGAAACGCGGCAAACGCCTCGATCCCGACACCGAGCCCGAGACGTGGGCGCTTTACCCTGATGGCGAGCCGCCGGCGCTCGACACGACCATGCCCGAAAGCCTTGATGTGGCCGCGCTCCGTTTCAGGCTCGCGACAACGCAGGCAAAGCACTGCAAGGCCGGGCTCGATGCGCCCGCACAGCTTTCCGGCCACGACCTGGTCTTCGAAAGGCAAGCGGACGGAAAGACCGGAACAACCACGTTTCGATTGCAGACCGATGACGGCATCCGTACGCATTTCTACGGCCATGAACCTGTCACAGCCCTGCTCGAATGCGATACCGCCCTCGAATGGGATGACGCAACTCAAACGCTTGATCCCGAACGGCCATGGTTGATTGACCCGGCAAGCCTCGGCGCTGAAACCACCATGACGATCGCGGCGTTCAATCATCGTTTCAGGATCGTCGATGCCGATGGGACGGCGCTGGCGCTGGTTTCGCCGGGCGAAACGCCCCTCACCTCTGAAGACACACTGGCTTCGGCGCTGTTCGAGGACGGGCATATCCGTGCCGCGGGCCGGCCGGAGCGCATTCTCGAAGCGCACACCACACCCGATGCGGCCACGCGCCGGTTTGATATCCGCTTTCCCGAACTGCCGGAACCAAGGGAGGACGCACAATGAAAGTCAGCCTTGCACTTCTGTTCATTCTCGCCGCGAGCGTGGCGCATGCGGCCAATGTCGACGAAGATCTGCAGCCGACGGAAGACGGCGCCTACAGCTATACGCCGCCGGAAAAGGCCCGGGACGGGCTCTATATCATCGACATCTACGATGAAAACGATCGCCGCTATGCTCGCGTCCGCAACACCGCCCCGACGCTGGATGAGGGGCGCCGGGTCGGGACAATCGAGACCTTCTACCCGACGGGCGCAACCAAGTCCCGCGCGCCGCTCAACGATGCCGGCCGGCGTGACGGCGAGATGCTGACCTTCGACGAGGCCGGCAATATCGCCGCACGCACGCCTTATAAGGACGGAGAGAAAGACGGCACGGAGGTCTGGTACTGGGCGGACGGCAAGACCCGGCGTGAAATCACCTGGAAGGATGGCGTGCTCAACGGCCCGTGGCGCAGCTACTATCAGGATGGCAAGCTGGAAGCTGAAAACGACCATGTCGATGGCCGCATTGACGGCGTAGAGCGCAAGTACCACGAGAACGGCAAACTTGCCGCCGAGGTGCACTGGGCTTTGAGCAAGCGCGATGGCCCATACAGGGATTACGACAAGGACGGCAACCTCATCGAAGAGGGCCATTATGTCGATGGTGCGGCCGATGGCGATGTGACTGAATACTGGCCCTCGGGCGAGCGGCGGGCCTTGCGTCATTACGTTATGGGCAAGCCGACGGGCAGCGCAAAACGCTGGTCACGGTCGGGCGAACTGGTTGCCCAGACCGACTATGCCGAGGATGGCGGCGAGCTGAGAAATCGAAAATGGAAGGACGGCGAACTGATCTGGCTCGAAGAACCGGTGGCAATCGAGGGGCGCGGCGAAGGGCGCAAGACCGTCGAGCGCTACGGCAACTTCACCGAAACCGAGATCAAGGCGGAGGGATATCTCCTCTTCACCCGCACCCTCAATGATGAACTGATCGACCGTCACGAACTGGTCGATGGAAAATATCGCGGGCTGTTCGTCTCGACCACGGACCTCGACAAGATCACAACCCGCGTCCATTATGTCGATGGCAAGGAAGATGGCCTTTTCACCCGCGTCTGGCGCGGGCGGGAGCTTGAGCGAGGCTATTATGACCACGGCAAGCGCGTCGGCGACTGGCGCCGGGTCGAACACTCGACCGATGTCGTCCACGAGACCTATGATGCTGACGGAAAGCTCACCGGCGAGCAGCATACCTTTGCGTTGAACGGCAAACTGAAGACGCTTGCCACCTATGATCACGGCACGCTGGATGGCCCCTACAAGGAGCTGGATGGCGAGCAGGTGATCGCCGGCGGCAATTATGTTGACGGGCAAAAGCACGGTGACTGGCTGGAGCAGGCTCCCTACCGGGATGAAACCCGACAGGGCCGTTATGCCCACGGTGTCAAGGAGGGGCGCTGGACGACCTTCGACGGCAATGGCTACCGCACCGAGATTACAAGCTTCAGCCACGACCGGAAGGATGGGCCGAGCTACATCCTGGCGGAAAACGGCGCGGTGGAGGAAGTGCAGATGTGGAAACACGACAAGCGCGACGGCTACACCACCTATTACGACGACGAAGGTCCGGTTTCGCATCAGCTCTGGCGCGATGGCTGGCTGGAAGGCGATGCGTTTCCCGCAGGGGATACACGATAAGGCCGAATCGAGTATCCGTTCGTGATATCCCGCTCACTCGAAGCCTACCGGGGCACCGCTTTCAGCGGAACCAGCCCTTCGGGTGGCATCGATTGCGAGCGGTGAGGCGTTTCCTTCATCGAGCAGGGTCAGGCGCGGCGCAAGGTTGACCACCACGCAGGCGTGGTTGGGATAGATCAGCAGGCGTGCGCCGATTGCAAGATCGGTGCCGTCGCGCGCCACCATGCCGTGTTCTTCCGACAGCTTCTCGATGGAAAGCGGCCGGTCCAAATCCGCGCTCCATGCCTCGCCGAAACCTGTGCCCGAACCTGTGCTGTGCGCCCCGAGGTCGGAGCTCAGCGTCTTCGATCCCGCGTCGACGATGTAGAAATCGCGGTTCTTCGATATGATTGTCGCGGATACGGCGAGCGATATGCTGTCGCGTCTGATGATGCCGAGGCGGACGGCGGTCATGTCGAAGAAGACGTAATTGCCCGGACGGATTTCATCGATGCCATCGAAACCGTCATGGGCGATGAGGGATGGCGTGCTGCCGACGGAAATCTGCGGCACGGCGATGCCATGACGCCGGAGCCTCTCCTTGAACGCGAGCAGAATGCGCCGCTCCGTGGCGGCCACCGCGCGAATACCGTCCGGGGAGCCCGCGCCATAGGCCTGGCCGGCGTGGGAGAGAAGGCCGCAAAATGTCAGCCGGGACGCCTCGAGCCGTTCGGCCAGCGCGATGCCCGTTTCGGTCAGAGGATCGACGCCGCAGCGATGCAGGCCGACATCGACCTTGATGAAGACGTCGGCCGTTTGCCCGGCTTTCTCGGCCCCGCGCTCTAAGGCCGCAAGGCCCGTCATGCTGTCGGCGATGAAACGCACCTGAACGCCATGTTCGCGGCCAAGCGTCAGCAGGGCAGAAACCGGTTCCGGGCGCACCAGCGGATAGGCGAGCGTGACCGGCGAAAAGCCGGCGCGGATGAAGACGGCCGCCTCGCCGGGATGTGAGGCCGTCACGCCCCGCGCACCGGCTTGTCGCTGCATACCCGCAATGGCGAGCGACTTATGCGTCTTGATGTGCGGATGAAGCGCGACACCGCCATCTGTGGCAATCGCCTGCATCTGCGCGATATTGGCCTTAAGGCGCGCCGCGTCGATCATCACACAGGGCGTTTCCAGCCGGTCGGCGCCATCAAATGCCGGGCGGGCGGCGGCTTCCGCATTGATACTCATAAACTTACCAGACCACTTTGTGTGTTTCGCCGGTCGCGACATTGACGAGGCCGTCCGGCGCATAATCCGACGGCGCGACCAGAACCCAGCGCCAGGGCGCACAGGTCAGCGTCGCGAAGGCGAGGCGTTCGGGAAAGCCTGCCCACCAGCGCGGCGAGGATGACGGCTCGAACATCCATTCGATTTTTCCGCCTTCCGCATAAAGCGTCTGCATGTCGGCATCGAGGTCTTCGGCGGAGCGCTGCGACATCAGTCCTGCGATCTCGTAGCGCACGGTGGCAGCCACCTTGCCGCCACGCACCAGTGCCCAGCCGCCGCCGATCTCGACAAGCGCGTTGACGGCCTCGGCCATGGCCGCGTCGGACGAGCCGACGCACCAGATATTATGCTTGTCATGGGCAAGCGAGCTTGCCAGCGCGCAATCCGGCGTGCTGGGTCCGGTGCCGGCCCAGAACATTTTCGAGACGGACTTTTTGCCCGAAAACCGGTCCACAATGGCGAATTTGGTGATGTTTCGCGCCGTATCGCGCTGGACGAGACCGTCTGCCACCGGCAGTTCATAGGTCAGGAAATCGTCTTCCCAGTGGAACGGACGCAACACCGCCGCCGTCATCGTCTCACGGCCCGTCGCGGCGTGGATCGCGAAGTCATCCGCGCTGAAGGTGCCGCCCGTCTGCACCGTGTTGCTGGCCCATTCAGGCCAGTCGATCTCGGGGACCGGGAGGATGTAGTCGCTACCGCGCGAGACCTGCTTGCCATCGGCCCAGACCTCGGCGATCTCAAAGCCCTCAAGGTCGGAAAGAAGCACGATATCGGCAAACCGGCCCGGCGCGATCGTGCCGACCCAGGGCGTCAGTCGCATATGCCGGGCGGGGTTGATGGTGACGCACTGGATGGCGATCTCGGGTGCAAGTCCGGATTGGATGGCAAGGCGGACATTATAGTCGGTCGCGCCCTTTTGCAGGGTCTCTGAGGCGGAGCGGTCGTCGGTGGCGAAGGCGATCTGCGACCAGTCGGCAAGCCCGCGTTCGAGAAGGCCCTTGATGACGTCGGGCATGGAATGGGGTCTGAGCTCGGCGAAGAGCCCGTGGGTGAGCTTGTCCCAGAACTCATCCGCCGTCCAGGCTTCGTGATCGGAGGCAAGACCGGCAGCGGCAAAGGCGTTGATCGTCGGTAGGTCCTTCAGGCCTGCGGCATGGCCCTCGACGACGCCGCGGGCGGCAAAGGTTGCCTCGATCATGCCCCAGAGCCGCTCGTGGGAGGCATTTTCCGGATTCCAGACGGCCGGCCAGTCCATCACCTCGTCGAGGCCCGCGACCATCAGGCTGCCGGACATGAACGCCTGCTGCTCGTCATGACCAAGCCATCCGCCGCCATGCTCATAGGCCGTCGGAGGCACAGCGGAGCCGGGCAGCGGAAAGATCTTCAGCGGCGAGCCGTGCTGTCGCGCCGTCATCCAGAAGTCGAGCGTCTTGGAGCCGCGCACATTGGAGAATTCGTGGCTTGCCTCGCAGGTCCAGGTATTGCCGCGCGGCATCACCAGCGCGGCCTCCCATTCCGGCGTCAGATGCGAGCTTTCGATATGTTTGTGGACTTCGCCGAGGCCCGGAATGGCCATCAGGTCCGGGCGTTCGTCGATGGTGTCGCATCTGCCTGGCCATGACCCGGCAGGCCCGACATAGGCGATCCGGTCACCGCAGATGACAATCTCCTGATTGTCGGCCCATGTACGGGTCGCCGTGTCCAGCAGCCGGCCGACGCGCAGGATACGGTCGGCAGGCGCCTTTCCAAGCGCGACGAGGGTCAGCTGCTGGCGCAAGCGGACTTCGGATTTTGCATCGATCATGATTAAACCGTCAGGTGGTCCGGCGCCTCGCTGGAGCCGGAATAGCAGATGGAAAGAATGCGGGCGCCGCCGGGGCCGGTGGAGTAAAACCCGTGCTCGGAGGCTGCGTCGAAATAGACCGTATCGCCCTCGGCCAGAATGACCGGCGCATAAGGGGCCATCTCGAAAATGACGTCGCCGGAGAGGACAAAGACGAATTCCTCGCCGCTATGGGCGCTGCGGGCCGGCTCGGCATTGTCGGCGCGCGGCGGAATGTCGATGACCATCGGCGTCATCGCCGTGGCGGCAAGCTCGGTGGAGAGCAGGCGATAGTTGCCCATATCGTTTTCGAGCCGTTTGCCCTCGCCGCGGCGGGTGATGGCGCGGGCTGCGCTGGCGAAGCTCGGTCGCGCGGCCTTGCCTTCCAGAAGATCGGCAAAGTCGAGCCCGAGCCCGCTCGAAAGCCGGGTCAGCACGGAATAGGCCGGCTGGCTCTGGCCGTTCTCGATCTTGGAGAGGGCCGAGATCGAAACGCCGGTCCGTTTCGAGAGTTCGGCAAGCGTCCAGCCGTTTTCGCGGCGCAGCTCCGACAGGATGCGGGAAACGGAACTTGTCTCGCTGTGTTCGGTCTCTTCCAACGTCTCAGTCCCGTTCATTTCTCTCTCCTCCGGAAGCAATGTCCATCATTCACTCAATCCAGCACCGGCCCCTTGGTTTCGACGATCAGCCGATACTGGTCGGGCTCGCGGTGGCGGGCGAAATCGAAAATGGTCTTGCGGTAAAGGGCCGCCATGTCGAGATCGCATTTTGCCACAATCACTTCGTCGGCCGTTGACGTCGCCATGGCGACGATCTGGCCGGAAGGCGCCACGATCATCGACTGGCCGATCAGGTTGGAGCCCTCCTCATGGCCCGCCTTGGCGGTGGCAACCACCCAGTTGGAATTCTGGTAGGCGCCGGCCTGGATCGAAAGCTGATTGTGGAACTGCGTCAGGCTGTCGAAATCGAAATTGCCGGTGTGATCATCGGGCGTGTTGTAGCCGACGAGGATCATCTCCGAACCCTTCAGCGCCATGACGCGATAGGTCTCGGGCCAGCGGCGATCATTGCAGATCGCCATGCCGATGCGCGTTCCCATGGTCTCGAACACATTGAAGCCGAGATTGCCGGGCTCGAAATAGTATTTTTCGAGATGCTGCGCGGCCATGTCGGGCTGCGGCTTGTCCCAGCCCGGCAGATGGATCTTGCGGTATTTGCCGACGACCGCGCCATCCCGGTCGACGAGAATGGCGGTGTTGTAGTGATGCTTCACGCCGTTTTCGACGGCCAGTTCCGCATAACCGAGGTAAAAACCGATCTTCAGCCGCTTGGCCGCTTCGAACAGCGGCAGCGTCTCCGGACCGGGCATCTCCGCCTCATAAAAGGCGTCGATTTCATTGGGGTCGGTCATGTGCCAGCGCGGGAAGAAGGTTGTCAGCGTCAGTTCGGGAAAGACGACGAGCTCCGCCCCCCTGGAGGCTGCCTCGCCCAGAAGCGCGATCAGGCGCTCGACAACGGCCTTGCGTGTATCGGAACGGGCGATTGGCCCCATCTGTGCGGCGGCGGCAACGATGGTGCGGCTCATGGCATCTCTCCTTCGGCCTGCAGTATGCAGCAATGGGCGAAGTCGAAGGCAAGGCCGACATTCCGCTCTGCTTCGATCGGGGTCTTGAGCGACCCATTGGCGATCAGAACACCTGCCGCAGTCTCGATCTTGTACTGATAGGCACGGCCGAGATAGGACCGCATCTGGGTCTTTCCGGCAATGGCATTGGCGCTGCTGACCTCAGTCAGGGTCAGGCCTTCCGGTCTTGCACCGATGACGAAGCGCTCCGGCAGCGGGCCGGTCTCGGCCTCGTCGAGGTCGATCCTTTCGCCGCCAACAAGCTCCACTGTCACCATCGCGCCATTGCGCGCGACGACACGCATCGCGACCAGATTGTCGAACCCGACAAAGCGGGCGACGAAGGCATTGACGGGCCGCGTGTAGAGCACTTCGGGCGTATCAAGCTGGACGATGTTGCCGGCATTCATGATCGCCACGCGATCGGAAATGGAAAACGCCTCTTCCTGATCATGGGTCACATAGATGGCGGTGCGGTTGTTGGCCTTCTGCAGCTCGCGGATTTCCACCCGCATGTCGACGCGCAGCTTGGCGTCGAGGTTCGAAAGCGGCTCGTCGAACATCAGGAGCGGCGGATCGATGGCAAGCGCGCGGGCCACGGCAACGCGCTGGCGCTGGCCGCCGGAAAGGGCGGCCGGCAGGCGGTCGGCGAAACCTGAGAGCCCGACGCGCTCCAGCATCCCGGCAACGCGTTTTTTCTGTTCAGCGGAGGACACCTTGCGCTGCTTCAGCCCGAAACCGACATTCTCGGCGACGGTCAGATGCGGGAACAGGGCATAGTTCTGGAATACAATACCGGCATCGCGCTTGTGCGGCGGCAGGCCGGTGACATCGCGACCGGCAACCGAGATGCTGCCGCCCGTCGGCTGCAGGAAGCCAGCAAGAAGGCGCAGCGTGGTTGTCTTGCCGCAGCCGCTGGACCCCAGAAGCGAGACCAGTTCGCCCTCGCCAACGGAAAGGTTCAGCCCGTGCAGAACCTGCGTCGTGCCGTAATGGGCGGTGACATTGTTCAGGATGACGGCGTTCTCAGCCATTGGAACTCCTATTGAACGGTCTTGGACAGACCGAGGCTGCGTTCAATCAGCATCATGACGAGAATGGTGACGCCCATCAGCAGCACGGAAACGGCGCTGACGGTCGGGTCGAAAAACTGCTGCACGTAAGTGAAGACCTCGATTGGCAGCGTCGAGATGCCGGGGCCGGTCAGAAACAGTGCCACGGCCATGTCGTTCAGCGAGGTGATGAAGGCAAGCACCATGCCGGCGATCACGCCGGAGCGGATATTGGGCAGGACAATGGTCCAGAACGCTTTCACCGGATGCATGCCGAGGCTGATGGCGGCCTCCTGGATGGAGAAGTCGAAGCCTGAAAGGCTCGCCCCGATCACCCGCACCATATAGGGCAGGCACAGAATCGCATGGCCGAGGATGAGCGACGGCAGGATCGGCAGCTGGAACTGAACGATCAGCGTCTTCAAGAGCGAAAAGCCGAACACGATTTCCGGGATGAAGAACGGCAGGAAGAAGACCGAGCCATACCAGCCGGGGATCCGCATCTTGTAGCGCGTCAGCGCATAGGCAGCCGCAAGCCCGGCGATGAGCGCGATCAGCGTGCCGCCGACGGCGACCTGCATGGAAATGATGAAAGTGTCGAGGAAGCCGCTGTGACTGAACACATTGGCATACCATTTGAGCGTGAACCCCTGCGGCGGAAAGGCGAGAAAGGGCGTATCGGACACGGATGTGCCGATGACGATGACGATCGGTCCCGCCAGGAACAGGATGACCAGCCAACCGAAAAGCTTCGAAAGCGGATGAATGCGACGACCTGTCAATGGACGGCCCTCCGTGCCGAGATGCGGCTGGCGATCGTGCCGAGCACGACAACGCAGAAGATCGCGGTTCCCATCATGATCGCGGCAATCGTGTTGGCCGCACCCCAGTCGAACGAGATCATCGCCTTCTGGTAGAGCAGTGTTGCAAGCGTCATCTGCGGTTCGCCGCCGAGCAATGTCGGGGTGACGAAGGTCGCGAGCGAGCCGGTGAAGACGAGGATCGAGCCGACGATCATGCCGGGGACTGCGAGCGGCAGCGTGACCTGGAAGAAGACGGCTACCGGAGAGGCGCCAAGCGAGCCTGCGGCCAGATAAAGGTCATCCTCGATATTCTCGAGCACGCCCACCAGCGACAGGATCATCAGCGGCGTGAACAGATAGGCAAGGCCCGCAATCACGGCGCCCTGCGTGAACAGCATTTCCATGGGTTCGCTGATGATGCCGAGCTTCATCAGCGCGGTGTTGACCACGCCGTTGCGACCAAGGATCGCCATGAAGGAGAAGGAGCGCACGACCACGCTTGTCAGAAGCGGAAAGACCGAAAGGATCAGGAGGACACGCTTCACGCCTTGCGAGGCATTGGCGATCATGTAGGCGCCGCCGAAGCCCAGAATGAGCGAGGTCAGCGTCGACAGGAAGGCGATGCGGAACGAGCGGATCATCACCGTGCGATTATAGCTGTCGGCGAAGAAGTCGCGGTAGTTGGCGAAAAACCCTGCCGGGTTGGAAAAGCTTTCGGCAAGGGTTCCTGCCACCGGAATGATCAGGATGAAGGCCAGCACCGCGGTTGCCGGAAGAACCAGCAACCACGGGCCTAGAGCGTTGATGCGCTCAACGAGGGAAGGGCGGGCGTTCAATTGCGCGTCCGTTAGCGTCCGAAGACTTCGTTCCAGCGGCTTTCCCAGTCATCATTGACCTCAAGCAGCTTGTCGTAGGGGGTCGGCTGCATGCTGAGCACGGCCTTTTCGCCATAGACGAGCTGGGATGCCTGTTCCGGCGTCAGCTCGACGGTCTTGTTGACCGGGCCGGAGCCGCTGACCAGTTCGATCGCGGCATCCTTCTGGGCCTGCATCGAGATCGAGAAGTCGATGAAGGCGAGCGCCAGTTCCTTGTGCTTGGCGTTCTTTGGGATGTTGTAGGTGTTCATCATCCGGAAGTCGCCTTCCGAAAGCTCCGCCCAGCCGATATTCGGGTTGGCCGCCTGGATTGCCGGAAAGGCGTAGTCCTGCGCAAGTCCGATAAAGGCCTCGCCGGTCGACAGAAGATTGGTCAGTTCCGAGCCGGAGGAGAAGGTCTTGACGATATTCGGCTTCAGCTCGGCCATCTTGGCGAAAGCGGTGTCGGGGTCTTCGAAGGCATCCGAGCCGGCGCATTTGCCGGCCATCATCACCGTCAGCGGACCGCCGGTGGTGTTGAAGGCGGGCATGGCGATGGCGCCGGCGAAATCCTCGCGCCACAGGTCGCACCAGGAGGTGATCGGCGTGTCGGTGCGGGTCTTGTCATAAACGATGCCATAGCGGCCGAAAGTATAGGCCGGGCCGTAATCACCCTGCGGGTTCTTCGCCGCATCGTAGAGCTCGTCGAAATTCGAAAGCTTGGTGTCGTCGATCGTTTCAAAGGCACCCTGGTTGATGCCGATCTGGGAGAACTTGTCGGTCAGCAGGATGACGTCGACGCCACCGCGGATACGGGCCTTGTTGAGGCGTTCCGGCGCGCCGCCCGTCTCCGTCACGACCTTTACATTATGCTCTTTTTCGAAGGGCTCGAAAATGAAGGGCTCGTAGAAATCGTTGGAATAGCCCCAGTTGGAAACGACGAAGGTTTCCTGGGCCTGGGCTGAAACGGCGGGAACGACGAGCAGGGCGGCAACCGCACTGGCCCGGAGAAGAGATGTGGAATGCAGCATGCGGGAGGTCCTTCAATATCTCGAGGAGGAAAACCGTTTTTCCAACTAGAGAATTTTTAGCCGCATGTCAAATTTTATGCATTTTCATCTTCTGCCTAACTTATAGGCTGCTTCTCCTGATGAACCCGCCCGAGAAAAGGGGGCGACGCCGGAGCCTTCGAGATTGCAGCTTATCGCTTGGCGGGCATCCCTCAACCCCTGCCGACCCGGTTGCCATCGTCCTTGAAGCCATGGATGTGCTCCGGCCGGGCGGTGAGCGCAATTTCGGCCCCCGGTGCAAGTTCGGTTCCGGCCGGCTGCTCCAGGATGACAGGTGTTTCCGCGTCGATATCGGCGTGCACAAGGCGTGCATTGCCGAGATATTCCGTCAGCCGCACCCTTGCGGTGAAGGCCCCTTCGCCCTGGGGCGCGATTGCCAGGTTGTCCGGGCGGATGCCACAATAGCGGGTATCGCGGTCGAGCTGAAGGGTTGCGCGCAGATGCTCGAAACGGCCGCTGAGATCGAAGATGTTCATCTTCGGCGCGCCGATGAACTGGGCGGCGAAGAGGTTCTGCGGGCGCTCGTAAAGATCATGCGGCGTGCCGACCTGTTCGATGCGGCCATCGCGCAAGAGCACGATCTTGTCGGCGAGCGTCATCGCCTCGACCTGGTCGTGGGTCACGTAGATCATTGTGCGCTTCAGCCGTTCATGCAGCTCCGAAATCTGGGTGCGCATGTGGACGCGAAGCTCGGCATCGAGGTTCGACAGCGGCTCGTCGAAGAGGAAGGTCTCCGGCTCGCCGACGATGGCGCGGCCGATGGCGACGCGCTGGCGCTGACCGCCGGAAAGTTCGCGCGGATAGCGCTCGGTGAGCTTTTCCAGCTGCAGCATGGTGACGGCCTCGTTCACCAATTCTTCGATGCGCTCCTTCGGCGTCTTGCGGACCTTCAGGCCGAAGGCGATGTTCTCCCTGACCGTCAGATGCGGATAGAGCGCATAGGACTGGAACACCATGGCGACGCCGCGCTTGGCGGGCGCGATGTCGTTCATCCGGATGCCGCCGATTTCGAGTGTGCCGCCAGTGATGTCCTCCAGCCCCGCGATCATCCTCAGAAGGGTGGACTTGCCGCAGCCCGACGGGCCGACGAAAACGCAGAATTCGCCGTCCTCGACGTTAAGGTCAATGCCCTTGATGATCTCGACCGAGCCATAGGACTTGCGGATGTCTTTCAGTTCAAGCTTTGCCATGGGACCTACTCCACGCGCCCGAAGAGTTCGAGCCTCGGTGTTTCACGGATATGCTGCGGCCAGGCGAGCGGCACTTCGAAACGGCTCGTCAGCAGGTGCTGGAAATCGGCAAGCCGGTCCGCCGTCTCGCGCACGCCGCGCGGGCTGATGTCGTTTTCGATGCAATAGGCGGCGAGCGCACCGACGCTTTCGCCGATATTCCATTCCACCGGATGGAGGCGATAGCAGCCATTGGTGAGGTGCGTTGTGCCGATATTCTTGCAGGCCGGCAGCATGTTCGTCACCCGCTCGGGGATCAGACTTCCGAGCGGGATCTGGAACGGCCAGTTGGCGATGTCGACATAATTGCGCGGCGCCGTCGAGGGGTGAAGATCGATACGGTAGGAACCGACGCCGACACTGTCTGCAAACTGTTCTGCGCCCGTAAGCCCCTCGCGGGCATCGATGCCGACATGGTTTTCGGTGACCGTGAACAGCGCCTTGATGCGGCGGCTCTCGCGGATATAGGGGGCGATCGTCAGGCCATCGAGCGTGCCCATGACCGCACCCGCCGGCTTCAGGCCGCGATAGCCGTAGCCTCCGTCATGGCGCGGCGCTTCCGTCTGCATCCAGTAGAGCATCGAAAGCGACAATTGACGGGCGCCTTCCAGATGCTTTTCCGCTTCTTCTGCGGACACGCCGACAATCGGGCCGCCGCAATAGTCGATCTGCGGCCAGTTGACGAGGCAGATATCGGATGGATAGCGGTTGCCGGCATGGTTCTTCCGGTAGAAGATTCGCCGGTAATGCCAGTTGTCGGGCGCGAACTTTGCATCGCTGTCGCCGACGAAAAGCGGGCGGTTGTCCGGCTCCAGCGTCACCGGGTTGGGGCCGATGAAGGAGAGCTGGCGGTCGGGCCAGAAATCGAGCTTGAAGTCGCGCCAGATATCGTAGTCGCGCGGGCGCTCGATGGTGTGGTCCTCGTCCGGATGATAGCTCATCGCGAAACACCAGCTGACGGCCTGCTGGTCGAACGGGTTGGCAGCACCTGCAAGCGCTGCCGGTTCGCCGGTCTCGGCCTGGCTTTCGGCGCCGATGACATGCTCGACATTGCCAAGTTCGAGAAGATCGCCGAGTTCGGTCGCATCGATGAAATAGCGGCCGGTCAGGATCATTTCGCCATATTCGACAGAGCGCACGGTGACCGAGGTGAAGCGATCGCCATCGGTCTCCGCGGCAATGGGTTTCGCCGACATGAGGATGGTCAGCCGGCCGGTTGCAAACCATGGCGCCAGAAGCGCGTCAATGGCGACAACGCCGGCGCGCGGCTCGGCGCAGAGTGGCGAGACATTGCCGCTTCCCGGGTTGAGGTTTTCATCTGCGCGCGCCGCGTCCGTCAGCGGATAGTTGCGGCGGTAATAGTTGCGGATTTCGGCGCGGAGCTGGCGATAGCTTGCCGTCGAGCCATCGCTTTCGATCCACGGATTTTCGTCCGGCGGCACGGCCTGTGTCGTCAGCTGGCCGCCAAGCCATTTGAATTCCTCTGTCAGGATGACGCTGCGGCCGAGTTTGAGCGCTGCAAGCGCCGCGGCCACGCCGCCAAGTCCACCGCCGATGATGACGATATCGCTGGTCAGTTCTTTCATTTTGTTATCCTTTCACGCCTGACAGGGCGAAGCTTTCGACGATCTGGCGCTGGGCCAGAATGTAGACGATGAGCATGGGAATGACGGCGAGCGCGGTGGCTGCAAGCTGCAGGTGCCAAAGCGGCAGGCCGTAGGTGTCGGTGAAGTTTGCGAGTGCCAGCGGCAAGGTGAAGAGCTTGATGTCGTTCACGAAGACCAGCGGCTCGAGGAAGAGGTTCCACGAAAACAGGAAGGTGATGATGCCGACGGCCGAAAGCGCCGGTTTCGACAGCGGCAGTGCCACCTTGAAATAGACGCCGAACCGAGAGAGCCCGTCCATACGGCCCGCTTCTTCCAGCTCCTTCGGCAAAGCGAGAAAGAACTGGCGCATCAGGAAGGTCGCCATCACGCCCTGCGAGCCGAACAGCGGCAGCAGGATCAGCGGCATGTGGGTGTTCATCAGGCCGAGCTCCCGCATCAGGAAGAAGTTCGGAATGATGGTCACTTCCTCCGGCATCATCAGCGCCGAGATCAAGAGAAGCAGCACCAGCGCGCTACCGGCAAAGCGTAGCCGCGCCAGCGCATAGCCCGCCATCGATGACAGGAACAGCGTGAGCGTGGTGACGATCACGGCGATATAGAGCGAGTTGAAATATTGCCGCGCAAACGGCTGGTAGGAGAAGACCTCGGAAAAGTTCGACCAGTGGATGGTTTGCGGGATCAGCGAAGCCGAGGCGAAGACGTCCGCCTGTCCCTTCAACGCGCCGGAGAGCATCCAGATGAACGGAAACACAAAGGGGATGGCGAGCGCGGCGAGGCCGACGACCCAGCAGATCCGGGTGATTTTCTGTTGTAGCCGGTAGTTCATTTGCGCACCGCCTTCAAAAGCATTTGCAGGATGGTGAGCGCCAGAATGAGTACGAACAGCACCACCGCGAGCGCGGAGGCATAGCCTGTGTTGAAGAACTTGAAGCCCTGTTCATAGATGTAGAAGGCGAGCACCAGCGTGGCGTTCTGCGGTCCGCCGCCGGTCATGAGATAGATATGGTCGAAGACCTTCAGCGAGCCGACGACGGTAATCACCATGATCACCAGCGTGGTCGGCGCCAGAAGCGGCCAGGTGATGCGGCGGAAGATCTCCCAGCCATTGGCGCCTTCGAGCCTTGCTGCCTCCTCATAGTCGCGCGGGATCGACTGCAGCGCCGCGATATAGAGGATCATGTTGAGCCCGACGGTCTTCAGCACGCGGGTGACGATAACGGAGGCCATGGCCCAGCGCGGTTCGTGCAGCCAGTTCGGCCCATCGATGCCGACAAGCGAAAGCGCCTGATTGACCGCGCCCGATTCATGCTGGAGCAGAAAGGTCCAGATGATTGCCCAGGCAACTGCGGAGGTGATCACGGGCGCGAAGAACACGGTGCGGAAGATGACGACGCCGCGCATCGGTTTCGACAGCGCCAGCGCGAGGCCGAGCGCCAGAGCCATGTTGAGCGGCACAAGGCCGGCGGCGAAGATCAGCGAATTGCCGAGCACATGCCAGAACGTGTCGTTGCGGGTCAGCGCATCGACGTAATTGTCCATGCCGACGAAGCTGGATTGCTGGCTGAGCAGATTCCATTCCGTGGTGGAGTAATAGAAGACAGCAATCAGGGGGCCGACGAAGAAGATCAGAAAACCCGCCAATATCGGGCTTACAAAGAGCCATCCTGAGATCGCTTCACGTGTCTTCAGCGTCAGGGAGGGCCCTGTTCTGGCAGCGGACATGGTCGCTTCCTTTGCGGGCAAAGTTGGATGCAATTTCCTGATCGCCGCCGGTACTGCCGGCGGCGGTATTGTTTTGTCCTGATGATATCGCAGCTCCTCAGAGCAGCGGCTGGATATCCTCGCAGAGCTTGGTCATGACGGCCTGAACATCGGCGTCGCTCGACCAGAGCGCATCGAAATCGGGCCGGGCCTCGGCTTCGATCTGCGGGAAGCGCTCGTGGCTCGGCAGGACCGTGCCGCTCTCGATACCTTCGGCGACGATCTTCATCTGCTCCGGCGTCACGGCCGGGTTGCTGGTAAGGAAGCCGTCGCTTGCCAGCACGGACTTGCGTGCCGGCGGGAAGAAGGCCGCCATGGTCGCGACATTATCCTTGTCCGTCATGTAGGCGAGGAATTCGGAAGCGAGTTCCTTGTTCTTGCCCTGGGCAAAGGCGACGACACCGGCCTGTCCGATCGTTGCCGCTTCACCGGCAGGGCCAGAGGGCAGGGGCGCGATGCCCCATTCGAAATCGACATCGGCGAGTTTCGAGACGCGGGAAATCTGCGCCACGGTCAGCGCCGCGTTGCCGGAGAAGAAGTCGCCCTGTTCACCGGGCGGCACGGCAGAACCATCGGCATAGACCATGTCGTGGAAGAGCTTGACTGCTTCGACCGACTGGGCGCTGTCGAACTGGCATGTGCCGTCCGTCCAGGCATCGCCGCCATAAGCGCGGATGATCGGGATCAGGTTGTGCCAGACGCGGGCGCCATAGCCCTGGCCGTCGACCGTCTCATAACCCCAGACGCCGGCGTCTGCATCGCGAAGTGCTGCGGCATCGGTTTTTAGCTGTTCCCAGGTCCACGAGCCATCTTCGGCGCGTGCTGTTGGTGTCTCAAGGCCAGCAGCATCATAAAGCGACTTGTTGTAGTAGACGATGAAGGGTGAGGTTGAGAATGGCACGCCGTAGACGGCATCATCCTTGACCCAGAGGCCCATCGCCGGTTCGGAAAGGTCCGCATAGTCGTAGCCATCGGTGGCGTTCAGCGTATCGCCGACATCCGCGAGAACGCCTGCTTCGACAAAGGCCGGGGCGGAATTTTCCAGAAGCCAGCCAAGATCGGGCGGGTTGCCGCCGGCAAGCTGCAGCGTCAGCTTCTGCACATAGTCACCGAACGGGATCGTGTCGAACTGGACCGTGACATCCGGATGGGTTTCGGCGAAACCCTCGGCAATGCCGTTCAACATGTCGAGATGCGCCTGGCTGCCGGTCCAGACGGTGAAGCGCAGGTTTTCCGCACTTGCCGCCGTTGCCATCGCGCCGCACAGGGCAGTCGCGACGATTAACCGCTTAATCAAATGATGTGTCATGATCTCTTTCCTCCCGTTATCAGATCAGATGGCTTTGAGTGTCTCGCCCGGCACGAAGCCGCAGGGCAAAGTGATGTTGGCTATGTCGTCCTCGGGCGCGCGGATGCGGGCAATCAGTTGTTCAACCGCCCGCTCACCCATGTCTTCACGCGGGACCGATATCCGCGTCCAGCGTTCGACATCCGCCGACACCGTGAGCGGTGCCGCCAGCGCGACAACGGAAATGGTACCCGGTATGCTGCCGCCGCGCTCGACGATCTGTCGTTCCAGTGCGGTTGCGTGGGCGAAGGTTTCCGTCAGCACGACGGTATGACCCTCCGCAAGGCACTGCCTGGTCCATGCCGCGTCAATCGCAGCCGGGTCAAAGCGTTCTACGGAAAGTTCGAGGCCCTGTTGCCCGTGCCGCAGAAATCCCTGCTCGCGGTCTTCATTCTGCTCGCGTACACGGCTGCTGCCCAGGAATTTGAGCTTGCGGTGTCCGAGTGCTGCGCAACGGGCAATTACATCCTCGACAGCCGCGGCGTAATCTGCGGCAACCCAGTTGAGGTCCGCGCCCTCGGCGATGCGTCGGCCGATGGTTACAAACGGAAAACCGGTATCATAAAGCCGCTTCAGCTCGCTCTTGTCCGGCTCTTCGCCCAGAAGGATCGCGCCATCGGCAACGCCCATCCTGTTGGTTCCGGCGGGAAAGATGCTGCGTGGGCCCCGGTCCAGTGAGGACGAGGTGAACAGGAGCAGGTCCTGCCCGCGCTTCATTGCGCCCTGTTCGATGCCGAGCAGGAAGGGATAGAAGAAGTTCTCCCGGTCCGACGGAAACACGGCTTCATAGGTGAAAACGCCGATAATGTTGCGCTGGCCGCCGGCAAGCGATTGTGCCACGACATTGGGGGCATAGCCGAGCGCCTCCATGGCGGCGCGCACCCGCTTTTCCGCCTCTTCGCCGACACGGATGGTCTTGCCGGGCTTGGGCGAGATGACGGCCGAGACCACAGCCGTCGAAACCCCGGCCATGGCCGCGACATCGCTCTGTGTCACCCGTTTTACCCGTCTCTGCCCGATCGTCACCGGTCCATCCTCCCGAAATGGCTATGATTAAGCGTATAATCACTTTGATGCAAGACGTCAACGGTCTTTGTTTCGGTTTTCGTTCGGGCAACGAACATCAACCGTGTTCGGAGCGGTGTCTGGAAAGCGTGGTCTCGACGGCGGCCAGGGCTTCTCCGATCTCGTTTCGCCAGCCGTCCTGAGGCAGCTTGCGGATGGATGAGTGTGCGGCACAGACGACGGGCGTGCCGGCCCAGGCGTTGGCGATACTTTCCGCCCATTGCGCGTAGTCGTCCGCCGCACCGGCACGTTTCTCAAGCGCCTTGGAAAGCTGCGGGTGGAACTTCAGTTTCGATTGCGGCAGGAGCTTGCCGAGAAGGCCGGGTGCTGCCAGCACATTGATCGTGTCGTCGACATGGACGATGCTGCTCTGCCGGTCACGAACGAGCACCGAGGCGACATGAACGCTGTCGTCTTCGCAGACGAAGTCGATGCCCTGCGGCACCGAAAAGCCGAGGTCCCCGGCGAAGACCTCCTGGGTCGCCCTGTCTTCGATAAAGCCCGGCTCCCAAGGAAGATCCGTCACCTGCTCGTGGTGGCGGCGCGTGCCGAAAAGACGGGCGTGCGGAAGAAGCGCATGGATGGCGGTGCAATGAAGCGTGTGGAACGGGTGGACGTTGATGACGGCTTCGATGGCACGGCCGCCGTCCGTCAGCGACAGCAGCGCGTCAAGATCGCCCCCATCGAGATCATAGCTGTCGAGAAGCAGGAACCTGCCGTTCGCCCGGCGCACAAGCGACATATGGGTGCCGAGATTGATCACTCTGGCGACCTTGAAATCACCACGGAACGTCCAGAAATTGTCGGCCAGTTGCTGCATTGCGCGGCGCATCCTTCGAACCGGCTCCCGTGCGGAGCCATCAGTTCTGAAATGGATGGGCGGGGGGGTATGTTCCGCAACCGCGATGGCCGAATTGCGCCTCAAGGACCTAGAGGTTACGTGAGCGTTGGTCTCAGACGCTCGATCGGTGAGCCGCCTTGTCCAGCATTTCCAGCTCCTCCGCGCTCAGAACGCGCGAGCGGGTGAGGAAGCGCTTTTCGCGACCGTTGTCGAGGCTGAACATGCCGCCGCGGCCAGGCACCACATCGAGGATCAGTTGCGTGTGCTTCCAGGCCTGAAACTGCGGACCGGAAATCCACACCTCCGCACCCTCGACCGTGCCAAGCTTCACATCGCTGGTACCGAGATGGAATTCCGCCTTCGGATAGCACATCGGCGACGAACCGTCGCAGCAGCCGCCAGACTGGTGGAACATGATCTCGCCGTGGTCGGCGCGGATGTCGCGTATCAGCGCGCGCGCTGCCGTCGTGGCGGTGACGCGGCTGCCTTTCTCGGCGCCCTCCGGCAGGTCGGCGTCGGTGACGCAGTGGATGTCGGTTTTCTCCATGATGCTTTCGTCCTTTCCTGAAAACAGACGAACGGGCGGAGCCTGAGCTCCACCCGCCCGCCCGGGAGGAACCCCTTTTGCTCAGAAGAAGCCGACCTTGTCGGTCGAGTAGCTGACCAGCAGGTTCTTGGTCTGCTGGTAGTGGTCGAGCATCATCTTGTGGGTCTCGCGACCGATGCCGGACTGCTTGTAGCCGCCGAAGGCCGCATGCGCCGGATAGGCATGGTAGTTGTTGACCCACACACGGCCCGCCTGGATGTGGCGGCCGAAGCGGTAGCAGGTGTTGGCATCGCGCGACCACACGCCGGCGCCGAGGCCATAAAGCGTGTCATTGGCGATCTCGAGCGCCTCCGCCTCGTCCTTGAAGGTGGTGACGGAGACCACCGGCCCGAAGATTTCCTCCTGGAACACGCGCATCTTGTTGTGGCCCTTGAGGATGGTCGGCTTGATGTAGTAGCCGCCGGAAAGATCGCCGCCGAGATCCGCCGCCTCGCCGCCGAGCAGCACTTCAGCACCTTCCTGACGGCCGATGTCGAAATAGGAGAGGATCTTCTCCTTCTGCTCGCTCGATGCCTGGGCGCCGATCATGGTGTTGTCGGCACGCGGATCGCCCTGGATGATCGCCTTGGTGCGGGCGATCGCCTTTTCCATGAAGGCGTCGTAGATATCCTCCTGAATCAGCGCGCGGCTCGGGCAGGTGCAGACCTCGCCCTGGTTGAGCGCGAAGAACACGAAGCCCTCGATCGCCTTGTCGAGAAAGCCGTCATCTTCCCGCATCACATCCTTGAAGAAGATGTTGGGCGATTTGCCGCCAAGCTCCAGCGTCACCGGAATGAGGTTTTCGGTGGCATATTGCATGATCAGCCGGCCGGTCGTCGTCTCGCCGGTAAAGGCGATCTTGGCGATGCGGGGGCTCTGTGCCAGCGGTTTGCCGGCTTCGAGCCCGAAGCCGTTGACGATGTTGAGCACGCCGGGCGGCAGGATGTCGGCGATCAGCTCGGCGAGCACCATGATCGAGGCCGGGGTCTGCTCGGCCGGCTTGATGACGACGCAGTTGCCGGCGGCAATCGCCGGTGCCAGCTTCCACGCGGCCATCAGGATCGGGAAGTTCCACGGAATGATCTGGCCGACAACGCCGAGCGGCTCATGGAAGTGATAGGCGATGGTGTCGTCGTCGATCTCGCTCATCGAGCCTTCCTGGGCGCGCAGAACCGAAGCGAAATAGCGGAAATGGTCGGCGGCGAGCGGAATGTCGGCATTCATCGTTTCGCGGATCGGCTTGCCGTTATCCCAGGTCTCTGCGGTGGCGAGCAGCGCCAGATTGGCCTCGATCGTATCGGCGATCTTCAGGAGCGCGCGGGCGCGGTCCGTAGGCGCCGTCGAACCCCACTTGGCCTTGGCCGCATGGGCGGCATCGAGCGCGAGGTTGATGTCGTCGGCATCAGATCTTGCGATCTCGTTGATCGCTGCTCCGGTGATCGGCGTCACATTGGTGAAGTAGCGACCGTTCTTCGGGGGCACGAATTTGCCGCCGATGAAGTTGTCGTAGCGGTCCTTGAAGGGGGATTTCAGCAGCCCTTCGGGTTTCAGCATCTCGTTCATGTCTTCTCCTCCCAGATCAATCTGAACGTTGGATGGAGAAGAAGCCTGCCTGCGGATTTTGCATTCGTCACCTGCGGCGCGGGAGAGGATCTCGCATCCTGTCTCAATTTTGAAACAGTTGGCCGCGGCGAATTGCAGCGAGACCTCAGTTGGTCGTCATGCCGAGCCTCTTCATGCGCCGATAAAGCGTTGCCCGGCTGACGCCGAGTTCGCGCGCTGCACCCTGGACATTGCCGCTCTGGCGCGCCAGCGCCTGCACCAGCACCGCGCGTTCGGCCGGATCGAAGCCGCGCGCTTCGGGGCCGCCGCCGAGGAGATCCGCAGCCGGTACCGGCGTGAAGGCGCCGGATAGGGCAAGGCCGAGGGCCTGGCGGGCGGAGCGGGTCGCAGCGACCACCAGGTCGTCGCCGTCAACCGCGATGAGGGATGTGACGGTGTCGTCTCTGTCGCCGCCATCGGCGATCAGGATGCGGTGGCCGGGATGGGCGGCGCGGAAACAATCGGCCTCGATCTGCCGCGCCGTCTGCTGCACCAGGGCGGCAATCATGTGGTTGGCCGAAGCCGTCTGATCGGAGCGCGCGGAGGATACGTCGAGAGCTCCGATGAGATCTCCGTCGGGGCCATAGATCGGCGCGTCGATGCAGCTCATGGCGATGTTGCGGTTGAAGAAGTGCTCGTCGCGATGGATGACCAGGGGACGTCCCTCGGCGAGGCAGGTGCCGATGCCGTTGGTCCCCTCGACAGCCTCCGCCCAGCTTCGCCCCTTTCTCAGTCCCCAGAGCTGGAAACTCTCGCGGTCGGCATCCCGGTAGCGGTGATCGAGAACGAAGCCGTCGGCATCGCTCAGGAAAACGCCGCAGGCCGATTGGGCAACACAGCGGAACAGGCGGTCAAGCCGCGAGCCGGCAATCGACAGCATCGGGTCTGCCCGTTCGCGCCGCTCGCTCAGTTCGCTGGCGCCGAGCCGCCTGTCTTCGGTGTCTGTCGCTCCGGCCGGATCGAGCTTGTGCTGGACGAGCGATCGCCACCATGAGGCCGCGACCGGCGAAAAGGCGGGGCCCTGCGCGGAAAGTGCCGTCGCCAGAACGGTTTCGGCATGAACATGCTCGTCCGTCGGCCTTGACGGGAATACCATCGGTATCTCCTCCCATGTCATACAGCCTTGCGTCCGGGCACCTGCAGGCAGGCGTCGGCAAAGGCCGTTTCCTCCGCCAGGAAGCTCCTCACTTCTTCCTGATGGAGACCAGACTATACAGGTTTGCGCGCCGGTGGTCATCCATGACGTTTGTCACATCCTGCCGGGGCGTTTCCGCAGCGTTCTGCCCGCGTCAGCAGAGCCCAAGAACGCAAGCCTCAATCCTGCGGCAGATAGCGGTTGAACCAGTCTATCGTGCGCGCCCAGGCGAGTTCGGCCGCGGCCTCGTCATAGCGCGGCGTCGAGTCATTGTGGAAACCGTGGTTGGCGCCTTCATAGATATAGGCCTCGTAGGTCTTCCCGGCCGCATCAAGCGCCTCCTGATAAGCCGGCCAGCCGGCATTGACGCGCTCATCGAGGCCGCCATAATGCAGCAGCAGCGGCGCCTCGATCCGGGTGACATCCGTTGCCTCCGGCTGCCGGCCGTAGAACGGCACGGCAGCGCCAAGTTCGGGATAGGCGACGGCTGCTGCATTGGCGACCCCGCCGCCATAGCAGAAGCCGGTGATCCCGACCTTGCCGGTTACGGCTTCGTCCGCCATCAGGAATTCGATGGCTGCGAAGAAATCGTTCATCAGCTTCTCGCCGTCGACCTGTTGCTGGAGCGCCCGTCCCTCTTCGTCATTGCCGGGATAGCCGCCCATCGGCGTCAGGCCATCCGGCGCCATGGCGATAAAGCCGGCCTTGGCCAGACGGCGGGCGACATCCTGGATATACGGGTTGAGGCCGCGGTTCTCATGAACGACAACAACACCCGGCGCGGTCTCGACGCCGGTGGGGCGCACATAGTAGGCCCGCATCTCGCCATGGCCGTTCGGCGATGGATAGGTGATCCACTCGGCCAGGATATCGGGATCGTTGAAACTCACCTGCTCGGCCTTGGCGTAGTCCGGGCTCATCATCCCCAGGATCGCGGCGGCGGTCAGGCCACCAATGGCATATTTGCCGGCGCGATCGAGAAATTCACGCTTGGTGATCATGCCGTGGGCATAAAAGTCGTAGAGCTCCAGAAGTTCCGGGCTGAAGTCCTTGGCGGTCAACCGCTGTTGATGCTCGTTCATGCCACTCTCTCCCTCGCTTGCGAACCCTGAGAGCCCGCTCCAATCCTGCCGCCACCGATTGTCGCGACCTGGCCAAGCTTAGGCATGTGGGGCGGCCCGCCACAACTGCCGGGCGCTGAACTCACCTTGAATTGATCGTCGCGTGAAGTCGAGCGCCCGCCGCCAGCAATCAGCCTTGCCCTGCGGGCAGCACGAAGCGGAGCGCTCTCGGCAGAGAGGCGACGTATATGCTCGAATGGTCTTCGTCGGCGATCCGTTCCGTTCGGAGCGTTACGGTCTCGGGATAGGTGCTGCGACAGCATTCTGACAGACGATCGATATTGTCGTTCATCCGGCGTCTCAGCCGGAGGTTGGTCTGCTCCAGGTTGCGCTCGGGTGTGTCCTGCCGCTGCCAGGGGGCTGGCTCGGTTTCCCAGCCGCCAGCGGCGAGGAAAAAGCGGATCGGTTTCTCGGGCGGGGCCGAACGGCTGGCAATATGGCCGAAAATCCTGTCCGGATTCCACCATATGGACGGGCTGATCGCGACGTAACCGGAAAACAGTTCGGGCCTCGTCAGCGCCAGCTCGACGACGAAATAGCCGCCAAGGGAATGGCCGAGGATGGTCTCGTGACCTTCGCGAATCGGGAAACGGTTGCGGATGACCGGTTTCAGTCTGTCGCAAATGAATGCAATGAAGGCGTGCTGACCGCCGAAGGTGTAGGTGGTGTCTTCGTAGAAGGCATCGTCGGTCGGACCGGAGGTCAGGTCGAGATGCCGCCGTTCCTGATTGTAGCCTTCCGTTTGCGGATAACCGATGCCGACGATGATGGCGGGTTCCACACCGGTTGCTGCAGGCCGGCGCGTCAGCCGCTCCATCACCTGATCGGCAAGAGTGAAATCGGCATTGGCATCAAGCATGTAGAGCACCGGAAACCCCTCTGGCGGAGGGGCCTGACGCGGAAGGCTGACGAAGATTTCGTATGGAAGCCCTGCCTGCGAGGCGATTTCGAAACGGAGACAGCGGCGCTGACGCGTTGGTTCGGCCGCCTCGAATTCGATTGTGTCTTCCGGCGTGGAGTTCAGTGAACGTAGCTGCTCTTTCAACATCATTCCTCCGCTTGGCTCCAGTATCCGGGCGGCACGCCGAGCGGTGTCATCGCGTCGAGCGCTTTCCTCGTCGCATCGATATCAAGGTCTTCGAACAGGTCCGGATGGGCCCATTTTGCCAGAAGCTCAAGCGCCAGAATATCGACGACCGGATCGAACAGGTGCTTGTCGATGCCATAGATCCGGCCATTGCGAACAGCGGAAAGCGCGCTGAAGCCGGGGCGTGCCAGCAAGCCCGAAAGCGACTGCTGCATCTCTTCGGCAGAAAAACCGGGGCCGATCAACAGGCCGTCCCGATCCTTCATATAGGCGCCGCCACTGGCGACATAGATGTCCGGGTCGCGGGCAAGGCTCGCTTCGATGGTGAGCTGGCCGAAGGGCTTGCCCCCCAGCGCATCGCCGACATTTTTGGCGCCGGCAAAGGCGATCAGCGTGCCGATGCCGCCGCGACCCGGTGAAAAGCAACAAAGGCCCGTGGCTGAAGCGTGCGCCTCCAGAAACAGGGAGGGGCGTTCCAGCCTCTCGGCCTGTTGCAGGCGGTGCTCCACCGCCTCACGATGGTCTTTCCTGAAGGCGACAAGCTTTCGGGCGGCGTCCTCGTGGCCGGTCGCCTGCCCCAGAAGCAGCAGGCTTTTGTCGGCGTTTTCAAGCGGATCCGAAACGAAATCGACGAAGATGACCGGAACGCCGGCGTCTTCCAGATGGCGTAGCTGTGGCGCATCGAAATGCGAGTAGACGGAGAGGACAACAAGGTCCGGATCGACCGAGAGCATGGCTTCGGCGGACATGCCGCTCGCATTGCTGCCGGTATTCGGCAGACTATCAATCTCGGGGAACTGCCTGGCGAGAGCCGCATGGGGCAGGCGGCCAAGCCTGTCGACGTCATGCGGCCAGGCGGCAATCAGCGAGGCCGGGTTTTCGTCCATGAAGGACAGGGCGAAGATGATGCGGCCGTCATCGATGAGCAGTCGTTTCGCCGGTGCCTCAAGCGTCACGGTCCGGTCTTCGAGATCATGAAGCACGATTTCCGCCGAAGCCTGAGGACAGGCGGCAAAAAGAAAGAGACAGAACAGAACGCATTTTCTGAGCATGATTTTCCCGCAGGCCGAGAGAGCCGTCTTGTGACCGCGAAGCGATGATGGCGGAACCGAAGACCGGCTCCGCCATCTCTGTTACCACTGGTATTTCAGTGTCGCATAGACCGACCGGCTGGTGCCGTAGAAGCAGCGGGTCGTATATGTGCACGATGCCACATATTCCTTGTTGCCGAGATTGCTCGCGGTGACGTTGAGCTTCAGGCCCTCGTATTTTGGCCATTTGACGCCGAAATCGTAGTCGATGCCGGCATCGAACAGCGTGTAGGCGGGCACCTTGAAGGTGTTTTCCTGGTCGCCCCAGGTCTCGCCGTTGAAACGGACGCCTGCGCCGATGCCAAGGCCTTCGAGCGGACCGCTCATCACGCTGTAGTGCAGCCAAGCGGAGGCCGCGTTTTCCGGCACGGCGGCCGGCGCATTGCCGACGAGGGCGGCCGTCGCGCTCTTGGTGATTTCCGGGTCGGCGTAGGTGTAGGCGAGCGTGATGTCCCATCCGGCATCGAGCGCCAGCTTGCCTTCCAGCTCTATGCCCTTCAGCTCGATCTCGTCGGTCTGGACATAGTAGCCGCTGTAGGTCGGGTCGGAGCTGAGCGCATTCTTCTCCGTCAGCTGATAGGCCGATGCCATGATGTAGCTTTCGGCATCGTCGAACGGCTGATACTTGACGCCGACTTCATACTGCTCGCCTTCCACCGGATCGAGCGTGGTGCCGCCATCGGCGCTGTAGCCGAAACCGGAGGGCGGTTCGAAGGACGTGGAGTAGCTCGCATAGGGCGCGATGCCGTTCTCGAACAGGTAGGTCGCGCCGACGCGCCCGGTGAAGGCGTGGTTTTCGTTCTCTGTCGACGAGGTCGCACCGGTGGCCAGAACCGTGTCCTCGTTGGTAATGTCGTAGTAATCGTAGCGACCGCCGAGCGCGACCGCCAGGGCGCCGTAGGAGATCTCGTCCTGCAGATAGATGCCGGCCTGATTGGTGACCTGGTTGGTGTCAGTGGTATAGGCGGGGTCGGTGATAGCCTGGCTATAGTCCGGGCTCAGATAGTCGATCGACGGACCCTTGCCCCTGCCGAACAGGCGATCTGCGTTGATATAGCTGTAATCAAATCCGAACAGGCCGGTATGGTCGAGCGCTCCGGTGGCAAAATCGGCCTCGAGTTGGGTGTCGACGGCGACGGTATCGGCCTGTTCCTTCAGATGCGATACGCCGCGGCTCAGCGTCGTGCCGCTGCTGCCCGAATAGTAGAGCGCGCGGTGCTCGGTATCGATATGGGTGTAGCGCAGGTTCTGGCGAAGGGTGAAGACGTCATCGAACTCGTGCTCGAATTCATAGCCTGCGGTCGTCGTCTGGCGGGTGAACTTGTCGAAGTCGGGCTGTCCGATATTGAAATCATACGGAATATAAGGGTAGTCCCCGTTCGGCAGCACGGTTCCGACTGCCGGCAGATAGCCCGGATAATTGCTCGACGGGTCGTCGGTATAGCTGAACTGAAGGGTCAGGCTGGTCGCATCGTCCGGCGCGATCTCGAGCGACGGCAAAACCGATACGCGAGAGGATTCGACGCCGTCGATATTGGTTTCGTTGTAGCGCCCGGAGGCGACGAAGCGATAGCGGTAGATGCCGTTCTCGTCGATCGGGCCAGAAAGATCGATGCCCGATTTGATGTAGCTGTCATTGCCGACGGTGGTGAAGACCTCGCCGCGGGTCTCTTCGGTCGGCTTCTTGGACACGAGATTGACCATGCCACCGGGTGTCATCTGGCCATAAAGAACAGAGGCCGGCCCCCGGACCACTTCGACCCGGTCGATATTGTAGAGATCGATGGTCGGCTCGGCATAGGAGATGCCCTTCAGGATGCGCAGTCCGTCAAGATACTGGACGAAATTCTGGTAGCCGCCGAAACCACGGACCGGCACGATGTCGTAGCGGTCATTGGGCCGGAGCTCGGCCGACACGCCGGAGCTGTAGAGAAGCGCCTGCTGCACCGAGGTCGCGTTGCGTTCCTCGAACTCCTTGCGGGTGACGACGGAAACCGACTGAGGCGTTTCGATCAGCGGGCGATTGGTCTTCATCGCGGCGCTGGAGGAGGCGGCGACAAAATCGGTGTCATCGTTATCCGTCCCGTCGGTGGCAACGGTGACCGGCTTCAGCACTGTCAGGTCCCCATTCTGCGCCCATGCAGGGCCGGCGGCCTGAAGCGCTGCAAGGCTCACCGTGGCGGCCAATATGGCATTTTTCGTTGCCGAGATACTCATCAACACCCCCGTTGAACACCACCCCGATAACGGCTTGAAAGCGGGATGGCTATAAACTTGATTGCAAAATTCATATTTTATATAGAGGATGGCGTAGCCTGAAATCTACAGATCGTGATTTTGCAAAAGCCCCAATTTCTTTTGCAAAACGACCAGAACCGGCTGTTTGGAAAGATCATGCAGGACCGCGCCGTTCCGTTTGAGACCGAGGACTTTCTCGCGCATATGCGCCGCGCCAACGGCTCCTTCAGGCTCTTGAACCGGACGGTTGCGGGCGACAGGGCGCTGGACGGGCATTACGGTCACGAAAGGCTTCGCGATGGCCTGAGCGTCCTGCATTCCGACACGGTCAGCCTGTGCGCGATGGAAACCGAATCCGAGCTGCAGCCGCACCTCAGCATCAAGCTGTTCTTTGCCGGTGGTATCGAGGCGAAGCTTGCGGACCACACGCTGCCGATGCCGACACGCCCTGACAGCCGGCGGGCCTGGGAGCCTGTCGGCGTCGTCTGCGCGCAGAACGAACCGGTCAGGTTCTGGCGCCGGGTGAAGAAGGGCGACCGGATCCGCAAGTTCAACATATCGATCCTGCCCGAATGGCTCGCATCGGGCGATGTCTTCAGCGACCGCTCCGCGGCCGCAATTGCTGCATTCAGTCGCATGCATTTCGCCCTTTCCAACTGGCGCCCGAGCCCGGCTGCCATTGCCTTTGCCGAACAGGCGATGCGGGCGCCGGTTGCCGCCCCGCATCTCCACCGGCTGCAGATGGAGAGTTGCGTGCTGATGATCATCGCCGAGGCTTTCCATGCCATCGGCGGCGACACCGGGGCTGCGCTGACGCGTGCGCGCCTCAGCCCCGCTGAAAGCGCGAAACTGGCACGCGCCGAAGAAATGATTGTCGAGGCGCGCGGGCATCTTCCGGGTGTCGATGAACTGGCAGCGCAGGCCGGTGTCAGCGCCAATACGCTGCAGAGGCTGTTTCATGCGGCCCATGGCATGACTGTCTTTCACTACATGCGAAAAACCAAGCTGGAGCAGGCCCGTACCCTGTTGAACCGCGGCGAGGTTTCCATCGCCCAGGCCGCATTTGTGGCCGGTTACGGGTCGACGGCGAATTTCTCGACAGCGTTCCGCCGCCAGTTCGGCATACCGCCGGGCAAGGTCTGCTAGCCCTCGCCGGAGAACCGATTTTCAACCGCATTTGCCAGCGAACCCACCGGGCAGACGAGAAGACGCGGACAAGGCCGATTGCGGAGGAAGGGTGGTCGTCGCGAGGAAGATGGAGTATCGATCCCTTCCGCAAAGGGAGCATCTTTTGGATTATTCGACCTATCTCGATCAGGGCATTCTCGATTTTATCGATGAAACGCTGGCCTTCTATCCGGCCGAGCTCAAGGCGGACGACTGGGCTGCGCAGCGGGCGGTCTATGATCGCATGGCGGCGCATTTTCATGCTGGGCGGCCGGCGGACCTCGCGGTTGCCGACGGTACGATCGACGGTGTGCCGGTCCGCTTCTATGGGGGAGAGACCGATACGGTCATTGTCTATGCCCATGGCGGTGGCTTTGTGCTGGGCGGGCTTGAAAGCCACGATGACGTCTGCGCGGAGATTGCCGTTGCCACCGGCGTGCAGGTGGTATCCGTCGACTACCGGCTGGCGCCGGAGCACCGCCATCCGGCCGCCTATGACGATGCGATGGCCGTCGTGCGCGTGGCTGCGGAGGCGCACCGGCTGGTGCTTTGCGGCGATAGCGCCGGCGCGTCGCTCTGCGCCTGCGTGGCCGGAACGTGGGTGGGGCCGGCGCTTGCGGGGCAGGTGCTGATCTATCCCTCGCTCGGTTTCGCGCCGGAGGGCGGAAGCTTCGAGACCCACGCCCATGCGCCGCTGCTTTCCCGCGACGAGTTGCGCGGCTATGGCGATGTGCGCGGCGGCACGCCGGATGATCCAGGCGCCACGCCGCGGGCCGGCGATCTCGCCCACCTGCCGCCGACCTTCATCTATCCCGCCGAATGCGATCCGCTGCACGATGATGCGCTGCGCTATCAGGCGGCAGCGCAAGCCGTCGGCGCCGCCGTTGAGGTCGAGACGGGGCGCGGGCTGGTGCATGGCTGGCTGCGGGCCCGTCATAAAAGCCAGAAGGCGCAGGACGCGTTTCGGCAGATCATGCAGCGGCTGGAGTGGCTCTGCCAGGAGGGCTGAGAACGCCGTCAGGACTTCTTCTCGACCTTGCGGACGGAATGGCCATAGGCCTTCTGGAAAGCCTTGGAGAGGGCCGGCGCGTTGGAATAGCCGGCGCGGATGGCAATTTCGCGCAGGCCGAGTGCGGTGTTTTCCGCCATCTCCCGGGCGTGGAGCAACCGGATGTTCTGATAATACTGTCCCGGCGACATGCCGAGCTCCGCTTTGAACAACCGGTTCAGCGTGCGGGTCGACATATGGGCGCGCTCGGCCAGGGCGGTAAGCGATAGCGGATTTTCGATGGTCTCGACCATGATGTTGATGATCGCGTCCATCCGGCTGCGGCCGGGCACGGAGAGTGCAGTCGGGATGTGGGTCCCGTCGCGCTGAGGGCTGGCATCATGCATGAACATGGATGAGGTCATGAAGGCCCTGGCCGCGCCGAACTGATCGGTGATGAAGGCCAGAATCAGCTCCAGCGCCGTCGAGGCGCCGCCGCAACTCCACAATCGCCCTTCTTTCACATAGGTCTGCTGGCTGACGTGGACCTGAGGAAAGGTTTCGGCGAACTCGTTGATCACCGACCAGTGCAGCGTTGCCGTCAGATCGTCCAGGAGGCCGGTAGAAGCGAGCATCCATGCGCCTGCGTCAGCGCCGATGACATAGCGGCTCTGGCGGGCGAGCGTCATCACGAGGCGCTGGTTTTCGGGCGTCGGGTGCTGGCGATAGCCGTTGCTGGAAACGATCACCAGAAGATCGGAGGCTTCGATGTCCTCGCGCCTGGCAGTGGGGGTAAGCAGCAGGTGCGACGAGCTTTCAACCGGCGCGTCGTCGGCGCTGATGACCTTCCAGCTGACATCCTCCTGATAGAGCTCGTGAACCATGCGAAGCGGCTCGAGAAGGCAGGAGAAGACCAGGTTGGAAAAACCGTCGAAAAGCAGGAATGTGACATTCATGGGGCGCATTCGGCATTATTGGACAATAATTTGGCACGATAAGATAAAACGCGTGCGCCTGGCTACCTTATTCTCCTGCCCATCGAAACCGTCATGTTTCCGCGGCGGCTGCCTTGCGGCCTGTTGCAGAGACAATCGGACGAACCGGTGATGAAGTCTACCCTGACGGGGGCATGCCTTTCCCAAGCGGCATGTGACTGTTTTCCGCCGGCTCACGCACATGGCTGCACGCCGCGTGCCGGGATGCATCTCGCATCCGCAGTCCGATTTCAGATTTGCACGTCTATACGCTGCGCAGGGCGTCAATCTGCGCGAGGAAAATTTGGAATTTGCACGCGGGTGAACAGGCCGAAGGTCTCTCCGCGCGCGAAATGGCATTTCGCTCTCTGGCTTTGCTGACGGGAGCGACGTAACAGGAGTATTCATGCCTCTGACAATGAACAGGGATGTTTTTATCACGTGCGCTGTCACCGGTTCGGGCAGTACCCAGGACCGCTCTCCCCATGTTCCCCGTTCGCCTGAAGCGATTGCAAAAAGCGCCATCGATGCCGCCAAGGCGGGCGCTGCCATCGTCCATTGTCATGTCCGCGATCCCGAAACCGGTGTTCCTTCGCGTCTTCCATCCCTCTATCGCGAAGTGACCGACCGCATCCGCGATGCGGAGGTCGATGTGGTGCTGAACCTCACCGCCGGCATGGGCGGCGACATCACTTTCGGTTCCACGGAGGCGCCGCTGCCGGTCAACGCGGCTGGAACCGACATGATCGGCGCTGCCGAACGTGTCGTCCACATCGCCGAATGCCTGCCCGAACTCTGCACGCTCGATTGCGGCACGATGAATTTTGCCGAAGCCGATTATGTGATGACAAACACGCCCGGCATGCTGCGCGCCATGGGCCAGATGATGACCGATCTCGGCGTGAAGCCCGAGATCGAGGCGTTTGATACCGGCCATCTCTGGTTTGCCAAGCAGCTGGTCAAGGAAGGCATCCTGACGTCGCCGGCGCTGGTGCAGCTGTGCATGGGCGTTCCGTGGGGCGCGCCGAACGACCTCAACACCTTCATGGCCATGGTCAACAATGTGCCGGAAGACTGGCACTGGTCGGCCTTCTCGCTCGGCCGTGACCAGATGCCCTATACCGCAGCGGCCATGCTTGCCGGCGGCAATATCCGTGTCGGTCTTGAGGACAATATCTACCTATCGAAGGGCGTGCTCGCCACAAATGCCCAGCTCGTCGAAAAAGCCGTGACCATTGCCGAGACTATGGGCGCCCGCGTCATTGGCCCGGAGGCCGTGCGCGAAAAGCTCGGTCTCGTCAAGCGCGCGCCGAAGGGTGCTGCGTGATGAGCGGGGATGGCCTATCGAAGGCTGCGATTATCGGCGGCGGCGTGATTGGCGGCGGCTGGGCCGCGCGGTTTCTGCTGAACGGCTTTGACGTTGCGGTGTTCGATCCTGATCCGGAAGCCGAACGCAAGATCGGCGAAGTCATCGCCAACGCCCGTCGCTCGCTGCCCGCGGTCTACGATAAGCCTTTGCCTGCCGAGGGAAAACTCAGCTTCTGCGCTACGCTGGAAGAGGCCGTTGCCGGCGCCATCTGGGTGCAGGAAAGCGTGCCGGAACGGTTGGCGCTGAAGCATGAAACCCACGCCGCCATTTCTGCGGCGGCAGGGCAGGGGACGATCATCGGTTCGTCCACTTCGGGGTTCAAACCGTCGGAGCTGAATGAAAAGGGCGCCCGCGCCATCGTCGCCCATCCGTTCAATCCGGTCTATCTGCTGCCGCTGGTCGAACTCGTCGGCGACAAGGCGATCTGCGAAAAGGCCGCCGGGATCCTCCGCTCCATGGGCATGTATCCGCTGACGGTTAAGAAGGAAATCGACGCCCATATCGCCGACCGGCTTCTCGAAGCGATCTGGCGCGAGAGCCTGTGGATGGTCAAGGACGGCGTTGCCACCACCGAGGATATCGACGAGGCGATCCGCATGGGCTTCGGCCTGCGCTTTGCCCAGATGGGCCTGTTCGAGACCTACCGCATCGCCGGTGGCGAGGCGGGCATGAAGCATTTCATGGCGCAGTTCGGCCCCGCGCTTTCCTGGCCGTGGACCAAGCTGATGGACGTGCCGGAGTTTAATGACGAGCTTGTCGAGCTGATCGCCGGGCAGTCGGACGACCAGTCCGGGAACAAGTCCATCCGCGAACTGGAGCGGGAGCGCGACGACAATCTTGTTGGCATCCTGCGGGCGCTGAAGGTCAGCGACAATGCCGCCGGCAAGGTCGTGTCGGCGCATGAGGCCGATCTTGTTGTCAGCGGAGAGCGCGACGGTCTTCCCGTCACGCTCAGCCGTCAGGTGCCGCCGTCATGGACCGATTATAACGGCCACATGAACGAGACCTTCTATCTGGAGGCCGGCTCCAAGGCCACCGATGGCTTCATGGAACTGATCGGCGCGGATGCCGCCTATATCGCTGGCGGCCTCAGCTATTTCACCGTCGAAAGCCATGTGCGCTATCTGAACGAGGTTCACGAAGGCGACCGGCTGACGGCGACCTCGCAGCTGCTCTCCGGCCAGGGCAAGAAGATGCATCTCTTCCACCGGCTGTTCCGCGGCGACGGCGAACTGGCGGCAACCGTCGAGACGCTGCTGCTGCACACGGATCTCAATGCCCGGCGCACATGCATTCCCGAAGGTGAGGTCGCCGAAAAGCTCGCCATGTTCGAGCGCCAGCACGCCGATATGCCAAAGGATGGCGCCGGCTGTTTTGTCGGCGAGCGCCCCGGCACGCGTTAGCTGCCAAGTTTCATACGGGCTCGTACCAACACTTTTATTCCGCCCTATCTGAGAGGCATACGAGCCGCCTCGTTTGCGGACAAACCCAAACCAAGACGGAAGCAAAATGAAAAAATTTCGGAAATCTCTCACAGCCAGCATGTTGAAGAGCGGCATGTCGCGTCGCGCATTCATCGCCCGCACCTCGGCGCTCGGTGTCGGTGCTGTTGCCGCCAATTCGGTGTTCGGCCGCATGGCCATGGCGCAGGAGCCGGTCAAGGGCGGCACGCTGCGCATGGGCCTTGGCGGCGGCTCGTCCACCACCTCGCTCGACCCGGCGCTGATTGCCAGCCAGGTTCCGTTTCACGTCGTTCGCGCCTATGGCGAACAGCTTCTCGAAGTGAATGCAGACGGCTCGCTGAACCCGCGTCTGGCGGAATCCTACGAAGCCTCCGACGATGCCAAGACCTGGACCTTCAAGATCCGCCAGGGTGTCAAGTTCCACAATGGCGAGACGATGACGGCGGAAGATGTGCGCCAGACGCTGCTGCGCCATTCGGATGAGGATTCCAAGTCCGGCGCGCTCGGCATCATGCGCGGCATTTCCGATATCCGCGTCGATGGCGAAAACCTGATCGTCGAGGTTGATGTGCCGACGGCCGACCTTCCTTATCTCCTTTCCGATTTCCATCTGGCGATCCAGCCGGGCGGTGGCCGCGAAGACCCGACCGCCGGCATCGGTACCGGCGCCTACAAGATTGTCGAGGCGGAACCCGGCGTTCGGTACACCTTCGAAAAGTTTGCAGACTACTGGGACGACAGCCGTGGTCACTTCGACACGATCGAGATGACCATCATCAATGATGCGACGGCGCGCAATGCTGCGCTTCAGTCCGGCCAGGTCGATATCGTCAACCAGGTCGCGCCGCGCGTCGCAGGCCTTCTTGACCGTGCGCCGAACATCACCGTCGACCATGTTGCCGGTCGTGGCCATTACGTCTTCATCATGCAGTGCGACCAGCCGCCCTTCGACAACAAGGAACTGCGCAACGCCCTGAAATACGCCATCAACCGCGAGGAAATGGTCGAGAAAATCCTGCGTGGCTATGGCTCGGTCGGTAACGACTTCCCGATCAACGAAAGCTATCCGTTGTTCGATGACAGTATCGAGCAGCGCCATTACGATCCGGAGAAGGCCGCCGAGCTCTACAAGGCGTCCGGTCATGACGGCAGCCCGATCATCCTGCGCGTTGCCGAAACCGCCTTCCCGGGTGCAGTTGACGCCGCGCAGCTCTTTCAGCAGAGCGCACAGGCCGCCGGCATTCCGCTGCAGATCCAGCGCGAGCCCGATGACGGCTACTGGTCGGATGTCTGGAACAATACGCCGTTCTGCGCCTCCTACTGGGATGGCCGCCCGGTTCAGGACCAGATGTACACCACCGCCTATCTTTCCAGCGCCGACTGGAACGACACCCACTTCTACAATGAGGAGTTCGACGAGCTTCTGCTGGAAGCCAAGGGTGAGCTGGATCAGGCAAAGCGCAAGCAGGAATACAGCCAGATGGCGAAGATCCTGCGCGACGAGGGTGGTCTCATCTGCCCGATGTTCAACGAGTTCGTACAGGCCGTCAGCACCGATGTTCAGGGCTGGGAAGAAAACGGCGTCTTCGAGCTGATGAACGGTCTTGCTCCCGTAAAATGCTGGAAGGCTTGAGGCGCCCATGAACGCCTCCCTTCTCAAGCTTGTGGCCCAGCGGTTAGCGCTGGGCCTCATGCTGATCTTTTTCGTATCGATCCTGATTTTCGCCGGCACCCAGATGCTGCCCGGCGATGTCGCCCAGGCCATTCTCGGCCAGTCCGCCACACCTGAAGCGTTGGCAAACCTGCGCGCCGAACTCGGTCTGAACGCGCCGGTCTATCAACGCTACCTGTCGTGGCTCGTCGGTCTGCTGCACGGCGATCTCGGCACGTCCTTGACCAACGGTCAGAACATTGCCACCGCCATCGAGGGCCGGCTGTCGAACACGCTGTTTCTGGCGGGTTGTGCCGCCATCATCTCGGTGCCTCTTGCCATCATTCTCGGCCTCGTTTCGGTGCTCTACCGCAACCGCTGGCCGGACAAGCTGATCTCGACCATTACGCTTGCATCGATTTCCGTGCCGGAATTCATGCTGAGCTACATCCTGATCTTCTATATCGGCGTGCAGCTCGGCTGGGCGCCGTCGGTGGCGATGATCAATTCGAACATGTCGTTCTTCGCCAAGCTGCATGCCATTGCGCTGCCGGTCACAGTTCTGGTGATGGTGGTGCTGGCGCATATGATGCGCATGACCCGTGCGGCGCTTTTGAACGTCATGCAGTCGGCCTATATCGAAACCGCCGAACTGAACGGGCTGTCCCGCTTCAAGGTGATCTGGCGTCATGCGTTTCCGAACGCCATCGCCCCCATCGTCAACGTGGTGATGCTGAACATGGCCTATCTGGTCGTCGGCGTCGTTGTGGTCGAAGTGGTCTTCGTCTATCCGGGCATGGGCCAATATCTGGTGGACCATGTGGCCAAGCGCGATGTGCCGGTGGTTCAGGCCTGCGGCATCATCTTTGCCGCTGTCTACATCAGTTTGAACATGCTGGCGGATATCTTCTCAATCCTCGCCAATCCGCGCCTCAGGCATCCGCGATGAGGAGAAGAACATGATAAAACGAATACCTTATCCCGCCCTTATCGGCCTGTTTGTCACCATCTGCTTCTTCCTCGCGGCCATCTTCGCGCCGTGGCTTGCGCCCTATGGCATGAGCCAGGTTGTCGGCGATGTCTGGGAGCCGGCATCCGCCGCGCACTGGCTTGGCACCGACAATATCGGCCGCGATCTGCTGTCGCGCCTGATCTATGGCGGCCGCACCACGATTTTCGTGGCAATCGCGGCAACCATGGTTGCCTTTGTCGTCGGCACCACGCTCGGGCTTTTTGCGGCCACCGTCGGCGGCTGGCTCGATCAGGTTCTGTCGCGCTTCGTCGACCTCATCATGGCCATTCCATCGCTGATCTTTGCGCTGGTCGTGCTATCGGTGATGCCGGTTACCGTGCCGATCCTGATCGTCGTTATCGGTCTTCTGGAGGCAACGCGGATGTTCCGCCTGTCGCGCGCTGTCGCAGCCGACCTCGCGGTCATGGACTTCGTCGAGGCCGCGAAGCTTCGCGGTGAAGGTCAGATCTGGGTGATCTTCCGGGAAATCCTGCCGAATGCGATTTCGCCGCTGATTGCCGAACTCGGCATGCGTTTCATCTTCGTCGTGCTGTTCATCTCGACGCTTTCCTTTCTCGGCCTTGGCATCCAGCCGCCGAATGCCGACTGGGGCGGTATCGTGAAGGAAAACAAGGATGGCATCGTCTATGGCATTCCCGCAGCCCTGCTTCCGGCTGTCGCTATCGCCGCGCTCGCCATCTCCGTCAATCTGGTCGCCGACTGGATTCTGGAACGCACGACTTCGCTGAAAGGAGGCCGCAATGGCTGAGGCTCTTCTTGAAATCAAGGACCTCAAGATCGAGGCAACCAGCTATCCGCCGGGCGAAAAGCCGCAGAAGATCACCATCGTCAACGGCGTCTCGCTGTCGCTCGAAGCGGGCAAGGTGCTGGGGCTGATCGGGGAATCGGGCGCCGGCAAGTCCACCATCGGCCTGTCCGCCATGGGTTATGGCCGTGGCGGCGTTCGGCTGACAGGCGGCTCGATCAAGCTCAATGGCCGGGAAATGCGCCGCGCGCCGGGCAAGGTGCTGCGCTCCGCGCGCGGGGCAGAGGTGACCTATGTGGCGCAATCCGCTGCCGCCGCCTTCAACCCGGCGCGCAAGCTGATGGATCAGGTCATTGAATCGACCGTCAAGCACAAGCGCATGAGCCGGTCGGAGGCAAAGGCACGCGCCGTCGACCTCTTCACCCGCCTTGGCCTGCCTGACCCGGAGACCTTCGGCAACCGTTACCCGCACCAGGTCTCCGGCGGTCAGCTTCAGCGCGCCATGACTGCCATGGCGCTCTGCCCGAAGCCGGACCTTGTTGTCTTTGATGAGCCGACGACGGCGCTGGACGTGACCACCCAGCTTGGCGTTCTGGCCGCGATCAAGAAGGCGATCCGCGACTTCGGTGTGGCCGCGCTTTACATTACCCATGATCTTGCCGTCGTCGCCCAGATTGCCGATGACATCATGGTTCTGCGCGGTGGCGAGACGGTCGAATACGGCACCTGCGACCAGATCATCAACCATCCGCAGGAAGAGTATACCCAGGACCTCGTTTCGGCAATCAATGTCGAGCGGCGCGAGCGCGATCCGGATGAAAAGCCGGTGCTGACGCTGAAGGAGATTTCGGCGCGCTATCGCGGGCTCGATTTCGATGTGCTGAAGAACATCAACATGGAGGTTCAGCCGGGCACGACGCTCGCAATCGTCGGCGAGAGCGGCTCGGGCAAGTCGACGCTTGCCCGGGTGCTGACCGGGCTTCTGCCGCCCCATACCGGGGAAATCGCGTTTGACGGCGAGGTGCTGTCGCCAGCGCTGAAGGGCCGCAGCTGGCAGAACCTGCAGGAACTGCAGATGATCTATCAGATGGCTGACGTGGCGATGAACCCGCGCCAGACCGTCGGCACGATCATCGGCCGCCCGCTGGAATTTTATTTCGGCATGAAGGGCAAGGAAAAACGCAAACGCGTCATCGAACTGCTCGACCGTATCGAACTCGGCGAGGAGTTCATCGACCGCTATCCGGCCGAACTTTCCGGCGGGCAGAAGCAGCGCGTCTGCATTGCCCGTGCACTTGCCGCCAAGCCGAAGCTGATCATCTGCGACGAGGTGACGAGCGCGCTCGATCCGCTGGTGGCCAAGGGCATTCTGAAGCTGCTCCGCGATCTTCAGCTGAAAGACGGCGTGACCTACATCTTCATCACCCACGATATCGCCGCCGTGCGCGAAGTCGCCGACACGATTGCGGTCATGTATCAGGGCGAGGTGGTGCGCTATGGCGGCAAGCAGGAGGTGCTGTCGCCGCCGTTCGACGATTACACCGAGCTTTTGATGCGCTCCGTGCCGGAGATGCGGATCGGCTGGCTGGAAGATACGCTGGAGCTGCTCGAGGAGCATCTGCCGGCTTCCGCTGTGCCCGAAGGAGCCTGATCTTGTCTGCAATGAGACCCGAAACTGATGACCCTGTGGCTCTGGTCACCGGCGCCGGCTCCGGCATCGGCAAGGCGATCGCCCTCAATCTGAAGGCCGAGGGCTTTCGCGTGTTCATCTGCGACGTCGACGCTGACGCCGTCGAAAGCATGCAGGCCGCCGGTATCACCGCGACGGTCTGCAATGTCGCCGATGAGACTGCGGTCGCCGCTCTGGTGGCGGAGGTTCTTGCAGCGACCGGCGGCAGGCTTGATCTTCTGGTCAACAATGCCGGCATTTCCGGCATGAACGCGCCGGTGGAAGCGGTCGACGCCGAAGACTTCCGCCGCACCATGGATGTCAATGTCAACGGCACCTTCTATTTCCTCAAGGAAGCGGTTCCGGCGATGAAGGCGAGGGGCAGCGGCGCGATCATCAACATCGCCTCGACGGCCGCGCTTTTCGGTTATCCGAACCGCACCTCCTATGCCGCCTCCAAATGGGCTATTATCGGGCTCACAAAGACGCTGGCGATGGAGCTTGGCCCCTTCGGCATCCGCGCCAATGCCATCTGCCCCGGCTCGGTGGAAGGCCCGCGTATCGATGGTGTCATCGCGCGTGATGCAAAAAACCGTGGCATGGAAGCTGGCGATGTGCGCAGGATCTACGAGGGCCAGGCGTCCATGCGCAAATTTGTCAGCGCCGACGATATCGCCCGCATGTGCGTGTTTCTGGCGTCGAAGGATGCGGGCATGGTTTCCGGTCAGGTGATCGCCGTCGATGGGCACACCGAAAGCCTCTCAGTCCCCTTTTAGGAGCGTTATGATGAAAGCCATCCGGTTCGAAACTTTCGGCCCCGCCGATGAGGTGCTGATCTACGGCGATATCGAAACGCCCGTCGCCGGCCCCGGCGAGGTGCTGGTGAAGCTCCACACCAGTGCCGTCAATCCGTCCGATACCAAGAAACGGATGGCGTCTTTCCCGGACCTGCTCGATGGTGGCTATATCATTCCCCACAGCGATGGCGCCGGCGTGATCGAAGCCGTTGGTAAGGGCATTTCCGAAAGCCGGATTGGCGAGCGGGTCTTCACCTTCAATGCGCAATATGGCCGCCGTTTCGGCACGGCTGCGGAATATGTCGCTCTGCCGTCTGCCCATGCGCCGTGCCTTCCTGATCCTGCAAGCTTCGAGGTTGGCGCCTGCCTCGGCATTCCGGCCATGACCGCGCATCGCTGCGTCTTTGCCGATGGTTCGGTCAATGGCAAGACCGTGCTTGTCACCGGCGGGGCGGGCCGGGTCGGCTTCTACGCCATCCAGTGGGCCGCACTTTCCGGCGCCCGCGTGATCGCGACCGCCAGCAATGACGCAGATGCCGATGCCTGCCGCAACGCCGGTGCATCGATCATCGTCAATCACCGCGATGCCGGGTGGCCGGAAGCGCTTCTGGCCGCAACCAACGGGGAGAAGGTGGACCGCGTGGTGGAGGTCGAGTTCGGCGCCAATCTCGAAAATGTACTGAAGGTCATCGGCACAAGCGGCGTCATCGCGACCTATTCATCGACGGCCGAGAAGGAGCCGAAGCTGCCCTTCCTCAAGATGATGTATCTCGACATCACCATCCGCATGGTCATCGTCTACGCCATGCCGGACGATGCCAAGGACCACGCCGTCTCCGATATTCAGGACGCGCTGGAAGCCGGCCGCCTGCAGCATCGCATTGCTCGCCTGATCCCGCTTTCCGATTGCGCCGCCGCCCACCGCGAAATCGAAGCGGGCGAGGTGCGGGGCTCCGTGGTGCTGAAGATCAGCGACGACTGACGTCCGGCCTCCTGCGTCAAGCGGGCTTTTTGGCGGGAGCGCTGCAGCAGCTTGGGTCGGAAACGTCAGGTTTTCGACGAAAGACACAATTCCAGCCGGCCCCTCTGGATGAAATACGCCACATCAGCCATGCCGGCCGAGAGAAAAACGCCAGTGAAGTGAAGCCTATTGGCGGCGCTTGACGTAGATCTCGAGCTTGTGGCTGACGATGGAAAAGCCGTGTTTTCGCGCGATTTCTTCCTGGAGCCGCTCGATCTCGTCTGAGCGAAACTCGATCACATCGCCGGTATCGACATCGATCAGGTGGTCGTGGTGCGGGTGATCGGCGCTTTCGAAGCGGGCAGGGCCGTCGCCGAACTTGTGCTTTTCCAGAATGCCCTTTTCCTCAAGCAGTCTCAGCGTGCGGTAGATCGTGGCCAGCGCAATGCCCGGATCGATCTCGGCCACGCGCCGGTGCAGTTCCAGCGCGTCGGGGTGATCTTCCATGCTGGAAAGGACCTGCAATATGACGCGGCGCGGCTTGGTCAGGCGAAGGCCGTTTTCGGCGCAAAGGCTTTCAATGTCCATGCGATATGCTCCTCCTGCCGGCCGATCTGCTCCATTGAGAAAGCGTGCGGCCGATGAAGTGAGTTTTCGCAACTAAGCCAGTCGCGCCGCAATTGCAATCTTGCCGTCATCATTCGCTCGTCTGCCTGCTTTCGACGCGCGCCGTCTTCTGCGTGGAATAGAGGAAGACAGCGACGAAGACTGCTGAGAGCAGAAGCACGATCGTCGGGGCGGGCGAACTGTCGATGAAGAACGACAGGTAGATGCCGAGGAAGGACGAGACGACCGCGATGATGACCGAGAGGATCAGCATAGCCGAAAAGTTCCGCGTCAGCAGGAAGGCAATGGCGCCGGGCGCGATCATCATCGAGATCGCCAGAATGATGCCGACGGCCTTCAGTGCCGCAACCACGGTCAGCGAGATCATGCAGAGCAGGCCGTAGTGCAGCAGGTTTACGCGAAGGCCGACGGCGCGGGCCTGTGCGGGGTCGAAGGCATGCAGCAGAAAATCCTTCCACTTGATGTCAAGCACGGCGGCCACAAGCGCTGAGATCGCAGCCGTTTCGGCGATGTCTCCCCATGAAACGCCAAGCATGTCACCGAAGAGAATATGGTCGAGATGGACCGAGGACTGGATCTTCACATACATGACAAGGCCGAGGCCGAACATGCCGGCAAAGACGATGCCCATCACCGTGTCCTGCTTGATGCGGCTGTTCTCGGTCAGATAGCCAGTCAGAAGCGCGCAGATCATGCCCGCCGCAAATGCCCCGATCGCATAGGGGAAGCCGATGATGTAGGCGAGGACGACGCCGGGAAAGACGGCGTGCGAGATCGCATCGCCCATCAGCGACCAGCCCTTCAGCACCAGAAAACAGGAGAGCAAAGCCATGGGAATGGCGACCACGGTGGAGATGATCAGGGCGCGGATCATGAATTCGAACTGGAACGGCATGAGAAGCGTGTCGATCAGTGTCATTGGCCCGCCTCCAGCGCCTGTCTGGCGCGGGCGCGGGCCGCGCGCAGGCCATGTTTGGGCGCAAGCAAGAAGGCGGCCAGGAAGATCACCGTTTGCAGCACGACGATGATGCCGCCGGTCGCGCCATCAAGGAAATAGCTGGCATAGGCGCCGAAGAAGCTGGTCAGCGTGCCGATGATGACGGCGAGGACCAGAAGCCGCGGGAAACGGTCGGTCAGCATATAGGCCGTGGCTCCGGGGGTGACGACCATGCAGATCACCAGAAACGCACCGACAGTCTGAAGCGCCGCCACGGTCGAGGCGGCGAGAAGCGTGAAGAAGATCGCCTTCAGCAGCCCCGGTCTGAGACCAATGGAGCGGGCATGGTTCTCGTCAAAGAAGGTGACCATCATGTCCTTCCATTTGACGAGAAGGATTGCCAGCGACACGAAGCCGATAATGGCGAGCTGCAACGTGTCTTCCGGCGTGATCGCCAGAATATTGCCGAGCACGATGGTCTGGATATTGACCGATGTCGGCGAGATCGACGCCATGAACAGGCCGAGACCGAAGAAGGAGGAGAAGATCAGTCCGATGATCGCGTCTTCCTTCAGCTTGGTGCGCTGGTTGAGGAACAGCATCGCCGCCGCCGCCAACCCGCCGGAGAAGAACGCGCCGATGGAAAAGGGCAGTCCGAGCATGAAGGCGCCTGCAACACCCGGCACGATCGAATGCGAAAGCGCATCGCCGATCAGCGACCAGCCTTTCAGCATCAGGAAACAGGAGAGAAAGGCGCAGACCCCGCCGACAAGGGCCGAAACCCACATGGCATTGGTCATATAGGCGTAGCTGAAGGGCTCGAAGAGGATCGCCATCAGCGCTCGCCCTCCGCCGTCTCGTCCTCGTCCCGCTTCTGGGCCACGCCGTCGCGAAAGATCAGCGGGCGCTCGTCATCGGAGAAGATGCCGACAGGGTTGGGGTGGTCCTGCCGTGCGCCGTTCAGCATGAAGTGTCGGAGCACGCCGCCGAACGCCTGAGTGAGATTGGCCTCGGTGAAGGTCTCTTCCGTCGGGCCATAGGCCAGCACCGTGCCCTTGACCAGCACCGTCTGGTCGCAGAATTCCGGCACGGAGCCGAGATTGTGGGTCGAAACCAGCATGACCCGACCTTCATCGCGCAGGTCTCGCAAGAGCGCGATGATCTGGTCTTCGGTCTTCACATCGACGCCGGTGAAGGGTTCGTCGAGCAGAATGACCCAGCCATCCTGCGCCAGCGCGCGCGCCAGAAACACGCGCTTCTTCTGGCCGCCGGAAAGTTCGCCGATCTGGCGGTGGCGGTATTCGCTCATGTTGACGCGGGCAAGGGCCTTGTCGACGGCCTCGTGATCGGCCTTCTTGGCCCGACGGAGCGGGCCCATATGGCCATACCGTCCCATCATCACCACGTCCTCGACCAGAACCGGAAAGTTCCAGTCGACCTCTTCGGCCTGCGGCACATAGGCAACGAGGTTTTTCTTCAGCGCCGCGTTGACCGGCATGCCGAGCACGGAAATATCGCCCCTCGCCAGCCGAACGAAGCCCATGATCGCCTTGAAGATGGTGGACTTGCCCGCGCCATTGACGCCGACAAGGGCGGCAATGGAGCCCGCGGGGATGGTGAAACTGGCATCCCGAAGCGCCGTCAGCCCGTTTCGATAGGTCACGGTCGCATCGCGGACGGCGATGCCGGTTCCGGCACTCTGCTCTGCCTGATCAGGGCGCCTGTCCGCATATTGTTTCATGTCCGGCAACACCTTCGGGGTTGAAATTCTCGGCAGCCCGGGCGCGGGACTGCGATTGGTATCAAGGCTGGGGCAGGAGCTTGTAGAAAGCCATCGCGCGGCCCGATTGCCCCATCGATTACGAATTGCTCGAAAGCCCCTTTGCGATCCGGTCCGACGTCACTTTCAGAAGATCGATATAGGTCGGCACTTCGCCATCCGGGTCGCTCAGGGAATCGACATAGAGCACGCCGCCATATTCGGCGCCGGTCTCGCGGGCGACCTGCTGTGCCGGCGCCGGCGAGATCGTGCTTTCGGAAAAGACCACCGGGATATCGTTCTCGCGCACGGCATCGATGACATGGCGCACCTGCTGCGGCGTGCCCTGCTGGTCGGCGTTGATCGGCCACAGATAAAGCTCCTTCAGGCCGAAATCGCGAGCGAGATAGGAGAAAGCACCCTCGCTGGAGACCAGCCAGCGTTTTTCTTCCGGCACGGTGTCGATCTCCGCCTGGATCGGATCGACGACCGCTCGGATCTTTTCCTTGTAGGCCTCGGCATTGGCGGCATAGGCCTCGGCATTGTCCGGATCATATTCCATGAAGGCATCGCGGATATTGTCGACATAGATCAGGGCAGAGGTCGGCGACATCCAGGCATGAGGGTTGGGTTTTCCTTCATAGGGGCCGTCAGCAATACTCATTGGCTCAATCCCGTCCGAAACCACGACGCTCGGCACATCATCGAGATTCTGGAAGAACTTTTCGAACCAGAGCTCCAGATTGAGCCCGTTCCACAGTATAAGGTCGGCCCCCTGTGCGCCGATGATATCGCGCGGCGTCGGCGCGTAATTGTGAATCTCGGCGCCTGGCTTGGTGATCGACTCCACGATAGCGGCATCGCCGGCAACGTTCTGTGCGATATCGGCGATCACGGTAAAGGTCGTCACAGCCTTGAACTTGCCGTCCTCGGCCGCTGCCGCCGGCAGCACGACTGTTGCAGCGGTGACCGCGAAAGCTGTCATGGCCGTCAGCAATGACCGCCGCGTTGTATCAAGCATTCCTCTCTCCTGCTGCAGATGCGTCTTGGAAGCGCTGATCTATTCGCTTGAAGCTAATGTAAATGAGAATGACTTGCAATAAGGATGGTCCAGAATTTTCGTGCTGGCTGTTTTCTCGACTGACTTGTGTCGGCGGGGCTTGCTGACGATGCCGAAGCACCGTTTGACCAGGCCACATGTCTCATGCCGGTGAGCGCCGGGCTGGAACTGGATTCGGGTATATGCCCCGAGACCGGCAATGAGGGCGCCTTCAGCCTTTCCGACGAAGGCCAGGTCGGCTCCCGCGTGGCCGACAGCGCCGCACGCCTGCCGGCGGCCCGGTTCCTGTTGGCGGGCCGTCCGCTTCAGTGGGTGGCGAGCGTCTGTTCGGTTTCGAGATCGAACAGATGCATGCGGTTCAAGTCGAATGAAAGCGGCACGGTCGTGCCCGCACGCAGGCTGTCGTCGGGCTCGACGCTGGCGCAGATTTCCTCGCCGGCGATGCTGAAATAGGCCATGGTGGTGGCTCCGAGCGGTTCGACCAGGTCGATTTCGGCGTCGAAGGGGGCGAAGCCGCTGCGCTCCTGCCTCAGCGTGATAGCTTCGGGGCGGATGCCGAAGGTGGCGCCGCGGCCGGCATGGGCACTGAATTGTGCGGCCTTCTCGGCTGGTACGGGCATGCGGTTGCCGTCCTGGAAGACCAGGTAAAGCCTGCCCTCCGTCTCCTCGAGCGTCACCGGCAGGAAGTTCATCGACGGCGAGCCGATGAAACCGGCGACGAACTTGCTGGCCGGCCGCGAATAGAGCTCCTGCGGCGCGCCCATCTGCTCGACCAGCCCCTGGTTCATCACCACCACGCGGTCAGCCATGGTCATGGCCTCCACCTGATCGTGGGTGACGTAGACGGTCGTCGTCGGCAGCAACTGGTGCAGGCGCTTGATTTCCGTGCGCATGCTGACCCTGAGCTTGGCGTCGAGGTTCGACAAAGGCTCGTCGAACAGGAAGACCTTCGGATCGCGCACGATGGCGCGTCCCATGGCAACGCGCTGGCGCTGGCCGCCGGAAAGCGCGCCGGGGCGGCGTTCCAGCAGTTCCGAGATCCGCAGCGTATTGGTCGCCTCGGTGATGCGCTTTTCGATCTCGGCCTTCGGCAGCCGCTGCTGCTCGAGGCAGAAGGCGATGTTCTCGCGCACGCTCATATGCGGATAGAGCGCGTAGTTCTGGAACACCATGGCGATATCGCGCTTGCCGGGGCCGAGGCGGTTGACGACCTGGTCGCCGATGATGATCTGGCCGCCGGAAATATGCTCGAGACCGGCGATCATCCTCAACGTCGTCGATTTTCCGCAGCCCGAGGGGCCGACGAAGACCACGAATTCCTGGTCCTCGATGTCGAGGTTGATGCCCCTGACGGCCTCGTAGATGCCGTAGGACTTGACCACATTCTTCAGTGTCAGCCTTGCCATGTCCTTCTCCTATTTTTCCGCCAGCCAGACCTGCATGGCGCCTGCGTCCCGATTGGCCCAGAGGTGATAGGGAATGGCTCGGAACGGCCGCGGTTTGAGGGGAGGGGGCGCGGTGCGGTAAAGCCCGCCTTCAAAACCGTCCGTTGCCGCCTCGAAGCCTTCGCCCTCCAGCACCACCGCGCCGCCAAGGAGATCGGCATCATAGCGTGGTTCTAGGCGGGCATCGGGCGCAATGCGCAGGCGTTGCGGCTCGATGCCGATATCGGCTTCCTCGACGCAGTAGACCACCGGGCCGCGGCGCAGCGCCACCCGCCCGGCATCTTCGCCGACGGCCGGATGGGCATAGAGCCGCTCCACCGGCATGTCGAAGTGCAGGCGCAGTTCGACGCCGTCTTCAAACCTGCCGCTGATCTCGGCATAGCCGTTCACCGGAGCGAGCGGAATATCGCGGCCATCGAGCGTTGCCCGCGCGTTCCTGCACCATCCGGGAATGCGCAGTTTCAGCGTGAGGTCGGTCGGCTGAAACAGGCCGAGCGTAATGCGGATATCGCCGTCCCACGGATAGGCCGTCTCCTGACGCAGGCGTACGAACGTCCCGTCGACGTCGAGTTCGGCGCTGTTGGCGCCGTAGAGATGCACCGCGATCTCCTTGCCCTTCGTGGTGTAAAAATACCGGCCGAGCGAGGTGATGAACCGGGCGATATTGGTCGGGCAGCAGGGGCAGTAGTGCCATTTCCACCGCCGGTTCTCGCCGTGGCTCTCCAATACGTTCTCATAGAAATAATGCTCGCCGTCGCGGGCAATGCCGGACAGCGCGCCGTTGAACAGAACGGTTTCCAGCTGATCGGTATATTTGCCGTCGAGGTCGATCTCGGCCATGCGCGAACACCAGAAGCCGAGCGCAACCGCCGCGCAGGTCTCGGCGTAGGCGGTCTCGTTCGGCAGGTCGAAGGCGCGGGTGAAGCCTTCGTTTGCGCCCGACGGACCGAGCCCGCCGGTGACATAGAGCTGGCGGCCGGTGAGGTCGGCAAACAGCCGGTCGGCGGCGTCCTTCAGGCTCGGATCGTCGTTTTCAAATGCGAGATCGGTCATCGCCGAGAGCAGATACATGGCGCGAACCGCATGGCCGACGACCTCGTTCTGCTCGCGCACGGGCTTGTGGGCCTGGCTGTAGGCATAGGTCTCGAATACGTAGTCGGCCGGGTCCTCGCCGCGGCGGCGGGCTTCTTCATCGAAATAAGAGGGCATCTGTCCGCGCTCATTGACGAAGAATGTCGCGAGCTTCAGGTGGCGCGGATCGCCGGTCACTCGATAGAGCTTGACCAGCGCCAGCTCGATTTCCTCATGCGCGTCATAGCCGCGAAGCTTGCCGGGCTCGGTGCCGAAGGTTTCGATGATGTGGTCGACGGCGCGGATCATCACGTCGAGAAAGCGGCGCTTGCCGGTCGCCTCGAAATAGGCGACGGCCCCTTCAAGGAGGTGGCCCATCGAATACATCTCGTGGAGATCGCGCAGGTTGGTCCAGCGCTTTTCCGGCTCGCGGCGGATGAACCAGCTGTTTAGATAGCCGTCTTCCATCTGACCGTGTTCGAGCTTTTCGACGATGGCGTCGATCTTCGCCTCGATATCCGGGTTCGGATGGTTCTTCAGCGTATAGCTTGCCGCCTCGATCCACTTGCCGAAATCGGAATCGAAGAAATGCTGCATCGACAATCCGCTCGGCTGGATCGGCCTGGCTAGCGGGCCGGGCGGGCTGTCGAAATCCAGAACCTCGAGAAAGCCTTCTTCTTCCAACCGCTGGTGCTGGGTGGGAATGGTGACGTCGCGGACGGTCTGCTGCCAGCTCTTCCAGAAGCCGCCATCAAAGGCGACCCGGGTGTGATCGACAGGCACATAACGTTCAAAACTGTGCGCAGACGCGGGAACCGCCTTTTCCGACGCGGACGATGACATGGAAACTCCTTGGGAAGCATTATTCATTTGACGGCCCCGGCGGTCAGTCCGCGCACATAGTAGCGCTGCAGCGCCAGGAACATCACGATGCAGGGGATCATGGTGAGCGAAATGCCGGCCTGGAGCGCGCCCCAGTCGATGATGCCGTAAATGCCGGATGAGACGTTCACCAGCATGATCGGCAGGGTGAACTTGTTCTGGTCCGACAGGAAGATCAGCGCCGCCAGGAACTCGTTCCAGGAATTGAGGAAGGCGAACATCACGACGGTGGCGACGCCGGGCAGCGCCAGTGGCATCAGGATGCGCCGCACCAGCGTCCATTGTGACGCGCCATCGATGCGCGCCGCCTCCACCAGCGCCTTCGGGATCGCATCGAAGGCATTGCGCATCATGAAGATCGAGAAGGGGAGCTGAAACGTGGTGTAGATCAGCACCAGCCCCAGAAGGCTGTTCTGCAGGTGCAGGAATTTCAGGATCAGGAACAGCGGCGTCAGGATCGACTGGAACGGGATCATCATCGTCGCCATGACGAGGACGAAGATCGCGGTCTGGCCGGGAAAGCGGAACTTGGAGAAGCCGTAACCGGCAGGCACCGCGACCGCGACGGTGAAGGCGATGGTGCCGAGCGCGATCAGCACGGAATTGGTGGCATAGACATACCAGCCGGCGCCGACATTTTCGAGACGGCGGTAGTTTTCCAGCGAAAACGCCTTCGAAAACAGTGCCACCGGATGGGCCAGTGCCTCGGCCGCCGGCTTGAACGAATTGGCGAACGACCAGACGATCGGCATCAGGAAGAACACAGCCAGAATGATCATTGCCAGGAGCAGGAGGAGACGGCCGGCAACGGCGCCGTAGCCTTCGTCGGCTTCCATGAACAGGTCTCTGACTTTCATCGTCCGTCCTCCGGTCGCTGGCGCATGAAGGAAAGCTGGATCGAGCTGATGGCAACGAGCACGACCAGGAGGGCGAAGGAAAGGGCGGAGCCGTAGCCCAACCGATAGGACGAGAATGAGGCGAGATAGATGGTGAACACGGCCGAGATCGTGCTGTTGTTTGGTCCGCCCTGGGTGATGATGAAGAATTGGTCGAAGGCGAGCATGGAGGAGGTGACGTTGAGGATCAGCGCCAGGAGTACGGAATTGCGCATCAGCGGCAGGGTGATGCGGCGGAAGCGGCTGAAGGGGCTCGCGCCATCGATCCGGGCGGCCTCGATCACATCATTGGGGATGCTCTGCAGGCCGGTGAGCAGAATGACCATGGTGAAACCGGCGGTTTTCCAGACCACCATCAGGATGATGACGGCAAGCGCAGGCCAGAAGCTTTCGAGCGGTCGCGGCGCGTGATCGAAAAGCCCAAGCCCGGTCAGAAGTCGCGCGAATACGCCGCTGTCGGGATTGAGCAGCCAGAGCCACAGCGTCGAGGCCGCGCCGAAGCCGATGACCACCGGCATGAAGAACACCGTGCGGAAGAAGCCGACGCTGCGCAGCGGCCGGTCGACCAGCAGCGCCAGCGGCAGGGCAACGGCCATGATCGCAGTGGTGACCAGCACCGTATAGAGCAGGGTGAAACCGAAAGACTGCCAGAGCTGGCTATCGCCGAGAAGCTCAGCATAATTGTCGATGCCGATGAACTTGCGGCGGCCGAGTAGCGGCCAGCGGAAGAAGCTCATCCACACCGTCATGATGAGCGGAATGATGAACAGGCCGATGATGAACACCATGCTCGGCGCAATGAAGGCGAGGCCCAGCCAACCATGTGGCTCATCGCCGCTCGCCTGTCGGCGTTTCTGTAGCGCGCGCTTGAAAAACAAGACGTCAAATCCCTGCGTTTGGTGAGGTCTGCGGGGCCGCGCAGCGGCTTCTCCGAGGCTCTGCTATCCCCTTGCGGCGGGGGAGAGACGCGGGCGGCGCGGGCCGCCCGCGGCCGAGCGTCACGGATTGGTGCGGTCGAGGATCTTGGTGAAATCCTCCTGCGCGGTTTCGATCGCGCCGTCCACATCATCGCCGAAGATCGCGCTCTGGATCAGGTTCAGGAACGGTCCGGTACGGCTGACGAAGAGCTCATCCGAGGCATAGGTGTAGGGCGTGCGCGCCTTTGCCAGGATGTCGTAGGCGATGAGGTTGCGCGGATCGAAATTGGAATAGGCTTCCTCCGCGAGATCGGTGCGCGACGGCATGCCGGATTCCTGGGTGATGAATACCTGTTGCTCGGGCTCCATGTAGAAGGTCACGAAGTCCTCGATCACGGCCTTCTTTTCAGGCGTGATGCCCTTGATCATGGCAAGCGTGTCGCCGCCGGCAAAGCTCGACTGGCCGCCGGTCGGGCCGGGAATGGGCGCAACCTCGAAATTGACGTCGGGGTAGGTGCTGGTCAGCAGATTGACGATGTAGGAACCGGTCATCAAGATGCCGACTTTGCCCGAGGCAAAGGCCTCGACGGCATTGTTGCCATTGCCGGAACGCGACGTCGGATGAATGGCGCCCGCCTGCCACATCGTGCGGTAATCTTCAAGCGTTTCACGCATGGCCGGTGTGTCGATCGTGGCTTCGCGACCGTCATCGGTCAGGAGATCGGCGTCGGCCGCCCAGATATGCGGCAGGAAGTCGTAGATCAGCCAGCTACCGGAATTGGCAACGAAGTAGAAGCCGTAGGTGTCGTCACCGAGCGCGCTGATCTTCTCGGCGTCGTCGACGATCTCGTCGAGCGAGGCCGGGGCCTTGTCCGGGTCAAGTCCGGCTTCTTTGAAAAGATCGGTATTGTAGGCGATGATCGAGGCGTCAGGCAGGGCGGGAACGCCATAGATCCGGTCGTCATAGGTGGCCAGACGGATATGGGATGGGCTCAACGCGTCGGCATAGGGCAGGCCCTCGACGAAATCGGTGATGTCTTCCAGCGTGTCGTTGGCGGCGAATGTCGGAAGGTAGATCAGGTCGAGCACTGCACCCTCTGGCGGGGCGCCGCCGGCGATCGCCGCGCCAAGCTTCGGCACCATCTGTTCGGCGATGACCGCGGTGACGTTCACGGTGTCGTCGTGGGCGGCATTGTATTTCTCGGCCAATGCCTGCAGCACGGCTGCGGATGAGGTGCGAACCCAGAGGTTCACCTCCTCGGCCTGGGCCCATGAGGTGGATGCTGCCAGCGTCAATGCAGCAAGCATGAGTTTGTTTTTCAGCATGTCATTCCCCTTCTCGTTTCGTCTTTCTTCTTGACGTTTGATAACGGTATGGGAGAAAAAAATCGTTGTCGACAAGTTGTGTTCACAAATGTGCAAAAACCTTTTTGCAGCTTTGTTTTGTTTGATAAAAGGTTTTATCAACGAGGATTAGAGCTTCATGGTGAAACCCATTCTGCATCGCCGATGCACCCTCAGGGATGTCGCAAAGGCGGCCGATGTCAGCCTGTCGACTGCATCGAATGCACTGAACGGTGTCGGCCGGGTGAACGCGGAAACCCGCGAACGCGTGCTCCGGATCGCGCAGGAAATCGGCTTCCGGCCGAACGCGCTGGCCCGAAGCCTTTTGAGCCGCAGAAGCCTCACCATCGGCATCATTACCGACGACACCTATGGCCGATTGACCCTGCCGATCAGCTCCGGCGTCTCGGAGGTTCTGGTCGATCACGGCGTCTCGGCGTTTCTTTGCGCCACGAGCGGCGACAAGCGGCTCGCCGAGCTCCATCTCCAGGCGCTGCTCGACAAGCAGGTCGACGGCATCATCTTCACGGCGACCCGCCTTGATGTCGACCCGCCCATCGATCTGACCGCCCTCAACATTCCCGTCGTTTACGCCTTCGCCGCCGGACCGTCGCACAGCACCAGTTTTGTCCCCGACGACGCCCACGGTGCGATGCTGGCAATCGCCTGCCTTGAAGCGGCCGGCTGCCGCGAGATTCTCCACATCACCGGACCGGAAGGCTGGCTTGCGGCCCGAAATCGCGCCGCGGCCTATCGCGACAGATGTCGGCCGGCATCTCCGGTAATGTTCGGTGAATGGTCGGAAGAGTGGGGCCACGCGGCGATCGAGCAGGTGCTGGCCGCGCGCGAAAAGCTGCCCGACGGCATCTTTTGCGGCAGCGATGAGATTGCGCGCGGGGTCCTCGACGGATTGCGCGATCATGGCATCTCGGTGCCGGATGACATCTCGGTGATCGGCTTCGACAACTGGGAAGTCGTCTCGCGCCAGACCCGTCCGCCGCTGACGACCATCGATATGGAGCTCAAGGAAATCGGCCACCGCGCCGGCCTGGCGATGCTGCGGCTGACCCGGAACGAGCCGGTCGACAAGGGTATAACCCGCCTGCCATGTTCGCTCGTTCGCCGCGAGAGCGTCGCGAAGCGACCAGGCGCGGAACAGCGGCGATGATTTCGGGCAGGAGCCGGCCGGTCTTCGGACGCGCACTTTGTCGGCAGAGCAGGTTCGGCCGCGCCGGACCGCCCGTCCGATCGGTTATCGTTTTATTTGTCGACAAACTGTATTCTGAGTGTTACTGAGTTTTCAACTTGGTCGGCTGCGGCCTTGATCTGCGGGCCGAGGGCTGCTCGCAGTCTTCCGCATCGGCTCCACTTCCATCTGCCCAAGAAGAGGTCCCCAGATGAGCGACACGATTTTCACCGGCTGCATTCCGGCGCTGATGACACCCTGCAAGCCCGACCGCACGCCGGACTTTTCAGCACTTGCGCGCAAGGGTCGGGAACTCGTCGACGCGGGCATGTCGGCCGTCGTCTATTGCGGGTCGATGGGGGACTGGCCGCTTCTCACCGACGAGGAGCGGATGAAGGGCGTCGAGGCGCTGGTCGAGGCTGGTGTTCCGGTGATCGTCGGAACCGGTGCGATCAACACCAAATCCGCAGTGGCGATCACTGCCCATGCCGCCCGCGTCGGTGCCGCCGGGCTGATGGTCATTCCGCGGGTTCTGTCGCGCGGCTCGTCGGCCTCAGCGCAGAAGGCGCATTTCTCGGCCATTCTCGCGGCTGCGAACGGCCTGCCCGCGGTCATTTACAACAGCCCCTATTACGGCTTCGAGACCCGCGCCGACCTGTTCTTCGCGCTGCGCGCCGAGCACCCCAATCTGATCGGCTTCAAGGAATTCGGCGGCGCCGCCTCGCTTTCCTATGCCGCCGAACACATCACTTCCGGCGATGACGAACTGACCCTGATGGTCGGCGTCGATACCCAGGTCTTCCATGGCTTCGTCAAATGCGGCGCCACCGGGGCGATCACCGGCATCGGCAACGCGCTGCCCAAGGAGGTGCTGCATCTCGTTTCGCTCTGCGAGGCCGCCGCCCGTGGCGACAGCGAAGCCCGCGTCAAGGCGCGCGCGCTCGAAGAGGCGCTGATGGTGCTGTCGAAATTCGACGAGGGGGTCGATCTCGTGCTGTTCTACAAATATCTGATGGTGCTGAACGGCGACACGGAATATACCCTGCACTTCAACGAAACCGACGCCCTGACGGCGCCGCAGAAGGCCTTCGTCGAAGAGCATTACAACCAGTTCAAGACCTGGTACGCCAGCTGGGCGGCCTGAACACGGGCCACCCGAAACCGAGCCAGACCGGGGAGTAGCGGATGCATGTGATTGATAGCCACACCGCAGGCGAGCCGACGCGGGTCATTCTCGACGGCTTTCCCGATCTCGGTTCCGGCCCGCTTTCTGAGCGCGCGGCACGGCTTGCGACCCGTCACTACGACGACTACCGCGCCGTAGTGCTCGAGCCGCGCGGCCAGGTCGCCATGGTCGGCGCGCTGCTGGTGCCGCCGGTGGATCCGACCTGCGTCACCGGTGTCATCTACTTCGATGTCGGCGCCGTGCTGGGCATGTGTGGCCACGGCACCATCGGGCTTGCCGTCACGCTCTATCACATGGGCCTGATCGGCACCGGGCAGCACCGCATCGAGACGCCCGCCGGCGTCGTCACCGTCGATGTCAAGGACGCAAACACGATCACCGTCACCAATATCGAGAGCCGTCGGGTCGCGGCTGGCGCCTCGGTCGATGTGCCGGGTTTTGGTATCGTGACCGGCGACGTCGCCTATGGCGGCAACTGGTTCTTCCTGGTCGATCCGAGCCCGATCCCGGTGGTGGCGAGCAATATCCGCGCGCTGACCGATCTCGCCATTGCGACTCGAACCGCGCTCAACGAAGAAAAGATCGGCGGCGAGAATGGCGAGCCGGTCGACCACGTCATCTTCTACGGCCCTGCCGATGACGAGGCGGCGCACAGCCGCAACTTCGTGCTCTGCCCGGACGATGCCTATGACCGCTCCCCCTGCGGCACCGGCTCCTCGGCCCGACTGGCCTGCCTTGCGGCCTCCGGGCGAATGGGGGAGGGCAAGCAGATCGTGCAGGAGAGCATCATCGGCTCCACCTACACATTATCCTACAAGGCGGGGCCGACCGGCGGCGTGATCCCGTCGATCACGGGACAAGCCTATGTCATGGCGGTCGCCGAACTGATCTTCAATCCCGCCGACCCCTTCCGCAACGGCATCGTTATCTGATCTATCGGCCGGCGTCCGCGGGGCGGGCTTTCAATCCGAGACAGTTCGCGACATTGCGGCAGCCGGGCAGGCGCCCGTCAATTCCTCTCTGTACAGTGGCCCGCGACACCGCCTACCATGCCGCGGGTTCAGATTTGCGCGCCGGCGAGGCGCGCGGGCGCTTGGATCCGCAGCGACCGGGAGGAGATTGTTATGGGTGATGTGATTGTCGAGGATCCGCGTATGGCCGCACTGGTGGCGCCGGATGCGAAGCTCGAGAAACTCTGGACCGGGGCGATCTGGAGCGAGGGGCCGGTCTGGTGGGAGGACGGCAGCGTCACCTGGAGCGATATTCCCAACAACCGGATGCTGCGCTGGCATCCCGAAGAAGGCGGCTCGGTGTTCCGCCAGCCATCCAGACACACCAATGGCCACACGCGCGACCGCGAGGGGCGGCTCGTCTCCTGCGAGCACTCCGGCCGCGCGGTGAGCCGCACGGAGGCCGATGGCGCGGTGGTCACGCTGGTCGACCGCTACGATGGCAAGCGCCTGAATTCACCGAACGACGTGGTGGTGAAATCCGATGGCACGATCTGGTTCACGGATCCGCCCTATGGCATCCTCTCCGATCACGAGGGCGTCAAGGCGGACAGCGAGATCGGTGCCTGCTATGTCTATCGCTTCGATCCGGAAACCGGCGAGCTCACCGTCGTCGCCGACGATTTCGACAGGCCGAACGGGCTCGCCTTCTCGGTGGACGAGAGCCTTCTCTATATTTCCGATACCGGGCGATCCGATGCGCCCGACGGGCCGCCGCATATTCGCGTCTTCGAGGTGGCGGACGGACGGCACCTCAGAAATGGCCGCATCTTCGCCGAAGTTCTGCCCGGCGCGCCGGATGGGTTCCGGCTCGATGTTCACGGACACATCTTCACCTCGGCTCATGACGGCATCCAGGTCTACACGCCGGAGGGCGAACGGCTGGGCAGGATACTGGTGCCGGAGATCGTCGCGAACTGCACCTTCGGTGGGCCGCAGCGAAACAGGCTGTTCATCACAGCATCGACATCGCTCTACGCAATCGACGTGCTGACCAGCGGATTGCCGGGGCGCTGAGCAAGCGAGTGTCGGCAGCGGCGCCACGGCCACGGCTCGCGCTGGCCGGCCGTGCAGCCGAGATCACGATTACTGCGTGGTGAAGCCCGCCTCGGCTCCCCTTTTTCTGACTTCAGTTGGAACCCGTTCCAGTGGCTCCCATTGACGATTCTGTCTCCATCGCCACCGCGGCTTTGTCGCGCGGGCCGGATGAAGCACGTCAGGTTAAGAGCGAAAACAACGCAGAACCGGCTCCCGGTTCGATCCGCCAGGGACCTACTTCGGGCTGTCTCCGGCTCCCTCAAGGGCTTTCTCTGTCGGGCTTTTTGTCGCAGCCACCACGGTGCGGGGCGGCATTGCCGGCGGAAAGCCGCACCCGCCACTTGACAGGCTCGCGGAACTGGCCATTAATATCATAATAATAGCTGTTATTATATTATAACGGAATAAACGAAGGGAACTTCCGTATGTTGAGACGAATGCTGCTCGCTGCCACCTGTGCTGTTCTGCCGCTTGCGCCTGTCGCCGCCCTGGCTGACGGCATCATTGATGTCGCCACCATCGGCGAGCCGCCGACGCTCGATCCGATGGCGTCCACGGCCGATGTCGTCGGCATGACCACCCAGCACATTTTCGAAACGCTGTTCACCTATGACAACGAATGGAACGTCGTGCCGCTTCTGGCCGAGACCATGCCGGACGTGTCCGAGGACGGAACGGTCTATGACATCAAGCTCAGGGACAACGTGCCGTTCCATGATGGTTCGATCATGGATTCGAGCGACGTCGTTGCCTGCATCGACCGCTGGATGGAAATCGCCTCGCGCGGCAAGCAGGCCGCGCCCTACATCAAGAGCGTGACCGCGACCGGCGACGACACGATCCGCATCGAACTCGAGAAGCCCTATGCGCCGCTGCTCTCGCTTCTCGCCTTCAACAATTCAGCCGCCGTCGTCATGCCGAAGGAAAACCTGGCCGAGCCTCTGACCAAGTTCATCGGCACGGGTCCCTATATGCTGAAGGACCATAAGCCCGATCAGTATATTCAGCTTGTCCGCTTCGACGATTATGCCGCCCGCAGCGAAGCGGCCAGCGGTTTCGGCGGTAAGCGCGAAGCGGTCCTGGACGAGATCCGCTTCGTTCCGGTTGCTGATGCCAATACCCGCCTCGAAGGCATTGCCTCGGGCCAGTTCGATTATGCCGACAGTCTGCCGACCGAGAGCTATGATCGGCTCGAGAGCTCGGACAATGCGCTTCCGGTGATCCTCGAGCCCTATGGCGCGCCGGTCTTCGTGATGAACACGAAGGAAGGCATGATGACCAACAAGGGTATCCGCCACGCCGTTCAGGAAGCGCTGAACCCCGAAGACATGCTGCTTGCAGCCTTTGGCGATCCGCGCTTCTTTGCCGTCGACGGTTCTCTCTACCCCGAAGGCTATGTCTGGCACACCGATCAGGGCGTCGAGCGCTACGGCGATGGTGATCCGGAAGCGGCCAAGAAGATGCTTGAGGAAGCCGGATATGACGGCAGCCCGCTGCGCATCCTCACGAGCCGCCAGTATGAGTTCCACTACAAGATGGCGCAGGTCGCCGCCGAATATCTGAAGATGGCGGGCTTCCCGGTCGAGCTTGAAGTCTACGACTGGGCAACGCTGACCCAGCGCCGTGCGGATCCTGGCCTCTGGGACATCTTCATCACCCACGGTCCATTCCCGGCCGAACCGGCTCTGAATGGCTGGATGTCCGATGACTATCCGGGCTGGTGGGCTTCGGCTGAAAAGCATGCCGTGACCGACCCCTTCCTCGCCGAAGCGGATCCGGAAAAGCGCAAGGAACTGTTCGGTGACGTGCAGGCCGCCTTCTATGAAGAGGCTCCGGTGTTCAAGGTCGGCGATTTCAACTCGCTGAGCGCCGAAGCCAAGACGCTGGAAGACTTCCAGCCGTCGCCGTGGCCTTATTTCTGGAACGTCAGCACGGAAAACGGCAAGTAATCCTTCGCTGAAAAGACAGTGTTTCCGGCGGCAGCGCTGCCGGGAACACCTCGCCCAGTTCTCGCCCTGAGCTGGCGCGCGATCTCGTCCGCAAACGGCTTGTACCATTTTCTGAAAGCGCATCGATGGCTCGTAACTTTCCACCCGATTTTCTTTGGGGGGCTGCTGCCTCCGCCTACCAGACCGAAGGGGCGACCGAAACCGACGGTCGCGGTCCGAGCGTCTGGGATGCCTATGCGAAGGTGCCGGGCAATATCGTGAACGGCGATACCGCCGACGTCTCCTGTGACCACTATCACCGCTATCCCGAAGACATCGCGCTGATGCGCGGGCTTGGCGTCAAGGCCTTCCGGCTGTCGACGGCCTGGCCGCGCATCTTCCCCGAGGGCAAGGGGCAGGTGAACCAGCTCGGTGTCGACTTCTACGACCGGCTGATCGATCTGATGCTGCACGAGGGGATTGAGCCCTGGATCTGCCTGCATCACTGGGACATGCCCGTGCCGATCGAGGAGGCCGGCGGCTGGCGTTCGCGCGAAACCGCCAAGATCTTCGGTGATTATGTCGCCGAGGTCATCCGCCGCTTCGGCGACCGGGTGAAGCGCTTTGCCCCGATCAACGAGCCAAACGTGATACCGTGGGTCGCCTATAATCTCGGCCGTCATGCGCCGGGCAAGCAGAGCTACGACGCCTGCCTTCAGGCCATCCACAATCTCAATCTCGCCCATGGCAAGACGGTCACCGCCGTTCGCGCCGAGGCGCCGGATGCCGAGATCGGCAACATCGTTTCGCTCGGACCTGTGCGCCCGCACTATGACGACGCTGCGCATGAAGAGGCGCGCATCTTCGGCGACTGCATGTGGCGGCGTGTCATGGTCGATCCGCTCTGGCTCGGCAAATATCCCGAGCCGATTGCCGAGAAGATCGAACCGCTGATCCAACCCGGCGATATGGAGGAGATCAGCCAGAAGCTCGATTTCTTCGGTCTCAATCACTACAACCCGGTCTTCGTCGCGCCCAATCCGAACGCCACGCTTGGCTATTCCGAAGTCATGCCGCCGTCCGGCATGGGGCCGCTCACGGATGTCAACTGGCTTGTCGATCCGGGCGCCTTCCTGGAACAGATCCGCGACACAAGCGACCGCTACGGCAAGCCCGTCATCTACATCACCGAAAACGGCGCCTCCTATCCCGACATGTTGCGACCGGACCGCACGGTCGTCGATCCCCAGCGCATCAGCTATTTCAACCAGTATCTCGGCGCGCTCCTCGACGCGATCGATGAAGGCCACGACATCCGCGGCTATTTCGCCTGGTCGCTGATGGACAATTTCGAGTGGGGGCGCGGCTATTCCAAGCGCTTCGGCCTCGTTTATGTCGATTATCCGACGCTGCAGCGCATTCCGAAGGCCTCCTATCACTGGCTGAAGGGCGTGATCGCCAAGAATGCCCTCTGAGCTTGCCAAGAGCGCTGGCCCGGCATGTCCGGGCCGCCGAAACAGGAAAACGAATTCATGATCCGGTATATTCTCAAACGCCTGTTTGGAATGATCATCGTGATGTTTCTGGTGGTCACGATCGTCTTCGTGATCGTCCGCGTGACCCCTGGCGATCCGGCCGCGGTGATGCTCGGACCGGATGCGACGCCGCAGGACATCGCCGATCTGAGGTCCAGGCTTGGCCTCGACCAGTCGATCCTCCAGCAATATGTGCTCTATATCGGGCAGATGCTGCAGGGCAATCTCGGGCAGTCCATCTTCCTGAACATTCCGGTGACGACGGCGCTTGCCCAGCGGGCCGAGCCGACCTTCTTCCTGACGATGTTTTCGTTGATTCTGGCGGCCGTCATCGCCCTTCCGGTCGGCATTTATGCGGCCTATCGGCGCGGCTCCTTCATCGACCAGGCCTCCACCGTGGTGGCCATGACGGCGGCGAGCGTGCCGAGTTTCTGGCTTGGCCTCATCCTTATTCAGGTCTTTGCCGTCCGTTTCGGCATCTTTCCGGTGTCTGGCTATGGCGGGCCCGGCGCGAGCTTCTGGGTCCGGCTGCAGCATCTCGTGCTGCCGGCGGTGTCGCTCGGTGTCGTGTCCTCCGCGCTCATCCTGCGGTTCACCCGCGCTGCCATGCTGGATGTCTTCAATGACGATTATATCCGCACCGCCCGCGCCAAGGGGCTGGCGGAGGGACGCGTCGTCCTGAAGCACGCGCTGAAGAACGCGTTGATCCCGATCCTGACCGTTCTTGGCCTGACCGCCGCCGTGCTGGTCGCCGGCGCGGTGGTGACGGAAACCGTGTTCGCGCTTCCCGGCGTCGGCAGCCTGGTCGTCTCGGCCGTTCTGCGGCGTGACTATCCGGTCATTCAGGGCGCGCTGCTGGTGATCGCCGGTCTTTATGTTCTCATCAACTTTGCAATCGACATGCTTTACCTGCTTGTCGACCCGAGGGTCCGCTACTGATGGCTGATACGCAAACCGCCGACAGCTCCGGGCGTGAAGGAGCAAAATTCATCCGGCAGCTTCTGAAGCGCAAGAGCGTTGCCTTCGGCCTTTTCGTGCTGGTGGTCTTCGTCCTGCTCGCTGCTTTCGCGCCTTGGATCACGCCGCATTCGGCCTACAAGCTTTCGATCGCCCACCGCCTGACTCCGCCGGGTGCCGAATACTGGTTCGGCACGGACGAGTTCGGTCGGGATGTCTTCGCCCGCACGCTTTTTGCCGGGCGCCTGTCGCTTCTCGTCGGCGCGTCGGTCGTGGTGCTTTCAGCCGTCATCGGCATCGTGCTCGGCCTTCTTGCCGGCTTCTTCAAAAGTCTCGATACGATCATCGCGCGGCTGATCGATGCGATGATGGCGTTTCCCGACATCCTGTTGGCGATTGCGCTGGTGGCAGCTCTCGGGCCGTCACTGATGACGGTGATCGTTGCACTGTCGATCGTCTATGCGCCGCGGCTCGCCCGTATTGTCCGCGCCTCCACGCTGGTCATCCGCGAGCTGCCGTTCGTCGAGGCGGCGCAGTCCATGGGCATTTCCACCGGGCACATCATGACCCGGCATGTGTTGCGCAATCTGGTCTCGCCGATCCTGGTGCAGGCGACCTTCCTGTTCGCCAACGCCATCCTGGCCGAAGCCGGCCTCTCCTTTCTCGGCCTTGGCGTCAGCCCCGAAGTGCCGACCTGGGGCACGATGATTGCCGCGGGCCGTCAGTATCTCGGTTCGGCCGACTGGATGACACTTTTCCCTGGCCTGGCAATCATCCTTGCCGTTCTATCTCTCCAGATTGTCGGCGACGGTTTGCGCGACATGCTGGATCCCCGCCTGAAAAAGGACCTATAAGAAAATGCCCGTCGAACAGAATGGTTCACCCCTGCTGATCCGCAATGTCAGGCCGATCGAATTCGGCCCCGGCACGCCGGATGGCCTCATCGATATTGCCGTCGGCGCCGATGGCAAGGTTGCAGCTACCGGCAAGGGGTTGCCGGCAGGCGAGGGCGTTCAGGTCATCGATGCTGCCGGTGCCTGGATCTCGCCGGGATGGACCGATCTGCATGTCCACATCTGGCATGGCGGCACGGACATCTCGATCCGCCCGTCGCAATGCGGCGCAGAGCGTGGCGTGACGACGCTGGTGGATGCCGGATCGGCGGGTGAAGCCAATTTCCATGGCTTCCGCGAGTACATCATCGAGCCCTCGATCGAACGGGTGAAAGCCTTCCTCAATCTCGGCTCGATTGGCCTTGTAGCCTGCAACCGGGTGCCGGAACTGCGTGACATCAAGGACATCGATTTCGACCGTATCCTGCAGTGCTATGAGGAGAACCGCGAGCACATCGTCGGCATCAAGGTCCGCGCCAGCCACGTCATCACCGGCTCCTGGGGCGTCACGCCGGTCAAGCTCGGCAAGAAGATCGCCAAGATCCTGAAGGTTCCGATGATGGTCCATGTTGGCGAGCCGCCCTCGCTCTACGAGGAGGTTCTCGAGGTTCTCGGCCCCGGCGACATCATCACCCATTGCTTCAACGGCAAGCTCGGTTCGTCGATCATGGAGGATGAAGACCTCTTCAACCTCGCAGAACGCTGCGCCGGCGAAGGCGTGCGGCTCGATATCGGCCATGGCGGTGCCTCCTTCTCGTTCAAGGTCGCCGAAGCGGCGATCGAACGCGGCCTGATGCCCTTCTCGATCTCCACCGACCTTCACGGCCATTCGCTGAACGGCGCAGTCTGGGACATGGCGACCACCATGTCGAAGCTGCTGTCGGTCGGTATGCCGTTCGAAAAGGTGATCGCCGCCGTGACCCATGCGCCGGCCGCCGTCATCGGCCTGCCGATGGACAACCTTCTCGCCCCCGGCGCGCGGGCGGAATTCACCGTGTTCAACCTGATCGACGAAGAGATCGAGGTCGTCGATTCCAACGGCGACAAGGCGCACATGACCCGGCTTTTCGATCCCGTCTATGCGGTCATCGGAACGAACGCCGTCAAGGCGTCGCGTCACGTGCCCGGCACATGGCGGGCCGGCTACAACGGCCAGAACTATGCATTTCGCTGACCGCAAGGCCGGTCAGCCCTCCCATTTCGAAAGTATAGGAGTTTCCGTGTCCCAGACATATGCGATCAAGAAGGACGGACCTCAGTCGGTGGCGGAGCGCCTTGCGGCGCTCGGCATCGAGATCCCGCCCGCTCAGCCGCCGATCGCGAATTTTGCCGCCTACAAGCAGGAGGGCAATATTCTCTATCTTTCCGGTCAGGGCCCGAGCGAGAAGGACGGGTCGCAGCATTACGGCAAGGTTGGCGGCGATGTCAGCGTCGAGGACGCCTACAGCCACGCACGACTGACCGGCCTCAATCTGCTGGCGGTGCTGCAGGAGGCGCTCGGCGATCTCGATCGCGTCAAGCATGTGATCAAGATCCTTGGCATGGTGAATGCCACGCCCGACTTCACCCAGCATCCGAGTGTCATCAACGGTTGTTCGGACCTGTTCATTGAAGTCTTCGGCGAAGCCGGCGTGCATGCCCGCTCCGCCGTTGGCTTCGGCTCGCTGCCGAACAACATCACCGTAGAAATCGAAGCGATCGTCGCACTGAAGGACTGAAGACTAGTGTTCGCGCCATCCCATCAACCGCTCGATATGCTCCGCCGAATTGCGGACATAGTCGCCGTAGGGCACATCGCCCGCGGTCGCCTTCTGCTCGGGCAGCACGATGGATATGGTCGCGGTGCACTCGCCTTCGGCGTTGCGGATGGGCGAAGCGATACAGGCGACCGAATAGTCGGATTCGCCGACCTGCACCGAGAGCCGGTCCTTGAACGCTTCGGCCGCAGCCTTGGAGAGTTCCTTGGGGTCGATGGTCGCCCGTCCGGTCGGCGAAGCGCGAGCACCACGCTTGAACAGCTCGATCCGGTCCTTTTCGGGCATATGGCCGACAAGAAGCCGGCCGGAAGCGGTCCAGTTCAGCGGAATGCGCGAACCGACGCGCGACATGACCTGGAAATGGCTCGGCCCGTCGGCCATCGCCATGACCAGCATGTGATGACCGTCGCGGCCGCAGACCTGAACGGTCTCTCCGGCACGGCGGCAGAGATCGTGCATCTCCTGCGTCGCGACCCGCATGAAATCGACGGAACGGGCATAGGCGATGCCGTAGTTGTAGAGGCGGGGACCGAGCCAGAGCGTACCGTCATGGGCGCGCGTCAGAACGGTCTTTTCGACCAGGTCCTCGGTGATCGTGTAGATCGTCGACAGCGGTGCGCCGATCGCCTTGGCAATCGCATATCCACCCGCCGGCTCGCCGGTTTCGTAAAGATAATCAATGATCTGAAGAACGCGATCTATACCGCTGACACGCGTTCTCTTCTTTTTTTCGGGCTTGGTCGCGACGTCGTTCGTATCGGTCATGATTGTTCCTCAGTCTGGGGCCCTATTACATTATTATGCTACATGTGTCGAGTTGCGCCGCGGCGCGCCCGGCAATTCCACGGAGACTATCAATGAGTGAAGATATCCGGCAGTCGCTTGGCCTGCGACCCGTCATCAATGTTTCGGGCACGATGACGAGCCTTGGTGCGTCCATTGCCGTTCCCGAGGCGGTTGCGGCAGTGCCGAAGATCATGACGCAGTTCGTCGAGATGAATGACCTGCAGCGCCAGGCAAGCAAGATCATCGCGCGACTGACGGGCGCCGAAGCCGGTTTTGTGACCGCCTCCTGCGCGTCCGGCATCAGCCTTGCCGTTGCCGGCGCCATCACCGGTCCTGATCTTCTCGCTGTCGAACAATTGCCGGAGACACGGACCGCGAAGAAGGAAGTCATCGTTCAGGCCGGCCACATCGTCAATTACGGCGCCCCGGTCGATCAGGCGATCCGCATCGCCGGCGGCACGGTCGTTTCCATCGGCCAGGCGACGTCGACCCATCGCTTCCATCTGGAGAATGCGATTACCGAGAACACGGCGGCTGCCGTCTATGTCGTTTCCCACCATGTCGTCGATTACGGGCTGCTGCATCTTTCCGAATTCGTCGAGATCGCGCATGCGCGCGGCGTTCCGGTGATCGTCGATGCGGCGTCCGAATATGACCTCCGTGGCTTTCTCGCGACCGGCGCCGATGTGGTTCTCTACTCGGGCCACAAGTTCCTCGGCGGCCCGACCTCGGGCATCGTGGCCGGGGCCAAGGATATGGTCCGCAATGCCTATATCCAAAACTACGGCATCGGCCGCGGCATGAAGGTCGGCAAGGAGAGCATCTTCGGCGTCATGGCCGCGCTCGAAGCCTGGGAGACCCGCGATCATGAAGGCATCCGCGCCAGGGAACAGAGCTATCTCGATCTCTGGAAGGCGACGCTGGATGGCCGACCCGGCATTACCGCCGTCATCGACCCGGACCCGACCAACAATCCGCTCGACCGTCTCAAGGTGATGATTGATCCTGCCGAGGCCCGGATCACGGCATGGGATCTTTCGGCAGCCCTTGCGGCCGGTGACCCGCCGATCATCGTGCGCGACCATGAGGCCGAGCATCAGTATTTCTACCTCGATCCCTGCAACCTGCACCCAGGGCAGGAGCATATTGTGGCACGCCGTCTCGGCGAGGAACTCGACAAGGCCCGTCGTTCCAACGAGATCATCGCCACGCCGATCGAGGATCTGAGCCGCCACCGTTTCGACGGCCTGCTGAAGTGGCCGGACTGAGACATCGCGAAGGGACAGCAAATGACCAATCAGCCCATCAACAACGACATCGCGCCGGTTCTGTCAGTTCGGAACCTGACCACCGCCTTTCATGCGGACGGTGACTGGCGAAGTGTCGTGCGCGACGTCTCCTTCGACGTGATGCCGGGCGAGACGCTCGCCATCGTCGGCGAAAGCGGTTCGGGCAAGAGCGTCACTTCGCTGTCCATCATGGGGCTTTTGCCGCGCGATACGTCGCGCGTCGAAGGTCAGGTTCTGCTCAATGGCCGCGACCTGCTTGCGGCCTCCGACCGGGAAATGCGGGCGATCCGCGGCGCCGACGTCTCGATGATCTTCCAGGAGCCGATGACGAGCCTCAACCCGCTCTTCACCATCGGCGACCAGATTTCCGAGGCAATCCGCTGCCATGGCGATGTCAGCAAGAAGGAAGCGCGGGCCGAAACCATCAGGCTTCTGGAAAAGGTGCGCATTCCCTCCGCCGCCTCCCGCTTCGATGAATATCCGCATCGCTTCTCCGGCGGCATGCGCCAGCGCGTGATGATCGCCATGGCGCTTGCGGCCCGGCCGAAGCTTCTCATCGCCGACGAGCCGACGACGGCGCTCGACGTCACCATTCAGGGGCAGATCCTCGATCTGATCAAGACGCTGCAGGAGGAGGAGGGCACCTCCGTCCTGTTCATCACCCACGACATGGGCGTAGTCGCAGAGATCGCCGACCGCACGGTGGTGATGTTTCGCGGCGAGCAGGTGGAAAGCGGCAAGACCAGCGATATCTTTTCCAACAGCCGCGAGCCCTATACGCGCGCCCTGCTTTCGGCCGTGCCGGTGCTGGGCTCGATGTCCGGAACCGGGCTGCCGGCGCGCTTTCCGATCACCGATATCCAGACCGGAGATGTCACGCCCGCCGCAGAGACGAAAGATACCGTGGCGCGGGCAGACAAGCCGGTGCTGGAAGCCAGAAACCTTACCAAGCGCTTTGATGTCCATTCCGGCCTGCTGTCGCGGCTTACCGGCCGCGTCCATGCCGTCGAGAACGTCTCGTTCAAGCTGCATGCGGGCGAAACGCTGTCGCTGGTCGGGGAATCCGGCTGCGGCAAGTCGACCACCGGCCGCGCCGTGATGCGGCTGATCGAGCCGGATAGCGGCGAGGTGCTGATCGATGGCGAAAACGTGCTCGGCTATGACGGGCGCTCGATGCGCAAGCTGCGCCAGTCCGTTCAGATGATCTTCCAGGATCCGTTCGCCAGCCTCAATCCGCGCATGAGCGTCGGTGAGGCGATCGCCGAACCCTATCTCGAGCACAAGCTCGGCACCCGGCGCGAGGCGCGCGACATGGTTGCCGACATTCTCGAAAAGGTCGGGCTGACGCCGGATATGGCGAAGCGCTATCCGCACGAATTTTCCGGCGGTCAGCGCCAGCGCATCTGTATTGCACGGGCGCTCGCACTCGATCCCAAGGTGATCATCGCCGATGAGAGCGTCTCCGCGCTTGACGTATCGATCAAGGCGCAGGTGATCAACCTTATGCTGGACCTGCAGGAAACGATGAACATCGCCTTTCTGTTCATCTCCCACGACATGGCCGTGGTCGAGCGTGTCAGCCATCAGGTGGCGGTGATGTATCTCGGCGAAATCGTCGAGATCGGTCCGCGCGATGCGGTGTTCTCCAACCCGCAGCACCCCTATACCCGCAAGCTGATGCAGGCCGTGCCGATCCCCGATCCGGCGCGGCTCGGCATGAAGCGCGGCGGCCAGGCCGACGAACTCAAAAGCCCGATCCGCCCGCTCGACTATGCCACGAACGCCCAGAGCTACAGCGAGATCTCACCCGGACATTTCTGCCTGAACTGAAGACGCAACCATGCCGTCCCTTTCCTGAGGCGGCATGGCTTTCGTGGCCTTGGCTTTTTCGCGGGCCGGCGCGTTACTCCCAGGCCGAGCCCATCATGAAACGGCCCTCGGGGAGTTCGGCCCGGTCGATCTGCTCGGGTGTCAGGATATCGAGCAAGGCCTCTGTCGCCGCCTTCAACTGCTTCGCAGCCGCGCTCCGGGCGATCACGGCTTCGGCAACCTTTTCCGCGACATCGAAGCTTGTCGGATTGCCCTTTTGCAGAGCGCGTAGCCTTTCCATGTCCTCATCGGTCGGAAGCATCTTTATCGCTGCCGTGGTGAAATCGGTCCAGGCGGCCTGCTGGTCGGAGCGTATGCCGATCGCCGCCGCCTGGGAGGCAAAGAATGCGCCGGCAATCAGGCGCATGCGGTGCGTATCCGGATAGAGGGGTGCCACCTCCGGCATCACCGTCATACCGTGCGGGTCCAGTTCATAGGGTGCGGCAATCGCGAAAGGGGCGGGCAGGGTCAGCATGACGGCGCCGGCGAAAAGCACGGATCTGCGGGCAGTCTTCATGGAAATACTCCTTCGTTTCAACTGCCGAAAGACTGCCCGAACCTTGTTGCGACGGTGTGCGCCTTGTGTTTCAGTTTGTAAGCGATGTTTTCATCGTTTCAGCGCAGGAACGGTGACCGTAACCCATAGCCCGCCGCCGGCGGCGTCATCGAGCGCGATCGTGCCATTGCCGGCTTCGATAATTTGCTTGACGATGGTGAGACCCAGCCCTGTGCCGCCGGATTCGCGATTGCGCGAGTTCTCCAGCCTGTAGAAAGGCTCGAAAACGCGTTCCCGCGCATCGGCCGGAATGCCCGGGCCATTGTCGCGCACGTGGATCACCGCTTCCGCGCCGGCGCGTTCGATGGTCACTTCGGCGCTGTCCGCATAGCGCAGCGCATTGGCGATGAGATTGCCGATGACGCGCGCCATCGCCGTTTGCGACAGGGCCACATGCACCGTAGCCTTCGGCTGCCGGATCGTCAGGCGGCCGGCACTGTCGGGGGCATTCTGCCAGCCTTCGAGCACGGTGGCGAGGTCGCAGCCCGCATCGTCAATCACCGATGTTGCCGCCAGCGCAAAATCGAGCGTCTCATCGAGCAGGAGCCGCATCGACTCGACGTCGGCGACGACGCTTTCGCGCGCCGGACCGGCCGGTAGCATTTCGACGCGCAGCCGAAGGCGTGTCAGATAGGTACCAAGGTCGTGCGAGATTGCCGCGAGCATCTGCGTGCGGCCGCGGATCAACTGGTCGATCCGGTGCTGCATGGCATTAACCGCCGCAATGAGTTGCCGGATTTCCCGTGCTCCCCTTTCCTTCAGGGGAATGACGGTCTGGCGCCTGCCGACTTCGTCGACCGTGTTGGCAAGGTCGATCAGCGGACGAACCTGCTTGGCGATCGCGAACAGCGCCGCTCCGGCGACGATGAGGCCGGCCAGGCCGAAAAGAAACCCGACGGGTACGCCGAGCAGCCTCACGGTGATCCGGTCGCTCAGCGTCAGCGACAGGAATTCGCCGGAGGCGAGCTCGGCATAGACCTGCACGGCGCCTCGGCTTCCGAGCAGGCCGGTTGGAACCAGGAACACCTGAAGGGCGCGGTCATCAAGTCCGGCTGCTTCAAACCGGCTGGCAATCAGATTTTCGGCGCGGGGCATTGGCCGCCCTTCGGCGTCGCGTTCCTCCAGTCCGGAGACGATCCGTGCCGACAGGTCCGGCGCATTGATCGCGTTCAGTGCCGGCGCGCGCATATCGGGTGGAGCGTTGTCGAACAGCTCGACCAGGGCGACAATTCGATCTGGCGCCCGCGTCATCAGTTCGCCCGGCCGACTGTCGCGTGTCAGGTAGTAGACACCGAAGGCGATCGACTGGATGACGAAGAAGGCGAGGCCGAGGATCAGCACGACGCGGGCAAGGATTCCGAGCCGCATCATGCCGTGCTTTTCCGGACATCGAGGGCGAAGAGATAGCCGGCGTTGCGCACGGTCGTGATCGGTTCAAGCCCCTCGGGGAGGTAAGGGGCGAGCCGTGCGCGCAGTCTCGAGACGGTCACGTCGATGGTCCGATCAAAGGGATCGGCATGCGTGCGGCCACGGGTCCAGTCAAGCAGCTGATCGCGCGACAGCACCCGTCGGGGCCGCTCCGCAAAGCAGGCCAGAAGATCGAATTCCGCTGTGGTCAATTCGATCTGCATGCCATCGGCGTCCCGCACGGAGCGGGCATCGAGATCGATGAGAATATTGCTGAAACTGAGGATATGGCGCTCGCCGGGAGCGCCATCCGGCACGTGGTCGGCGGTACGGCGCAATATGGCGCGGATACGCGCCAGCAGTTCGCGCGGGTTGAACGGCTTCACCAGATAGTCGTCCGCACCGATTTCCAGCCCGACGATACGGTCGACGTCGTCGCGCTTGGCTGTCAGCATCAGCACGGGAACATCGCTCTTCGTGCGCAGGCGGCGGCAGATCGAGAAGCCGTCCTCTCCCGGCAGCATGATGTCGAGGATGACGAGATCGGGGGCTTCGGTTCTCAGCGCATCATCGATATTCCGGCCGCTGGCCAGGGTGCTGACGGCGTAGTCTTCCGCCGTCAGGAATTCGACGAGCAGTGCGCGGATATCGTTGTCGTCCTCGACGATCAGCAGTCTTGTCTTGTCCATGGCCTCGACCATTGCCGCCTGTCTCCTTGTCGCGCAAGCGAACTCCGGCAGCTGTTACAAACTGTTACACACCGCAGCCCGATCGCAACATGCGGGCAAAGGCGGAGGGTAAGAGTGGCTTCGTTTCGAAAACACCCAAGGAGTATCTTACGATGACTTTCGCAAAAACATTTGCTTTCGGCGTTTCCTTTGTCCTTCTCACCGCCGGGATTGTTTCGGCCCAGCAGCCCGACCGGCAGATGCTGAGGGCGCTGAAGAACGCCTGCAAGGCCGACATACAGGCCACATGCGGCAAGGTCAGCCCCGGCGATGGCTCGATGCAGCAATGCGTGCAGGAGAACTTCGAAAACTTCAGCAAGCCATGCCAGGATGCAATCCTTGCCGCGCGCGCCGAGCGCAATCCGTAACGACGGCAACGATCGATGCCGGGCAGGCCCTGTCCGGCATCGGCCTTGTGATACCTTGATGCGACAGACCCGGCAGGACGATCCTGCCGGGTCTGGTTTCAGCGCGAACCTCAGTAGCGCTCCACATGCCGTGTGCGCGTTCCGCCGGCGGGACCGGTCCGGGTGGTGGTGCAGCCGGGATCGCCGACATTGGTGCAGCTTCGGGTCCGCGTCGCCGTCCCGCCATAGGCGCCGGTCGTGTTGCGGGTCGAGGAGCATGTCCCATCGGCGCAGGTTCGGGTCTGCGCCGTCGAGCCGCCATAGATCCCGGTCGTAGAACGGTTGACGGTGCAGCTTTCGCCGTTGCATCCGCCGTAAACGCTGTGCGAGGTCACGCGGCCGGGTGGTGGCGGGGCGTAGGCCGGTGGTGGCGGGGCGTAGTAGGACCATCGGCCATACCAGGGATAGGCATGATAGTAGCTGTCCCAATAGGCGCGCGAGAACGTGACCACGGCAACGCTGGCCGCTGCTGCCACCGCGGGCGTCAGCACCACGGTGCTGCCCTGGTAGAATACCTGCATGTAGTGCGCCGACATCCAGCCCCGATAGGATGCGAATGTGACATCGCACCAGCTGTAGGAGGCATTGCAGCCATGGTTGACCACGCTGCCGCCCGCCGGCACGACCGTAACGACAGGATAGGCCGTCGAGGGGCCGGCGCGCAGGTTCACGTTCGCTGTCGCCACAGCGTTCACGATCGTCGCCGCGTCGGCGGCGGCCGGCTGCATTCCGTTCAGGGCCGCCGCAACGGCAAGAGGTGTCATCAATCGCTTCAGCATGTCCAGGTGTTCTCCTTCTGACCTCGGGCCCGACAATCGTCGGGCCTTTCCGTTGTGAGGCTAGAGGCACTTGTTGATGCTGCTATTGCGGAAAGTTTTCAGTGTGTAACAGATTGTGGAACCGGCCGCCCCGCGACCGGTCTCAGGCTGCAACCTCGAATGCGGCCTTGACCAGGCGTTGGGTATATTCGGTCTGCGGGTTTTCGAGCACGTCTTCCACCGGCCCCTGTTCCACGATCTTTCCCCTCTGCATCACGCAGACGCGATGGCAGAGCGCGCGCACCACCTTCAGGTCGTGAGAGATGAACAGGTAGCTGAGGCCGCGCTCGCTCTGCAGCCGGCGCAACAGATCGATGATCTGCGCCTGCACCGACAGGTCGAGCGCAGAGGTCGGTTCATCGAGCAGGATGAACTCCGGCTCCAGCGCGATGGCGCGGGCAATCGCGATCCGTTGGCGCTGGCCGCCGGAGAATTCGTGCGGGAAGCGGGCGGTGATGCTGCCGGGTAGGCCCGAACTGACGAGGGCGTCGCGCACCCGTTCATCCCGCTCCTTCGCTGTCTTCCCGATGCCGTTGACGATCAGCCCTTCCTCGATGATCTGGCCGACGGTCATGCGCGGGTTCAGCGACGAGAACGGGTCCTGGAACACCACCTGCATGCGCGATCTCAGCGGCCGGAGCTGCTCGCGGCTCATTTCCTCGATGTTTCTGTCATCGAACAGCACCGCACCGCCATCGGCGTCGATCAGCCGGATCAGCGCCTGGCCAAAGGTGGTCTTGCCGGAGCCGCTCTCGCCGACGATGCCGAGCGTTTCCTGCTTGTGCAGACGGATCGAGAGGCTGTCGACGGCGACGAGCTCGCTGTAGGTGGCCTTCATGAAGCCACCGGAGCGGAGCGTGAAGGCAACCTTCACGTCCTTGCCTTCCAGGATCGGCGCCGAACCTTCCGGCATCGGATTGGCGTGGCCGGAGGGTTCGGAGGCGAGAAGCTTCTGGGTGTAGGCGTGTTCCGGGTTTTCGAACAGCGCCTCGGTGGCGTTGTGCTCGCGCACCACGCCCTCGCTCATCACGTAAACATAGTCGGAGAAGTGGCGCACCACGGTCAGGTCGTGGGTGATCAGGATCACTGCCATGCCGAGCTCGGTCTGAAGCTCGCGGATCAGCGACAGGATCTGCGCCTGCACCGTCACGTCGAGCGCGGTGGTCGGTTCGTCGGCGATCAGCACGTCCGGCTTGTTGGCGAGCGCCATGGCGATCATCACGCGCTGGCGCTGGCCGCCGGAGAGCTGGTGCGGATACTGCCGGAGCCGTGCCTCGGGTTCGGGGATATGGACCTGCCGCAGCAGTTCGATCGTCTCCTTCTCGGCCTGTCTGCGGCTCATCCGCCGGTGGGTCTGGATCGCCTCGATGATCTGGGTGCCGATGGTGTAGACCGGGTTCAGCGAGCTCATCGGCTCCTGGAAAATCATCGAGATGCGCGCGCCGCGCATCATCCGACGCCTTTTGTCGGAGAATTTCAGCACATCCTCGCCGTCATAGGTGATGGTCGCATCCTTGCCGACCGTCGCCCGCTTCGGCAACAGTCCCATTACGGTGCGCGCGGTGACGGATTTGCCGGAGCCGCTTTCCCCGACGATGGCGATGGTCTCGCCGCGATAGAGCTGGAAGGACACATCGCGGACGGCATTCACCACGCCATCCTCGACGGCGATGTCGACCGCGACATTGCGGGCGTCGATGATCGGATCGCCGGTTTTAGCATCGCGACGCTCCGGGGGCGCGGTTCTCAGTTCGATGTCCTCGGACATGGAGTGCGTCTCCTCAATAGGGGTCTATAGCGTCGCGCAGGCCGTCGCCGAAAGCGTTGAAGGCGAAGACGGTGAGCAGCACGAAGGCAACGGGCGACATCAGCCAGGGATATTCGCCGATGACGGAATAGTTGGAGGTGTCGCGCAGCATCAGCCCCCAGGAGATCATCGGCGGCTTCACCGCAAAGCCGAGGAAGCCGAGAAAGGCCTCGAGCAGCACGACGGTCGGGATCGCCAGCGTGACGGCAACGATCACGTGGCTCATCACGTTGGGCAGGATATGGCGGAAGATGATGCGCTTGTCGGTGGCACCGACGGCAACGGCCGCGCGCACATAGTCCATCTTCACGAGACCCAGCGTCTTGCCGCGCACCTCGCGCGACATCTGCGCCCAGCCGAGCGCCGACATGACGATGATGACGAAGCCGAGGAACAGCTTGGTCGAGGCGGTGACGGGAATGAGGGTCGCAAGCGCCAGGTAGAGCGGCAATTGCGGGAAGGCGAGTACCAGCTCGACGAAGCGTTGCAGCCAGGTGTCGATCGCGCCGCCCATATAGCCGGAGATCATGCCGACCGAGGTGCCGATAACGGTGATGATCGAGACCACGACGAGGGCGATCATCAGCGATATGCGCGATCCGTAAAGGATGCGCGACAGCACGTCGCGGCCAAGCTTGTCGGTGCCGAGGAAGTTGATCACCGTGCCGTCCGTCGCGCCGATCAGATGCCGGTCGGTCGGGATCAGCCCGAGAAGCTTGTGGGTCGAGCCCTTCACGAACAGGCCGATGATCTGCGGATTGTCGTAGTCGAGGCCGACGATCGGCTGGAAGGTGATCGGGTCGAGCTCGCCGGTATCGCCCTGCGGATAGACCCGCGGCGGAAACACGAAATTGCCGTCCTGATCGGTCACCGAGATCGCCTGTGGGGGCAGATAGGCCTGCCCGGTCACCCGCGGATCGGCGGGCGACAGGAAATCGGCGAAGACGGCGACGAGCAGCAGGAAGATCACCAAATAGAGGCCGATCATGCCACTCAGCGAGCGCTTCAACCGGCGCCAGACGAGCGCCAGATAGGTCTCGTTCTTGCTGACCTCGGGTTCCTTGACGGTGTCAACGGTTTCGAGAATGTTGGTCATACTGCAGCCCCTCCCGCCTGCCGGACGCGCGGATCAAGGGCGGCCAGAAGCAGGTCGGCGATGATGTTGCCGATGATCAGCATGGCCGAAAGCAGCAGCATGAAGGTTGCCGTCACGTAGACGTCGCCGACCTGCATCGAGCCGACGATGGCCGGGCCGACGGTCGGCAGCGCGAAGATGATCGCGGTCTCGATTTCGCCGGTCAGCATGTAGGGAAGCACCACGCCCTGGTACATGATCAGCGGATGCAGCGCGTTGGGCACGGCATGGCGCATGATCACCCGGCGTTCGCTGAGCCCCTTGGCGCGGGCGGTTTCGACGTATTGCATGTTGAGTGTGTCGAGCAGGTTTCCGCGCATCACCCGCATGTTGTAGGCGAGCCCGCCGAAGGTGGCGATCGCGATCACCGGCCAGACATGCTGGATGAGATTGACGAACTTCGCCCAGGACCAGGGCGCGCCGCCATATTGCGGCGAGAAGAAACTGCCGACCTCCGAAACCTCGAAGTGGAAGACGAGGATGTAGACGATGATCAGCGCCATCAGGAAGCGCGGCACGGTCATCCCGAGGAAGGACACGCCGGAGAGCAGCGTATCCACCCAGGAATATTGCCGCGTCGCCGCCAGGATGCCGAAACTGATGCCGAGGATGGAGGCGAGGATGTGGCAGACAAGCGCCAGCGCCAGCGTGCGCGGCAGCCTCTCCGCGACCACCGTGCCGACCGGCTTGTTGTAGTAGAGGCTCTGGCCGAAATCACCGTGGAGGATGATGCCGCTGACCCAGTTGAAATACTGGACCGGCATCGGATCGTCGAGGCCATGCGATTTGCGATAGGCCTGCGCCTGCGCTTCCGCCTGCTCGTAGGATGCGCCGCCCTGGTTGATGGCCTGCGAGCGGATATAGTCGCTGTAGTCACCCGGCGGTGCCTGGATGATCGCGAAGGTGACAATGCTGAGCAGGAAGATCAGCACGATACCCGACATTATCCGCGCAATGAGAAACCGTATCATCTTGCGTCCCTTGTGTGCCGGAGCGGGAGGATGCCTCCGCTCCGGCTTTGACTGGTTGGCGGCGGCCCGAAGGCCGTCGCGACGCCTGAGTGTGTCCGGCGATCAGCCGGTGGGACCGTCGCCGCCCGGCTCGCCGGGAAGCGTCTCGGGATGCAGCTCATGGTTCTGCTGGTCATCCGCCGGCACGAACATGCGCTCGCGGATCACCGCGTCTTCCGCCCAGTTGAACATGAAGATCGGGGCGCCCGCCGCAACATTGTCGAAGCGCTTGTTGATGATCAGCGCGCCCGGATATTCGGTAAGGCCGATCGTGTCGACATTCTGGGTTGCAACCGTCTGATACTGTTTCATCAGCTCGGTGCGCTCGGCATTGTCATCGGTCGCGATGAACTGGTCGACGATGTCGATCATCTGCTCCTCATAGGGCAGCAGATCGAGCGTGCCATCCGGTCCGGCGCGGTGATGATCGCTGGTGCGCGGGCCGACGGGCGCAAGGCTGGTCGTGCCCTGCACGACGGAGGCGAGCGCCGGCGGGTTGCGCATGATCATCCAGTCGAAATCGCCCGCATAGCGCATGGCATCGTGCTGATTGTTCTCGACAGCATTCTGGATCACCCGGAGGCCGACCTGCTGCAGCTGGCCGATGACGGCCTCCGACAGGTTCATGTCGGTCGTGTAGTTGGAGCCGACGAGCAGGACGATGTCGACATCCTCGCCGCCGAGCGTGTCAGCCGGCCAGTTGACGAAGCCGTTGCCGTCGGTGTCCTCGAGCCCGATCGACTTCAGCAGTTCCTTGGCGCCGTCCGGGTCATAGGGATAGTAGTAGGTCGATTCCCGATCATAGAAGCTGGTGCCGGAGGCAAGGCCGCCGGGATAGATCGCGGTGAACGGGCCGCGCACCAGGGAATCGCCGATCGCCTGCCGGTCGAGCGCCATGGTCACGGCCTTGCGGAAGTCCGGGTTGCGGTTGAGTTCCCTGACCGCCTGCGCGCGTTCGTCCGGATCGCCCCAGCCGTTGCCGGAGAGGTTCAGCCGCATGTTGTAACCGATCAGGCGTGGGCCGAAGGCAAGGCGGGCAGGGGCCGTCTCCTCGGCGGAGCGCCGGAGCGCCACGACGAAGTTTTCCGGCTGTTCGAGGTTGGAGAAGTCGGCGGAGCCGGCAATCGTCTGCACGTCGCGGTCGGCCCAGGTCGAAAGCTTGTATTGCAGCTCGTCGATATAGGGCAGCTGGTGGCCTTCTTCGTCGACCTTCCAGTAATAGGGGTTGCGGCGCATGACGATGATGTCGTCCGGCCGGTACTCGACCGGCACCCAGGCGCCCATCACCGGCCAGTTCATCATTTCCGGCGGGAAGGCGTTCTTGTACTGCTCATAGGTGGTGTCGGCATATTTCGGATGCTTGGTCTTCAGGATATGCGCGGGGCCGGGGCAGAAATTGCCGTAGGCCATGTTGAACAGGTACTGACGCGGAAAGGCTTCCGCGAAGGTCCACTCGACGGTGTAGTCGTCGATCGCCTTCAGGGAGGTATCCGAACCGAAGGTCTCCTTGCTGGCGCCGTTCAGCGGCGTGATGTTGGGATCGACGATATTGTCTTCCCACATGAACATCACGTCCTCGGATGTAAACGGCACGCCATCGGACCATTTGGCGCCCTCGATCAGGTGCATGGTCAGCGTGTGGCCATCCTCCGACCACTCCCAGCTTTTGGCAAGGTTCGGCAGCGGCTCCATGTCGTCGGCCTCGACCTGGTAGAGCGGGGCCGTGCGGGTCAGGCACTCGAAGAGGCCGATATCGATGCCGCCCCAGCCCTGGGTCTGGCCGGCCGGATAGTTCCAGCCCTCGGGACGGCCGCCGATCACATGCCGAAGCGTGCCACCATAGACGCCGATGCCATCCGGCATGTTGCCGGTCTTGAACACCAGAGGCTCCTTCGGCAGGCGCTCTTCAAGCGGCGGCAGCTCGCCGGTGTCGACGAACTTCTCCGTCACCCATTCCGGCTCGGAATAGGATGGCAGCGATTTGAATTCCTCGATCGCATCGCGCGGGACATAGGTGATCTTGGTTTGCGCCGGAAAGTCCGGCTGTTCGGGCACGACGGTCATTTCAGAGGCATGCGCCCCTGCGGTCAGTGCCAGCGCCGATATGCCGGCCGCCAGAAGGCCGGCAATCCGTTCGGACCTGCCCGAAAATAAAGAGGCATGGTGAGATGTCATCTGTCTTCCTCCCTCAAGGATGATCGGCCGGTCTGCCCCGGCCCGTCTGCCCCGCCCAAAAGGCTCCTACCCCTTCCCGGCGGAACGTGCTGAAGCCGGGACCGGTGATGAGACCGGTCCCGCATAAAAGCTCAGGCGTTGGCCGTTGCGCGCTCCTTGTCCGCGCGCATCTCCTCGACCGAACGCACCGGACGGCGCGCCGCACCCTCCCAGTCGCGGGTCTTGACGGTGGCCTTTGAAAGCCGCTCCTTCGCGCCCTCTATGGCGCCGGCATACTGGGGCAGCCATTTGGCCTGGGCGACGACCATTTCGTCCACCATCTGCCACACCTCCTCCGGCGTGCAGACGGCGCCGACCAGCGGATCGTGCAACATGGCGAGCTTCAGGAGCTCGATATCGCCGGAAACGGCGGCGTGAACCGACATGCGCTGAACGTTGATTGATGAAAGGCAGGTCGCAGCACAAGCCTCCGGCAGCGTGATGCCGGCGACCATGTTGAGGCCGAAGCGATCGACGAAGCCGGGCGACTCGATGATGGCGTCGGCGGGCAGGTTGGTGATCACGCCGTTGTTCTTGCGGTTAAAATGCCCGCGATAGACACGGCCGGTTTCGAGGCCTTCGAGAATGTAGCTCGCATGCTCGCTGGAGCGCTTTGCCGGATCGATCGGCTTTGCCGCATCGGCGAGGAAGCTGTCATACTCGGTCTCGAACCAGTTGCGGTTTTCCGCCGTGTGGCGCAGATAGCCGCCGGTTTCGCCGTGGATCCAGTCAGACATGTCGATCCAGCGGGAAATCTCGTCCGGCCGCTTGCGGTACCAGGGCAGGTATTCGGAAAGATGACCGTTGCTCTCGGTCGAATAGATGCCGAAGCGTTTCAGCACATCGATCCGCACCTTCTCCTGTTTCGAATAGACCGGATGCGCCTCGAAGGCGGCGATCAGCTCGTCCTTGCCGATCTTGCGGCCGTTGACGCGCAGGTCGAGGAACCAGGTCTGGTGGTTGATGCCGGAGCAGATGTAATCGAGTTCGCCGGGCTTGGCACCCAGCACCTCGGTGATCTGCTCGGCGCCGTGCTGGACGCCGTGGCAAAGCCCGATCGTGTCGACCTTGCCGTATTCGGTCGCGGCCCAGGTGTTCATCGCCATCGGGTTCGCATAGTTGAGGAAGCGGGCGCCGGGCTCCGCCACCTCGCGGATGTCCTTGCAGAAATCGAGGATCACCGGAATGTTGCGCTGGCCATAGAGAATGCCGCCGGCGCAAATCGTGTCACCGACGCACTGGTCGACGCCGTATTTCAGCGGGATGCGGATGTCATCGGCATAGGCTTCGAGCCCGCCGACACGCACGCAGGAAATGACGTAGCGCGCGCCTTCGATCGCCTTGCGGCGGTCGGTGGTGGCGGTGATTTTCGTCGGCAGGCCATTGGCTTCGACGATCCGCTCAAGGATGGTCTTCACCATCGTCAGGTTCTTTTCGCTGACATCGGTCAGCGCCACCTCGATCTCGGCGAATTCCGGAACGCAGAGGATGTCCTTGAAAAGTGTCTTGGTAAAGCCGACGCTGCCGGCTCCGATAATGGCAATCTTGAAAGCGCTCACGGTGGCCTCCCATATTCATTGTGCAGGTAGGGTAAAATCGAATACGAAAAGACCGGTCCGGAATACGTCGTCAAACGCACCGGAGGCGCTGTGCCTTTCCCATTCTTGCAGTCATTTTCAACTCCCGATCTGCATTATGCAGAGGACTTGTCGGGAAGACAGGGAGGGATTGTGCTTTCATGGGTAATTTTGTGCGGCGCGTCATCCGCCCCCGAAGCCGACCATTGCGGATCGGCCTGCCAACACGGCGGTCGCGGGCAATCGTCAGTTGGAGCGGAAGCGGTGAGGGCTGAGCCGCGCTAGTAGCTCGGCCGTAAGGCGAGGCTCGGCTCGATGAGGTCGTGGCGGGCATCGGTTCTGCCCTTGATGCGCGAGATGAGCTGATCGGCGGCGAGCGCGCCGAGGCGATCGGGGCTCTGATCGATGCTGGCGAGATCGACCAGCGGCAGGGCGGCGGGGGCCGTGTTGTCGAAGCTGACGAGGCCGAGATCGCCGGGAACGCTGTTATTCTCCCGGCGCGCCAGGTTGATGAGCGGTACGCCGTGAATGTCGCTCCAGCAGAAGAAGGCTTCAGGCCGGTCCGGCCGCGCCAGCAGTTCATGGAGCTGAGGCTGCATCTCCTCCGGCCGCTCCGCGATACGCACGATCTCGATGGATGTCTCCAGACCAGCATCGGTCATGGCCGCGCGATAGCCCCTCTCGCGCTCGTACCAGACCTGGCCTTCCTTGCGCCTGTTGTAGATCAGGGACAGCATGGCGATATCGCGATAGCCCTTGGCAAGCAGCGCCTCGGTGGCGATCCTGCCGCCCATGCAATCGTCGATATTGGCTGTGTCGAAGGTGGTGACGGTGTGCTCGTGATGGCCGATCACAGAAACCGGGACCTGGCTTGCATAGCGTTCGAGCACCTCGCCGCCGATGCGCGGCGCAATCAGCAGAAGACCATCGATCCGCATGTCGATCATGGATTCGATCAGCGCGCTTTCGACATGGGTGCGGGCCTCGCCGACACCGATCAGCGTGTTGTAGCCGGCCTTTGCCATGGTCCGCTTGAAGCCGCCGACGAGCGGCGGCAGGAACGGATTGTCCATGCCGACAAGCAGCACGCCGACAGTGAAGGTCCGCCCACGCATGCCGCGCGCAGCCGTGCTCGGCCGGTAACCGAGCTTTTCGATCGACTGCATCACGTTTTCGCGCAGCGCCTCGCTGACACCATAGGCATTGCGCAGGACCTTGGAGACAGCGGCGACCGAAACTCCGGCATCAGCGGCCACCGTGCGGATCGTGACGCGGCTCGGGCGAACCGGCTTGTCCATGAATTTCCCTTCGAAATCAGTCTGCAATGAAAAATAGACCAGTTTGCCCTTGCATAGCAAACGCTTTTGTAGAACAGTCTACGTATAACGGTCTACAGAGCGAGGAGCTGTAGACCTGCCAGAGGGAGGAACAGCATGAATATCGCAACCCGTGCGCGGCCGCTCGGTGCCGTCCAGCGACGTGAGTGGACGGCGGAAATGATCGCGCCGTCGGTCGATGCGGGGCAGGGCACACGGCAGAGTTTCGTCGCCGCGCCTTTCACGCTCCCGGCCGGCTCGCGCCCGATGCTGTTCATATCCGCGCTCGGCCTCTATCGCGCCTTCGTCAACGGCCGGCGTGTCGGCAATGACCTGCTGACGCCCGGCTGGACCTGCTATGACGACCGCATCGCCTATCAGAGTTACGACATTTCCGACCTTGTCCACGAGGGCGAAAACCGCATCGAAATCTGGCTCGGCGATGGCTGGTATCGTTCGCAGATGATGTGGCGCCACCAGATGATCGTGAATTGCTGGGGCGATCGCATCGCGGCGATTGCCGAGATCGTCGATCGCGACGCGCTGGTGCTCAAGTCGGATGGGAACTGGACGAGCGGGCTGCTGCCGATCACCCGCTCCGGTATCTATTACGGCGAGGACTATGACGCGCGGCTCGAAAGGCTTGAGGACACGGGCAGTGTGTCGCTTGTCGGGTTCGAAACGGCGAAGCTCGTTGCTCACGAGGCACCGCCGGTGCGCGAACTGGAGCCGTTGCGGCCCGTCGAGGCCTGGGACGATGCCGAGGGCCGGCATATCTACGATTTCGGCCAGAATGCCGGCGGCTATGTGCGTTTCACCGTCAGGGGCGCGGCCGGGGCGCGGCTTTACGTCGACCATGCCGAGGTGCTGGGCCCGGAGAAGGCCTTTGACAACCGCAACTATCGCAGCGCTCGCGCCGCGCTCGGCTATACGCTGAAGGGCGAGGGGGACGAGGTCTATGCGCCGGTCTTCACCTTTACCGGCTTTCGCTATGCCCGTGTGGCGATCGAGGGCGAAGCGGAGGTCCTGTCGATCGAGCTGGTGCCGATTTCCTCGATCCCGCAGGCCACTGGCGGTTTCACCTGCGGCGACGAGACGGTCAACCGGCTGGTGCTGAACACACTCTGGTCGCAGCGCGCCAACTTCATCGAGATACCGACCGATTGCCCGCAACGCGACGAACGTCTCGGCTGGACCGGCGACGCCCAGGTCTTTGCCGGCACGGCGTGCTGGCTCGGCGATTGCCAAGCTTTCCTGAAGAAATACCTGCGCGACGTGATGCATGATCAGCGCGACAACGGCGCCGTGCCGCATTTCTCGCCGGACCCGACCCGCCTGCATCCGGAAGCCGTCGAAGGCGACTGGGCGGGTTCCACCGGCTGGGGCGATGCGATCGTCACCATACCGTGGCAGCTCTACCTGCATTACGGCGACCGCGCGGCGCTGGAGGAATGCTTCCCCGCCATGTTGCGCTGGCTTGATTATCTCTGGTCGATCTCGGATGGGCCGATCATTCGCCCGAATTCGGTCTGGGGCAGCGACGGCTTCACCTTCGGCGACTGGCTGCAGCCGGTGGGCGACAATCGCAAGCCGCGCCCGACAATCGGCGATGACTGCGCGGCAACGCTCTATCACTTCATCTCGACTGAGCTCGCTGCAACGATCGCCGGCATTCTTGGAAACGACGCGGAGCAGAAAAGGCTTGAAGCGCGTGCCGCCGACATCCGCGGGGCTTTCGCCCGCGAGTATTTCAGTGCGACCGGGCGTCTGGCGCATAACGACCAGACATCCTACGCGCTGGCCTTCCTCCATGACCTTGTCCCCGCAGAACATTTCGAGGCGGCCAAGGCCTATTTCCGCAAGGTCATCGAAGACGCGGATTACCTGATCGGCACGGGCTTCATCGGCACGCCGGCACTGCTGCCGGCGCTCACCAGGCTCGGCATGGACGATGTTGCCGAAAAGGTCTTTCTGAACCGCAAGGTGCCGGGCTGGCTCTATCAGGTGGAGCAGGGCGCGACGACGATCTGGGAGCGCTGGGACGCGCTCGGCCCGGACGGAACGATCTACGATCCTGAAATGAACAGCTATAACCACTATGCCTATGGTGCCGTTTGTCAGTGGCTGTTCGAGGATGTTGCAGGCGTCAGGCCTTTGGCCAGTGCACCGGGCTTTGCGCGCGTCATGCTGGAGCCTTCCATCCTGCCGGCGCTCGGTCATGTGTCCATGTGGCACGAAACCGGGCACGGGCGCATTGAGGCTGGCTGGGGCATCGAGGACGGTCGCGTATCCTATGTCGTCACCCTTCCGGAAGGCATCGAGGCCATCTGGCCCGCCGCCGGACAGGCAAATCTCGAAATCGACGGAAAGCCGGCCGACGGCAGGCAAGAGGAGATTGTGCTGCGCTCCGGTCGCCACGAAATCGGTTTCGATATCCGCGGGGAATAGGTCTCCGCATTTTCGCTCCCGGCAGAGGAGGCCGGGCCATTGGGAGGAGAAATCATGAGAATGCGATTTTTTGCCACGACTGCGATGACCGTCTGCCTGGCAACCGCAGGCGGCCAGGCTTACGCCGAAGAACTCACCCTGCTCGTCGACAACAGTCCGGACACGGTCGCAATCGCCGAAGCGCTGACGGCGGCCTATACGCAGAGCAACCCGGATGTCACCTTCACCGTGGAAGCGCGGCCGGGCGGCAGCGAAGGCGACAACATCGTCAAGACCCGGCTTACCACCGGCGAGATGACGGATGTGTTTCTCTACAATTCCGGTTCGCTGCTTCAGGCGCTGCGCCCGTCGCGGACGCTTGAACCGCTCAACGATCTGCCGAACATCGGCAATGTGATGGAGAGCTTCACCAGCACTGTCTCCGACGACGACGGCAATATCTACGGCGTTCCGGTGCAGGCGGCCATGGGCGGGGGTATTCTCTATCATATTCCGACCTATGAGGAACTCGGGCTCGAAATTCCCAAGACCTGGGACGCGTTCATGGCGAACAACGCCATCATCGCCGAAAAGACCGACAAGGCGCCGATCATCCAGACCTATCGCGAGACATGGACGTCGCAGCTCTTCGTTCTGGCCGATTACTACAATGTCCAGATGGCAGAGCCCGACTTTGCCGAGAAGTACACCGCCAACGAGGCGAAATATGCCGACACGCCCGCCGCAAAGAAGGGCTTCGAGCGTCTGCAGGCAGCTTATGAGTCCGGCTACTTCAACGAGGACTTCGGTGCCGCGACCTATAATGACGGCCTGCGTATGGTCGCGACCGGCGAAGGCGTACACTATCCGATGCTGACCTTCGCGATCGCCGCGATCCAGCAGAACCATCCGGAGCAACTGAAGGACGTCGGCTTTTTCGCCCAGCCCGGTGACAATGCCGATGAAAACGGCCTGACGGTCTGGATGCCGGCGGCCTATTATGTTCCGAAAGGCGGCGACCACACCGATATCGCCCTGGATTTCGTCAATTTCGTCGCAACGCCTGAGGCCTGCGAGATCATGACGGAAGCCGTCGGCGCGTCCGGGCCCTATCTGATCAAGGGTTGCACCCTGCCGGACGATGTGCCGCCATCGGTTGCCGACATGCTCCCTTACTTCGAGGGCGATGGCCGCAATGCTCCGGCACTCGAGTTCCTGTCGCCGGTCAAGGGGCCGGGTCTTGAACAGATCACGGTCGAGGTCGGCAGCGGTATCCGCGACGCCGACAGTGCCGCCGAGCTCTACGACCGCGATGTCGAGAAGCAGGCCAAGCAGCTGCGTCTGCCGAACTGGTGAAACGGCGCGGTGGCCGCGATCACCTCGGCTTCACCTCAATGCCAGACCCTAGACGGATCCGCCGCAGGGCGGGTCCGTGTTCTCCCTGCTTTCCAGCGCAACGGAGCCCGGCATCAATGCAGATGAAATCACCCTATCCATACTGGTTCGTGGCTCCAGCGGCCGTGATCTTTACAGTGCTGTTCTTGGTGCCGACGGCGGCATCCTTCTGGTTCAGCCTGACGAACTGGGACCTGTTCGGCTTTCAGTTCATCGGCCTTGAGAACTTCATCGACTTCTTCAGCGAGCCGTTTCTGATCAAGGGACTGACCAACACGATCATTTTCGCGGTGCTCACCTCCGGCGCCAAGACGGTGCTGGGTCTGCTGCTGGCCGTGCTTTTGACCTCCGGCCTCTTCGGGCAGGGGCTGTTGCGCTCGATCGTCTTCTTTCCGGTGCTGGTGTCGACCATCGGCGTTGGCATCCTGTTTGCCGAGATGATGCACCCAACACACGGCGCCATCAATGTCGCGCTCGGCTATATCGGAATCGACGGCCCCGGCTGGCTCACCAACCCGAAGCTCGCGCTCTATTCGATCGCACTCGTCGATATCTGGCGCGGCGTCGGGCTTGCGACGCTGATCTATATCGCCGGCCTCGCCGCCATCGGCAACGAATATTACGAGGCGGCGCGCATTGACGGCGCGACGCGGCTGCAGCTGTTCTGGCGCGTTACCGTGCCGCTGGTGCGTCCGGCGACGACGACGGTGGTGATCCTGTCGCTGATCGGCGGTCTCCGCCTGTTCGATCTCATCTGGGCGATGACGCGCGGCGGGCCGGGCTTTTCCTCGGATGTGCTGGCCTCGGTCATCTACAAGCAGTACCAGGCCGGCTTCTACGGCCTTTCCACGGCGGGCAATGTCATTCTTTTCGCCTTGATCGCGCTCATCATCGCGCCGCTTGCCTGGTGGTTCAACCGCAAGGAGCTGGACCTGTGAGCCTGAGAACCAAAAGACGCCGAAAGCTGATCCACGGCCTCATCGCGCTCGCGGCTGCCTTCGTCATCTTCGTCATCCCGTTTCTGTTCGTCCTGATCAATGCCGGCAAGGCGGGGCCGGAGGCGGCAAGCCCGAGCTTTGCCATGCCGGCAAACTGGCAGCTATGGCAGAACCTCGTCGCCGTGGTTCAGGCTCGCGACTACATGCTGCTGCTTGCCTATTTCAACTCGACGGTCATCACCGTCGGGGCGATTGTCCTGCTGGTCATCTTCGGGGCCATGGTCGGCTATGTGCTGCAGCGCCGGCCTTCGAAATTCAACCGCGTCATCTACGGTTTCGTTCTGGCCGGGCTGATGATCCCGCCCGCGGTGGTGCCGACGATCTGGGTGCTGCAGGGGCTGGGCCTGTTCAAGACGCTGCACGGCATGATCCTGATCCAGGTCGCCTATGGCCTGTCCTTCACCGTGCTTCTCTACCGGGCCTTCATCTCGACGATCCCGCGCGATCTCGACGAGGCCGCGCTGATCGATGGCGCCAAGCCGTGGCAGATCTTCTTCCGCGTCGTTCTGCCGTTGCTGAAGCCGGTCACCGTCACCGTGATCGTGGTGCAGTCGATCTCGATCTTCAACGACTTCACCCATCCGCTCTATTACCTGCCGGGCAGCGAGAACGTCACCGTCCAGATCACGCTCTACAATTTCCAGAGCCAGTTCGTCAGCCAGATGAATCTTCTGTTCATGAACATTCTTCTGGTGACGGTGCCGCCGCTCCTCGTCTTCATCTTCTTCAATCGCCAGATCGTCGCCGGCATGACCGCCGGCGCTGTGAAAGGGTAGACCATGGCCGATGTCATTCTCAAAGACGTGCGCAAGTCCTTTGGCGCGCTCGAAGTGATCAAGGGCGTGAACCTCACCATCGAGGCGGGCGAGTTTTGCGTCTTCGTCGGCCCGTCCGGCTGCGGCAAGTCCACGCTTCTCAGGATGATCGCCGGCCTTGAGGAGGTGACTTCCGGTACCATCGAGATCGCCGGCGAGGATGTGACCTATGCCGAGCCGTCGAAGCGCGGCATCGCCATGGTGTTCCAGTCCTATGCGCTTTACCCGCATCTGACGGTCGCCGAAAACATCGGCTTCGGCCTTTCGCTGGCGCATACGCCGAAAGCGGAGATCAAGCGTCGGGTGGAGGCGGTTGCGAAGGTGCTGCAGCTCGAGGCGCTGCTGGAGCGCAAGCCGAAGGCGCTCTCAGGCGGTCAGCGTCAGCGCGTCGCCATCGGCCGTGCCATCATCCGCGATCCGCATGTCTTCCTGTTCGACGAGCCGCTTTCCAACCTGGATGCGGCGCTGAGAGCCCAGATGCGCATCGAGTTGACCGACCTGCATGCCAAGCTCGGCAACACGATGATCTACGTGACCCACGACCAGGTCGAGGCGATGACGATGGCAGACAGGATCGTGGTTCTGAACGGTGGCCGCGTCGAGCAGGTCGGCACGCCGATGGAGCTTTACGACAGCCCGGCAACGCCCTTCGTCGCCGGGTTCATCGGCAGTCCTCGGATGAACCTGTTCGAGGGCGAGGTGGCCGAAAGGATGGGATGCGGCACCTATGGGGTCCGCCCCGAACATATCGTCCTCGAGCGGGATGCGGGTCTGTGGAAAGGCACGGTGCGCCACCTCGAACGCCTCGGCGCCGACACGATCGTGCACCTGGAGGCCGAAGGGGTGGGGCCGCTGGTCGCGCGCGCCGCAGGTGACACAAACCTTGCCCAAGGCGACACGGTCTATGCCAGCCCGATGGAGGGGCGCGAGTACCGCTATCCGGCCGCCTGAAGAGTGGCGGCCGGCACGCTGCGATTGTCAGGTGGCAATGCCGACGCCGACGAGGGCGAGGATCACGAACAGGGCGAAGATCACGATCGCGATGAAGAACAGAATCTTCGCGATGCCGGCGGTCGCGGCAGAGATGCCGGAAAAGCCGAGAAAGCCGGTTACCAGCGAAATCACCAGAAAGATAAGTGCCCATTTCAGCATGTCAGTCTCCTTTTCAGTCGTTTCAGCGCAAGAGGCTCTGACCGCCATCAACCCAGATTGGCGAGCCGGTGATGTGGTCGGATTGGTTTGAGGCCAGGAAGGCGATGACGTTGGCGACCTGGACACTGGTGCCCGGCTTTCCGTCCGTCAGCGGCACGCTTCCATTCGGCCATTCGGCGCGCACGCCGCTCTTTTCGGGGTGGCGGATATCGGTATTGTCGTCGATCTCGGTGTCGATGGTGCCGGGGCAGATCGCATTGATCCTGATGCGGTGCTGCCCGAGTTCCGCCGCCAGCTGCTGGACGATTGCCAGTTGCGCGGCCTTGGTGGCCGAATAGGCGGTGGCTCCGGGCGAGGTGAAGGTCCGGGTGCCGTTGATCGAGGAGATGACCACGATCGAGCCGCCGCCCGCGCGTTTCAGATGCGGGACCGCGGCACGGATCGTCAGAAAGGTGCCCCGAAGGTTGACGGTGATGGTCTTGTCGAATTCGTCAGGAGCGAGTTCATCGATCGGCGCCCAGACGCCGTTGATGCCCGCATTGGCAACGACAACGTCCAGTCGGCCATGCTCGGCTGAGAGCGTGTCGAATGCGGCTTGAAGTTCATCGTCGCTGGTGACGTCGGCGACCAGTTCCAGAGCCGTGCCGCCATTCTCGCGGATCGCTTTGGCGGTTTCGTGATTTTCCTCCGGCGTGTGGCCGAGAACACCGACGGCAAAGCCGTCCTCCGCCAGTTTGAGGGCGGCGGCGCGACCAATGCCGGAGCCTGCTCCGGTGACCAATGCCACTTTCTCCGCCATATCCTTACGTCTCCCGCTTGTTTCCTCCTCTTCAAACCGTTTCCGGGCCGTTTCGGTTCCCGAGCGTTCGAGGATTTGCAAGAGGCGAGGCCGCAAGCGGGTGTCGAACGAAAAAGGCCGCGCTCGGATGGACGCGGCCTCTGGTCGTCTTCGGCGATATGTTTCAGACCAGCGCGGCTTCCGGCAGCCAGGAGCGGTAGAGCGGGTGGTCGGCCTTGATCGGCATTGGCGTCGGCATGCCGGTGCGCTGGGAGTGATAGGCGGCGGTCACAAGCTCCAGCGAACGGCGGGCGTCCTCGAGTGTCACCGGAGGTTCGGTGCCGTCGACGAGCGCCTTGTGGAGGAGCTGGAACTGGCGGGTATAGCCGTCCTCCTCCTCCTTGTAGCCCGAAAGCGCTTCATTGATGCGTGCCTGATGTTCTTCAGTGCCGGCCGTGAAGGTCCAGGGATCGCGGCCCATCGTGTAGGGCTCCAGCACGCTTTCTGCGACGAGATCGGCAAAGCAGAAGCGCAGGCGCGAGATCTCCTTGCGGGAGCCGAGCGTCATCGAAAGTGCTGCGAGCGAGCCGTTCTCCATCTTCACCGACAGTGTCGCGGTGTCCTCGACCTCGATCGGGTTTACCAGCGTCGTGCCGTGGCTGAAGACTTCAGCGCAAGCGCCCTGGACATAGTTGAGCATGTCGTGGGCATGGATTGCGTGGCCAAGCAGGCCGCCGCCGAGTTCGCTCTTCCACTTGCCGCGCCACGGAACCGCGTAGTAATCCGGCCCGCGCCACCAGTGGGTCTCGATGGTGGTGAGATAGGCCCGGCCCGTCAGCCCGTGCTCGATGAGATATTTGAGCTTCTGCAGGCCGGTGCCATAACGATACTGGAAGATCGGCATCACCACACGATCGGTGGCGCCGACGATCTTCATCATTGCGTCGACATCGGCGATCGAGCCGAAGAGCGGCTTCTCGCAGATCACATGCTTGCCGGCCTCGATGGCGCGCTTGCAGAGTTCGAAATGCGAATCCGGCGGGGTGCAGATGTCGATGATGTCGAGGTCGTCGCGGGCAAGCAGCGTGTCCACATCCTGGGTATAGTCGGCAATCTTGTGCTCGGCGCAGAGCGCGCGGCCGCGCTCCTCATCGAGCGAGCACAGCACGGCGACCTCGAACAGGTCCGGGTTCCAGCCGAAGCCCGAAAGATGCCGTGCGGCGATGCCGGCGCCGATCACGCCGACGCGAAATTTCCTGGTCATTGCAGATTTCCTCCCTAGCCGCCGATCCGGGCGGCATTTGCCTGCGCCTCGAGCGAGAGGCGGCAGACTTCATAGACATGCGCCTGCGACATTGCCGTTTGGGTGCGCTCACCGACATCATCGACAAAGGCGCGGAAATAGATGAGCTCCTCGCCGCTGCAATCGATGTAGGTCTTTTCCTCACCGTTGACGAGGAACAGGTGATCCTTGCCGGGCCGGCCGCAGATGTCGATATACTTGCGCAGTTCGATATAGCCCTCGGTGCCGAGGATGGTCAGTCGGCCGTCGCCCCAGGTGCCGAGCGCGTCCGGCGTGAACCAGTCGACGCGGACATAGCCGGTGGCCTTGTCGGAGCGCAGCAGCAGGTCGCCGAAATCCTGGAAGGCGGGCTTTTCCGGCATGGAGAAGTTGCCGACGCTGCTGGCCACGACCTCGCCGCTGGTCGAGCCGGTATAGAACAGGAACTGGTCGATCTGGTGCGAGGCGATGTCGACGATGATGCCGCCGAAGCGCTCGGGGTCGAAGAACCAGTCGGGCCGGGTGGGAAGCTGCAGCTTGTGCGGCCCGGTGCCGATGGTCTGGATGACGCGGCCGATCGCGCCCTCCTGCACCAGCCTGCCGGCCTTGACGGCGGAGCGGACGCTGTGGCGCTCGGTAAAGCAGATCGAGAAGATCCTGCCGGTCTCTTCCTGGGTCTTGCGAACCTCGGCCAGTTGCTCGAAGGTCGTCAGACCCGGCTTGTCGACCATCACGTCCTTGCCGGCCTTCATGGCACGGACCGCGAGCCCGGCGCGGTCGGCGGGGATGGCAGCGATGCAGATGACGTCGATCGTCGGATCATCGAATATCCTGTCGCGATCGAGCTTGGGGACGTCCGGATAGCTTTCCTCGATCGCCGTGACGACACCGGGCGCGGTGGTTTCCGGGCAGTAGCCGACAAATTCGGCGCCGGCCGCCAGAAGCCCCTTCACATGATCGAAAATATGGCCGTGGTCGAGACCGACGGCTGCAAACCTCAACATTTCTCACTCCTCATTCCGGGCCGGTCCCTGCCGGCCACGTCCTCGAATTCCACTCCACCTGGATATCAGGTCTCCCAAGCCGGCGCCCCTGGTCGCCGTTCGGCTTAGCTACCAATCAGTAGCATCAAAACAGGCCCAACGCGGAGGGGTATTCGAGATTTTTTTTGAGGTCATGAAATCGCCGAAGCGAGCCGGTGATCATTCCGGGAAAAAGGCGGCCGCTGTTCTTCTGCTGCCGAAACGGGTTCAGCCGCTGATGCGGACCTTGACGTCGTATTTCTTGGTCGTCCGTGCGACATCGCCGTCGGGCGCTGTATCGGTCACCAGATGGGTCACCTCGCGCCAGCGGGCGTAGCGGGCCGGGAATATCCGGTTGTGCTTGGAATGGTCGGCGACGACGATGGTGCTGGCGGCGCGGCGTACCATGGCGGAATAGATCGCGGCGGCTTCGATCAGCGCATCGGACGGGCCTTCCTCGGAAAGGCCGCTCGCACCAAGAATGGCGGCATCGGCAAAGTAGTTGTCGAGGAAGGACACAGTGTGGACGCCGATGGTGGCGCCTTCCTCGGCGTGATACTCGCCGGGCAGCATCAGCACGCGGATGGTGGGGTTCATCGACAGCACGGTCGCCACCCCGAAGGCGTGGGTGAGCACGGTGATGTCGCGCATTTCCGAGGCGATGCGGCGGGCGACGTGGACCGTGGTCGAGCCGGAGCCGATCATCAGAATGCGGGCATCCTTGAGGAGCGGAATGGTCGCCTTGGCGATCCGTTCGCGCTCGGTCACGTGGAGTGTGTGGCGCTCGGAAACGGAGGGCTCGCTCGAAAGCGATCGGGTGGCGCCGCCATAGGTTCGGTTGAGGAGCCCCTTGTCGGTCAGCTCATCCAGGTCACGGCGGATGGTCTCCGTGGAAACACCCATGCGGCCGGCGAGTTCAGCAACGCGCAGGCTCGCAGTGCCGCTGAGTTCGTTCAGGATCTTGGCCTGCCGTTCCGCCTTGCTGAGCTTCATGTTTCCTCCGATTGTGTGACCTCGCAGACCTGGTTGTGGCAGTTTCAACAGTGTCGCGCAAGACGAACCCTCAGCCTGGCAGGTAGCCCAGCACCTCGTCCGTGGACATCACGCTCGCATAGATCATGTTGATGATCTCGATCTCGCGATCATGCAGTTCGTCGCTCCCGGCGGCACAGGCATCCTCGGCGACGATCACGTCGAAACTCTCGTCGGCGAGCGAGCGCACGGTCGAGGAGACGCACTGATCGGTGAAGATGCCGGCGCAGACCACGTGGGTGATGCCGAGATTGGCAAGCACGAGGCGCAGGTTCGTGCCGGTCAGCGCGCTGTCGGTGGTCTTGGTGACGACGATCTCGTCGCCCTCGGGCTTCAGCGCGTCGACGATCTGGGAGTCCCAATCATCCTTCGGCAGAAGCAGATTGTTCCAGCCGGGCTTCTTCTGGCTCAGCGACCGGTCGCGGCCATCCTGGCGCAGGCAGGCGATGCGGGCGAAAAGCACATCGAGGCCCTTTGCGCGGAAGGTCGCCATCAGTTTCTGCGTATTCGGAATGACCTTCTCGTGCATGCGCTCGTGAAACGGCGTCCAGGCATGGTAGCGGTCGAGGTCCTCGCCCGACAGCGTCGCCGGATCGGGGCGCTCGAGATAGGTATTCTGCACGTCGATCACGAGCAGCGCGACCTTGCCGGCTTCGAGCACCGGGTCCACCGGTTCGGGTGCGCCCTGATAGTAGAACGAGCGCCAGTTGGTCTTCCAGTTCATGCCTCTCTTCCCTTCTCCCGCGCCCGCCGCGCCATCATGGCGATCAGGCCGGCAATCAGCAGTATGGCCGCCGCGCCGAGCGTGCTCATCGTGCCGAGTGCCGTCACCATCGGCGTATAGCCGGCGACCATCTTGGCATAAAGCCATTTCGGGATCGTCGAGTCGACGCCGGTCGTATAGAGCGACAGCGGGAAGTTGCCCCAGGAGAGCAGGAAGGCGAAAAGGGCGCCGGACCAGATGCCGGGCCAGAGGATCGGCAGCGTCACCTCGCGCAGGATGGTGAGGTTGGAGGCGCCGAGATCGCGTGCGGCCTCTTCCAGCGTCGGATCGAAGCCGTAGACCTGGATTGCGATCACCAGCGTCACCACCGGCACGATCCAGACGAGATGGGCGACGACGGCGGTCTGCCAGCTGGCATTGATGCCGAGCGCGTTGAACCAGAGCAGCAGCGCCAGCCCCAGCACCGGCTGCGGGAAGAATACCGGGAGCAGCAGCAGTTTCTGATAAAGCCTGCGCCCCTTCCAGTCGTAGCGGGCGAAGGCGAGCGCGCCGAAGAAGCCGATCACCACTGAAATCAGCGTGACGATGAAGGCGATCAGCAGCGAGTTCTGCAGCAGCACCTGGATCTCGAAGGAATCGAAGGTCTTCTGCCACCATTCGAACGACCATTTCCGCACCGGAAACATGAAATAGCGGCTCTTCGACAGGCCCGAGAGTGCGCCGCAGAGGATCGGCATGTAGATGAACAGGACGACGATCGCGGTCCACACACGGATGAGGAGCTTGGAGCGTTGGCTGGTTTCCATGGATCAGCGCCTTCCGAGAATGCGGTCGAGGTCGAGCTTGGACAGGATCAGCAGCGACAGGCCGCTGACGATGACCACCAGAATGAGCGCCAGAGCCGAGCCGAGCGGCCAGTTCTGGGCATAGGTGAAGGCCACCTCGATATCCTGGGCGATGGTGATGATCGACTGGCCGCCGAGGATCTTAGATTCCGTCAGCGCGCCGGCGGCGAGCACGAAGGTCAAAAGCATGCCGATCAGGATGCCGGGCATGGCGAGCGGCAACTCGATCTCGCGCCAGATCATCATCCGCCCGGCGCCGAGATCGCGCGCGGCGTCTGCCAGATCCTTCGGCACCATGGCGAGGCCGAGCGTCATCGGGAAGAGCATGAAGGGCAGGTAGACATAGACCATGCCGAACAGGATCATGGCCGGCGTATAGAGCAGGTCGAGCCCACCCGGCAGGCCCAGCCATTTCATCGCGCCGTCGAGCACGCCGTTCTTGATGAAGAACAGCACCCAGCCGTAAAGCCTCACGTTTTCCGACACGAACAGCGGGAAGACAAACAGCACGCTGACGAGGCCCGACCATTTGCCGAAGACCTTGTTGAGGCCGTAGGCGATCGGATAGGCGATGACAGCGAGCAGGATGACGGTCAGCGCTGCAAAGAACAGCGACCATGCGAAGGATTGCCAGACGGTGTTGGATGGATCGAAGATCGACGCGAAATTGGCGAAGGTGAATGAGCGGAAGACGTCAAAACTCTTTGGCGTGGCGAAGGCATAGGCCGCGACCGTGATCAGCGGCGCGAGAAAACCGAGAACCAGAAGCACGCCGACCGGCACGGCCGAAGCCGAACCCGCCGAGAGCCTGAAGCGGCGCTTGTCGGTGCTCATCCTTACGCCTCCACGACAATGGCGTCGGCGGCATCCCAGCCGATCATGACTTCGCCGTTGGGGCCGGGAGAGACCGCGGCGCCGCGCGGCAGTTCGAGGAGATAGGTCTTCTTGCCGGCGCGCACCTGATACTGGACGCGCGAGCCCAATGCGTATTCGTTGAACAGGATGCCGGAAAGGATGTTTTCGGCGTCGCCCTCGTGGCTGGCGAAACGCATGTTCTCCGGACGGATGATCACGGTCGCCTTGCCTTCGGCCGGCTCGCGACCGGGTGCTATCGTCACCGGGGATGCAAGCTCGGGCGCATTCCATTTGCCGAAGCCATCGCGGGTAATGGCAAAGCTGTTCACCTCGCCGAAGAACTCGGCGACGAAGCGGTCGACCGGTCGTCCGTAGATCTCCTCCGGCGTGCCGATCTGCACCACTTTGCCGGCGCGCATGACGCCGATCCGGTCGGACATCACCATCGCCTCTTCCAGCGAATGGGTGATGTAGACGAAGGTCTTTCCGGTCTGGCGGTGAAGGTCCTTGAATTCCTTCTCGAGCAACTTCTTCAGCTTGTAGTCGAGGGCAGACAACGGCTCGTCGAAGAACAGCACCTCCGGGTCATAGGCGAAGGCGCGGGCGAGCGCCACGCGCTGGCGTTCGCCGCCGGAGCACTGCATGACATTCTTGCCGTAGTAGCTCTCCGGCAGGCGGACCATGCGCAGCAGTTCCAGCGCGCGGGCCTTGCGGGCGGCGGGATCGATCTTCTTCACCTTCAGCGGAAACTCGATGTTGTCGCCGACGGTCTTGTGCGGGAACAGTGCCAGAGACTGGAAAACGAGGCATGTCGGCCGCTTGTTCGGCGGCACGTTGTTCATCAGTTCGCCGTGAAGCGAGATATTGCCCGATGTCGGCGCCTCAAGACCGGCCAGCATGCGCAGCAGGGTCGTCTTGCCGGAGCCCGACGGGCCGACGATGGTGACGAACTCGCCCTCGCGGATATCGAGGTTGATGCCATCGACAGCGGCAAAGTCGCCGAACACCTTCTTGACGCCCACAAGCTGGAGAATGGGCTTCGCGGTGGTTTTCGGAGCGGTGGTCACGTCGGTCATGCTGTTGTTCTCTGTATGTGTAGGAACACTTTGGTTCTTGTCCGCTGCAGAAACGCTCACAGGAACACCTCTCTTGCGGAGAAGTTGGAGCTTTGCTGTCTTCCGCTGCGTCATCCTCGGGCTTGACCCGAGGATCCGCCTTTTTCCTGCTGCGGCATCTGCGCCTGGATGCTCGGGTCAAGCCCGAGCATGACGCCGTGTTTGGGACGAGGTCATCCCGGCATTGTGGTGCCGGGATGCGAATCCATCACCGCTTGGCGGCGGTCATGATTTCCAGCGCCTTGTCGTAGTCGGGCACGATGTCGTACTCGGCGGAGCGGTCCATTTCCTCTTCGAGGCTGTCCCACTGGATGGCGTCGAGCTCATCCTTGGTGAAGAGGTCGAAGCAGGCCTTGTTGCCCATCTGCGAGACCGGGTTGAACGTGCCCTCGGCGAACGCCACGGTGTGGGCGACTTCAGGGTCCTGGACATATTTCAGGAACTCGGTCGCAAGCGGCGAAAGCTGGGGATTGTTGACGGTCGAGGTGATCTCGATCCAGGCGACGCCTCCCTTGCCGTCGATCGGGCCCTTCAGCGGGGTCACGGCGCGCAGGTTGGTGAAGCCATCGGCGCGCGCGGGCGAAACCGAATAGGTGCCGCCGGTCATGTGCAGGTCGATTTCGCCGGAAATGAGCGCCTGGTTCATCGCCGCGATGTCGCCGACAAGCTTGGCACCCTTGAACACGCGAACCGCCGTTTCCTCGAACTTCTTCATGTCGTCGTCGGAGTGCTCGATGAAGGGATTGATGCCGGCGATCAGGAAGATGTTGAAGACGTTCCAGTCGTCGGATTCGAGAATGCCGTAGCGGCCTTCGAGGCCCGGATCATTGAACAGATCCCAACCCTGCTCTTCGGCCATGGAGCGCGAAACGACATCGGTGTTGACGACAAAGCTGTAGGGCCCGAAACGCTGGGCCATGCCGAGAAGCTCGGAGCCGTCATCGCTCATTGCCCACTTATAAGGCGGCTTGAACGCCGGCATCATGCTGTCGAAATAGGGCTCGAATTCTTCCTTCGGCAGCGGCTTGATGAGGCCTGCCGGATACATGACCTTGCGGGCCCATGGATTGTTGACGTTGATGAGGTCCCAGACATTGGTCTCGCCGGCGCGCAGCCGGTTGATCATGGTCGGATCGTTGGTGAGGCTTTCGGCGTGGATATTGGCGCTGAAATCGCTGCGGAAGGGGTCCAGCACCTGCGCCGAGTTATAGCCTTCCCAGCAGAGAATGTTCAGTTCGTTTTCGCGGGCGGCGAAGGCCTTGCCGGCACTCATCATCGGGCCGGCAAGCGCTGCCGCGCCCATCATTTGCAGCACATTGCGCCTGGAAAAATTCTGCATCTGCGGTTCCCCTTGTTGGAAATTTGTTGTGACGATGTGGGAAGTGTGTCGCAAAAATGTGTTGTTTACAACATTTTTCTGCATGACTATGTTGCGACGCAGATGAGGCGAATGTCCGATGTTGGCAGATTCCGTGAACTTCGCAAAACAGCGGTAAATCGCCTAAAATAAGGCATTATAGATGCATTTCTTTTGTGCAGGGCGCTAAAAAACAGGCAGCTCGTACAGGGCGGAAGCTTCTGACTTCCGCGTGTGCGAAGCCGCCGAAACGATCCAGAGAGGACCATGAAATGTTGAAGTCACTACAGGGAAAGACCGTCATCGTCACCGGCGCCAGCCGCGGCATCGGCAAGGGCATCGCCATGCGGTTCGGCGAGGTCGGCTGCAATGTGCTGGTGGTGTCGCGCAGCCTCGCGGATGCGCAGAAGGTTGCCGAAGAGATCGGTCCGAACGCCACCGGCTTCGCTGCCGACGTCTCCAGGGGCAGCGATTGCGACGCCATGGTGAAGGCGGCGATCTCGCTTTATGGCGCCGTCGACATTCTCTGCGCCAATGCCGGCATCTTCCCCTCTGCCAAGCTCGGCGAGATGACGGCGGAAGATTTCGACCATGTCATCTCCACCAATCTGAAGAGCACCTTCCTCTCCGTCACCGCCGTGCTGCCGGAGATGACGAAGATCGGCGGTGGCCGGATCATCGTCACCTCGTCGATCACCGGCCCGATCACCGGATTTCCCGGCTGGTCGCATTACGGGGCAAGCAAGGCCGGCCAGCTCGGCTTCATGCGCACGGCGGCGATCGAGCTCGCCGGCAAGGGTATCACCATCAACGCCGTGATGCCGGGCAATATCGCCACCGAGGGCCTTGACGGCATGGGCGCGGACTATATCGCCACCATGGAAGCCTCGATCCCGCTGAAGCGCCTCGGCACGGTCACCGACATCGCCAACGCCGCCTTGTTCTTCGCCTCCGAGGAAGCGGGCTACATCACCGGCCAACAGATCGTCGTCGATGGCGGCCAGATCCTGCCCGAATCGCTCGAGGCGTTGAACGCGGTGTGAGCAAATCCGCTTTGCACTGCGGTCCTTCAGTCTGCTTCTGGTCGTGGAGAGCACCGAAAGCGTCGCACCATTCAATCTCTCCCCTTGAAGGAGAGATGCCCCGACAGGGGCAGAGAGGGGTGCAGCGCACCCCCTAACTCTGAGCGGATTGAGAGGGTTCACCCCCCTCTGTCGCTTTCGCGACATCTCCCCCTCAAGGGGGGAGATTGTTTTCGGCAAAATGCGTCTTAGGTAATTCTGTGGCGCCCGAGCTCTACTGCCCCTGCCAGGACGACCGCGTGGTAGCGGCGAGCGCTTCCGCGAGCTTTTCCTTCGGCATCAGAACGCAATAGGTGGGACGGTTGCGTTCGAAGCGCCAGCCTTCCGAAAGCGGACCGGCATCGACGGTGTCGTAGCCGAACTGATCGTACAGGTCGCTGACCACTGCCTTGGCGTCGGCATCCTCTCCGGCGAGCGGCAGGGCGACGCGTTCCGGTGAACCTTTCGGCCGGGCCGCATCGTCGAGGTCGATCATGCGGATCGAATTGAACGCCTTGACGAGGCGTGCCTCCTTGAGGTGGGCCGCCATCATCTCGCTGGTCGTGGTTTCGCCCTTGTCCAGCGCCTCGATATGGCCGTCGCGCTCGAAATAGTAGTTGGCCGCGTCGATGACGATCTTGCCGGCAAGGCTTTCGGCGGGCAGCGCTTCGTAGGCCAATAGCGGGATCGCGATGACGATGACATCGCCGAAGGCGATAGCCTCGTCCATGGTTCCCACCTTGCAGCCGATGGCGCCGATGGTGCTCATCAGCGTCTGCGGCCCGCGCGAATTGCTGAGCATCACGTCGTGGCCGGTCTCCACGGCCTTCTTGCCGACAGCGCGCCCGACATAACCCGCCCCTATGATCCCGATCTTCATGTGTTTCTCCATTCGGATTTGTGAATGGCCTCTGGTTTAAATATCCACTACAGGGGAATAAAGTTTCAATATTGGCATTCAGAAACAACTCTAAGGGGGTAATCTTTGGACAGACTCACGAGCATGGCCGTCTATCTGAAGGTCGTTGACCTGGGGTCCTTCGTGGCCGCCGCCGAAGCAATGCAGATATCGCCGCAAATGGTCTCGAAGCACATCGTGTTCCTGGAAGACCGGCTGGGCGCAACGCTTCTGTCGCGCACCACCCGGCGGCAGAGCCTGACCGATATCGGCCGGGCCTTCTACGAGCGCTGCAAGATTGTGCTGAGTGAGGCGGAGGCAGCGGAAAGTCTCGCCTCGGATATGCACCGCCACCCCAAGGGGCTGTTGCGTGTCAACGCGCCGCGCAGCTTTGGCGGGCTGGTGCTGGCGCCTTTCGTGACGCGTTTTCTGGCGCTTCATCCGGAAGTACAGGTCGAGCTGACGCTGGAAGACCGGTTCATCGATCCGCTGGAGGAGGGGGTCGACATCACCATCCGTATCGGTGCGACCGACAATCCGGCGCTGGTCAGCGTGCCGCTCGCGCCCTACCAGTTGATCGTCAGCGCGGCGCCGGCCTATCTCGCGCGCCACGGGACGCCGGAAACGCCGCAGGAGCTTGCGGGCCACGAGTGCCTTATCTTCGGAGAGCGCGCGGGGCACTCGCCATGCCGATGGAGCTTTGGCGAGGGAGACGACGTGACGGACGTGCAGGTGCGGGGGCGCCTGTTCAGCAACGACTGGCGGGTTCTGCTGAAGGCCGCGGTCGAGGGGCATGGGATTGCGCTTGGAGCGGAGGTGATCGTCGGTGAAGATTTGAAGGCGGGCCGTCTGGTCCGCCTTCTTTCCGACTATCGGTCGCCGAAGCGCCCCATGGAGGCGCTTTATGCCGCCGGCCGCAAGCCGAGCGCCAAGATCATCCGGTTCGTGGAGGCGCTCGTCGCGGCGTTTCCGCAGCAGGGCTAGCCCTGTTGCGCGCGGTATTCCGGCGGCAGGACGAACACCTCGTCGGCGCGACCATAGCCGCCATCCTTCACTTCCTCGATCAGCACCATGGTGTGCGGCCGGGCCGCCTCGCTGAAATATTCGGCGAGCATATCCGTGGTGCGGTGGATGATCTCTTCCTTCTGTGCCGCCGTCAGCGCGGCTTCAGGGGTCTTGATATTGACGAAGGGCATCTTTGCGTTCTCCTCTGGTCAGACCATGCCGCCATTGACGCGGATTACCTGGCCGCTGACATAGGCACTGGCCGGGCCGGCGAGGAAAGCGACGACTTCTGCGATGTCGGCAGGCTCGCCAAGACGGCCGGCGGGGATCATCCGGGTGATGCCGGCGACCTGTTCGTCGCTCTTGTCGCCGAGGAAAAGCTCGGTTGCGACCGGGCCGGGGGCGACCGCATTGACGGTGATGCCACGGGCGGCAAGCTCCTTGGCGGCGATCTGCGTCATTGTCTCGACGGCTGCCTTGGTTGCGGCATAGACGCCGTAGGTCGGGAACTTGGTGCCCACCACGCTGGTCGAGAAGTTGATGATCCGGCCGCCGTCGGCAAGCCTGTTTCCGCCTTCGCGGATAGCGCGGAAGGTGCCGCCGAAATTGACGGCGACCTGTCGTTCGAAATCGGCGTCGGAAAAGGCCGAGAGCGGCGCGAGCTTCATCATGCCGCCATTGTTGACAAGGATGTCGGCCTTGCCGAAGTGCTGCTCGGCGGCGTCGAAGAGTGTTTTCATGCCGTTGGCGTCGGCGATGTCGGCCTGAACCGCGACGGCCTTGCCGCCCTTTTCGGTGATCGCGGCGACAACCGCGTCAGCGGCTTTACTGTTTGCGGCATAGTTGACGATGACATTGATGTTCTCGGCTGCGAGACGCTTGGCGATTTCGGCGCCGATCCCGCGCGATGCGCCGGTGACGATGGCTGTTCGGGTCATGTTGATCTCCTGTGTTTGAAGCGATGGGTGGAAGATAATCGCCTGTGCAGGAGAAACAATTGCCCAGCAATTGACATCATAATTCGCGTATGGTGAACAATAGCCATGGACAGGCTTGATCGCATGCTGCTTTACACCCGGGTTGTCGAACGCGGCAGTTTCTCTGCGGCGGCGCAGGACCTGGGGCTTGCCCGTTCGACCGCAACGGCGGCAATCAAGACGCTGGAGGCCGATCTCGGCATCCGGCTGCTCGAACGCACAACGCGCCATGTGACCACGACGCTCGATGGCGAGGCCTATTATCGCCGCACGATTTCCATCCTTGCCGATATCGAGGAGGCCGAGAGCGCGTTTCGCGGCGGCAATCCCGGCGGGCTGTTGCGTATCGATGCCCACCCGCATCTCACCCGCACCTTCCTGCTGCCACGGCTGCCGGCGTTTCTGGCGCGTTATCCGGGGTTGAAAATTCACTTCGGTCAGGGCGATCGCTACGTCGATCTCGTGCGCGAGGGCGTTGATTGCGCCATACGGGCCGGCGAGCTGGATGATAGTGGCATGATCGCCCGCCGGCTCGGGGCGCTGCGCGAGATCACCGCTGCGAGCCCGGCCTATCTCGCCGAACACGGCACGCCGATGACGCCCGACGATCTTGCGGGCCACCTGGGAGTCGGCTTCATCTCTTCGCGCACCGGCGAAGTGATGCCGCTCGAACTGCTGGAAGGCGGCAAGACGCGTTTTGTCGGGCTGGAGTGTCGGGTCACGGCGAATGATTCCGGCACGGCGCTGGAACTGGCGCGGCTTGGTCTCGGGCTGGTGCAGGCGCCGCGCTATCATTTCGAGGCAGACCTCAAGGCCGGCCGCATGGTGGAGGTCCTGCCCGATTTCCCCCCACCGCCGACGCCGCTTTCGGCCGTCTATCCGCAGAACCGCCAGACCTCGTCGCGGCTCAGGGTATTTCTCGACTGGGTCGGCGACATCTTCGCCGGAAGCGCGCTCTGAGGCCGCATGACATTTGGTTCATCTTGCTTGTCTTGGACCCTGCCAACCCCCACATGAAGGTAAGGCAATCATGGGAGGAAACGATGACCATGCTGAAGGAAAAAGTTGCCATCATCACGGGCGGTTCGGGCGGTATAGGCATCGCCACTGCCAAGCGCATGACCGCCGAAGGGGCCAAGGTGCTGCTGGTCGATCTCGATGAAAATGCGCTGAAGGATGCGGTCGCCGAACTCGGCCTCGACAAGGCCGCATATGCCAAGGCCGATGTCACCGATCCGGTCCAGACGAAGGCCTATGTCGCCGCCGCCGTCGACACGTTCGGAAAGCTCGATATTGTCGTTGCCAATGCCGGCATCGAAGGTGTGGTCAAGCCGATCAGCGAATATCCGCTCGACATGTTCGACAAGGTGATGGCCGTGAATGTCCGCGGCGTCTTCCTCGGCATCAAATACGCGATGCCGGAACTGAAGAAGACGAAGGGCAATGTCGTCATCATGTCATCGGTCGCCGGTCTCGGTGGCACCCCGGATGTTTCGGCCTATATCACCTCCAAGCACGCACTCGTCGGCCTGATGCGCACCGCTGCGCTCGAAGGCGCCCGCGATGGCGTTCGGGTCAATTCGATCCATCCTTCACCGGTAGAGACGCGGATGATGCGTTCGCTCGAGGAGGGGTTTGCTCCTGGCAAGGCGGCGGAGGCGAAGAAGGGCTTTGCCACCAGCATCCCGCTGCAGCGCTATGCCGAGCCAGACGAGATCGCCGACGCCGTCGTCTATCTGACGAGCGACCAGGCGAAATTCGTCACCGGCGTTCGCCTGCCCGTCGATGGCGGCATGACGGCCGATTGACGCCGAAAGCCTTATTGAAAGTCTCTCCCGCGGTTTTGTCAGAACCGTGAGAAAAGCCCGATCTGCATCGTCAGGTCGGGCTTTTTGCCGCGCCTGGCCGCTCCTGTTTTCGCCTCCGACCGATCGCCGAAAGCGTCGGCTCGGCGGCGATCAGGCGGCGGGTATAGGCCTGCTCAGGGCTGTCGAGCACGGCCCGCACCGTTCCCTCCTCGACGACCTGCCCAGCCTGCATCACGGCCACACGGTCGCAGATTTCATCGACGATGCCGATATTGTGGGTGATCAGCAGGACCGCCAGCCCGTGGCTTTCGCGCATGCCGAGGATCAGCTTCAGCACCTGCGCCTGCACGGTCACGTCAAGCGCGGAGGTCGGTTCGTCGGCGACGATCAGTTTTGGCCGGGTGATCAGCGCGCGGGCGATGGCGATGCGCTGACGCTGGCCGCCGGAAAACTGGTGCGGATATTTGTCGATGTCTGTCGCCGCCAGGCCCACCTCTTCGAGAAGGGTCGCGACGCGCTCCCGCCGCTGCCGGCCCTTCGGCGCTTCGGCAACGAGCGCCAGCGGTTCGGCGACGATGTGGCCGACGCTCAGCCGTGGATCGAGCGATCCGTAAGGGTCCTGAAACACCATCTGGAAATGGCGCCGGAGCGGCCGCAGGCGGCGCTCGGACAGGGCGAAGATGTCGTCGCCCTCAAACAGCACCCGGCCCGATGTCGGCCGGTCGAGCGCCATGACGAGCCGCGCGAGCGTCGATTTGCCGGAACCGCTCTCGCCGACGATGCCGAGGATTTCGCCCGGCGCAACCTGCAGCGAAACGCCGTCGAGCGCCGTTGTGCCCTGATAGCGCCGCGAGAGGTTTTCGACCTTGAGGAGCGTGGTCATGGCGCCGTCTCCAGCCCGGCGCGAACCCGGCGAGGAAGGGCGGCGATCAGGCGGCGGGTATAGGGGCTTTGGGGGCTGCGGAGCACGACCGCGGTCGGACCTTCCTCCATCGTGTTTCCGTCCTGCATCACAAGCACCCGGTCGGCCATGCGGGCGACGACGCCGAGATCATGCGAGATCAGGATCAGCCCGATCCCCATTTCGGTTACGAGATCGTCGAGAATGTCGAGGATTTCGGCCTGCACCGTGACGTCGAGCGCGGTGGTCGGCTCGTCGGCGAGCAGAAGTGCCGGTTTAAGGGCGAGCGCAATGGCGATGCCGATGCGCTGGCGTTCGCCGCCGGAGAGTTCGTGCGGATAGGCGCTAATCCTGCTTTCGGCGCGGGCGATGCGGACCATGTCCATCAGCTGCAGCGCCCGGGCATGGGCGTCGGCACGGGAGATTGTCGTGTGCAGCAGCAGAGCCTCGGCGATCTGGTGGCCGACGGTCATGGCCGGGTTTAGCGCCGTCATCGGCTCCTGGAAGATCATGCCGATCTCGGCGCCCCGCAGCCGGTCGAGCCGTCGTTCCGGCAGGGCGAGCAGGTTTTCGCCGTTGAAGTCGATGGTTCCGCTCGCCCTGGCATTGGCGGGAAGCAGGCCGATGATCGCAAGCGCCAGCATCGACTTGCCGGCCCCGCTCTCGCCGACGATGCCGAGCGTTTCGCCGCGGCCGAGCGACAGGCTGATGCCGTGGACGACTTCGACAGGGCTGTTCCGTCCGGTGAAACCGATGCTGAGGTCGCGAATGTCGAGCATCATTCGCCCTCCCGCCGGCGTGGATCGAGCGCCCGGCTGAGGCCGTCGCCGAGAAGATTGAAGCCGAGCACGGCGAGCGTGATGGCGAGGCCGGGCGCCAGCACCAGATGCGGGGCGGCGGAAAGATAGGTCCGGGCATCGGCAAGCATCCGCCCCCAGCTCGGCGTCGGTGGCGGCACGCCAAGGCCGAGAAAGGAAAGGCCGGCCTCCGTCAGGATTGCGAGCCCGGTCTGGATCGCAAGCTGGACGATGATCTGCCCGGCGATATCCGGCAGCACATGGCCAAGCGTGATCCGGAAATCGCTGAGGCCCGCCATGCGGGCGGCCAGGACATAGTCGCGGGCGCGCGCCTGCAGGGCGGCCCCGCGCGTCACCCTGGCGAAGACCGGCACCATGAACAGCGCGATCGCGACGATGGTCGTCTGCGGCCCGCCGCCGAGAACGGCGGCAATGAGCAGCGCCGAAAGCACCGGCGGAAACGAGAACAGCACATCGGCAATCCGCATCGTCACGGCTTCGAAGCGCCCGCGGCGTGCGGCGGCCTCCGCGCCGATGGCGACCCCGAGAATGGCACCGAGCGCCACCCCGGTGATGGCGATCGAGAGCGAGGTCCATGCTCCGGCCATGATCATCGAGAATTCGTCACGGCCAAGCTGGTCGGCGCCGAGCAGGCCCCCGGGTCCCGGGCCCTTCAGCCGGTTGACGATATTGATGGCGGCCGGATCGGCCGGCGTCCAGAAGCGGCTCACGACCGCCGCCCCGATCAGGAGCATGGTGATGACGCCGCCGATCAAAAGCCGTCCGGGAAGCCGTTTCATCGGCGCACCCTCAGGCGCGGGTCGATGATCGTATAGAGCGCGTCGACGATGAAGTTCAGCCCCATGACGATCATGGCGAAGAACAGCGCCACGTTCTGGATGACGATCAGGTCGCGCTGCGCCAGCGCCTGATAGGCAAGCGTGCCCATGCCGGGCAGTGTGAAGACATTTTCGATCAGCACCGTGCCGGCAATCAGCACCGAGACCTGCAAGCCGAGCATGGTGACGACGGGTATCAGCGCATTCGGCAGAACATGCCGGATGAGCGCATGGGTGCGGCTTGCCCCCTTGGCGCGGGCGGTGCGGACGAAATCCTCGCCTGTGATGTCGATGACGGCCGCGCGTGTCACCCGTGTCAGCACCGCCGCTTGCGGGATGGCGAGCGCCACGGCCGGCAGGGTGAGCGCCGTGAGCGCCGGCAGAAGCCCCGCATCCCAGCCGGGAAAGCCCCCGGTCGGAAACCAGCCGGTGGCGAGCGCGATGCCGAGGATCAGCAGCAGCCCGATCCAGAAATTCGGCACGGCAATGCCGAGTTCGCTGAAGGCGGTGGCAACAAGGTCAACGGCCCCGTTCGGCCGGGCGCCGGCGAAGGTGCCGAGCGGCAGCGCGATCGCCAGCGAAAGCGTCACGGCCAGCCCCGCAAGCGGCAGCGTCACCGCCAGCCGTTCGCCCATCAGTGTCGCGACCGGCGTCGAATAGGTATAGGACATGCCGAGGTCACCATGGGCGAGGCCGGAGAGCCAGGCGAGATAGCGCCACATCAGCGGCTGATCGAGGCCGAGCTGATGGCGCAGCCCCGCGAGCGTGTCCGGCGCTGCCGAGGTGCCGAGCATGATCTCGGCCGGATCGCCCGGCACGGCCGAGATCATCAGGAAGATGACGAGCGAGATGGCCAGCAGGCTTGCGACCAGAATGGCGAAGCGCCCAAAAATGCGGCCGATCGTGCCGCCGGCGGCGCGCCTGTCATCATTCACTCAATTGCTCCAGTAGGCTTCCGTCATGTCGTTCGAGGGCACCGGCTCGTTCGTCCAAAGGCCCTTGAGCCCGGCATTCCAGATCCCGATTTTCGGCCAAGCATAGAGAAACAATGCCGGCACGTCTTCTGCCAGAATTTCCTGTGCCTTGCGGTAGCCCTCGAGCCGCTCGTCGGGGCTGGTGGCGTCGGCGATCGCGGTCATCGCCGCGTCGAAATCCGGGTTGTCATAGTTGAAGTAATAGGGATGGCGGGCATAGATGCCGATGTCGAGCGGCTCGGCATGGCCGATGATGGTCATGTCGTAATTGGTGTCCTTGAACACATCCTTGATCCAGGTCGCCGGAAATTCCGAGGATTCGATCGTTGCGGTCACGCCGATCTGGATGAAATAGGCCTGCATGATTTCGGCGGCGCGCTCCGCATAGGCGCGGTTCGGCACTTTCATGGTGAATGAGAAGCCGTTCGGATAGCCGGCCTCGGCCAGCAGCGCCTTTGCCTTGGCTGGATCGTAAGGCAGCACGCCGGTCAGGTCTTCATAGCCGGCATCGGAGGGCGAAAAATGGCTGCCGATCGGCGTGCCGTAACCCGAATTCGTCGCGTCGACGATGGCCTGCCGGTCGATCGCCATCATCAGCGCCTGTCGCACGCGTTTGTCGCTGAAGGTCTCGCGGGTGCTGTTCATGCCGGCGACAACCTCCATGCCCGTGGAGCCGATGACGACATCGAAACCGGCCTTGTCCTCGAACTGGTTGACGAGTTCGGGCGCGCCGAATTCCGGCATCGCATCGACGCCGCCGGAGGCAAGCGCGGCGGCCTGGGCCTGTGGGTCGGCGATGAAGCGGAAGGTGAGTTTGTCCAGTTTCGGCTTGTCGCCCCAGTAGCCGTCAAAGGCTGAAAGCGTCACCTCGTTGCCCTTCTTCCACGCCTCGAACTGAAATGGTCCGGTGCCGACCGGATGGGTCGCCTCGTCGGCGATGCTGTTCGGCTCGACCATCACGGCGGCCGGAAAGCCGAGCCAGTAGAGAAGATCGTAGGACGGATGCGACAGCGTCAGCACCAGCGTCTTCTCGTCCGGGGCGGCAACGCTTTCGATGGCGCTGTAGAGCGCCTTCTGTGGATTGACCGAGTCGTCGGCGATAATCCGCTCGAGCGTGAACTTCGCCGTCGTGGCGTTGAAGGGCTCGCCGTTCTGGAAGCTGACGCCCTCGCGCAGATTGAAGGTGTAGGTGAGCCCGTCATCGGAGACTGCCCAATCGCTGGCCAGCGCGGGCGCGATCTTGCCGTTTTCATCGATTGTCACCAGCCCCTCGAACAGGTTTTTCCACACCACCTGGCCGATCGCGACCGGGGCCGCCGCGGTCGGGTCGAGCCCGGTCGGCTCGATCGACATGCCGATGACGGCATCCGTGCGCGGCGCGGCTATTGTGCCTGTTGCGCAAAGCAGCGCGCCGAACAGTGCGGTTGCGAGGACTGTGCTGAAATGACGGGTCATGGGGGCTCCCTGCCGAACGGTTTCGGTGGGCCTTCTATAACGAGGCGGAGGAAAGAGTGTAAACAATTTAATGGGAAACTCAGTCGTGTGTTGCTGAAACCGTTGCGCTGATGCAGGCGGTGCTTCCGGAATACTGGCGGTGGATGAGGTATTCATTTTCGTTCTGCCGACATCACCAGATTTCATCAGAACGGCCTTTTTTGCCCGTTTACCACCTCGTCTGCGGCCGCCAAACTGGCGACCTCCAAAACGGTGGGTGACGTTATGTATGAAGTGAGAAAACTGCAGGCGGGAGAGGCAGAAGCGGTGCGCGCCTTCCTTGAGGCTCGCGCCGAGAGCAGCATGTTCCTGCTGTCGAATATCGCAGCCGCCGGCATCGGCAATCCGAACCTGCGCTATGGCGGCGACTACTGGGGCGCCTTCGACGGCCGCCTTGTCGGCGTGCTTGGCCATTTCTGGAACCACAACGTCATTCTCCAGGTCCCGGATGCGGCGGCGCGCGTGGCGCTTTTCGCCGAAGTGCGCAAATCCCTGACGCGACCGGTCGCCGGCATTCTCGGTCCGGATGATCAGGTCGCCGATGGCCTGTCGCGGCTCGCGCTGAGCGATGCGGATTTCGCCGCCGATCTTCGCGAACAGCTCTTTGCGCTGCCGGCCACGGCGCTGCTCATGCCCGCGCCAAAGGGTACCGTCAGCGTCTATCACTGGAAGGAAGGTGACCCGGCGCTGATGCGGCGATGGCTGCGCGACTACAACCTCGAGACGCTCGGCGCCGAGCCGGGCGAAAAGCTCGACCAGGAAATGGCCGCCGCCGTGGCGATGGCGGCCGGTTTGGATCGCTGGGTGCTCGAGGTGAATGGAGCCCCGGTCGCGCTCGCCGGCTTCAATGCCAGGGTGGACCGTCTGGTGCAGGTCGGCCCGGTCTGGACGCCGCCGGAAAATCGCGGGCGCGGCTATGCCCGCCTGCTGCTGGCGCTCATCCTCGAAAAGGCCTTCGCCGAGGGAGCGACGAAAGCTGTGCTGTTTACCTCGAACCCGGCGGGTGACCGGGCCTACCGTGCCGTTGGCTTCGAGCCCTGTGGCGATTACCGACTGGCGATTTTGAAGGCGCCGGTAAGTTTGCATTGACTGACATAGCCGGCGCTGCCGCGCCGAAACCGGGGCGGACCTGCGAAAATTGCGGGTGGCGTAGCTATGCGCCTGCTGCATATGAGCCATTACCTTAGAATTATTCCAGGTTAATGCCTTTATTCCCACTCGAATCTTGATAAAATCAAGCCAGATTTCAGTCACCATCGACTAACCTTCCCAAGCTTGAATTACATGGAGATGAGAATGATCGGCCGTAAAGTTCCGAACGTGACCTTTCGCACCCGCGTCCGCGACGAAAGCATCGAGGGCCCGAACCCGTTCCGCTGGCAGGACATGACCTCGGACGACTACTTCAAGGGCAAGCGCGTCGTGCTGTTCTCGCTGCCGGGCGCCTTTACCCCGACCTGCTCGACATACCAGCTTCCCGATTTCGAAAAGCTTTTCCCTGATTTCCAGGCGGCCGGCGTCGACGACATCTACTGCATGTCGGTCAACGATGCCTTCGTCATGAACGCCTGGGCGAAGGGCCAGAACCTTCAGAACGTCAAGGTGATCCCGGACGGTTCGGGTGAGTTCACCCGCAAGATGGGCATGCTCGTCAACAAGGACAATCTCGGTTTCGGTATGCGCTCCTGGCGTTATGCGGCCGTCATCAACGACGGCGTCGTCGAGAAGTGGTTCGAGGAAGAGGGCTTCTCCGACTTGTGCGAGACCGACCCCTACGGCGTCTCCTCGCCGCAGAACATTCTCGAAAACATCCGCGAGGAAGCGAAGGCGGCCTGAGGCCCCTTCTTCTCGATGAATTTCAGGCGGCCGTTCACCGGCCGCCTTTTTTGTGGCCAGGCTCGCCCGGCGGCACGCGCTTGCCAACCGTCGCAATCTTGTTATGAATGCACATGCGTCCGGTATCGTTTCAGGCGGACGCGTTAGGGGAAAGAATGCAACGTGTGACCACCTATATTCCGGCAGGCGAGGACGACGGCTCGCTGTCCGGGCGCATCGAGCTGACCCATGACGACCGGCACCTGCGCCGCAAGGCGCTGAAGCTTGCCGATGGCGGCAGCGTCATGCTCGACCTGAAAGAGGCGGTTCTGTTTGCGACCGGTGATCGGCTGGTGCTGGAAGACGGCTCGAAGATCGAGATCGTCGCGGCGCCCGAAGAACTCTACGAGGTGCGCGCCCGCGATCCGCTGCACCTGATCGAACTCGCCTGGCACCTCGGCAACCGTCACCTGCCGGCGCAGATCGAGCGCGGTCGCATCCTGATCCTGCGCGACCACGTGATCCGGCAGATGCTGGCCGGCCTCGGCGCCACGGTCGGCGAGGTTGTCGAGCCGTTCCAGCCGGTGCGCGGCGCCTATCACAGCCATGGCGGTCATGATCATCACCACGATCATCACGACCACGGCCACGGAGACCACGACCATCACGGCCATCACCACCACCACGATTGACGGCGCTGCCGTCTCGGGCGCACCGCTTCTGAGGCTGCTCGCCTGGTTGTCGCCAGCCTTTCCGCTTGGCGGCTTTTCCTATTCGGGCGGGTTGGAACGCGCCGTGCATGATGGCCTGCTGAAGCATGCCGGCGACCTCGAGCTTTGGCTCGCAACCGGCCTCGAACATGGCTTCCTTTGGAATGATGCCGTGCTGCTCGCTGCGAGCCATCGGGTCGGCGATGACGACATCGGCGCGATTGCCGCGCTTGCTGCGGCCCTTGCCGGTTCGCGCGAACGCCATGCCGAGACCCTGGCGCTCGGCGCGGCCTTCATCACCGCCGCCAGCGCCTGGCCGTCTCCGGTGCTGGAGGCGCTGCCGGCTGAGACGGCGCTTCCCGTTGCCTTCGGCGCGGTTGCCGCCGCCCATGGCATTGGTCTCGAGGCCGCCTGTCAGGGGTACCTGCATGCCCAGGTCTCGCAATCGATTTCCGCCGCGATCAGGCTGTCGCTCGCCGGACAGGTCGCCGGGTTGAGCGTGCTCTCGGCGCTGGAGGCAAACATTCTGGCGGCAACGGCGCGGGCAGCCGCCTCCAGCCTTGACGATTTGGGCGGGTGCACCTTCCGCGCCGATATCGCCGTGCTGGGTCACGAAACCCAGCACTCTCGGTTGTTCCGCTCCTGAACTTCAAGTGATCGCCCGCGGCGATCGGACATGCGCATCGGCTGATGCGATAAAGACGAGGTAGACCATGAAATCCGCAAACGGCCCCCTTCGCGTCGGCATCGGTGGCCCGGTCGGCTCCGGCAAGACGGCGCTGACGGAAAAGCTCTGCAAGGCGATGAGCCGCGACTATTCGGTCGCCGTCGTCACCAACGATATCTATACCCGCGAGGATGCCGACGCGCTGGTGCGCATGCAGGCGCTGACGTCGGATCGCATCGTCGGCGTAGAGACCGGCGGTTGCCCGCACACCGCCATCCGCGAGGACGCCACCATCAACCTGCAGGCGATCGCCGAGCTCAACAGCCGCATTCCCGATCTCGACGTGATCTTCATCGAGTCAGGTGGCGACAACCTCGCTGCCACTTTCTCGCCCGACCTCGCCGACATCACCATCTACGTGATTTCCGTCTGCCAGGGCGAGGAAATTCCCCGCAAGGGTGGGCCGGGCATCACCCGCTCGGATATCCTGATCGTCAACAAGAAGGATCTGGCGCCCTATGTCGAGGTCAATCTCGATGTCATGGCATCGGACGCCGACCGCATGCGCGCCGGGGGGGCCACCGTGTTCACGGACCTGAAGCGCGGCGAAGGCGTCGAGGCGATCGTTTCGTTTCTGAAGGAAACCGGCGGGTTGTGAGCATTCGGCCGTTGCTGCCCTGATAGCCAAATCGATCTCTCCCCTTGAGGGAGAGATGCCCCGACAGGGGCAGAGAGGGGTGAACCCTCGCTGCGAATTCGGAGTCTGCGCCTTGTGTCCGGTACCCCTCTCTGTCGCGTTCGCGACATCTCCCCCTCAAGGGGGGAGATTGGTTGGCGGCATTTTGCGCGATTTCGTCAAGCTGGGATTTCCTAGTGCCTGCGAGGTTATAGCGTCAGCCAAGAAGCTCAACAAATAAAACACCGGCGGGACGTTTGTCCCGCCGGCTCTCTGCTTGCATTGATAGGGTCGGCCGTATGATCGGCGCGCTCGAAAGTCCGTCTGTAGTTACAGACGTCTCAGCGCATCCATATCCTCAATCTCGATGATACGGCCGTGTACCTGGACGCCGAGTTCCTTCAGCGTCGCGAATGCGCGGGAAAGCGCTTCGGGGGCAAGCCCCAGCTTTCCGGCAAGAAGGCTCTTCTGGAAGGCGAGGCGGAAGGAACCGGAGGATTCCTGACCTTCGCACTGTTCGAGAAGATAGAGCGCAACGCGCTGCACGGCGGTGTTCAGCCGGTCGTTGGCGATGCAGTCCATTGTTTCCTGAAGCTGGCCGGAGAGTGAACCGGCAATCGCCCGTGCCAGAAGCCCGCCATCCGAGTTCGCCACATGGCGCACCTTGGAAAGGTCGTAGCGTGCCAGCATTGCCTTGTCGGCAGCCTGGGCGTGATACTCGTAGGTGTCGCCGCCGAAGACGAGGTCGTCGGCAAAGCTCTCGCCCGGTCCGCAGACCCGGATATCGGCTTCGCGGCCTTCGCTGTTCTGGCGGTAAAGCCGGACGTAGCCGGAAAGCACGCTGTAAAAATGCGTCGCCGGATCGCCTTGGCGGAATACCACGTCGCGCGGATAGCAATTGGCGAAGGTTGCGCACTCCATCAGCCGGTTCATCGTTGCCATGTCCATGGAAGAAGTCAGCCTGGTTTCCACAAACAGTGTCTTCTTGCGTTCGTTCAGCAAAAGGGTCCTGTTCACTGTTCCATCTCCTCGCCCAGCCCCGCGGCGACCGGACATTCAGCTGCCTCAACTGCCGGACCGGTGCACGCCGCAATGTCGCCGGTGGCGATGCAGGGCGGTTTGCGCTTGGGCACGCATTGCCCTGCCGTTCAAATTCCCAGTTTCCGTTTCCGGGCTGGTCAGCGGGGCGGTTTTCCTTGCCTTGCATCGAGAATATCGCCCTTTCGCTTGTGACAGACGTTAGTTGTAGCGGGCCGCGGGAGGATTGATTTCAATCAATGGAAGTAAGTTTTTTTGATATTTGCGCTTTTCTTGCAGAGGCAGTGTTGCAAATGGCAAAAGGGCCGGTTCGACACCGGCCCTTCGCGCAAATCGGTTTAAAGAAACCCGGCCTTTCCACAGGGCGTGGCAGGCCGGGGCTTTTGCTCGCCTCAGGCCATGCCGTGTCGGCCGTAGCCGTCGCCCTTGTGCTCGATGTCGTCGAGACGTTCTTCGAGTTTGGCAATTTTCGCTTTGTTGGCTTCGCCGAGATACGCCACGGTCTCGGTCGTGTAGACGACATCGTTCGGGTCGCGGGTGCCGATGAAGCGGCTGAATAGCCGGCGCAGCAGCCGCGCGAGATCGTCCATGATGGTAAAGAACGCCGGCACGACGAGCAGGCTCAGCACCGTCGAGACGATGATGCCGCCGATCACCGCGATGGCCATCGGCGCGCGGAAGGCCGAACCTTCGCCGACGCCAAGGGCTGCCGGCAGCATGCCCGCCGACATCGCTATCGAGGTCATGATGATCGGCCGCGCGCGCTTGCGTCCGGCCTCCACAAGCGCCTCGCGCCGCTCGAGCCCCTTCCAGATCGCCTCCTTGGCGAAGTCGACCAGCAGGATGGCGTTCTTGGTGACGATACCCATCAGCATCAGGAGGCCGATCATCACCGGCATCGATAGCGGTTCGTCGGTGAGGATCAGCGCGATCGCCACCCCGCCCAGCGCCAGTGGCAGCGAGAACAGGATGGTGAAGGGCTGGATCACGTCCTTGAACAGCAGGATCAGCACCGCCAGCACCAGGAACAGGCCGAGCATCATCGCATTCATGAAGCTCTGCTGCATTTCGGCGAGGATCTTGGCGTCGCCGCTCTCGGCAAGGCTCACGCTTTCCGGGATTTCGGTGTTCTCCACGATCTCGCGGAACCGCGCCGTCGCCGGATCGAGCGCGACACCTTGCGGCAGGTTGGCGCCGATGGTCACCACGCGGTGGCGGTCATAGCGGTCGACGGTGGCGACGCCCTCGGAATAATCGACATCGGCGACGACCGACAGCGGCACCATGTCGCCGGAGGCCGTCTTGACCTTCAACGCCCGGATCTCCGCCAGATCACGCCGCATCTCGAGGTCGGTGCGCACCCGGATCGGGATCAGCCGGTTGTCGAGCGATATCTTCGGCAGGTTGGCGTCGATGTCGCCGACGGTCGCAACACGCACCGTATCGGAAATCTGCGCCGGAGTGACGCCCAGACGCGCAGCGATCTCCTTCTTCGGCCGGATCTTCAGCTCCGGCCGCGGCAGTGCGCCTTCCGAAGAGACCTTGTCCAGCATCGGCTCGGCCCGAAGCTTTGCTTCGAGAATGGCGACGGCCTCCTGCAGGTCTTCCTCGTTGTCGGAGAGGAAGTTGAACTGGATGTCGCGCTGGCCGCGGTCGTTGAGCTTGGTGACGCGCAGGTCCGGAATGTCGGCGAGGTCGGCGAGGACATCCTGCTCGATCTGCCACTGCGGGATCTGGCGGCCATGCGGCTCGAGCTTCGGTAGGTAACGGCCGATCAGCGGTATGCCGCCGATCACGTCGTTGACGATCGCCTCGGAGAGCGAGTGATCGAGATTGTTGAGCGTGACCGTGATCGTTGCGCGCCGGTACTCGAGGTCGCCGAGCGGCGAGGAGCCGCCGAGCACGGTGACGCTGTCGACACCCTCGAAACTTTCGATGCGATCGGCGATCTCGTTGGTGATCTCCTCGGTATCGGCAAGCTGTGCATTCGGCGGCAGTTCGACCGAGAGCACGATGCGGGATGCATCTTCCGGCGGCATGAAGCTGCCCGGAATGCGCATCAGGAAGAATAGCGAGATGGCGAGGATACCGATTGCCATCAGCAGCGTCACGTAACGCCATTTCGTCGTCCAGCGCACGGCGGCGGTGTAGCCGCGCATAAGCCGGCCGTCATGCTCCTCGCTGTCTTCCTTCTGCTTGTGCTTCACCGGCTTCAGGAAATAGGCCGCCATCACCGGAGTGATGAGACGGGCAACGACCAGCGAGAAGAACACTGCAAAGGCAACTGTCAGGCCGAACTGGATGAAGTACTGGCCGGGAATGCCGGGCATGAAGGAAACCGGCGCGAATACGGCGATGATGGTGAAGCTCGTCGCGATCACCGCAAGGCCGATCTCGTCGGCGGCATCGAGGGCGGCACGATAGGGCGACTTGCCCATGTTGATGTGCCGCTCGATGTTCTCCACTTCCACGATCGCATCGTCGACCAGGATACCGGTCGCGAGCGTCAGCGAGATCAGGCTCACGAGGTTCAGCGAAAAGCCGAGCATGTCCATGATCCAGAAGGTCGGGATCACGGAGAGCGGCAGTGCCACGGCGGCGATCAGCGTCGCGCGCCAGTTGTGCAGGAACAGGAAGACGACGATGATGGCGAGGATCGCGCCCTCATAAAGCGTGTCCAGCGCGGCGGTATAGTTGCCCTTGGTGAAATAGACGGCGTCATCGATCAGCGAGATCGTCACGTCCGGATGCTCGGCGCGGACCTCGTCAAGGGCTGCCGCCACTTCGTCGGCCACGGTCACTTCGCTGGCGCCCTTGGAGCGGAAGACGCCGAAGGAAACGACGGGATCGCCCTCGTAGCGGGAGAAGGTGCGTGGCTCCTCATAGGTGTCGGTCACCGTGCCGAGATCGGAAAGCCGGGCAAAACGGCCATTGCCGAGTGCAATCACGGTGTTGGCGAGATCGGAGACGCTGCGGGCGTCGCCGAGCGTACGGATCGCCTGTTCGGCGCCGGCCACCTGGCCGCGGCCGGAGCCGACATCGGCATTGGTCTGGCGCAGCTGCGCATTCACGTCGGAGGCCGTGATGCCATAGCTTGCGAGCTTGTCGGCATCGAGCGAGATCTGGATCTCGCGGTCGGCGCCACCGTAGCGGTCGACCCGGCCGACGCCGGAAATGCCCTGCAGCGCCCGCTCGATCGTGTCGTCGACGAACCAGGAAAGTTCCTCCAGCGACATGTTGGGCGAGGAGACGGCAAAGGTCTGGATGGCCTGGCCCTCGACATCGATCTTGCGCACCACCGGTTCGTCGGCGTTTGCCGGGAGGTCGGAGCGGATATTGTCGATCGCGTCCTTGACGTCGCGCAGCGCCTCGTCCGGGTTCACTTCCATGCGGAACAGGACGGATGTCGTAGAGACGCCGTCGGTGACAGACGAGTTCAGCTCATCGACGCCGGTGACGCTGGCGATCGCGTCCTCGATCTTCTTGGTCACCTGCATTTCGAGCTCGGCGGGGGCCGCGCCCGACTGGGTGACGGTGACGGCGACGACCGGCACGTCGATGTTCGGGAACCGGGTGATCGGCATGTCGCGGAAGGCCTGCAGGCCCATGAACAGCAGCAGGCCAAGCAGCAGCAGGGGCGCAACGGGGTTGCGGATGGCCCAGGCGGAGAAGTTCATCGCTCAGGCCCTCAATTGGTGGCGCCGGCAGGTGCCGGGACCGGATTGATGCGGTCGCCTTCGCGCACATAGGCACCGGCCTTGGCGACGACCTGGTCGCCTTCGTCAAGTCCGTCGACGATCTCGACGCTGTTGCCATCCTGAATGCCGGTTTCGACCGAGACGATCTCGACCACGCCATCCTTGACGCGGCGCACCGACGAACCTTTCTGGTCAACATTGACCGCCGTCAGCGGCAGCGCCAGGCTTTCCGTCTCCTCGACGATGATCTCGGCGCTCGCATACATGCCAGCGCGGGCGCGCTCCGGCGTATCGATGGTGATGAACACGTCGCCAAGCCGGGTCGTGTCGTCGACCGTTGGCGACACCAGGCGGACGGTACCGGTGATGGTGGCATCGGCGCCGACGAGGCGGATCCGCGCCTTCTGTCCGGCCTCGACCTTCATCAGGTTCGATTCCGGCACCTGGGCGTCAAGCTCGATGGCGCCATCCTCCATGATGGTGAACATCGGATTGGACGAGCCAGAGGCGATCGCGCCGATGCGGGCATTCTTGGCCGAGACGACGCCGGCGACCGGCGCCTTGATCTGGGTGCGGGCAAGCCTCAGCTCGATATCCTTGATCTGGGCGTCGGTGACGACGATATCGGCCTCGGCGACGCTGACGGATTCGCGCGCGGCGGCCGCACTGGCATCCGCGCGAAGCGCCTCGGTCTCGGCCTGCTCGCGGGCGGAGGTGGAGACCGAGCCATTCTCGGCAAGCCGCTTGGTCCGCTCGAACTGGCGACGGGCATCCGTCTGCGCGGCCTCGCTTGCGGTCAGCTGTGCCTTCAGCTGGGCGAGGCTTGCCTCGGCCTTGGCCTTGTTGGCCTCCAGGCGGCTCTTTTCGAGCAGCAGCGCATCGGTCCTGAGCGTCGCCAGCACCTGGTCCTTCTCGACGTGATCGCCGATATCGGCAGTAATGGTTTCGATGGACAGACCCTCGACCAGCGGCTGGACATAGACCTCCTCCACGGGGCGGATGGTGCCGGTGGCGAGAACCACTTCCGTCAGCGGCTTCACCAGTGCATCTGTGACGACGATCGAGGGCAGGTTGCTCGTTTCTTCGGCCGGCGGCGTGTTGGCTTCGGCGGCGAGAAGCGGCGTGGCGGTGAGCGCCAGAACCACGGATGCGATGGAAGCAAGGCGGAACGTCATGTCGATATACCTCTTACGGCCGGAAGGAGGCCTTCAGTTCAAGAGCCAGCATGGCAATATGGCGCGGTCGCATCAAATAAAGCGCGTCAGCAGACGCGGCGGACGGCGGTGTCAGGGTCCCAATCATCCGCATCCCGAGGGCAGTTCGGCATGGGCCTGTATGATTTCAAGAAGGCTTGTCACAAAAACCGAATTAATTGAACCAAGTGGTTCGATTATCGCATGAGGTGATGCAAAAATGCAATACACGCGGCGCTCGAAAGGCCGCGTGCAACTTTATTTAATCAAGTGATTCAACAGAATGGCCGGGTCGCCTCAGTTCGACAGCGCCTTGTCGGTGATGTCGAGCGTATAGGCGCCTTCCGGCTCCTTGGTGATCGCCGGATTGTCCGGGGATACGGCCGACAGCAGCGTGTGGACGGTTTCCGTGTAGTCGTCGACATCGAGCGCGCCGTTGGACCCGGCCGTCAGCTTCGCGACTTCGCCCATCATGTACTGCTGGTGCTCGAGCGTCTGGGCACCGGTGTCGTCATATTCGATGACGATTTCGGCAGCTTCGTCCGGGTTCTCCTCGGCATATTTCCAGCCCTTCATCGACGCGCGGACGAACTTGACCATCTTCTCGACGAATTCCGGATCCTGCAGGTCGTCTTCCATCACGTAAAGGCCGTCTTCCAGCATGCCGACGCCTTCGTCGCGATAGTTGAACACAGTCAGTTCGTCTTCCGAGATGCCGGCATCGAGAACCTGACCATATTCGTTATAGGTCATGGTCGAGATGCAGTCGGCCTGCTTCTGCAGGAGCGGGTCGACATTGAAGCCCTGCTTCAGCACTTCGACGCCCTCGTTCGAACCGTCGGTCGGCAGGCCAAGCTTGGCCATCCAGGCGTAGAACGGATATTCGTTGCCGTAGAACCAGACGCCGAGCGTGTGGCCGGGGAAGTCGGCCGGCGTCTCGATACCGGTTTCCTTCAGGCAGGTGAGAAGCAGGCCCGAATTCTTGAACGGCTGGGCGATGTTGACGAGCGGAACGCCGCGTTCGCGCGCGGCCAGGGCCGCTGCCATCCAGTCAACGATGACATCGGCGCCGCCACCGGCAATCACCTGCTCGGGAGCAATGTCCGGGCCGCCCGGCTTGACGGTGACATTGAGCCCTTCGTCATCATAGTAGCCCTTGTCGAGGGCGACGTAGTAGCCGGCGAACTGGGCCTGCGTAACCCACTTTAGCTGCAGCGTGACGTCGTCATCGGCGAAGGCCTGTCCCACACCGAGAAGCATGGTGCCGGCGGCAAGTGCCGTCATAAGTGTCGATTTCATGTCTTGGTTCCCCTTTTGCTTTGATGCCCCGTCACGACCTGCGGACGGACGGATGCCAGAACGTGACGACGCGCTGAATGAGCGCCACCACGCCGTAGAAGGCGGAGCCGGCAACAGCCGCCACCGCAATCTCGGCCCACACCATGTCGATATTGGCCCGGCCCACCTCGGTGGAAATCCGGAAACCCATGCCGACGGTGGGCGTGCCGAAAAATTCTGCCACAATGGCCCCGATGAGCGCCAGTGTGGAATTGATCTTCAACGCATTGAATATGAACGGCCATGCGGCCGGCAGGCGCAGCTTCAGAAGCGTCTGCGACCACGAGGCCGCATAGGTGCGCATCAGGTCGCGCTCCATGTCGCTCGCAGACGACAGGCCCTGAATGGTGTTGACCAGCATCGGAAAGAAGGTTGAAACCACCACGACGGCGGCCTTGGACGGCCAGTCGAAGCCGAACCACATCACCATGATCGGCGCGATGCCGACGATCGGAAGGGCCGCGACGAAATTGCCGAAGGGCAGCAGGCCGCGCTTCAGGAAGGGAGAGCGGTCGATGAGGATTGCGACCAGAAACCCGGAGCCGCAGCCGAGCACATAACCGATCAGAACCGCCTTCATGAAGGTCTGGCGGAAATCCGCCCAGAGCGTCGGCAGTGAAGTCGAAAGCCGCGCCCAGATGGCCGTTGGTGCCGGCAGCAGGATCGGCGGGATGTTGAAGGCGCGCACGACGCCTTCCCAGAGGACGATCAGCGAGGCGCCGAAGATTACCGGCACAATGAAGAACGCGATCCGGTTCAGTGTCCTGTTGGAAAAATTCTGACGCACCAGCCATTCGTTGAAGGCCCAGCCGCCAAGCCAGAAGACGAGGGCAAACCATACAAACCAGCTGCTCATGACCGGACCCCCATGCGCTTCAGCACGATCGTCTGGGCAAGCCCGACCAGCGCCACAAGGATCGAGGCGAGGATTGCGGCCATGAACAGTGCCGACCAGATCTGCACCGTCTGCCCGTAATAGGAGCCGGACAGGAGCCGGGCGCCGAGACCGGCGACGGCGCCTGTCGGCAACTCGGCGATGATCGCACCGACCAGCGAGATCGCGATGGCGATCTTCAGCGAGGTGAAGAGATAGGGCATGGCCGATGGCAGACGCAGCTTCCACAGCACCTGCCGGTCGTTGGCGTTGTAGGTGCGCATCAGGTCGAGCTGCAGTCGGTCGGGCGAGCGGAGGCCCGAGACCATGCCGACGGCGACCGGAAAGAACGATAGGTAGGTCGAGATCAGCGCTTTCGGCAGAAGCCCGGTGATGCCGATCGCATTCAGCACCACGATCAGCATCGGCGCGATGGCGATGATGGGAATGGTCTGGCTGGCGATGATCCACGGCATCATCGAGCGTTCCATTGTCCGGTTGTGGACGATGGCGATGGCAAGGATGACGCCGAAGGCGGAGCCGATGGCAAAGCCGAGCACGGTCGAGGAGAGCGTGATCCAGGCATGATAGACGAGGCTGCGCTTCGAGGTGATCTTGGTTTCGAACGTCGTCTTCCAGAGCTCAGCCGCGACCTGCTGCGGCGCGGGCAGCACCGGGCGCTTGGCGTTGTAGGTTTCGGTGACAAGCTCGCCGAAGGTCAGCGTCTCGCCTGCGCGACGCGCCTGATCCTCGGCGAATGGCCGGTTCATGACAACGACGAATACGCACCAGAGCACGAGGATCGCGAGGACGACGGTGGCGACGGGGAGGATGCGTTCACGCAGCATGGTGAAGTCCTTTCCGGCGGGCGGATGCCGATCGGGAAGTCGCAGCCCCAGCCAAACTCACCCCCCCAATCTCCCCCCCTTGAGGGGGGAGATGTCGCGGAAGCGACAGAGAGGGGTGCAGCGCTTCCGACTTGCTCTGCGTGTGTGGCTTGCGCTTCACCCCCCTCTGCCCCTGTCGGGGCATCTCCCCCTCAAGGGGGGAGATCGACCGGCGGGTGGCTGCCAGGCCGGGGAGCGATGAGGGGCGACAGAGTTCACTCATAACTATGCCCCGCCCTCAGCCCCTCGCGCACGCGGTGGGCGATCTTCAGGAATTCGGGGCTTTCGCGGATGTCGAGCGGACGGTCCTTTGGTAGAGGACTGTCGATAACGTCCGTGACGCGGCCGGGGCGGGGGCTCATGACGACGATCTTGGTCGATAGATAGACGGCCTCCGGGATTGAGTGGGTGACGAAACAGATGGTCTTGTCGGTCGCCGCCCAGAGCTTCAGCAACTGTTCGTTCAGATGGTCGCGGACGATTTCGTCCAGTGCGCCGAAGGGCTCGTCCATCAAGAGAAGGTCGGCATCGAAGGCGAGCGCGCGGGCAATCGAAGCGCGCTGCTGCATGCCGCCGGAAAGCTGCCACGGGAATTTCTTGCCGAAGCCCGCGAGGTCAACGAGTTCGAGGACGCGTTCGATGCGCCGCTGCTGATCGGACTTCGTATAGCCCATGATCTCGAGCGGCAGGGCAATGTTCTTTTCGATCGTGCGCCACGGATAGAGGGCGGCGGACTGGAAGACATAGCCATAGGCACGATCGAGCCGCGCGTTTTCCGGCGTTGTGCCGTTGACGGTGATTTCGCCGGCAGTCTTTTTCTCCAGATCGGCAATCACCCGCAGGAACGTGGTCTTGCCACAGCCGGAAGGACCGATGAAGGAAACGAAATCGCCCTTCTTCACCTCAAGATCGACATCCTTCAGCGCATGGACGGGCCCGTCATTGGTCTGGAAGGTGAGGGACAGTTTCTTCGCCGAGACGACGGAAAGGGTCATGAAGCGCTCCGGGTTTCGGCAAGGCGTTTGCGGGCAATCGGGAAAAGATGGTTTGCAGTCAGCGCGGCGCGCTCCACTTCGAACGGCCCGTCGACCGGCAGCCACTTTAGCGCCTCGATCTCGGCAGCGGGCGCGACCTTCGGGCTTGCGAACCAGGAAAAGGCTTCCGCTTCCACGATCATGCCCGGCTCGTTTGCCGCTTTTTCGCTGTAGCGACCTTCATAGACGAAATCTTCGGCGCGACAGGAAAGCGAAAGCTCCTCCTGCAATTCACGCACGAGCGCGGCAATCGGCGTCTCGCCGGCATCGATCTTGCCGCCCGGCTGCATGAAGGCGGTGGTGGCGCGCTTGCGCACCAGCAGCATCTCGCCGCGGTGATTGATGATGAGGGCGACAGCAATGCGGATTGTGTCGTTCATCGTGCTCACGCCCTCCTTTCGAAAGCCAGCACGCCGGCAAGCCCGATCAGCACGCCACCGGCAATGGCTTCGATCCAGAGAACGACCCGCTCGGTGATGAGCCTTGCGAGCGACGAGAAGGCCAGCGCATAGATCAGCAGAACCGGCAGTTCCAGCAGCACCGAAACGCTGCCGAGCACCACCATCTGCAGCGCCACCGGCCCGTGCGGATCGATGAACTGCGGCAGGATCGCAACGAAGAATGCGAGGTTCTTCGGGTTGGCCGCCTGAATGCTGATGCCCTTCCAGTAGAGCCTCAGCGGTGCGGTCCTGGCACGCGGTGCATTGGCGGCCTCCACAAGAGGCGCACCGGCCTTCGCGCCGCTGCGCAAGGCCCTGATAAGGGGCACCACCATCTTGATGCCGAGCCAGGCGAGGTAGATCGCGCCGACGATCTTCACCACGTAGAACAGCGTGGCGCTGGCGAGGATCAGCGAGGCGACGCCGGCAGCCGAGAGCGCGAAATAGACCGCATTCGTGGTCAGGATGCCGGCGGCCGCACATTGCGAACGCCAGAACCCCTGGCGCATCGATAGGCCTACGACCAGAAGCACCGCCGGACCCGGCGACAGGCAGAGCAGGAATTCGGTCGCGGCAAAGGCGGCTACGTTCGACCAATCCATCGATCAGACCCCTGACGGCGGAATGCCGGCGCGTTCGATCTTGCGTGGGGCAACCAGTTCCTTCCAGGTGGAGAGCGCCTTGTTGACGGGTGTGAAAGGTTCGCGGGCAACGAACTTGCCGTGGCCTTCCTCGGTTTTCACCGTTGCCTCCTCGATGACGACCTTGCCACGCGAAAGCGTGAAGCGCGGCAGACCCTTCACATGAATGCCCTCAAAGACATTGTAGTCGATCGCCGACTGCTGGCTGGAAGCCGAGATTGTCTTCTCGCGGTTCGGATCCCAGACAACGAGGTCCGCATCGGCGCCGACAAGGATTGCCCCCTTCTTCGGATACATGTTGAGGATTTTCGCAATATTGGTGGAGGTTACGGCGACGAATTCGTTCATCGTCAGCCGGCCGGTCGCGACGCCATAGGTCCAGAGCAGCGGCAGGCGATCCTCGAGCCCGCCCGTGCCATTCGGGATCTTGGTGAAGTCGTTGATTCCGGTGCGCTTCTGGTTGGTGGTGAAGGCGCAGTGGTCGGTGGCCACACAGGAGAGAGAGCCGGCCTGCAGCCCAGCCCAGAGTGAATCCTGATGCTGCTTGTTGCGGAAGGGCGGCGACATCACGCGGCGGGCGGAGTGATCCCAGTCCTTGTCGAAATACTCGCTTTCATCGAGCAGAAGATGCTGGATCAGCGGCTCGCCATAAACGCGCATACCCTTCTGCCGGGCACGGCGGATCGCCTCGTGGCTTTGTTCGCAGGAGGTGTGCACGACATAAAGCGGAACGCCGGCCATATCGGCGATCATGATGGCGCGGTTGGTGGCCTCGCCCTCCACTTCGGCCGGGCGCGAATAGGCATGGCCTTCCGGCCCGGTATTACCCTCGGCGAGCAGCTTGGCCGACATCGAGGCGACGACATCGCCATTTTCGGCATGAACCAGCGGCAGGGCGCCGAGCTCTGCACAACGCTGGAAGGAGGCGAACATCTCGTCGTCGTTCACCATCAGCGAGCCCTTGTAGGCCATGAAGTGCTTGAAGGTGTTGATGCCCTTTTCCTTCACGATGGTTTCCATTTCCTCGAAAACCTGCTTGTCCCACCAGGTGATCGCCATGTGGAAGGAATAGTCGCTGTTGGCCCGCGTCGACTTGTTGTCCCAGCGCTTCAGCGCGTCGATGAGCGACTGGCCGGGGTCGGGCAGGCAGAAGTCGACGACCATGGTGGTGCCGCCGGCAAGGCCCGCGCGGGTGCCGCTTTCGAAATCATCGGAGGAATAGGTGCCCATGAACGGCATTTCGAGGTGGACATGCGGATCGATGCCGCCCGGCATGACGAAACAGCCGCTCGCATCCAGCGTTTCGTCGCCGGAAAGATTCGCGCCGATCTCGATGATCTTGCCGCCTTCGATCTTCACATCGGCTCTGTAGGTGAGGTCTGCGGTCACGACCGTGCCGCCCTTGATGACTGTGCTCATAGCTGTTCCCTTATCTGCGCGGGCGGGCGGTTTTCCGCTTCTCTGCCCATGGTTTGGTCTACTTCAGGTGCCACTTTCCCGGTGGCTTGATGTTGCTGTCAATGGCTTTCGGTGCGGCCGTGGTGTTCGGTGTGACGACGCCCCGGCTCTTCGCCGGGCCGGTCAGCTTTTGCGGTCCTGTGCCGGCTGTCACCGACGAAGCAGGCTTGGCGCCGATGAAGCCGCGGGAGCGGAGCGGGGGCTTTTCCGTGGATTTCATTGGATCTCTGGCTTCCTCGGATAGAATCGGGTGATCTCGCATAGATCGGTCAGGCGCTCTTCGAGAATGGCGACAATGGTTTCGAGGGTGTCCTCTCGCTCGCGAAGCACTTCTTCGTTCCAAAAGCGGATAACGGAAAAGCCAGCAGAGTTGATATAGCGCGTCCTTTCCATGTCTCTCATATTGTCGGCATGCTGCGCACCATCCAGCTCAATCACAAGCGTTTTCTCACGACAGGCGAAATCGGCGATAAACGGTCCGATCGGATATTGCCGAGTGAATTTGAAGCCGTTGAGGTTGCGGTTTCTAAGTTCGCGCCACAGCACCTTTTCCGCGTCCGTCTCGTTGCGGCGTAGAGCGCGGGCGAATTGGGTGCTCGAGTTCGGCATAAGCCCCCCTCATCCGGCCTTCGGCCACCTTCTCCCCTCAGGGGAGAAGGGGCGGCGCTTCGCGCTCGGCGACTGTGTTTGATAGTCTTTCGTAGCCGGCCCCGCGCTCCCCCTCTCCCCTGGGGGAGAGGGTGGCGCGAATGCGCCGGGTGAGGATGCTGCGCCCGCCGTCATTCAACAATCTCCGCCGTCTTCAACACCGCCCTGAGCAGCACGTCGGCGCCGGCGGTGGCCCATTCCTTGGAAATCTCCTCGGCCTCGTTGTGCGAAAGCCCGCCGACGCATGGGCACATCACCATGGTGGCGGGTGCGACCTTGGCGGCCCAGCAGGCGTCGTGGCCTGCGCCGGAGACGATGTCCATGTGGCTGTAGCCGAGTTCGACGGCCGCCGCGCGGACATTATCGACGAGTTCCGGCGCGAAGGTGACGGGATCGAAATGGCCGACCGCTTCGACCGAACAGCCGACACCGAGCGCCTCGCAGATCTCCGCAGCTTCCTTCTCGATGCGGGCGCGCATGCTGTCGAGCTTGTCCTGGTCCACCGTTCTGATGTCGACGGTAAAGGTGACCGAGCCCGGCAAGACGTTGCGGGAATTCGGTTTGAAGAACATCTGGCCAACGCCACCGACGGCATTGGGCTGGGCGTCCATCGCCACTTTCTGCACCATCTCCAGAATACGGGCCATGGCGAGGCCGGCATTGACGCGCATCGCCATCGGCGTCGAGCCCGTATGGGCCTCCTTGCCGGTGAGCGTGAATTCCAGCCACCACAAGCCCTGACAGTGGGTGACGACGCCGATCTGCTTATCCTCTGCCTCGAGGATCGGGCCCTGCTCGATATGGTATTCGTAATAGGCATGCATCTTGCGCGCCCCGACCTCCTCGTCGCCGACCCAGCCGATGCGCTTCAGTTCATCGCCATAGGCGAGCCCTTCGGGGTCCTTGCGGGCATAGGCGTAATCCATGGTGTGGACGCCGGCGAAAACGCCGGAGGCCAGCATGGCGGGGGCGAAACGGGCGCCTTCCTCGTTGGCCCAGTTGGTGACGACGATCGGGTGTTTGGTCTTGATGTCGAGGTCGTTCAACGTGCGCACCAGCTCAAGCGCGGAGAGAACGCCGAGAACGCCGTCATATTTGCCGCCGGTCGGCTGGGTGTCGAGGTGGCTTCCGACATAGACGGGAAGCGCATCCGGGTCCGTACCGGGGCGCGTCATGAACATCGTGCCCATCTTGTCGACGCCCATCGAAAGACCGGCATCGTCGCACCATGACTTGAACAGGGCGCGGCCTTCGGCGTCGGCATCCGTCAGCGTCTGGCGGTTGTTGCCGCCGGCTATGCCGGGGCCGATCTTTGCCATCTCCATCAGCGCATCCCAGAGCCGATCTCCGTTGACGCGCATGTTTTCGCCTGCTGACGCTGCCATTTCAGTCCCCATACATGTGGCCGGTTTCATGACCGTACCGTTCTTGTGATTCCGATCCTTGACGAATTTGACCGGTTGGTAAACTTTACAACTTTAGGGCCCGTGCTCAAGTGACGAAAGACAATTCACTCAACATTTTCGTAAAAAATAGCCTAAAGAATGAGCGTGATTTGTTTTTGTGCAGAACTGACCCCAAGGAGCGTAGACGGCAATGATGGCACGGGCAGCGAAGACCCAGCGGCGGACACGCATTCAGGAGGCCAAGGAAGAGATCATCCTTGAGGCTGCGCTTGATGTCTTCTCGGCTAACGGCTTCCGGGGTTCGACCGTCGACCAGATCGCCGAGGCCGCCGGCATGTCGAAGCCGAACGTGCTCTACTATTTCCGCTCGAAGGAGGCGATGTTTTCGGAGTTGATTGCCCGTGTAATGGATGTCTGGCTTGATCCGTTGCGGCTTTTCGACGCCGACAAGGAGCCTGAAAGCGAAATCCGCTCCTACATACGCCGCAAGCTCGAAATGGCACGGGATTTCCCCCGGGAAAGCCGTCTCTTCGCCAATGAAGTGCTGCAGGGCGCGCCCAATACGGAGAGTTTTCTGAAAGGCGAGCTCAAGGACCTGGTGGACGAAAAGGCCAAGGTTATCCGTTCCTGGCAGCGTGCTGGAAAGCTGCGCAAGGTCGATCCCTATCACCTGATTTTCTCGATCTGGGCGACCACGCAGCATTACTCGGATTTCGACATTCAGGTTCAGTCGGTTCTCGGCGAGGGGCTTTCGGGCGAGGGCCGGTTCGAGGATGCGGCGCGCTATCTGGAGACGCTCTTCGTCAACGGCCTGATCGTCCGCTAGCGCCCTTGACGATCTATCCCGGCCTTCTGCGCGAAACGCCGTTGTTGGCAGCAAACTGCGCCACCCAGGCCTTCTCGCGGGCAAAACGTTCCAGCGCGTCCGGTGCCAGGGGCGGGGCGAACAGATAGCCCTGGAAGGAATCGACGCCGAGCTCGCGCAGGATACGGGCATGCTCCAGGGTTTCCACGCCTTCGGCGATGACTTCGATGCCAAGCGCCTTGCCAATCTCGATGATCGAGGCGACAAGCCTGCGTTCGCCGGCGCCGATGGTGATCGGAAAGACCAGCTGCCGGTCGATCTTGAGGCTCTTCGGCGAGAGCGCCAGAAGGCTCAGGATCGAGGCGTAGCCGGTCCCGAAATCGTCGATCTCGACATCGATGCCAAGCGCCTTGATGCGCGCAACGTTTTCGTCGAGCCGGGTCTCGCTGTCTTCGAAGGAGATTGACTCCAGCAGCTCGAAACGCAGCCGGCCGGGCGGTGGCTTCAGGGTTTCGATGTTCGACAGCAGCATTTCGTCGGCGAGCCTCTGTGCCGAGATGTTGACCGAGATGTGGGGAACATCGAGCCCGCGCTCCAGCCATCTGCGCTGCTGATCCAGCGCCTTCTGCAACACCAGGGCATCGATCCTCGCGATCGCGCCGATGGTCTCGGCCGTGCCGATGAAGAAGCCGGGCTCGACCATGCCGCGGGTCGGGTGTTTCCATCGCACCAGCGCCTCGGCACCCGAAAGCTCCAGCGTATGGGCATTGATCTGCGGCTGATAGGAGACGAAGAATTCGTCATTCTCCAGCGCATCGATGATCTCGTCGGCCACCTTCTTGTTGGTGATCGCGATGTTGCGTAGCGCGGCGTCGAAGACCACGAGACGATTGCGGCCCATGCGCTTGGCTTCGTAAAGCGCAATGCTTGCGTTGACGAGCACGTCGCGCATCGCTTCCGCCTCGGCATCCATCCAGGCTATGCCGACACTGGCGCTGATCCGGATTTGATGGTCGCCGTAGCTGAGCGGCCGGCCCAGCGCCCGGATGATGTCCTGGGCAAGCCGGTTCAGCGCCGCAACATCACCGTCGAAGGCGGTGACGAGCGCAAATTCATCGCCGCCGATGCGAGCGATGAAATCGTTCGGTCGGGCGATGCTCTTCAGCATGCGCGCGGCATGGCGCAGCATGGCATCGCCAGCGGTGTGGCCGAGCGTGTCGTTGATTTCCTTGAAGCGGTCGAGGTCGATATGCAGCACGGCATAGGGCGGCTCGAGCATCGAGGTCTCATTGCCCTTGACGAACACATGCTCGAGATATTGCCGATTGGCGAGATCGGTCAGGGCGTCATGCAATGCGGTGTGGCGCAGCACATCCTGCGCATGCTCCAGCGCTGCATTCTTGCGGCGAGCTTCCTGATTGGCGTGCTTCAGGTCGTTCTGGAGCTGGATATCGTCGGTGATGTCCCAGTTTACGCCGATCAGGCGCCGATGGCCGCCGGGATCGGTATAGAAATCGCCAAACACCTGCAGGTAGCGGATCGCCCCGTCCGGGTGAACGATCCGGTAGGTGTCGCGGAACGGCTTCCCGGCCGCAAGGATGCTCTCAAGCGACGACGTCTCCTCTTCGAGGTCCTCCGGCGCGAGATGCTTGCGCCAGATGTCGAGGCCGCTCTCGTCCGTGTCGGGCGGGACGCCGTAGAGCTCGTACATCCGTTGGTCCCAGATGGTTTTTCCGCTTTCGAGATCCATTTCCCAGACGCCGATGGCGGAAGCGTTGAGCGCGAGCTGCATGCGCCGTGACAGGCTCTGCGTGTCTGCGGCGCTCTTCCTGAGGGCAGCAAGGTTGCGGCTTCTGATCCGCATCAGATGGGCGATACCGAGGACGGCCGTGATGATGATGATCCCGACAGCATCGATCAGAAGCCTTCGTGGAAGGGCGGCGGCAAAGGTCTGGCGCCAGCCGACCTCAGGGGCGGCAGCGACCGCCCATGTCGTGTTGGCAAGGCTGAGTTCATGGATGACCGGGCTTTCGGCAAACACCTCTGGCTGCCCGAACAGGATTTCGGTGATCTTGCCATCCGGCCCACGTTTGCCGACGGCGAAAGCGAGGTCCGGCTGGTCGGCCCCAATCACCTCGTCCGACAGCACGTCCTCAAGGTCGATGACGGCAGAAAGGATACCCCAGGCATTGGCGTCGGTGCCGTCGTAAAGCGGGTAGTAGGCCAGCAGCGCCGCACCGCCCTGCACAAGCTGGATGGGGCCGTCGATCACGGCCTTGCGTGAAATCAGCGCCTTGCGCACCGCGGCAAGCTGGTCCGGCCTGTCGGCGTAGCTGAGGCCGAGGGCTTCCTGGTTCTCCGCAAAGGGGTAGACCATCTCGATCAAGAGGTCGCGGGCGATCGCCAGGCTCCGGAGCTCTGTGTCGCCGGAGAGAAGCTTGCGGGCAAGCCGCTCGAAGCGGCTCTGGTCGATTTCGGGTTCGAGTGCAAGCGCGCTGCCGAACCCTTCGACGAGGCGCAGGTTCTCATTGATGTCCTCTTCGATGCGGATGCTGGAGAGCGCCATGCGTTCCGCCGTCTTCAGCCGCAGGCCGTTTGTGTAGGCGCGCGCCGCCTCGCGGTTGGCAACAATCATCGAGCCGATGACGAGCACGATGACGGCAAGAGCGAGGAGGTCGCCCGCGGTCGGCCGAATGCGCGCCCAGACGGCGGGCGCATATCGAATTTTCTCTCTTGCCCTGGCAGCAAACCGTCGCAAGCCTACCCACCTCCCGGTGGGAAGAGCGTTCTATCTGGACTTCCCACGCGCCGAAAAAGTATTACACTTTTGAAATTATCGCGGCGGGATTGCAATACGCAAAATTGCGGAGGTTACTATTAGTATTAACAGAGAATTTTTAGTAAGTTGTGGTCTATATTTTGATTTTGTAAATAAGGATGTATGTGGAGAATATGCGGCCACCCGAGTGCCAACAGAGGCTTGGAGGCGTATGTTGATCCTGCCGCCGGCCTCTCCACAGTGGGCAGGCTCGGGCTTGATGAAAGCATGCAGGCGGGTTAGCTCATTGAATTTACGAAGACTTATTGGGAACTCTTGCCGTGCTGCCTGGATCCTCGGGTCAAGCCCGAGGATGACGCCCGTCAAAAGAATAGGCTTGTCAACAAACCGAAGGCCGCATGTCGGGGACATGCGGCCTCCTTCAAAATGTCTGTTTGTCGCCCCTTACTCAGCGGCCTTGAAGGCCATCGGGTTGTTGGGGTGGGTTGTCCAGTTGGCATAGTCGGCGGACACCGTCTTGCCGGTGCGCAGGTCCTTCTCGCCCGGTGCGAGCGACACCATGTCGATGCAGTTTTCGACCGGGCAGACGTTGACGCAGAGATTGCAGCCGACGCAGTCTTCTTCCTTCACCATGAAGTGGCGTTCGCCGTCGACCATAGCGGTGATCGCCTGGTGGGAGGTGTCCTCGCAGGCGATGTGGCAACGGCCGCACTTGATGCAGGCATCCTGGTCGATGCGCGCCTTGGCGATGTGGTTGAGGTTCAGATACTGCCAGTCGGAGACATTCGGCACGGCGCGGCCGGTGATGTCGTCAAGGGTCTGAAAGCCCTTGCTGTCCATCCAGGCGGAAAGGCCGGAGATCATTTCCTTGACGATCTTGAAGCCATAGGTCATCGCCGCGGTGCAGACCTGCACATTGCCCGAGCCGAGCACCATGAATTCGGCCGCATCGCGCCAGGTGGTGATGCCACCGATGCCGGAGATCGGCAGGCCGGCGGTTTCCGGGTCGCGGGCAATCTCGGCCACCATGTTAAGCGCGATCGGCTTGACCGCCGGGCCACAATAGCCGCCATGCGTGCCCTTGCCGCCGACCGTCGGGTTCGGCGCAAAGTTGTCGAGGTCGACGGAAACGATCGAGTTGATGGTGTTGATCAGCGACACCGCATCCGTGCCGCCGCGATAGGCGGCGCGGGCCGAATGGCGGATATCGGTGATATTCGGCGTCAGCTTGGTGATCACCGGCATGCGGGTGTATTGCTTGCACCAGCGCACCACCATCTCGACATATTCCGGCACCTGTCCGACGGCGGCGCCCATGCCGCGCTCGGACATGCCGTGGGGACAGCCGAAATTGAGCTCGATGCCGTCCGCGCCGGTCTCTTCGACGAGCGGCAGGATCGCCTTCCAGCTTTCCTCCTCGCAGGGCACCATGATCGACACCACGATGGCGCGATCCGGCCAGCGCATCTTCACTTCCTTGATCTCGCGGAGATTGAGGTAGAGGTCGCGGTCGGTGATGAGTTCGATATTGTTGAGGCCGAGAAGCCGGCGGTCGGCGCCCCAGATCGCGCCATAGCGCGGGCCGTTGACGTTGACGACCGGCGGGCCTTCCTCGCCGAGTGTCTTCCAAACGACGCCACCCCAGCCTTCGCGAAAGGCGCGCTCGACGTTGTAGGCCTTGTCCGTCGGCGGTGCGGAGGCGAGCCAGAACGGGTTGGGCGACTTGATGCCGACGAAATTGTTGGAAAGATCAGCCATTGTCTTCTCTCCTCAGGCCACGGCGCTTGCCAGCGGTGCTTCGCCCGCCAGAACGTGATTGATGGAAATCGCGGCGTCTCGCCCCTGGGCGACCGAAGTGACCGTCAGGTCCTCGCCCTTCTTCACGCAGTCGCCGCCCGCCCAGACATCGGCAAGCGAGGTGCGGCCCTCGGCATCGATGGCGATGCGGCCGTTCTCCAGCTTCAGGCCCTCGAGATGCTCGGTGACAAACGTCTGGCCGATCGCCTTCAGCACGTGGTCGGCGGCAATCACGCCGGTCTCGCCGGTGGGTACCAGCTTGCCGTCCCTGACTTCGGTATGCTCGAACAGCACGCCGGCGACCTTGCCGTCCTCGCCGAGAATTTCCTTCGGCGCCAGATAGTGGCGGATGAAGACGCCGCGCGAGGCGGCAAGCTCCTGCTCGAATTTCGAGGCGCCCATGGCATCCGCGCCGCGCCGGTAACAGAGCGTCACTTCGTCGGCGCCGAGAAGCTTCGACTGCACGGCAGCGTCGATGGCGGTCATGCCGCCGCCGAGCACCACGACATGGCTGCCGACGGCCACCGAGGAAATGTCTTCGGTCTGGCGCAGCTCCTCGATGAAATCGACGGCGTTGTCGCAGCCGGCAAGGGTTTCGCCCGGAATGCCGAGTTCGTTGACGCCGCCGAGGCCGATGCCGAGGAAGACGGCATCATAATCGCGGCGCAGTTCCCCGAGCGTATAATCGCGGCCGAGCATCTGCCCGCCGCGGATCTCGATACCGCCGATTTCCAGAAGATAGGCGATCTCCTTCTGGGCGAAATCGTCGACGGTCTTGTAGGCGGCGAGGCCGTATTCGTTGAGGCCGCCGGCCTTGTCCTTCGCTTCGAGCACGATCACATCGTGGCCCGCCATGGCGAGGCGATGGGCGCAGGCAAGGCCTGCAGGTCCGGCGCCGACGACTGCGACGCGCTTTCCGGTCTCGTGGGCGCGCGTGTAGAACTGTCTGTTTTCTGCCATCGCCGCATCAGTGGCATAGCGCTGCAGCAGCCCGATCTCGACGGGCTTTTCCTCCGCCGTGTTGCGCACGCAGGCTTCCTCGCACAGCGTCTCGGTGGGACAGACGCGGGCGCACATGCCGCCGAAGATGTTCTGGTCGAGGATGGTCTTTGCCGCGCCCAGCGGATTGTCGGTCGATATCTGGCGGATGAACAGCGGGATATCGATCGCCGTCGGACAGGCCGTCATGCACGGCGCATCGTAGCAGAAATAACAGCGATCCGCCTCGACAGCCGCCTCATGCCTGTCCAGCGGCGGATGCAGGTCGGAAAAATTGCCCTTGTATGAATCGGGCGCAAGTCGCCCGCCCTTCAGGGCCGGGTTCAATTCTCGCATAGCAATGTTCCCCAATTATTGGTGGTTGTTGGGGAGGATGCTAACTCAGTTCGAAAATTTTATCAAACGGTAAAAGTTTTTGCGTCAGGCCATGAGGATGGGGCTATCCCCGCCGCGCTGCGTCGATCGCCGCCACGTCGATCTTCTTCATCTCCATCATCGCTGCGAAGGCGCGTTCGGCCTCGCCGCCGCCGGCGGCGAGCGCTTCCATCAGGGTGCGGGGCGTGATCTGCCAGGAGATACCCCATTTGTCCTTGCACCACCCGCAGGCGCTTTCCTGGCCGCCATTCTCGACGATCGCATTCCAGTAGCGGTCGGTTTCCGCCTGGTCCTCGGTTGAAATCTGGAAGGAAAAGGCTTCGCTGTGGGTGAAAGCCGGGCCACCGTTGAGGCCGAGGCAGGGGATGCCGGCGACGGTGAACTCCACCGTCAGCACATCGCCCGCCTTGCCGGAGGGATAGTCTCCCGGTGCCCGGTGCACCGCCTTGACCATGCTGTCCGGAAACACGTCAGCATAGAAGTTTGCGGCTTCCTCGGCTTGCTTGTCATACCAGATGCAGATCGTGTTCTTCGCCATTGTTTGCGCTCCTCCCGTTCATCAGATTATATAGGTTGATATCAACTTAAATCGCAGATTGCCGGAAATCCGCCTTGATGGCAATGCTGGGCGTATGCGTTTTCGCTAAAACGCAAATTGGCTTTGGTAGAGGGGGAACAGCATGCCAGGCAGGCTTTTCTGTATCCTGATGATCGTCGTCGCGTGGTCGTGCGCGGGCTCTGCTTCGGCCGGCTGGCTCGATCATCGCGAGGAGCACCGTATCGTGCCCTATGCCGATGTCAAAGGCTGGGAGGTCTACGCGATCGGCCAGTCCTACGAGGGGTTCCTGGGGTGCGGCGCGATCAGGACCGAGGCCGCCGGCGAGCTGGTAATCGAGCGGTATATGGGCCACTGGCAGCTTGTCGTCCCGACCGGACGCAGCGATGAGGATCGCTATGACGGTGCGCTGGTTCTTTATGGCATCCGCACCGAATTCACGGGCGCCCGGCGGCTTGTCCATTTTGAGGGCGGCACGGCGCTCGGTTTTCCCTTCGATCTCTACTGGATCGACCCTGACGGCGCCTGGCTGCTCTACACGCGGCTCGTGCCGGGGCAGGGAATGGACATGGAAACCTATGTCGGCCACCAGTGGGTGGCCAGGCTCGACGACAATGAATGCGCCTATGCCGAGATCACGCCCCGTCTGTCGACGGTGGTGTTCCAGTACGAGGACGACTGAAGCCGCAGCTTTTGATGACCAACGCCCCGTTCATGCCATGTCCTTGCCGGTCACCTTGACCGTCGGGTCGGGTTGTCGGCGTTTCGGGCGCATCAGGGGTTCCGGGCTCACCGGGTGGGTGTGGAGCATATCGGCGCCCGCCATGATGCCCTCGACGGCCTGGATCTCCAGACGCTTGGCGTCGCGCTTGCGGATATCGTCGGTGATCGCCATTGCCTCCTCTTCGCTGCTGCCGAGCGCAATCAGCGTCTCGCGGCCGAAGACAAGTCCGGATTCGAGCGTCTCGCGCAACTCATATTCGACGCCGCGCTGCCTGAGCGCCAGCGTGTGGCCGCGGTCATAGGAGCGGGCATAGATGTGGGCGCGCGGGAAATTCTCCTGAACCACATCGATCACCCGGTCGGTGATCTCGCGCTTCTGGGTGCAGACCGCGACGATCTTCGCCTTCTCGATGCCGGCGGCGATCAGCACGTCCTTGCGGGTGCCGTCGCCGAAGTAGATGTGGAAGCCGAAGGCCGAGGCCTGGCGGATGCGCTCCGCCGAAAAGTCGATGATGGTCACCTCGCGGCCGCTCGCCAGCAGGATCTGCGCGGCGATCTGGCCGAATCGCGAGAAGCCGATCATCAGCACGTCGGCGCCGGCATCGGCGAAATCCTCCTCGATCTCCTCGTGATAGGCCTCGCGCCGAACAAAGAGCCGTTCCGCAAGCCTGACGCAAAGCGGCGTGGCCACCATCGAAACGGTGACGATCGCGATCAGCAACGAGGCCGTCGCGTTGGAGAAGATGCCGGCCGCTGCGGCCGTCGAAAACATCACGAAGCCGAATTCGCCGCCCTGCGGCAGAAGCGCGGCGATGCGGACGGCATCGGCGTGCGGCGATCCGGTAAGGCGGCAGAGGCCGTAGATGACGAGTGCCTTCACCAGGATCAGCACCGGCACGGCGATCGCAATGAGCAGCAGGTTCTCGTAGACGACCTGAAGCTCAAGCGACAGCCCGACAGCGATGAAGAAGATCGAAAGGAACACGCCGCGGAAGGGTTCGATATCGGCCTCGAGTTCATGGCGATAGGATGATTCGGCGAGCATGACGCCGGCGAGGAACGCGCCCATCGCCATCGAAAGCCCCACCATCTGCATCGCCATGGCCGCGCCGATGACGAGGAACAGCGCGGCGACGATCATCACCTCACGGGCGCCGGTCGCCGCGATGATCTGGAACACCGGGGTCAGCACGTAGCGGCCGGCGGCGATCATGGCGGCGATTACCGCCAGCGCCAGGGCGGCATTCGTCGCCATGTCGCCGGCCGTCGCATCCTCCGCGCCGCCGCCGAGAATGCTGACCAGCGCCAGAAGCGGCACGATGGCGATGTCCTGGAACAGCAGCATCGAGAAGGATCGTTGGCCGTAGCGGGTATTCACGTCGCCGCTGTCGTCGAGGATCTGCATCGCGAATGCGGTCGAGGACAGGGCGAGACCGAAGCCCGCGATCAGCGCCGCCGGCCAGCTCGACAGCGCAAGATGGGCAAGCGGCACCAGCAGCGCGCCGGTGACCAGCACCTGCGCCAGGCCGAGGCCGAAGATGTCGCGCCGCATGGTCCAGAGCCGCGCCGGCTTCAGCTCGAGTCCGATCATGAACAGCAGGAAGACGATGCCGAGTTCGGCGACGTGCAGCACTTCCTCGCCATTGGTGATGCGCTGCAGCACCGGGCCGATAACGATGCCGCCCGCCAGATAGCCAAGCACCGTTCCGAGGCCGAGGCGCTTGAAGATGGGCGCGGCGACAGCGGCCGCGCCGAGCATCCACACGGTTTCGGAAAACAGGCTCGTCGTTGTCGCCATAAGTTCGTCCCTGCAAAAGAATGAAGAGGCCACGTTTCCGAAAGGCCTTGATGGAATACAAAGCGAACAATAAATGGAAGCGCAAGGAAAGGCCAAGCCATGTCTGCAGATTGCAATGAATTGATCGAGCGCGCTTCCCGGATCGTGGATGTCGCGAAGAAAATGGGTGCCGATGCCGCCGATGTCGTCGTCTCCGAAGGCGCCTCCAACAGCGTCTCGGTCAGAAACGGTGAGCGCGAGAATGCGCAGGCTTCGGAAAATCAGGGTTTCTCGCTGCGCGTGTTTGTCGGTGCGAAGGTCGCAAGCGTCTCGACCAATGACGATGGTGACGTCGAGCGGCTGGCCGAGCGGGCGCTCGCCATGGCAAAGGTTTCGCCGGAAAATCCCTATGCGAGCCTCGCCGACAGCGATCGGCTGGCACGTGACTATCCGGATCTCGACCTTCATGACGAGTCGGATGTCTCGCCCGAGGCCCTGGTGGCGCGGGCGCTTGCCGCCGAAGAGGCGGCGCTTGCGGTGAAGGGTGTGTCCAAGAGCTCTGGCGCGAGCGCCGGGCGCGGATCGGTCGCCTTCGCGCTCGTCACATCGGGTGGCTTTGCCGGCGGCTATCGGCGTTCCTATTCCTCCGTCTCCGCTTCCGCGGTGGCAGGCGAGGGGACGGCGATGCAGCGCGACTATGACTATGACGCGCGCTCGCACGACGGCGACCTGAACGCGCCGGAGGATATCGGCCGCAGCGCCGGCGAGCGCGCCGTTGCGAGGCTTGCTCCGCGCCAGATCGAAACCCGTCGCGGCGCATCCGTCATCTTCGATCGGCGGCTTGCGACCAGCCTCGTCGGCCATCTCGCCGGCGCGATCTCGGGCACCGCTGTCGCGCGCAAGACCAGCTTTCTGCGCGACAAGCTCGGCCAGCAGGTGCTGAAGGCCGGCCTTAACGTCATCGACGATCCGCGCATCCCGCGCGGCGCCAGCTCGCAGCCCTTTGACGGCGAAGGGGTCTCGAGCGAGCGCCTCGCCATGGTCGAGGACGGCGTGCTGACGCAATGGTTCCTGTCGACCGCGCTCGGGCGTGAGCTCGGCATGTCAACCAACGGCCGCGGCGCGCGGGCGGGTAATTCGCTCGGGGCCTCGCCGACCAACCTGATCCTCGAGCCGGGCGAGAAATCGCCAGCCGAACTGATGGCCGAAATCGGCACGGGGCTTTATGTCACCGAGCTCATCGGCAGCGGCGTCGATATGGTAACGGGCGATTATTCGCGCGGCGCCAGCGGCTTCTGGATCGAGAATGGCGAGATCGCGTTTCCTGTCGCCCAGCTCACCATTGCGGGCAATCTGAAATCGATGTTCATGGCGATGACGCCGGCGAGCGATATCGACCGTCGCTTCTCCGTTGCTGCGCCCAGCATCCTTGTCGAGGGACTGACCCTCGCGGGACGGTAAGGGCGTTGCCGTGACCGATGCTTTTGACACCACGAAGGACTGGACGGACGATCTGGCGCTGATCGAGATGGCGGGGCGGGAGGCAGGGGCTGTCGCCCTGTCGCACTTCGGCGGGGCGCCCGAGGTCTGGTGGAAGAATGGCGGACAGTCGCCGGTAAGCGCTGCCGACCTTGCCGCCAACAGTTGCCTCGAAGACATTCTCCGCAAGGCGCGGCCGGATTATGGCTGGCTGTCGGAGGAGAGTCGGGACGATCCCGCCCGGATAGCGGCCGAATGTGCCTTCGTCGTCGATCCGATCGACGGGACGCGCGGCTTTCTGAGCGGCGGCAAGACCTGGGTGGTGAGCGTCGCCGTCGTGGCCCGCAACCGGCCGGTCGCTGGCGTTCTGGTGGCGCCGGCGCTCGATGAGATCTATTCGGCTCAACTTTCGGGACCGGCATTGAAGAACGGCGTTCCCATCGCCATTGCGGCAGCCGGCGAAGAGCGGCGGCCGGTGGAAATCTCTATGCCCGGCAATCTGGCCGGCAGGTTCAACGCCGATTTCGGCGCCCGTCTGCGGCGCCATCCGCACATCCCCTCGCTTGCCTATCGTCTTGCCATGGTGGCGGACGGTCGGCTCGACGGGACGCTGGTGCGAGCGCATTCGCATGACTGGGATCTCGCCGCAGCCGACATTATACTGGAGCGCGCCGGCGGGGTGCTGGTGGACGAGGCGGAGCGGACGCTCGGCTACAATCACGCCGATGTCAGCCAGGGGACGCTGTTTGCCGGCCACCCGGCGCTGGTCAGCGAAATGCTGCGGCAATTCGGACCTCCGGACGCGCCTTGACAAGCCGGGGCAAACCCGCGACACGAAGACCACTCATATTGTTTAAAACGATTAGGTGAGGCTCAAAATGATCGACTCCGTGGAAAACAAGCAGCTTCTTCATCTCGTCTTCGGCGGCGAGCTTGAAAGTCTCGAAGGTGTCCGTTTCTCCGATCTCGATGCACTCGATATCGTCGGCATCTATCCCAACTACGCGTCGGCCCTGAAAGCATGGAAATCGAAGGCGCAGCAGACCGTCGACAATGCTCACATGCGTTATTTCATCGTCCATCTGCATCGCCTGCTCGATCCTGAGAGCTGATGCTTCATGATTTTGCCGCATCCGTAATGCATTGTTTGTGCGGCCGTATAACAAAGACGTAATGTAGCGAAGTCCTGAAGGCCTTGTCGGGTCGGTATCTCGGCAAGGTTGTATAAACGCTCATTTACGGGTATGCGGTAGTATACGTGATTTTCTGGTGTTATCCTGAAGGGACAACCGATGATTCGCGTATGAGTGTGTGCAGGCGTACTTCACAGCGGGGGCGACTTTCGGATTGGGCATGCAGGCTGGAATTTCGACATGGTTCGCGCAGAAGGGGTACTGGCTCGGCGGTATCGTCGGCTATCCCTTGCTGAAATTTTATCTCAATCGCCGCGTCCAGATTGACAAGGAAGATCGAGAGCGCCTTGGCGAGCGGTTCGGCCGCACCGAGGTGGCCCGTCCCGAAGGTCCGGTCGTCTGGATTCATGCCGCCAGTGTCGGCGAAACGCTGGCCGTAGCACCACTCATCGAACATATCTGCGACTACGGGATCTCCGTACTGGTGACCACCGGCACGGTGACTTCGGCCAAGGTCGCCGCGGAGCGGTTCGGCGACCGCGTCATCCATCAATATGTGCCGATTGACGTTGCGCCCGCGATCGGGCGCTTCCTCGATCACTGGAAACCGGATCTCGCGATCAATGTCGAAACCGAGGTCTGGCCGGTCACGATCAACCAGCTCTCCCGCAGGCGCATCGCCCAGATCATTGTCAACGGCCGGATTTCCGACCGCTCCTTCGACCGCTGGAACCACCGTCGCGAACTTGCGCGCACGCTCTTCTCCCGATTTGCCTATGTCATGGCGCAGACCGACCTCGATGCCGAGCGGTTTTCCGATCTCGGCGCGCTCAATGTCGGCATTACCGGCAACCTGAAGGTCGATCGCGACGCACCGCCGGCAGACGCTGAAGCCCTGGCGGCGCTGAGACAAGAGATTGGCGACCGGCCGGTCTGGGCGGCGATCTCCACCTTCGACGGTGAGGAAAAGGCTGCTGCCGACGTTCACATGGCGCTCAAGGCGCGTCACGAAGGATTGCTGACCGTCATCGTGCCCCGCCATCCCGACCGCGCGGATGTGCTGGCTGCGCTTTTCGCCGCCAAGGGCCTGAAGGTGGCGCGCCGCTCCACATCCGATCCGGTGACGCCCGAGACCGACATATTGCTTGGCGATACGATGGGCGACATGGGCCTCTACCTGCGCCTCACCGAGATTGCCTTCGTCGGGCGATCGATGACCGCCAAGGGCGGGCAGAACCCGTTGGAGCCGGCGATGCTCGGCGCTGCGGTGCTGACCGGCCCCTATATCGAAAACTTCCGCGAGACCTATCGCCGCATGCGCCAGCACGGCGCCGTGCGCACCGTTGATGGCGCAGAGGCGCTGCTGCAGTCCGTCGACCTGTTATTGTCCGACGACAATGCTCGCGCTGACATGGTCGATGCAGGCTATGCCGCGGTGCGCGAAATGCGCGGCGCGCTGGTCAAGACCATCAAGGGGCTTGAACGTTTCCTTGCGCCGCTGATACTGGAGGCGCGTTTCTGCGCCCGGCCGAAGCCACGGCCGGTCGCCAGCGAAAGCTGGTCGCTGCCGCTCCGGCAGAACACCATCGAACCTGCCATCCGCAAGGCCTCGCGCTGAGCCGCCTGCGGGCGGCGTGAAGAAAGGCGAGCGTTTCATGATGGGCAATCCTGCCGTCCGGGCCGAGTGGCGCGCTTTTCCCAAGTCCATGCCGGATGCCGGCCGATGCTGATGAAGGCGCCGCGCTTCTGGTGGCAGGCGGGTCATCCGCTCGGCTTGCTGCTCTCGCCGCTTGGCTGGATCTATGGCTATTTTGCCGGTCGGCGCATGCAGCGGGCCAGCGGCGCGCGCGCCGGTGTGCCGCTCGTTCTCGTCGGCAATTTCACCGTCGGCGGCACGGGCAAGACACCGGTGGCGGAAGCCCTGGCGCGGGCGGCTCTCGCTCGTGGTCTGAAACCCGGTTTCGTGCTGCGCGGCTTTGGCGCCAGGGTCGATGGCGCGATGCTGGTCGATCCCGCACAGCATACCCACGATGACGTCGGCGATGAAGCGGTAATGCTGTCGGCCACCGCGCCCGTCGCCGTCTCGCCCGCCCGCCTCGATGCGGCCCACCTGCTGGAGGCCGAGGGCGTCGATTTCATCATCATGGACGATGGCCTGCAGAGCGGCCGGATCGCGCCCGATTTTGCGCTCGCGGTCGTTGATGCGGCGCGCGGGCTTGGCAATGGCCGCTGCCTGCCTGCCGGGCCGCTGCGGGCGCCCCTGGACATCCAGCGGCTGAAGGTCGATCTGCTCGTTGTCAACGGCAGCGGCGGCAATCGTGCGGTCGGCGCGTTTGCGGACGCTCATGGTTTACCGGTCGCCGCGGTGCGCGCCGTGCCGGCGCAAGGGGCGGACCGCTTCCGGGGGCGGGATGTGCTGGCCTATGCAGGGATCGGCGATCCACGCAAGCTCTTCGATACGCTTGAAGAAATCGGCGCCACCGTGGTCAAGGCCGTACCGCTTGCCGACCACCAGCCGCTGACGCCAGAGCTCGCGCGATCGCTGCTCGATGACGCGGACGGCCTTGCCCTGGTCACGACCGCCAAGGACCATGCCCGCTCTGCCGGCGCAACCGATCCTGCGATCGCCGACCTCAGGGCAAAGAGCGAGATTCTTGCCATCGAGATCATGTTCGCCGAGCCCGATATGCCGGGCCGTATCGTCGACGCCACCGTCGCGGCCTTCGCCCGCAGGCCCGGCAGAGAAAAGCGATGACTGATTTGTGATGGGCAAATCCGATTGATTGCAGTATGCTTCAGGGACCGGACACAAGGGTCGGTTATGAGGATACTATCAAGCGACGTCAGAGCCGCGGAGACGGCAGACGCCGAGAAGATTGCAAATGTGCATTGGCTGACATGGCAGCACGCCTATGCCGGCATCATCCCTCATCGCGCTCTGCAGGACATGATCACCCGCCGCAATGCTGCCTGGTGGCGCAAGGCCATCGAGGGCGATGCGACGCTGCTCGTCCTTGAGGTGCACGGCGAGCCGGTGGGTTACGCCACCGTCGGTCTCAACCGATCGCGGTCGCTGCCGCAGGAGGGCGAGATCTACGAAATCTACCTGCTGCCGCAGTTTCAGGGCGTGGGCTTCGGGCGGACGCTGTTCAACGAGGCGCGGCGACTGCTGGCCTCGCTCGGCTGCAAGGGCACGATCTGCTGGAGCATCGACGCGCTCGAACAGGCTTCGCTGTTCTTCTCGGCCATGGGCGGAAAACCGATGGCATTTGCCGAGGAAAGCGTCGGCGGTCGCATGCTCGCCAAGGTTTCATTCGTCTGGGATTGAGCCGGTTTTGCGGTTGCAATATGCGGCATCCCGAGCCGGCGACAGGCCGATGAAATTGCCGGAAGTCATTCCTTCAGGTTGCTTTGCAGCGCCAATTTGATTATCCAACAGCATCAAATCCCCCCTGTTTGGAGAACCTGATGCGTATTGAAGCGATTTCCATCGGCAAGAACCCGCCGGACGATATCAACGTCATCGTCGAAGTGCCGATGGGCGGACAGCCTATCAAGTATGAAATGGACAAGGACGCCGGTGTGCTGGTGGTCGACCGTTTCCTCTACACGCCGATGATGTATCCCGGCAATTATGGCTTCGTGCCGCACACGCTCTCCGACGACGGCGATCCGATCGACGTGCTGATCTGCAACTATCGTCCGCTGGTTCCCGGCTGCGTCATCAATGTCCGCCCGATCGGCGTGATGATGATGGAAGACAATTCCGGCAAGGACGAAAAGATCATTGCCGTTCCCTCCCAGAAGCTTTCCGCCCGCTTCGACAAGGTTCAGGATTTCACCGATATTCCGGAAATCCAGCTGAAGCAGATCGAGCACTTCTTCGAGCACTACAAGGATCTGGAGCCCGGCAAGTGGGTGAAGATTTTTGGCTGGCACGGTGTCGACGAAGCCAAGAAGCTCATCGTCGAAGCCATCGAGCGCGCCAAGGCCGAGAAGTAATCTTCTGCCGGCCGAGCGCCATAAACACCGAACCGCCCGGTGACGGGCGGTTCATTCTTTCCGAGAAAAGCTCAGTAAAGCCGGGGAATGATGCCGGTCAGGATGAGCCTCTGCAGGAAGAATACGATCAGAAGCACGATCACCGGCGAAATATCGATGCCGCCGAGATTGGGCAGGAAATTGCGGATCGGGCGATAGACCGGCTCGGTGACCGCATAGAGCGCACGGCCGATCGAATTGATGAACTGGCTGTGGGCGTTGACAATGTTGAATGCGTAAAGCCACGAGAAGATCGCGCTGGCGATGATCACCCACTTGTAGATTTCGAGGGCGTAGAAAATCGTTTCAAACAACGCGATCATGCATAAGCTCCTGTTCCTTGCTGACAACCATTTAGACATTGACGTCTTGGCGGGCAAGAGGTGGAGTTGTAACAACCGTCCCTGAAACGTGCATCCTCCGCACGACTTTCCTGCCAACCGGAACATCCGATGACAATTTCACCCACCGGCGCCCGCTTCGATGCCTTCCGCCACAGGGGCTATACGCTTTACTTCTTCTCGCGTTTCCTCGGCACCTTCGCGGTGCAGATCGTTTCGGTCGCGGTCGGCTGGCAGATGTATGACGAGACCGGGAACGCCTTCTATCTCGGCCTCATCGGCCTGTTCCAGTTCCTGCCCTCGCTGCTGCTCACCCTGGTGACCGGCACGGTTGCCGACCGCTACAACCGCCGCATGATCGCCGCCATCTGCTTTGCGATCGCCACTGCCTGCGCTGCGAGCCTGCTGACCATTACGGTGCTCGGCCTGTTCTCGCCCTGGCCGGTCTTCGGGCTGCTCGTGCTGTTTGGCACGGAGCGGGCCTTTTCCGGCCCGGCCCTGCAGTCGCTTGCGCCCAACCTGGTGCCGGAGCGCGACCTGGCAAATGCGATTGCCTGGAATTCGTCCTCCTGGCAGATCGCCTCGATCGTCGGCCCGGTCGCCGGCGGCCTGCTCTATGGGCTCGGGGCCGCTGCGGCCTATTCCACGGCCGTTGCCTTCTTCGCTGCCGGAACGGTGCTGATGGTGATGGTGCCGAAGCCGAACCAGCAGCGCCAGAGCACCGCGGTGTCGCTCGAGACCATTCTTGCCGGCTTCCGCTTCATCACCACGGAAAAGGTCGTGCTCGGCGCGATCTCGCTCGATCTCTTCGTGGTGCTGCTCGGTGGCGCTGTCGCGCTGATGCCGGTCTTTGCCCGCGATATTCTCGACCTCGGCCCCTGGGGGTTGGGTCTGCTGCGCGCCGCGCCCGGCGTCGGCGGGATCATCGTCGCCGTCGTCCTCGCCAGCGTGCCGATCCGCCACCACGCCGGCTATTTCATGTTCGCGGGTGTCGCCATATTCGGTCTGTCGACGTTGGTCTTCGGGCTGTCGGCGAGCCCGTGGATTTCGATTGCCGCGCTCGCCGTCATGGGCGGCGCCGACATGATTTCGGTCTATGTGCGCGAAACGCTGATCGCGCTGTGGACGCCCGACGAACTGCGCGGCCGCGTCAATGCGGTCAACATGGTCTTCGTCGGGGCTTCGAATGAACTCGGCGAATTCCGCGCCGGCTCGATGGCGCATTTCATCGGCGCAGTGCCGGCCGTTGTCTTCGGCGGTGTCGGCTCGCTCGCCGTCGCCGTGATCTGGGCCATGAAGTTCACCAAGCTCAGGACCATCGACAGCCTGGAGACACCCGAGCATCTCATCGGCCGTCAGGAGTAGGGCGGTCGCCGATCAGGCCGAAACGGCTTCGTTTTCGAAGACGGTGTCGAGAAAATCCCCAAGCCAGGCTTTCAGCGCCCGGTCGTGCAGCATCCGGCCTTCGAGATGGAGGCGGCCGGGCTGGGCCTTGGGAAGTGAGAAACGGCTTGCGCCGCGCACCACCCAGCTCTGCATCATCATCCGCGTCAGCTCTGCATGAAACTGCACGCCATAGGCCTTCTCACCGTAACGGAAGGCCTGGTTCGGGTAGAGATCGCCGCGGGCCAGAAGGTCGGCGCCATGCGGAAGCTCGAAGCCTTCGCGGTGGAACTGGTAGACCATGGAAGGCCATTTCATCATCAGCCGGCCGTGGCGTGTCGCCTCCAGCGGATACCAGCCGATTTCGACCGAGCCGTCGTGATTGCCGTAGACCTTTGCACCGAGATGCCGGGCCAGCATCTGGGCGCCGAGACAGATGCCGAGATAGGGCCGGTTTTCCTTCAGCGGCACCTCCAGCCAGTCGATTTCGCGGCGGACGAAGTCATCATTGTCATTGGCGCTCATCGGGCCGCCGAAGACGACGGCGCCGGCGTGATGCTCCAGCGTGTCAGGCAGGGCCTGACCGAGCGCCGGGCGGCGCATGTCGAGCGGATATCCTTTCTCGATGAGGAGCTGGCCGACGCGGCCGGGGGTCGAGCGTTCCTGATGGAGGACGATCAGGATCGGCTTCTTACTCTTCTGCGGATTCACCCATATCTCCTTCGTCGTCAATCGCAGCGCGCTTGAGCGCGGCCTGCCGTTCGAGCACCCGATCCCGCCCGGATACACCGATGAGTTCGGCGATGCGCCACACGACGTTGTCCTCCATCTCGCTGCGGCTGCCATCGGCATAGGCAATGTCCCACAGGAGACCGATCAGCCTGATCCGCTGATCCTCATCGAGGTGGCGTTTCACATCCGAGGTGAAGCGGTAGAAATCGACAGCTTCGCTTCCCGCTTCCTCACCGGCGGAAATCAAATCGTCGAGACTGGTACCATGCACGTCGTATATGCCTTCGAGCAACTCCCGCAACCGGTTTTGCTCGCTTGCGCTGATGACGCCATCGGCTTCCATCACCTGATAGCAGAGCGCGACAACGGCAACGCGCGCATCATTGGGTTCCGCCAGCCCCTGATCGCCTTCGCTGGAAATCTCCTGAAGGAAGCGGCTGATTCTTTCGAACATGGCAAGACCTGTCATGGTGTCATCGTGATTGGTGTAGCCCCAGGCATAGCCGCGCGCCGCGATCCGGTCAAATTACGGATTTGTCAACAGCGCCGCGTCCCTCAGAAAAGCTTGCGCTTCGGCTCGGGAGTTTCCTCGTCATCGCCGACACCGGGGTCATCGGGTGTGCGGCCGCCGAAGGGCGAAAGCACCGGGTCGCGTCGGGCCTCGTCGTCGTCATCTTCGGTCACACCTTCTGCCGGGTGCGGCGGCTCAGGCTCGGCAGCCTTTTCGGATGTCGGTGTCTCCGCGGCGGCCGGCGCCGGTGGCTCGGGCTTTGCCGGCTCTTCCTCGTCCTCGACGATGCGGGCGGCTTCGCTGACCGCCGAAGGCGCGGCGGCGGCAGCGTCGATCACCGTCGGCGCTGGCGGCGGGGTTGTCGTCTCCTTCGGCGCGTCCGGCGTGTCCTCATCGGGCAAGTCGGAGAAGATCGGGGCGTCCGACTTGTCCGGTTCGGCCCTGGTGCCGCCGATCGGCGGCAGGCTCTTCAGCGCCTCGTCGAGCCGGGTCGCCGATCCTTCCTCGACGGGACCCTCGATCTCGCCATAGGGAACCTTCCATTCGAAGGCATCGATCTTGCCCGTTGTGGGCGAGAACGGCCGCCAGTATTCCGAAACGAGGCCATCGGCGACCCAGGTCGGGTCACGTCCTGCACGCAGCGCCTGGGCCATCCAGTGACGCACGCGGCCCTGATCGCCGGTCTCCGCCTCTTCGATATCGGCAAGCAGCAGGAAGGCACTTTCGCGCGAGAGCATCCGGGCGGCCGCCTCGGCCTTGGTCCGGGCCGTGGCGAATTCGCGGGCATCGAGGGCGGCGCGGGCGACGGCCATCAGCGACAGCGGGTTGTTGGGCTTCAGCGCTTCCAGCTTTTCCGCCCGTCGCAGCCTGTCGACGGCGGTGTCGCCGCCACGGGCACGCACGTAAAGGGCGGCGATCTGCGGGTGCGGCTCCTTCTTCCACACCATCTCGAGCACGCCGGCCGATTTGCGCAGGCTACCCTGTGCCAGATAGGCCTTGGCGGCGATGATGGCGGCGGGATGGAAGTCGTCCCGCAGCTTCAGCGCCTGCAGCGCATCGGCGGAAGCGCCCTTGGGGTCGGTCTCGAGCTTGCTCTCGGCGCGCGCCGTCAGCAGCACCGACTTGAGCCGCGCCGCCTCCTGCTTTTCCATCACCTTGGCGGACCGCTGCTGGTCGAGAAGCCGGATCGCATCGTCCCAGCGACCCTGCCGCGTGCGGCTTTCAAGCGTCGCCTGCGCGGCCCAGGCAAGGTAGGGTGCCTTGTCGGCGGCGCGTTCGGCATATTGCCGGGCTGCCTCGTCGGCACCCAGGCGCTTGGCTTCGAGGTAAAGTCCGCGCAGGCCGAGTTCGGCGGTTTCCGGGTCCTCCGACATCCGCTCGAACAGGCGCCGTGCCTTGTCGTGGTCGCCCTCGATCAGCGCGACCTGGGCATCGAGCATGTGGATCAGCGGCTCCTGATCGGCGCGCAGGAGCGCGTGGGCACGGGTGCTCATCTTGCGCGCCAGCACCAGATTGCCGGAACCGGCCGCGATCAGGCCGGTGGAGATGGCCTGGTAGCCGCGGTCGCGCTTGCGGGCACGGAAATAGCGGCGGACGCTGTTGGGCGAGGTCCAGATGACGGTGATGAGCCACCAGATCACCATGACCACGAAGATCAGCGCGATCAGAAGCGCCAGAGCCGTCGTCAGCGGTGTCTGGAACAGATGCCCCTGCCAGACGAGCGACAGCTCACCCGGCCGATCGGCAAACCACGAGAAGCCCAGCGCAAAGGCCAGGACGATGATGGCGAAGATGACGAGCCTGATCATTGCGAGCCTCCCTCATTCGCTGGCGTTGCAGGTTCTGCTGAAACGCCGGCCGTGGCGCCGAGTGCCTTCGACAATGTTTCCGACACCAGGTCGTCGGCCTTGATCCGCGCCTGCAGCGCCTTGTCGAACTGGGCGGAAACGTCCTTGCCGTCCTGGGGCAGCGACTGCCATTCGGACGCGGCATCCTTCAGCCTGCCCTGATTGAGGTCGTTTTCGATGCGCGCGACGATGGCGGGCGTGCCTTCGCCCTCGACATCGCCGACCGGCCGAACGCTGACGAGGCCCTTGGCACTGTCGACGAGGCGGTTGAAGATGTTGGCGTCGGCCGGTGGGGCGTCGGAAGCCTCGATGATGTGATCGGCGATGGCGGAGAATTGCGCGGCGAGTTCCTCCTGCGTCGGGACGCCTTCGCTGGCCATCGGCTTCAGCGCTTCGATGCCGCTCTTGTCATCGGCCACCTGTTCATAGGTCGAAAGCTCGGCTGCGAAACTCGCGCCGCGGTCGATGGCCGATTTCAGCCCAGCTGCGGCGATGGCGCGCGCGACGGCGAGATCCTTGCCCGGCGTGTTCACCTTCTGCTCGAGCGTGGTGAGTTTCTGTTCGGCGCCGGACACGCTGGACTGCAGGTTGGAAATCGATCCCTGCAGCGATTGCGAAAGGCCTTCGATCCGGCCCTCGTCCGATTTCACCGCATTCTGGAGATCGGCGACCTGCTGCTGCAGGGCCGATAGCGTTTCGCCGCCACCCGCTGAAAGCCCGTCGACCTTCTGCTGGAGCGCTGCCACGCGCGACTGAAGATCGCCTGCGCCGGATTGACTGTCGGATTTCAGCGTGGCGATCTCCTGGCGAAGGGTTGCGACTTCGCTTTCGAGCTGGCTGTTGTCGCGGGTGCTGCCGAGGAGCCCGGCATAGGAAAGCGCAACTGCACCGGCAATGCCGATAATGCCGCCGGCAATGGCTGCGGCGACGAGCCCGCCGGTGTTGCTGCGGGGCGGAGGGGTAACCGGCGTCTCGGGCCCGGTGGTCGCCTTTTGCTCTTCATCGGTTGTCGTTTCTTCGGAGGATTCCGCCGCGCCGTGTTCCTCATGGCGGCGGATGGCGGCCGCGACATCGGCCATGGCCGTCTTCACAGCGGCATCATTGGTCTCCGGCGCTGCCGGCGGGGCGGCCGTGGTTTCGGTCTCCTGCGAAGCGGCTTCCGCCTGCGGTTCGCGTTTCTCATCCTTGGGGGAGGGCGTATCCGAAACCATGTTTACCTCTTTCGCGCTTGATACTCACAAATTAGTGGGCGCGTGCTGAATAGAAAAGGTCTTAATTGGCTTCTTGTTCCCGGAGCCCTCCGCAATGGCCGGATTCGGGGGCTTCAATCGAGACAGGCAAACAGTTTTTTTTCGTCAGGCGCCGCGGCGATACGGACGGGGATGCCCGCCGGCACCTGCGCTGCGACAGCGGCGCTCAGGCAGACGACGAAGGCCTGCCGCGGTAGAAACGCCGCGCCACCGAGCGCGAAGAAGCGGTCCGCCGTCCGGGCGGAATAAAGCAGCACCGCGTCCGGCGCGGCATCGACGAGGCGGGCGGCGAATTCGTCATCGGAAAGGGCGACGGGCATCATCCGGTAGCAATCAACGCTCAGGAAGGAAACGCCGCATGCCGCAAGGCGCTGCTCGAAATCCGGCATGCGCGGGGAGCCGGCAAGGTAGAGCAGTCTGTCGACACCATCTGCCGCAATGCGCTCGGCAAGCCCGGCGCCATCACCGGGGCCGGTGACGATATCGGCAAAGCCCGCGTCTCGTGCTGCCTTGGCCGAAGCCTCTCCCACGGCATAAAGCCTGAGCGGCGCTGCCCGGCCGAGCGCCCGCACCGCTTCGGCGCTGGTGACGGCGACAGCGCTCCATGCCTCCTCGGCAAGCGCCGCAATTGCGGCGTCGGGCTGGTGGACCGGCTCAAACAGCGGCAGCGTGAACGGCAAATGACCGAGCGCCGCAAGACGGGCTGCGGAACGTTCCGCGCTCGCTTCCGGCCGGGTCACAAGCACGCGCATCGCCGCTCAGCTCCAGTCGTCAAAAAAGCCGGGGCCGGCGCGGCGGCGCAGTTCGTTGCCCGCCCAACGGCCAATCTTCTCGGCTTCGCCGCGCATGCTGTCGGTTTTGATGTCGAAGGCCTTGCTGCCATCCGGCGTCAGGATCATGCCGGAAAACGAGATCCGCTCGTTGAAGCAGCGGGCAAAGCCGGCGATCGGCGTGCGACAGGAGCCGTCGAGCGCTGCCAGAAAGGCGCGCTCGCAGGTTACGGCATCGAAGGTGTCGTCATCGTTGATCGGCGCCAGCAGTTCACTGATGCGGGCATCGTCGGCGCGCTGTTCGATGCAGATGACGCCCTGCGCCGGCGCCGGCAGAAACTCGCGGACGCTCAGCACCTCGGTCGCAACGTCTTCCATGCCGAGCCGGATCAGGCCGGCATTGGCGAGAAACGTACCGTCGACCTGCCCTTCGCGCAGCTTGTCGAGGCGGGTCTGCACCGAGCCGCGGAACACCACGACCTCGATATCGGGCCGGAGCCGGCGAATCAGCGCCTGTCGGCGAAGCGAGGCAGAACCGACCACCGCACCTTCCGGCAGTTCATCGAGCTTTTGAACATCGCGGCCGATGAAGGCATCGCGCGGATCGGCGCGCGGCAGGAAGGTTGAGAGCGTCAGTCCCTCGGGCAGCACCGTCGGCATGTCCTTGGACGAATGCACGGCGAAATCGAGTGCTCCGGAAAGAAGCTGGGCCTCGATTTCCTCGGTGAACAGGCCCTTGCCGCCGATCTCCGCGAGCGCGCGGTCGGTGATGCGGTCGCCCTTGGTGGAGAGCACGACAATCTCGAACATATCCTCCGGCAGGCTGTGTGCCGCCATCAGCCGGTTGCGGGCTTCGTGTGCCTGGGCGAGCGCCAGCGGGCTGCCGCGCGTGCCGATCCTCAAAGGTTTCGTTTGCATCCTGCGTCCACCATTGTTACCGGGTGTGTCGTAAACCGGATCGCGCGCCGCCGCAAACAACGTCATGAAAAAAAGCAAACTCTTTCTCGGGATTGAATCGAGCTGCGACGAAACCGCCGCCGCCATCGTCGCCATGGATGCGGACGGGCGGGGCGAGATCGTTTCCGAACTGGTGCTGAGCCAGCTCGAGGAACATGCGGCCTTTGGCGGCGTGGTGCCGGAAATCGCCGCCCGCGCCCATGTCGAGGCGATGGACGGGCTGATTGCCGGCGCGCTTGCAAATGCCGACGTTTCGCTTTCCGACCTTGACGGTATCGCCGCGACCATCGGGCCGGGCCTGATCGGCGGGCTGATCGTCGGGGCGATGAGCGGCAAGGCGATTGCCTATGCGGCTGGAAAACCCTTCTACGGTATCAATCATCTTGAAGGCCACGCACTGACGGCGCGTCTGACGAATGGTGTCGACTTCCCCTTCCTGATGCTGCTCGTGTCCGGCGGCCACACGCAGATCGTCTTGGTCAAGGGTGTCGGCCAATACGAGCGCTGGGGCACGACCATCGACGATGCGCTGGGCGAGGCCTTCGACAAGACGGCGAAGCTTCTGGGGCTCGGCTATCCGGGCGGTCCGCAAGTGGAACAGGCTGCGAAGACGGGTGACCCCAAACGTATCCCGCTGCCGCGGCCGATGAAGGGCGAGGCGCGTCTCGACTTTTCCTTCTCGGGACTGAAGACGGCGGTGCGGCAGGCCGCTGAAGCCATGGCGCCGCTCGGCGAACAGGATATCGCCGATATCTGCGCCGCCTTCCAGCTTGCCGTCGCCGACACGCTTCAGGACCGCATCAGGCGCTCGCTTACGCGTTTCACGGAAGAAGGGCTCGCAGACGGCGGCCCGCCGTCGCTTGTCGTGGCCGGTGGTGTCGCCGCCAATGGCGCGATCCGCGACATGTTGACCGGGCTTTGCGAAAGGCAAGGCTTTGCCTTCGTCGCGCCGCCTTTGCGGCTATGCACGGATAATGCGGTGATGATCGCCTGGGCGGGGCTCGAGCGTGTCCGCGCTGGGCTTCCGGCGGATGATATGGAAATTGCCGTGCGCTCGCGCTGGCCGCTTGACGGCAACGCGAAGGCGCTGATCGGCAGCGGACGAAAAGGGGCCAAGGCATGAGCAAGTCAAAACAGACGGTCGTCATTGGCTCCGGTGCATTCGGGACCGCGCTTGCCGCGGTCTTTGCCCGCGAGGGTGAGGATGAGGTGATGCTGCTTGGCCGTAACGCGCCGCTGATCGAGGAACTGCGGAAGACCCGGCGCCATGAAGCGGTTCTGCCGGGCGTCGACCTGCCTCAGGCGCTGAACTTCACCATCGATCCCTCCGTGCTGCAGACGGCGGATACGGTGGTCATGGCCGTTCCGGCGCAGGCGCAACGTTCGGCTGCACTTTATTATGCGCCCTATCTCAACGGCGATGCCGTGATCGTCTCTGCCGCCAAGGGCATCGAGCGGGCAAGTGGCCGGCTGATCACCGATGTCCTGAACGAGGCGCTGCCGCATCATCATTCCGGCGCGCTATCGGGGCCCGGTTTTGCCGTCGATCTTGCCGCCGGCAAGCCGATCGCGATGGCGCTTGCCTTCCGCAGCCCGGAGCTAGCACGGGATACCGCCACGATCCTCTCCGGCCGCACCTTCCGCATCTATGCCTCGGGCGACCCCGTCGGCGTGCAGATCGGCGGAGCGCTGAAGAATGTGCTGGCGATCGCCTGCGGCATCGTCGAGGGCGCCAAGCTTGGCGAATCCGCCCGTGCGGCGCTGATCTCGCGCGGCCTTGCCGAAATGTCGCGGCTTGCCGTCGCCATGGGTGGCGAGGCGGAAACGGTGCGTGGGTTGTCCGGCCTTGGCGATCTCGTGCTCACCGGCTCGTCGCGACAGTCGCGCAATTTCCGCTATGGTGTGGCATTGGCCGAAGGCAACTTCGAGAGCGTCAACGCGGCCCTCGTCGAGGGCGTCTACTCGGCTTCGGTCGCAAGCGAGCTTGCCGCGAGCCATGCCGTGCAGATGCCGATCTCGAATGCCGTGGCCCGTGTGCTCGATGGCCAGCTCGGCATCGAAAAGGCGCTCGAAGAACTGATGACCCGGCCGATCACGACCGAATGAAGAGGAGAGACTGATGCTTTTCGCCGTTATCAACAAGGACAAGCCAGACCACATTCATATCCGCCTCGAAAACCGTCCGCGCCATCTCGAATGGCTCGACGGGCTTAACGAGAAGGGTACGCTGAAGATCGCCGGTCCCTTTCTCGACGCTCAGGAGAAACCCTGCGGTTCGCTGCTGCTGATCGAGGCGGCCGACCAGGCTGCGGCCGAAGCGATCGCGGCCGAGGATCCTTACGCTCATGCCGGCCTGTTCGAGAAGGTCGAGGTCAAGCCCTACAAGTGGCTCTACAACAATCCGGAGGCCTGATTTCATGGCCTACTGGCTGTTCAAATCCGAGCCTTTCAAGTTCTCCTGGGAGATGCTGAAGGCGAAAGGCGAGGCCGGCGAGCAATGGGACGGCGTGCGCAACTATCAGGCCCGCAACAACATGCGGGCGATGAAGATCGGCGACAAGGGCTTCTTCTACCACTCGAACGAGGGGCTGGAGGTCGTCGGCATCTGCGAGGTTTGTGCGCTCGCCCATCACGACACCACCACCGATGACCCGCGCTGGGAGTGTGTGGACATCCGCTCCGTCGCCGATATGCCGAAGCCGGTGACGCTCAAGGACGTGAAGGCCAATTCGAAGCTGGCCGAGATGTCGCTCGTCACCTCGATGCGGCTATCGGTGCAGCCGGTGACGAAAGATGAATGGCTGGAAGTCTGCCGCATGGGCGGGTTGGACAAGCCGCCGCTGTCGGATTAATTTCAGCCCGGTCGCCGTTTCCGGCGGCAGTTCTTTGGAATATGAGGTGGTGCCATGCAAGGGCATGACTATTCGTTCTGGATGTTGGGGCACTGGGGGCTCTGGCAGCTTGCCATCGCGTTTCTGGTCTGGTGGCTGATCTTCGGCTGGCCTGTGGCCAAGATCCTGCACCGCATGGGCTTCTCCGGCTTCTGGGTGCTTTTGTGCTTCGTGCCGCTCGGAAACATCATCGGCCTCTGGGTCCTCGCCACGACGCGTTGGCCAGGTCCCGAAGAAGACTGACAGCGGCAGCGCACCTGGGCAAAAGGGCCGGACCTTGAGCGGCCCGGCCGATCGGCATTTGCTTGCGGAAAACCTACTGGTTTGCCTCGATCTTCAGCCCGAGAAGCTGCGGGATCGACTGCGGCGCGGAGGCGGCTGCGATGAACAGCGCGATGAGCGGCGTCTGCATCGTCGGCTGCACGCTGACAGAGATGTTCTGCGGATCGTGCAGATAGGTGTCGACCGCCTTGTAGGCCATTTCGGAGACGCCTGGCGCATTGAGCCCGGCAAGCCCGGCGGAAGCCTGGGTGGCAAGCGTATCTGCCATTTCGGTGGCCGTCAGCCCCTGCTTGGCTCCGGCAATCTCAAGCGCCTTTTCGGTGATCGAATCGTCGATGAAGCTGATCGACATCGAGGCGATACCGATCTTTCCCGTCGTTGCCAGCACCTTGGCCTGGTAGGCCTGAGCCGCCTCGGTCTTGGCGGCGATCTCTTCGGCCGAGGGCTTGTCCATCGCGCCGAGTTCGCGGAACTGCTGCATGGTGGCGACGTCGAAGCCGGTAAATTTCATCGCGAGCTCGAGCGTACCGACATTTTCAGTGTCGAAGTTGATCCTGGCGATGTCCAGAACGCCGCTCGTCTGATCCCAGCTGCCGGACATGTCGATGTTCGTATGCGTCTCTTCGAGGTCGAGCTTTTCGATATTCTGGCGCGCCTCGTCGGTCAGGTCGTCGATCTTGCCGAGCATCAGCGTCAGGCCGGTGAGGCTGCCGTCGAACGTCGCCTTCGTTCCGTCCGAAGGCATTGGCTGCCTGACCTCGCCCGAATCGATCGTGGCGATCTCGTCGCCGTCGACGGTGATGCTGACATCCTTGACCGTGCCACTATCGGCAAACACCCAGCCGGAAAAGGTGTCGGTCGCCGGTGTCGCCGGAATATGGACGTTTTCCTGCTCTGATGAGGCGATGGTGATATTGGCCTCGCCCATGCTGAAGGCGATGTCGCCGGAGGCGGTGTGGCCGATCGTGTAGCTGCCGTCGCCATTCTCGGTGATGTCGGTCATCGTTACGGTGAGCGGCTTCGTCAGCGCGAATTCGCCCGCGCCGTCATCGGTGATGGAGATGCTGGTGAACTCGACCGAGAGGCCGTCATCGCCCTGCGGTTGGACATTGTCGTAGGTGAAGGTGACGCCGCTTTCGGCTTCATAGGCGGCCTTCATCTTGGCGAGCATGTCATCGGCATCGAGCGCGAATGCGGGCAGGGCCGATGCGGCGACAAGGCCGCCGGCGATGAAGATGTGTCTGACGTCAGGCATGGGTGATCCCCCGGTTCCGTTTCCAGATGGTCGTCGTTATGGGCCATATATGGCCAAATTGAAATTATACCATGACGGTGTAGGTGATTTTTTACCGTAACCTGCCGTTGAGAGGCCCGTGGAAACCCTTGATCTGCAGGGGATTGCGGGCGGCGCACCTTGCCCGTCGGCCTGCCATCGTCTAACAGAAACCCATGGGAAACGAGATTCTTCCGCCGGATGACGGCGACAACAACATCGATGCCGTGGATCTGCGCAAGGCGCTGGAAGAACGCTACCTCGCCTATGCGCTCTCAACCATCATGCACCGCGCCTTGCCGGATGTGCGCGACGGGCTGAAGCCCGTCCATCGCCGCATCATCCATGGCATGAGCGAGATCGGCGTACGGCCGGGCTCCGCCTACAAGAAGTGCGCCCGCATCGTCGGCGATGTCATGGGTAAATTCCACCCCCATGGCGACGCCTCGATCTACGATGCGCTGGTGCGTCTGTCGCAGGATTTCGCCCAGCGCTATCCGATGGTCGACGGCCAGGGCAATTTCGGCAATATCGACGGCGATAGCGCTGCCGCCATGCGTTATACCGAGGCGCGCATGACGGCCGTCGCCGCGCTGATGCTGGAAGGCATTGGCGAAGACGCGGTCGATTTCCGCCCGACCTATAACGAGGAGGATGACGAGCCGGCCGTGCTGCCCGGCGCGTTTCCGAACCTGCTCGCCAATGGTTCCACCGGCATTGCCGTCGGCATGGCAACCTCGATTGCCCCGCACAATGCCCATGAGCTGTGCGAGGCCGCGATCTATCTGATCAAGCATCCGGACGCGACCGTCGAGGACATCATGACGCTGCCCGGCGCCGATGGCCCGAAGGCGAACATGATCCAGGGGCCGGACTTCCCGACCGGCGGCATCATCGTCGAGGATTTCGACAGTATGGTCGAAACCTACAAGACGGGGCGCGGCGGCTTTCGCGTGCGGGCCCGCTGGGACAGGGAAGACCTCGGCCGCGGCGGCTACCAGATCGTCGTCACCGAAATTCCCTACGGCGTGCAGAAATCGCGGCTGATCGAGAAGATCGCCGAACTGCTGATCGCCCGCCGCCTGCCGTTGCTGGAAGATATTCAGGACGAATCCGCCGAAGATATCCGCATCGTGCTGACGCCGAAGTCGCGCACGGTCGACCCGGCGCTGCTGATGGAATCGCTTTTCAAGCTGACGGATCTTGAACAGCGCTTCTCGATGAACATGAATGTGCTCTCGCAGGGCAAGGTGCCGAAGGTGATGGGCCTTGTCGATGTGCTGAAGGAATGGCTCGGCCACCGCCGCGAGGTGCTGCAGCGCCGCTCCCGCCATCGCCTGGCCGCCATTGACCGCCGTCTCGAAATCCTCGGCGGCCTGCTGGTCGCCTATCTGAACCTCGACGAGGTGATCAGAATCATCCGCGAGGAGGACGAGCCGAAGCAGGTGATGATGGAGCGTTTCTCCATCACCGATGTGCAGGCCGAGGCCATCCTCAACATGCGCCTCAGGGCGCTGCGCAAGCTCGAGGAAATCGAGATCCGCAAGGAATTCGACGCGCTGACGGCGGAGAAGGCCGAGATCGAGGCGCTGCTTGCCTCCGAGACCCAGCAGTGGCAGACGGTGGCCTGGGAGATCGGCGAGGTGAAGAAGACCTTTGCCAAGGCAACAGAGCTCGGCAAGCGCCGTTCCACCTTCGATCACGCGCCGGAGACCGACATTGAAGCCATCCAGCAGGCGATGATCGAGAAGGAGCCGGTGACCGTCGTCGTCTCCGAAAAGGGCTGGGTGAGGGCGTTGAAGGGGCATGTCGATACCTCCGGCGTGTCGTTCAAGGAGGGGGACAGCCTGAGGCTTGCCTTCCCGGCGCAGACCACGGACAAGCTGCTCGTGGTCACCACCGGCGGTCGCGTCTTCACGCTCGGCGCCGACAAGCTTCCGGGCGGACGCGGTCATGGCGAGCCGCTGCGCATCATGGTCGACATGGAGGCCGATCAGGATGTGGTTGCGGCCTTCGTTCACGAGGCCGGCCGCAAGCAGCTGATCGCCTCGACCGCCGGCAACGGCTTCATCGTCGAGGAAGACCAGATGGTGGCCAATACCCGCAAGGGCAAGCAGGTGATGAACGTCACCAGCCCGCAGGAAGTGAAACTGCTCACCCCCGTGACCGGCGACCACATCGCCGTCATCGGTGAAAACCGCAAGCTGATCGTCTTCCCGATGAACCAGGTCGCCGAAATGGCCCGCGGCAAGGGGGTGCGCCTGCAGCGCTACAAGGATGGCGGCCTGTCGGATGCGAAGTGCTTCGCCCTCGAAGCCGGCCTCACCTGGGAAGACAGTGCCGGCCGCACCCACACCCGTAACGCCGAAGAACTGATGGAGTGGCGCGGCGACCGTGCCATGGCCGGCCGCATCGCCCCGAAGGGCTTCCCCCGCAACGGCAAGTTCAAGGGGTGAAGGGGCGACGGGCGATAGTGCGCTCAAAGCCGGACTGAAACCCGCAACCAGACAGTGTATTTGGTGGCATCGGCGTGTTACACTGATTGCGTTACCGCGACGCGCGGACGTCAGACGCTGTCTGGATGGCGCACAATGGGGGGTGAATTGTTTTTCTCACGTGCAACTCGCTACATAGCGTTTCTCATCCTCATAATTTCTGTATCGAGGATTGTGATCGGCTTTTCAATTGCAGCTGGGGTCATCGGCCCAGCACAGGTATTAGGGCCTCGCTACTTGGGTAATGCGAGCGCAGGTGCGGCTATCGATCAGGGGTTTTATGGGGTGGCGATCGCTTTGATACTCGGCACTCTTTCAGAGATAGCTATTACTCTGCAGAGATCCAGAATGTAGAGTTTTGGCATATCTGCGTCTCCGAAGAACTGATGGAATGGCGCGGCGACCGTGCCATGGCCGGCCGCATCGCCCCGAAGGGCTTCCCCCGCAACGGCAAGTTCAAGGGCTAGGCCGGGGGGGGCGGCTTATCGCGAAGGATGGCCCGTGTTCAGGCTTGACTGAGGTTCGCCAGCTTGGTGCGGAGTTCAAACCGGAGTCCGGCCGGATCGTGGATAATCTCGGCTTTGCCGCGGAACTCCTGCGCCAGCACCTGCTCGACGATGCGTGACCCAAAGCCGCGCCGTTCCGGCCTGGCGACCTCAGGGCCACCCCGCTCCACCCACGTCAGCAGAAAGTCATCCTTCCCGTCAGCGTCGCAGCCGGTCCATGCAATCGCGACCTTTCCGGATGCGGACGAAAGAGAGCCGTATTTGAGCGCATTGGTCGCCAGCTCGTTGATCGCAAGCGACAGCATCAGAGCCTGGCCGGGGCCGAGCTGAACCGCTGGCCCCTCGATGCTAAACCGGCCGGTATCGGTGCGAAACGGTAGCAGCGCGCGCTTGATGACATCGGAAATATCCGCCCCGATGGTATGTTGTCCGCTCAACAAGGACTGGGCGGCAGCAAGGGCGGCGATCCTCTGGGTCAGCGACGCCCTGGCCTGTCCTTCCAGGCCGGTCGAATCCAGCGTCTGGCCGACGATGGCGGAAATGACCGCCATCGTATTCTTGATCCGGTGCTCGAGTTCGCCGGCCAGAAGGTAGGTCTGGCGCTGCGTCTCGACGGTCTTGGTGGTTTCGATCACCGTGTCGATCATGCCCTTCACCACACCATGCTCGTCACGGATTGGGCTGTAGCAGAAGGTGAAATAGCACTGCTCCGGATAGCCGTGGCGATCGATGACGAGCGGGAAGTCTTCGATGAAGGTCGCTTCGCCCGCATAGGCCTGTTCGCAAATCGGCCCGATCTCATGCCAGGCCTCCTTCCAGACGTCGCTGAACGGCCTGCCGAGAGCCGAGGGCTTCTTTCCAAGGATCGGCCGGAAAGCATCGTTGTAGAGGGTGGTCAGGTCCGGACCCCAGACGATGCATTTCGGGAACTTCGAATTAAGGGCCATGCTGAGAGCGGTTTTGAGAGCGGATGGCCAGCCCTCCGGTGGTCCGAGCTCGGTCGAGGACCAGTCGTGAGACCTGATCGCATCGGCCATTTCTCCACCGCCATCAAGGAAGTGAGCGTCGTTCCCCATCGTTCGAGCTTCCCCCGATGCGCATCGTTGCTGATACTCTTACTGTAAGCAATCGTGGGTGTCACGCCCATTAGCCATGGGTGGCAGGCGTGTTGCCTCGGCCATGACGAGGCTGCCGGTTGCCCCTCAGAGCTGCATCTCTTCCTCTTCCATCGCGATCGGCGCCTGCGTGTTGCCGGCAAGGATCGGTGGGGGCAGTGGGGTTCCGCGGGTTCGTTCGCGCATCAGCGTCAGCATGCCGGCGCCGACGATGAGGATGATGCCGGCGATCATCGGGCCGTCGATGCGATCGCCGAAGAACACGTAGCCGAAGAACACCGCCCAGAGCATCTGGCTGTATTGCGTCGGGCCGACCAGGTTGGCGGGCGCGTAGAGAGCGGCCTGCATCAGGATGACATTGGCGATCGCCGCGACCAGGCCGTAGCCGGCAAGCGCCAGCCACTGGCGCGCGTCCGGCATCTGGAAATCGGTGAGCGTCAGCGCGCCGCAGACGATGACGGCACCAAGCACGCCAGCGCCGAACAGCGAAATCTTCTTCTCGTCCGAACCGGACATGCGATAGGTGATGACCGAGACAGCGCCGCCGAGGCCGGCGAAGATCGCACCCAGATGGCCGATCGAGAGTTCGCGGAAGCCGGGCCGCAGCACGATCAGCACGCCGATGAAGCCGACCAGCACCGCCAGCCAGCGCCTGTAGCCGACCTGTTCCTTGAGGAACACCATCGACATGACGGTGACATAGGCGGGCTGCAGAAAGATCAGCACGAAGGCTTCAGCCATCGAGAGATGCGTGAAGGCGGTGACCGAGCCGATGACGCCGACGGGATAGGCGATGAAGCGCAATAGCCACAGCGGCCGGTTGCCGGTGCGCACGATGTCGCTCAGCCGGTCGCCGCGTTTCATGATGAAGGGCAGGGCGGCAAAGGCGAACAGGGCGCCGAAGAAGGCGGCCTCATAGGCCGGCAACCCGCCCTCAAGCATCTTGACGCAGGCATCGCTGAAGGAGAAGGCGGCAAATGATATGAAACTCAGAACGACACCGCGTATGGTGTGGTCGGCGGTGGCGGCGGTCGCACCTTCGGCATGCATGGGCGGGTCTTTCTGTCTGGCGTCGTGTTGCAGGTGCGAAGAAGCTTGCCGACCCGGTGCAAGGGCTTTTGGCGCCGCACGCTCCGCTCAGTCAGCCATTACGCCATATCGTCGCAACGCTATTCCGTCCAGTAAAACTGCATGATCTGAGGTCATGATTTTTGAGGGGCCACCGCCATTGGCTGATGGCACCCTTGAGATAGAATGCTGCGTTGCAGCATAAGCGACTCCCCCCCTCAGACGAGCACCAGTTCCGGGCCGGCAGGCATGCCGTGCACAAGGCTGCGGACCGTGCTGCCGTGGCTGAGATCGCCGCCGGCGCCGTGGCCGATCACGACATAGCGCGGCCGGAGTACCTTCAGCCGCGTGTCGATGGCGGGTGCGAGGTGAGCGGCAGCCGCTTCGATCAGCTCACCGTCGGCGGTAACGTCGCGGGCCTTGAGCGCGGCGATCGCTTCCGCCAGCAGTGCTTCTGCCGATGCTTTGTCCTCCACGGCGGCGGCATTGCCGTCGATCACCTCGAAGGTCCGGACATGGAGCACATGGACTGTGAGGTTTTCATCGCGGCCGAGCTTGGCTGCGCGGGCGATGACGGCCTGGTCGTGTGCGTCGCCGGCAAGCGACAGGACGACGCCAACGGGCGCAGCAGCGGTCTCCGTTTCGTCCTTCTCCTTCAGCGTGTCGCGACGCATGTAGAGCACCAGCGCGGAAGCCAGTGCCGCCACCACGGCCACATAGAAGGCTGAGGCGGTGCCGAAGCTTTCGGCAAGATGTGGGGCGGCGAAGGGGGCGATGACGCCGGCAAACCAGCGCACGAAGTTATAGCCGGCGGAGGCCACCGGGCGCGGGCTGTCGGAAACGCCGAGCGCAAGCTCAGTGAAGACGGTGTTGCAGACCCCCATCAACGCGCCGGAGATGATGACGCAGGCCGCAATCACCGGGATCGAGCCAAAGGCCATGACCAGCAGCAGCACCGCCAGGATCAGCATGCTGCCGGCGAGGATCTGGACCGTGGAGAAGCGCGCCTGCAGCCGCGGCGCGATCAGCACCGAAAACAAGGCGAGCAGCAGACCCCAGCCGAAGAAGATGAGGCCGATGGCATGGGCCGACATGTCGAGCACGAAGGGCACGAAGGCGAGCACGGTGAAGAAGCCGTAATTGTAGAAGAACGCCGCGATCGCCGCGGTGCGCAGCCCGCCATGGCCCAGTGCGCGGATCGGCGCAGAGATTGCGATCTTCTTCTCCGGTTTCGGCATCGGCGGCAGCAGGAAGAAGATCGCGATGAAGCCGATCGCCATCAGCGTTGCGGTTCCGAAGAAGGGATAGCGCCACGACATGCCGCCGAGCAGCGCCCCCAGCAGTGGCCCGACCGAGATGCCGAGGCCGAGAGCCGCCTCGTACATCAGGATCGCGGCTCCCATGCCGCCGCGCGAGGAGGCGACGATGACGGAAAGCGCCGTCACGACGAAGAAGGCGTTGCCGAGGCCCCAGCCGGCGCGGAACAGCACGAGTTCGCCGACGGATGTCGAAAGCCCGGCCAGCGCGGAGAAGACGACGATCAGCGCTGCGCCGAGCAGCAGCGTCTTTGGTCCGCCGATGCGGCTGCTCACGAAACCGGTCACCAGCATCATGACCGAGGTGACGAAGAAATAGCTGGTGAACAGCATCGAGACGTCTGAGGGTGAGGCGTCGAGCCCCTTGGCGATCGACGTCAGGATCGGGTCAACGAGGCCGATCGACATGAAGCCGACAACGCAGGCAAAGGCGGTCGCCCAAACGGCCTTGGGCTGGTTGAGGAAATTTGGTGCGGCGGCGCTCATGTGCGGTCTTTCGGTTAATGTGTATGATGCATATACTGTATAATGCATACACCCGTTGACCTGCCTCCGCAACAGGACTAGAGCGGTTCAGGTGAATGTCGAGGAGGTTTGACTTTGGAAAACGTGACCGGTTCGGGCGCCGCCGAACTCGAGCAGGAGATGGCGGTGCTGGCGCGGCTGTTGGAAGCCCTGAACCGCCGGCGTATCTATCCGCTTGAACGATCGCACTATCTGCTGCTGCTGCAGCTTGCCGAGGGGCCGCGCAAGGTGAGTGCGCTTTCGCATATCCTCGCCCTTGATGCGACGACGGTGACCCGGCAGGTCTCGGCGATGGAGGAACGCGGTCTCGTGACCAGGCAGGCCGATCCTGACGATCGCCGCAGTGCCCTTGTCGCCCGCACCGCGGAAGGGGCGGCACTGGCGGAGGCCATGCGCGACGCCCGCACCCGTCGCATCGCCAGGCTCGTCTCCGGCTGGGAGGAGAGTGACGTTACCCGATTTGCCGCTTATCTCGGGCAGTTCAATGAGGCCCTCTATGACCGGCTGGGCCGACCGGACGAGCCGCCAAAGAGCGACTGAACGTTTCCGCCTATCTTCGAAACGCGAACACGCTCTATCTCTTTGTGATTGAGCAATTCCGGACGTTGAGCCGGTACCCACTTCAGTTGACTTAGCCTTCGCCCTTCAGGACGGCGTCGATCAGTCCCGGGAAGCGGGCGTCGAGGTCTTCGCGTCGAAGCGTGAGCAACCGTCCGCGGCCGAACGGCTCATTGCGGACGATGCCGGATTCACGCAACACCTTCATCAGATGGGATTTGGTCGATTTCGGCATGGACGGGTCGCACAGGCATTGCGCCATTTCCATGGGGCCGTCCGCAATCTGCCGCACGATCTCCAGACGTCCCGGATCGCTGAGCGCGAACAGGACCTGCGTCAGCGCAAGCTCTTCCGGTTCTGGATGCGGCAGTTCGGTGAGGTGGGTCGGCGTTTTCATGGTTCGAATATAGTTGAACTGTCGCGTGATTGACAGTAATAAAAGGTTCGAAAAATTTGGAACCATTTGTGTCGGACGCTGAGCCGCACGCAAACCCGATGGAGCTTTCATGTCGGATACACTCTCAATCGCCAGCCCCATTCGGGCCCGCAGCGGCTTCTGGATCATGATGGCGGGCAGCGCCGTGATGATGGCAACGGCCAGCGCGCCTTCGCCATTCTATCCCGTTCTGAAACAGGAGTTGGGCTTTTCATCGGCGATGATGACGGCGATCTTCGCCATCTACGCCGTGGCCCTGCTGCTGACGCTGCTGATCGCGGGGTCACTTTCGGATCATATCGGCAGGCGGCCGGTGTTGTCGGCCGGGTTCTTCATCCTCGGCCTTTCGGCCCTGATCTTCGCCACCGCCTCCGACGTCACCGGCCTGCTTGTCGCGCGCGTCATTCAGGGGATTGGCTGTGGTCTGCTGTTGTCCACGCTTCCCGCCACCATCGTCGATCTCGAACCGGCCGCGATGCCTGGGCTTGCGGCCATCTGCAATGCGGTGCTGCCGCTCGGCGGGCTGGCGATCGGCTCCCTGGCCGCCGGTCTGGTCATGGATTTCGGCGGGGCGCCGAAAGCGGAGGTGTTCGGCGGCATCGTCGGCATGTCGCTGGTTTTCGTGTTCATTGTCTGGCTGCAGCCGGAAACCGCGCCGCGGCATGAAGGACTGCTGCGTTCGCTGACACCGCGCCTCGGCGTGCCGCCGCGGGCCCGCGGCGCCTTCTGGCGCGGCGCACCGGCGATCTTTGCCGGCTGGGCCACGGGCGGGCTCTACCTTTCGCTCGGCCCGGCGATCGTGTCGTCGATCTTCGGACATACGGATTTCGTCCTGCAGGGACTGGTGGTGACGCTGATGGCGGGTGGGGGCGCTGCGGCCACGCTTTTTGCGACCCGGCATGCACCGCGGCGCCCGACGCTTATCGGCGCAAGCGTGCTGGCCATCGGAACGGTGGTGACGCTCATTGCCATCGCCGGTCACCTCTTCGCGCTCTACCTCGCGGCGCTGGCTGCAGGCGGGGCGGGCTTCGGCGCCTGCTTCTACGGGGTGATGCGCACACTCGGTCCGCTCGCCGCACCGGACGAGCGCAGCGAGCTCTTTGCCTCGCTGTTCACCCTCAGCTACCTCGCCTTCGGCGTGCCGGCGGTGCTCGCGGGCCTCGCACTGCCGATCTTCGGCCTCGATGCGACGGTCATCGTCTATGGCGGAATCGTCGCCCTGATGGCCGCTGCGGCTGCGCTCTTTCGCAAGTACGGAACGCACGACTGAGCCTTTGACAGGGTGGCCGGCGCGGCGGGGGGCCGCGCCGCACCGTGGTTTCCTCAGCCGGCGAAGGCCGGCTTCAATGTCGTCTCGCACCACGCTCGGAATGTCGTGGGCGAGGCGGTTTCGGCGTTGCGCTCCACGCCGAGATCGAGGCCCTCTGCCTTGGCGCGCCACATGTCCGTCATGCCGTCGGCCATGGCCTGGCTGAAGCCCCTGCCAACCAACATGGCGTTTTGATCCTTGAGCGAGACGTGTGCAGCGCGGATGGTCTTTCCAAGAACCGCACTCATGATCTCCACTTGCTGGTTCACGGACAGGTTCTCCGGCCCAAGCACTGGCACCTCGCCCGTGCCCTCCCAGCTGTCGTCAAGCAGGAGACGGGCGGCAGCGGCCGCGATATCGCTGACCGAGCAGGTCGGCAGTTCCAGGTCGCCCGGAAGGGAAGAGAAGACCATGCCCTTCTCGCGCATCACCGGCAATTGCCACAGGAGATTGTCCATGAAGGAGGGCAGGGCAAGCGCGCGGAAGTGGGCGCCGGTTGCCGCCAGCTGATCGTCCATGGCAAGCGATGCCGTGACATAACCTGCGCGGTCCGCGTAAGGCGTACCGCGGCCAAGGGCGCTGATATTGACGACGCGCGCCACGCCATGCGCAACGATTGCCTCAGCGGCCGGGCGGGTGAAGCCGGTATAGGCCGCTTCCAGCGTTTCGGCTTGCGGATCGGCTGGGCACAGCCAGAAGAGCCGCGTTGCGCCGGCAAGGGCGCTGTCGAGCGTCGCTCGGTCGCCGTGGCTGCCTTCGATAACGTCAACCCGGTCGCGGATTTCGGCTGGCAGCTTTCCGGCATCGCGCACGATCACGCGGACGGAGGCGCCTGCAGAGAGCAGCAAGGGCAGGAGCTGGTGACCGATGCGGCTTGTCGGGGCTGTTATGACGATCATGGATTCACCTCTTTCATGCGTCGGCACTGCATGAGCCCGACAGTTGATTTTCCAGTGATGAAGAGATAGTCGTGATCAAGCGGACGATCTATTCTCGAAAGTCCGCCTCTGTTTCGCAATCGTCCGGATAAACCCATGGATCCGCTTTCCGATCTTCTTTCGCTGCTGCGCCCCTCGGCCACGGTCTCCTCTGGGTTCGAGGCTGGTGGCGCATGGTGCGTGGATTTCGGCGATCAGACCGGCAAGCTCAAATGCTACGCCATCCTGTCGGGGACGTGTCTCCTGCAGATCGAAGGTGTGGCCGAGCCGATCAGGCTGCAGGCCGGTGAGGCCTTCGTTCTGCCGCGCGGCTGCGCGTTCAAGATGGCGGGACATCTTGCGGCAGAACCTGTTTCGGCCAGCGTGATTTTTCCGCCGGCGCGGGCCGGTGGCCAGGTGGTCGTGGGCACGGGCGGCGAATTTACCCTGGCCGGCGCGCGCTTTGCCGTCAGTGGGGGCGCGGCGCGGCTGCTGCTCGATCTTCTGCCGCCGATCGTTCACCTGCGCGGTTCGACCGAGCGGGCCGCGATGCGCTGGTCGCTCGAAAGAATGATCGAGGAGATGCGGGAGGCGCGGCCCGGTTCAGAGCTGATGGCCCAGGACCTCGCCCACATGATGCTTCTGCAGACGCTGCGCGCTCATCTTGAACGATCAAGCCCGGGAGAACAGGGCTGGCTCGCCGCGCTTTCGGACAAGAACCTTCGCCTGGCGGTCGCGGCCATTCATGCCGATCCCGCCCGCCGCTGGACGCTGCAGGCGCTGGCAGCGGAGGCCGGCATGTCGCGCACCGTCTTTGCCGAACGTTTTCGTACGGTCATGGGCGAGACGCCCATGCAGTATCTCGCGCGCTGGCGCATGGCGCTTGCCTGCGATCGGCTCGAACATGCGGGCTCGCCGCTCGCCGAGATCGCGAGCGACCTCGGTTATGCCTCGCTCAGCGCCTTCGTCACGGCCTTTCGGCGGCTGGTCGGGGTGACGCCGCAGCAATTCAGGCGCGCCAGGCAGAGCTTGCCGGAGACGCCCGCTCTCGCCGCTGAATAGCAGCGGGAGCAGGCTGAATTGAAGAGGCGCATAGCCTCGATCAAGGCGTGTTCGGCTGTTCCCGCTTGCGCAGTTCGTCCCGGATTTCGAGCAGGACCTGGAGTTCGCTCGGGCCGGGCGGCGGATTGGGAACGGCTGGCTCCTGCTCGGCGGCCTTGCGGTGGGCTTCGGCTGCGGCGCGCATCCGGTTGATCGCCCTGACCAGCATGAAGACGACGAAGGCAATGATCAGGAAGTTGATGACAGCGGTTATGAAGGCGCCGTAAGCGAAGATTGCTGCACCCTGTTCGCGGGCTGCTGCAAGGCTTGCGTCCGCCGCGACGTCGCCGCTCAGGACGACGTACATGTCGGAGAAATCGACGCCGCCGATGATCAGGCCGATGATCGGATCGATGAGGTCCGAGACGAGCGACCTGACGATTGCGGTAAAAGCCGCGCCGACAATGATACCAACGGCCATGTCGACGACATTGCCCCTGGAAATGAAATCCCGGAATTCCTTCAGCATCCTGCTTTTCCCCTGTTCACTCCGCGGCCGAGCGGGTGCCCGGCATAAAATCTTTAGCGGATTTAGGGCAGTAGCGACAGGCTTCCACGGCTTGTCGTCGAAAATGTCGGTTTGGCTCAGTCTTCGTCGGCCAGTGCCCGTTCCCAGCCATGGCCGGTGAGATGTTCCTGCGGCTGGAAGCGCTTCTTGTAGTCCATCTTCTTCGAGCCCTTCACCCAGTAGCCGAGATAGACATAGGGCAGGCCGAGGTTGCGGGCGCGCATCACGTGGTCGAGGATCATGAAACTGCCAAGCGACCGGCGCTCATGGGCTGGGTTGAAGAAGGAGTAGACCATCGAAAGCCCGTCCATCATGACGTCGGAGAGTGCGACGGCGATCAGTTCGCCCTCTTCGTCCAGCCGGCCGGAGGCTACCCGGTACTCGATGACCCGCGTCTCGACGTGTGTCTCCTCGACCATCACCGCATAGTCGTCCACGGTCATGTCGGCCATGCCGCCGCGCTGGTGGCGGCTGTCGAGATAGGTACGGAAGAGATCATACTGCTCGTCGGTGGCGATCGCCGGCCGCTCAGTGCCGACAAGATCGCGATTGTGCGAGAGGGTGCGGCGAAAGGAGCGCGTCAGGTCGAATTCGCCGGCAACGATTCGCACCGACACGCAGGCCCGGCAATTTTCGCAGGCGGGCCGATAGGCAATGTTCTGCGAGCGCCGGAAGCCGCCCTGGGTCAAAAGGTCGTTCATCTCGGCGGCGCGGGGACCGACGAGATGGGTAAAGACCTTCCTTTCGCGCTCGGCCTCCAGATAGGGGCACTGCGCCGGCGCGGTCAGATAAAACTGAGGCGACTGAGTGGCTTGCGTGTTCATGACCAGCACACCATGCGTTGCGATACGGACACTAGCATGGCGCAAAAGGGGAAAAGGTCAACCGCCGGTTCAGATGCTTTCATCGCGGACGATGACAGCACCGACGAGGAAGTCGTGGAGCAGCCGCTTGCGGTCCGTGAACAGGCCGACGAGCAGCACCAGCGGCGTCAGGATCGAGTTGAACAGCCAGAACAGCGCGAGGTGAACCGTCGCCGTCAGGAAGTCCATCCGGAAACCATCGGTGCGCACGACCCGAAGCCCCATGGCCCGCATGCCCGGCGAAGCCTGCGCCGCGCCGCCCATCGTCATGCCGAAATAGAGAACGGCGACGATGAAATAGAGCACTGGATAAAGGAAGAAGGCGAGGCCGAGCGTGGCAATGCCGATAAAGAACAGCAGCACCGCCGCCGGAACCCAGAGGATGGCGATCAGCAGGTAATCGACCAAAAACGCCAGTATCCGGCGTGACAGTACGCCCGAATAGGCACGCCCGCCGACCGGGGCATAGGTGTCATATTCGCGTTCAACACTCATCGTCTGGTCATCCCTTCTTGTCTCGGAGGAGATGTGGGTGAACAGCGCGGCGAATACAACAGACAAACGTCGCTTGGACTATGATTTCGACAGTTTCTCGGCCACTTCCATGGCGAAATAGGTGAGAATGCCATCGCAGCCGGCGCGCTTGAACGCCAGCAGCGTTTCCATCATCACCCGATCGCCGTCGATAGCGCCACGTTCGGCGGCCATGCGGATCATCGCGTATTCGCCGGAGACCTGGTAGGCAAAGACGGGCAGGCCGAAGGCCTCCTTCATCCGCCAGCAGATGTCGATATAGGGCAGGCCGGGCTTCACCATCAGCATGTCGGCCCCTTCCTCGACATCGAGCGCCGCATCGCGCAGCGCTTCGGTCGCGTTGGCGGGATCGATGTAGTAGCTCGCCTTGTCGCCCTTCAGCAGCCCCTTGGTGGAGATCGCTTCGCGATAGGGGCCATAGAAACCCGATGAGAACTTGGTGGCGTAGGACATGATGCCGACGTCCTGGAAGCCCGCGCTGTCGAGTCGCTCGCGGATCGCGCCGATGCGGCCATCCATCATTTCGGATGGCGCGATGATGTCGGAGCCGGCTTCCGCCTGCAGCACGGCCGCCTCGCAGACATGGTCGACCGTGGCATCGTTGACGATCTCGTCGCCGACAAGAATGCCGTCATGGCCGTGGCTGGTGAAGGGGTCGAGGGCGACATCGGTAATGACGCCGATACCCGGCGCTGCCTTCTTGATCGCGCGGGTCGCCTGGTTGAGGAGGTTGTCCGGCTTCAGGATTTCCGAGCCGGTCATGTCGCGCTTTTCCAGTTCGACATTGGGGAAGGTGGCGATCGCCGGGATGCCGAGATCGGCGGCCTTGCGCGCAGCTTCCGCCAGCCGGTCGACGCTCATGCGCGAGACGCCGGGCATGGAGGGGATCGGCTCTTCGAGATTGTTTCCCGGAATGACGAAAACCGGCCAGATCAGATCGTCGACGGTGAGACTGTTCTCGCGCACCATGCGCCGGGTCCAGTCGGCCTTGCGGATGCGGCGCATGCGGCGGTGGCCGGTGATCCGGTCGACGAGATGGGTCTTGTCGTTGAACTCGTTCATGCGGCGTCTCCGTCCTTGATGTTCGACAGGCTTCTATCACGCCGGGAAGGGGCCGCAAACCATCCAGATTGTCGCGCGGCCGGGTGCGCCGCTTTGCGCAAACGTAGGAACCTGTTGGCGGGGCGGAGTTTGGGCGATCTTGGGCTTTGTCAGGAAAGAAGGAGCGCGTATAACGCCAGCGATGAATTCAGGAAACAGTATGACGGTCCGCCCCGGTTTCTCACAGACAGCCTTCGTCGTGTTCAAGCGCGTCGTGGCGGTCTATCTCGTGGTGCTGGCGCTTTCGAGCTGGTCCGGACTTATCGGGCTGACCATGGACGGCGCCGGCCGGTTCGATGTGGTCAATGCCAATGTGCGCTTCGTCGAGCTGGCGCTCGCCGTACTTTACCCGGTTGCGGCGACGGGGCTCTGGTTCGGGGTCGGCTGGGGTTTTGTGCTCTGGGCGCTCGGCGCGGCGGTCGAGATCGGCGCCCATGGCGGCTATCCGCAGCTTTTCGGCGCTGCGCCGACGCGGGTCGGCCTTCACATTTTGTTTATCGGGATTTACGCCGCTTTCTGGGTTTACCTTGTCTTTATTCGAAGGCGATAGTCTTTCCTTCCGGACGGCCGTGCCTATGTGACAACAAACGGCCATATTGCTGTGGAACGTGATTTCTAAACACGGGGTTTGCGCGATCACCCGGATCGGCGCCACCCGAGGGACCGAACGAGATTGGGTTAAATGACAAAGGAATTTCCGAACGCGACACGCAAGGCATTCTCGCGCCGCCATTTCATGGCCGCAGCTGCCGGTGTGATTGCTCTTCCGAAGCTGGCCTCCGCCCAGACCGCGGTGCAGGAGCTGATCAACGCCCCCGGCCGCGGTAACTGGGACGATCAGTTTGATGCCGTGACCTCGCGCAGCCAGGCTGCGGTGACCTCCAACCAGCCCATTCTCGGCCCCAACGCACCGATGAACCTGATGCAGGCAATCGCCGAGTATCAGCGGATCGTCAGCAACGGCGGCTGGCCGGAGGTTCATCCGAACGTGCCGCTGCAGTTCGGCGTCAACGACCCGTCCGTGCGCCAGCTTCGCCAGCGCCTGATCGTCTCCGGCGACCTGCCGCAGTCGGCCGGCATGTCGGATTCCTACGATTCCTACGTCCAGGGCGCGGTGCGTCACTTCCAGGCTCGCCATGGCCTCAGCGAAACCGGCTTTATCGACGAATACACGCTGAAGGCACTGAATGTCGGCGCCCGCGTTCGCCTTGCCCAGCTTGAGACGAACCTCAGCCGCGTCGAGGACCTCGGCTCCGACCTCGGCCAGCGTTATGTTCTCGTCAACATTCCCGCGGCCTATGCCGAGGCGGTCGAGAACAATGCTGTCGCGCTGCGCAACGTCGCGATCGTCGGTCGGCCCTCGCGCCCCACCCCGCTTCTGGATTCGAAGATCTTCGAGATCATCTTCAATCCGCCATGGACTGTGCCGCGCTCGATCATCCAGAAGGATATCATGCCGCTGATGCAGAAGGATCCGAACTATCTGACGGACCAGAAGATCAGGCTCTACGACAACAAGGGCCAGGAAGTCGATCCGATGACGATCGACTGGAACGCCGAAAAGGCGCCGAACCTGACCTTCCGCCAGGATCCGGGCCCGAACAGCGCTATGGCCTCGACCAAGATCAACTTCCACAACAAGTACGCAGTCTACATGCACGACACGCCGAGCCAGTCGCTGTTCAACGACGTGGTGCGTTTCGAATCGTCCGGCTGCGTGCGTATCGAGAACGTTCGCGACCTCGACGTCTGGCTGTTGAAGAACACGCCCGGCTGGGATCGCCAGAAGATCGAAGAGACCATTCACTCCGGCATTTCGACGCCGGTGAACCTCGCCGATCAGGTTCCGAACCACTTCGTCTACATCACCGCCTGGTCGGCGAAGGACGGTATCGTTCAGTTCCGCGACGACATCTACAATCTCGACGGCGCGCCGGAACTGGCGCTGCAGACGACGAGCGGCATCGAGTAATCGACCGAAGCTTCGCAAAACTTGGAATAATTGCCGCCGGCGGACCATGTCTGCCGGCGGCTTTCGTCTATTGCACCATGATGCATCCGGCGCTAGAACGCTTCCGCCCGCAACACCGAGGAGCCCCCGATGACCAGCCAGTCAGGATTCACCGAGAATTTCTTCAACCGCACGCTCGCCGATACCGATCCGGAGATTTTCGGCGCGATCGGCAAGGAACTCGGTCGCCAGCGTCACGAGATCGAGCTGATCGCCTCGGAAAACATCGTTTCGCGTGCCGTGCTCGAGGCCCAGGGCTCGATCATGACCAACAAATATGCCGAGGGCTATCCGGGCAAGCGCTATTACGGCGGCTGCCAGTTCGTCGACATTGCCGAGGAACTTGCGATCGAGCGCGCCAAGAAGCTGTTCGGCGTCGAGTTCGCCAACGTGCAGCCGAATTCGGGTTCGCAGATGAACCAGGCGGTGTTTCTGGCGCTCCTGCAGCCGGGCGACACCTTCATGGGCCTCGATCTCAATTCGGGCGGTCACCTGACCCATGGTTCGCCGGTCAACATGTCGGGCAAGTGGTTCAACGTCGTCTCCTACGGCGTTTCCCGCGAAGACAATCTCATCGACATGGATGAGGTGGCGAAGAAGGCCGAGGAGCACAAGCCGAAGCTGATCATCGCCGGTGGTACGGCCTATTCGCGGATCTGGGATTGGAAGCGGTTCCGCGAGATCGCCGATTCCGTTGGCGCCTATCTGATGGTCGACATGGCCCATATCGCCGGTCTCGTTGCCGGCGGCGTTCATCCCTCGCCGTGCCCGCATGCGCATGTGGTGACGACGACGACGCACAAATCGCTGCGCGGCCCGCGCGGCGGCATGGTGCTGACCAATGACGCCGATATCGCCAAGAAGATCAATTCGGCCGTTTTCCCCGGCCTGCAGGGCGGCCCGCTGATGCACATCATCGCCGCCAAGGCGGTCGCGCTCGGCGAAGCGCTGCAGCCGGAATTCAAGGAATACGCCGCGCAGGTCGTCAAGAACGCGCAGGCGCTTGCCGGCTCGCTGATGGAAGGCGGCCTCGACGTCGTCTCCGGCGGGACCGACAACCACTCGATGCTGGTCGACTTGCGTCCGAAGAATGCGACGGGCAAGCGCGCCGAGGCAGCCCTCGGCCGCGCTTACATCACCTGCAACAAGAACGGCATTCCCTTCGATCCGGAAAAGCCATTTGTCACCTCCGGTGTCCGCCTCGGCTCGCCGGCTGGCACGACGCGCGGCTTTGGAGAGACCGAATTCGCCGAGATCGGCAAGCTGATCGTCGAGGTTCTCGATGGTCTGAAGGAAGCCAATTCCGACGAGGGCAATGCCGCCGTCGAAGCGGCCGTGCGCGACAAGGTCGTAGCACTCACCGATCGCTTCCCGATGTATGGCTATATGGGTTAAGGGGCGCGATGCGCTGTCCGTTCTGCAATTCACCTGATACGCAGGTCAAGGATAGCCGGCCGGCGGAGGACAACACGTCCATCCGCCGCCGGCGCGTGTGCCCGGATTGCGGCGGGCGTTTCACGACATTCGAGCGCGTGCAGCTGCGCGAGCTCGTCGTGGTGAAGAAGAGCGGTCGCAAGGTTCCCTTCGACCGTGACAAGCTGATGCGTTCCTTCGAGCTGGCACTGCGCAAGCGCCCGGTTGATCGCGATCGCATCGAGCGTGCCGTCTCCGGCATCGTCCGGCGGCTGGAGAGTTCCGGCGAGAGCGAAATCCAGTCGGAGGAAATCGGTCTCCACGCGCTCGAGGCTCTGAAGAACCTCGATGACGTCGCCTTCGTCCGCTTCGCTTCGGTCTATCGCGATTTCTCCACTACGGAGAATTTCGAGGAGATCATCGCCGAGTTCTCTGCAAAGCTCGCCCGCGATTCGAAGGCCGACGAGCCGTAAATTCAGCAAAACACTTGCCAGCAGGCCGAAGGCGTGATTAAGCCCGTCTCGATGAAGGCCGCTTAGCGGCAACCGCTTCCTTTGGGAATGCGAGGAGTAGCATGACAACCGACAAGACCGCCAATCAGCGAGGCGCAGCCCGTCTCGCCGCCGTTCAGGCGCTTTACCAGATGGACATCGCCGGCACGGCGCTTGCCGATGTGCTCGCCGAATACGAGGTGTATCGTCTCGGCAAGGAAATCGACGGCGAGACCTATTTGAAGGCCGATCCGCACTGGTTCCGCGCCATCGTCACAGGTGTCGTGCGCGACCAGAAGGCGCTGGACCCGATGATCGCGGGTTCGATCTCCGAAGGTTGGACGCTGTCGCGGCTCGACTCGACCCTGCGCGCCATCCTGCGCGCCGGAGTGTTCGAGATCGTCGAGCGCAAGGATGTGCCGACCGCTGTGATCGTCACCGAATACGTCGAGATCGCCGTTGCCTTCTTCGAGGGCGAGGAAGCCAAGCTCGTCCACGCCGTGCTCGACCGTATCGCCCGACGCGAGCGCGGTCAGCCGAACGAGGCCTGAGGCCGAGACGTCGGTTTCCGCGCTTGCAAAGAGCGCAAACCTTGCAGCCACCAATCTCCCCCTCAAGGGGGGAGATTGAATGGCGGTGAAGCTCTTGCCTCCGTCCTCACCAACACTTCCCCAAATCGTTTCGTATTTTCCCGATGCTCTTTGCGCTATCGCAAAGCTTGCTGACTTTTGCCTCTCCTAATGTGCAACCGAAGCTCTTGACGCCTTGGCCAAGCCACCGCACTCTCCGCAAGTCCGTGGGACGTGGAGGATAAAGAGGCGTCTGGCGGTGGAACGCGGCGTATCGGATCGCTTGCAGGGGTTGCGTCCCTGGTCGGTCCGCGGGGGCCGGTTAACAATTCGGCGGATCGCGCGCTTGTCGCCTCCGCCGTAGAGGGAAGGAAAGCGTGAAATGACAATATTGCTTGCCGTGATTGTCTGCGGCCTTTTGTCGATCGTTTATGCGCTGTGGGCGATACGCTCGGTCATGGTTGCCGATCAGGGAACGCCGCGGATGCAGGAAATCGCGGGGTTCATCAGGGAAGGGGCGCAGGCCTATCTGACGCGCCAGTATTCGACGATCGCGATCGTCGGCGTCGTCGTCTTTATTCTGGCCTGGGTGCTCCTGTCGCTGAACGCGGCGATCGGCTTCGTCATCGGCGCCGTGCTTTCCGGAGCGGCGGGCTTCATCGGCATGCATGTCTCCGTGCGCGCCAATGTGCGCACAGCGCAGGCCGCCTCCTACAGCCTTCCGGCCGGTCTCGGCATCGCCTTCAAGTCCGGTGCGATCACCGGGATGCTGGTGGCCGGTCTCGCGCTGCTCGGCGTCTCGGTCTATTATTACTATCTCACCGCTATTCTCGGCCATGCCTCAGATGACCGCGAAGTCATCGATGCGCTGGTGGCGCTCGGCTTTGGCGCCTCGCTGATCTCGGTGTTTGCCCGTCTCGGCGGCGGCATCTTTACCAAGGGTGCGGATGTCGGCGGCGATCTCGTCGGCAAGGTCGAGGCCGGTATTCCGGAGGATGACCCGCGCAACCCGGCCACCATCGCCGACAACGTCGGCGACAACGTCGGCGACTGCGCCGGCATGGCGGCCGACCTTTTCGAGACCTACGCTGTCTCGGTGGTCGCAACCATGGTGCTCGGCGCGATCTTCTTCGGCGGCGCCGCCATCCTGCCGGATGTCATGCTGCTGCCGCTTGCGATCTGCGGCGTCTGCATCCTGACCTCGATCGTCGGCACCTTTTTCGTCAAGCTCGGCGCCAACGGCTCGATCATGGGCGCGCTCTATCGCGGGCTGATCGTGACCGGCCTGCTCTCCATCGTCGGCATCGCGCTTGCGACCTGGGTGACGGTCGGTTTCGGCTCGCTCGGCGAGGTCGCCGGTCGCAACATCACCGGCTTTGCCCTGTTCATCTGCGGTATCGTCGGCCTGATCGTCACGGCGCTGATCGTGGTGATCACCGAATACTATACGGGCACCGGCAAGCGTCCGGTCACCTCGATAGCCCAGGCTTCTGTCTCCGGTCACGGCACCAACGTCATCCAGGGGCTTGCCGTTTCGCTTGAGGCCACCGCGCTTCCGGCGATCGTGATCTGCGGCGGCATCATCGCCACCTATCAGCTCGCCGGCCTGTTCGGTACCGGCATCGCGGTCACCGCCATGCTCGGCCTTGCCGGCATGATCGTGGCGCTCGATGCCTTCGGCCCGGTCACCGACAATGCCGGTGGCATTGCCGAAATGGCGGGCCTGCCGCCGGAAGTCCGCAAATCGACGGATGCGCTCGATGCGGTCGGCAACACCACCAAGGCGGTCACCAAGGGCTATGCCATCGGTTCGGCCGGCCTCGGTGCTCTGGTGCTCTTCGCCGCCTATTCGAACGATCTGACCTTCTTCGCGGCGAACGGCGACAAATATCCGTTCTATGCGAATATGGGCGACATCTCGTTCTCGCTATCGAACCCATACGTGGTCGCCGGCCTGATCTTCGGCGGGCTGATCCCCTATCTCTTTGGCGGTATCGCGATGACGGCGGTCGGGCGCGCGGCAAGTGCTGTCGTTTCCGAAGTCCGGCGCCAGTTCAAGGAAAAGCCCGGCATCATGGCAGGCACCGAACGGCCGGATTACGGCCGTGCCGTCGACATGCTGACCAAGGCCGCGATCCGCGAGATGATCGTGCCGTCGCTGCTGCCGGTGCTGGCGCCGATCGTTGTGTTCTTCGGCGTCTGGGGGCTTTCGGGCTCCAAGGCCTCGGCCTTCGCCGCTCTCGGCGCCTCGCTTCTTGGCGTGATCGTCAACGGCCTGTTCGTCGCGATCTCGATGACATCGGGCGGCGGCGCCTGGGACAACGCCAAGAAGAGCTTCGAGGACGGTTTCGTCGATGCCGATGGCGTGACCCACGAAAAGGGCTCGGACGCACACAAGGCCTCCGTGACCGGCGATACCGTCGGCGATCCTTACAAGGATACTGCCGGCCCGGCCGTCAACCCGGCCATCAAGATCACCAACATCGTGGCGCTGCTGCTGCTCGCGGTCCTGGCCTGATCTTCAAGGCACACACGAAAACGGCGGGCTTTTCGGCCCGCCGTCAGACTACTGACAAAGCCATGAAGGCGTATGTTGATCCGCCGCCGGCCTTCCCACAAGGGTCATGCTCGGACTTGATCCGCGCATCCAGGCGGATTGGCTCACTGAATTTCCGCTGACTTATTGTGATCTCTGGCCGCGCTGCCTGGATCCTCGGATCAAGTCCGAGGATGACGCCGGGTTTGAGGAAGGTTTGTCAACAAACTGACGGCGGGCTTTTGGCCCGCCGCTTGTCGATCTGTCCCTGCGCCGTCTCCGGCAGAGCGCGTCCGATTACGGAACCGCATTCTGCTGGCTGAGCAGCGCGTTCTTGAAGTCGGTGGCGCCGGTGCCCTGCAGGATCTGCTGCAGGAAGGTGATGTCCTTGCCGCCTGTCGGGGTCGTGTCGGAGGCCATGTTGACCAGCTTGCCGTCCTGCAGCGTGTAGTGGCCGAGGCGCTCGACGCGTCCGTCCTTGTTGAAATAGACGGCGAGGATGTCCTGCGAGACGAGGCGCGGCTTCTGGAACGTGAAGCGGCGCTGCTTCTGCTGCGAGATGTAATAGAACACCTCGTTGTCGAAGGTCGCGGTCGCCGAGGGCTGGCCAAGCGAGAGCAGAACCTGCTCGCGGCTGGAACCTTCCTTGACGAGCTGCATCATCTGATCGTCGATGACATAACCCTGGTAAAGCACGTTCGGGCTGCCGATGACATTGCTCGTGGAGCAGCCACTGCCGATGAGGGCCACTGCCACAAGCGCGCCGGCGGCTGCCGGCCGCAACGGCTTGATTTCGAAAATGTTTCGGCGCGTCTTCAAAATTAAGCTCCCTGCCAAGTCCTGTTTCCGGCCCGCGGACTCTCGCCCGGTATGCCCATTGCCGGCTGCCATCAGCTTCCGGTGCCCGCTCCGATTCCCGGTTGCGAGCCGGCCCCGCGCAATTTACCATCGCTCTGCCCGGTAAGGGCGGGGTCATTACCGGAAAACCTCGCAGCTTCGTGTTTTCCAGTGTAACTGGATAAACCAGCTTGTGACGGGATGCAATTGTGCCTGTAAGGTCGTTTCGGGCAGACGTGTATTTAAGAGAGTGGCATGGTTCTTGGGTTTTTCAGCAAGCGGCGCGGCAACCGCCTAGTCGTGGAACGACAATATGGCGTGATCACGACCACGGCGCGGCAGCCCTGCTTCTATACGCATTATCATGTGCCGGACACGGTGATGGGCCGATTCGAGATGCTCTCGGCGGTCATGATCCTGTTCTTGCGGCGCACGGCGAATTCGGGCGCAGGCGGCAAGGGCCTGGCGCAGGAGATCGTCGATGCCTTCTTCATGGACATCGATTATTCGATCCGCGAACTCGGCGTCGGCGACAATTCCGTGCCGAAGCGGATGAAGAAGCTCGCCGGCATGTTCTATGGCCGGCTCGAGCGCTATGCCCGCTGCCTCGAGGACCGCGATCTCGAGCAGTTGTCGATTGCGCTTGCCCAGAATATCCACAGCGTCGACGCCGATCATGCGGAGATGGCCGATCTGGCGCGCTGGATGCTGGAAAATTCCGATCATCTCTCGAGATTGGACGAGATCGTCGTCGAAACCGGCATGGTGAGTTTCCTCGTGCCCGAAAGCATCGAGGTTCGTCGTGCCTGATCTCATACCCTTTGCACGTCCGTTTCCGGTCAGCCGCGTGTCGTCCGTGTCCTTCGACATGCATCTGGAGGCCAACGAGGATGAGCGCCGGGCGCTCGCCGGCTTCTGGGAGGTGGAGAGCGTCGAAAGCCTTGCCGGCGACCTGACGATTTCGCCTTGGCGGCGCGATGGCGTGCGGGTGCGCGGCGAGGTCGCCGCCCATCTGACGCAAGCCTGCGTGGTGACGCTGGAGCCGATCGAGTCGGATATTGTCGAAGCCATCGACGCGACATTCCTGCCCGAAAATTCGAAGCATTTCCGCCGCCAGACCAACGAGGAGGGAGAACTGGTCATCGACCCCGACGGGCCGGACGAGCCGGAGCCCTTCACTGGCGGCGAAATCGATCTCGGTGCGCTTGTGGCAGAAGCCATCGCGCTCTCGATCGATCCCTATCCGCGCAAGGAAGGCGCGGCGCTGCCGGAGACCCCGGCAGAGGCCGAAGAGGAGGAGGAAGAGCGGCCTGCATCGCCCTTTGCGGCGCTGAAGGACTGGAAGGGAGGTTCCGGAAACGAGAGCTGAACGGCCCGATGGTGTTTCGATGCCTCTTGCCGTTTGTGCAAAGATTTGTTTGAAGGGACCCGGTCGGGTCTCTGGCCGAGAGCTGTTGCGCTGAAGAACCTGTATTTTACACGGCCACAGTTGTGTCGTGTCGCAAAAGAGGTATTTTGGCCCGGCTCTGCCAGGTGCTTGTAAACAGGGAACTGTTACGCGTGATAAAGATTTCCATTGATGTCATGGGTGGTGATGTCGGCGCTGAAGTCGCCATCGCCGGTGCGGCGAAGGCGCTCACCCGACACCCTGACATCACCTATCTGCTTTATGGTCATGAGCAGGAGATCGTGCCTATCCTGGCGCGCTTTCCCAAGCTCGCGGCGCGGGCCGAGGTCTTCGATTGCGAAGTCGCCGTCGGAATGGACGAGAAGCCGAGCCAGGCGCTGCGGCGCGGCCGCAATGTCTCGAGCATGTGGCGCGCCATTGAGGCTGTCAGGGAAAAGCAGTCCGATGCCGCTGTCTCAGCGGGTAATACCGGTGCGCTGATGGCGATGGCGGTGTTCTGTCTGAAGACCATGCCGGCCATCGACAGACCGGCGATCGCCGGCATCTGGCCGACCACAAATGGCGAAAGCATCGTGCTCGATATCGGGGCCACGATCGGCGCCGATGCCAAGCAGCTTCTCGATTTCGCGCTGATGGGTGGTGCCATGGCGCGGGCCCTGTTCGAGATCAAGCGCCCGACTGTCGGGCTGCTGAATGTCGGTGTCGAAGAGGTCAAGGGTGTCGAGCAGGTAAAGGAAGCGGGCAAGCTTCTGCGCGAAGCCGATATCGACAATCTGGAATATGCAGGCTTCGTCGAAGGCGACGATCTGGGCAAGGGAACGGTCGATGTCTTCGTTGTCGAGGGCTTCACCGGCAATATCGCGCTGAAGACCGCCGAGGGCACCGCCCGGCAGATCGCCGAATATCTGCGTTCCGCCATGGGGCGGACGTGGATGTCGCGCATCGGCTATCTGTTCGCACGCGGCGCCTTCCGCATGCTGCGCGACAAGCTTGATCCGCGCAAGGTCAATGGTGGCGTGTTCCTCGGGCTCAATGGCATTGTCATCAAAAGCCATGGCGGCACGGATGCCGAAGGCTACGCGGCGGCGATCGACGTCGCCTATGACATGGTCCACAACGGACTGCAGGCCAAGATTCAGCACGATCTGACCGAATATCACGCACGAAACGAATCTCCGATGGGACCGGAGGCGGCCTGATGGCCGTCTTTCTTCGGGTTCACTGGTGACGTGCGACCTGAAATTGTTTATGAGCGGCGCACTGCCAGCCAATAAGGAATAACAAGATGATCCGTTCTGTCGTTTGTGGGGTCGGGTCGGCCTTGCCGAAACGTGTGGTGACCAACGACGAACTGCGTCAGCTTGTCGACACCTCCGACGCCTGGATCCAGCAGCGGACCGGCATCAAGCAGCGTTATATCGCGGGCGAAGGCGAAACCACGGCATCGCTCGGCGAGGCTGCTGCCCGCAACGCGCTCGACAATGCCGGCCTGACGCCGGCCGATATCGATCTCATCATCGTCGCGACGTCGACGCCGGACAATACCTTTCCGGCGACCGCCGTGAACATCCAGAACCGTCTCGGCATGGCGCACGGCTTCGCCTTCGACCTGCAGGCCGTCTGTTCCGGCTTCGTCTATGCCGTGACGACGGCGGACAACTATATCCGCGCCGGACGTGCCAGGCGTGTCCTCGTCATCGGGGCCGAGACATTCTCGCGCATTCTCGACTGGACCGACCGGACAACCTGCGTCCTCTTTGGTGACGGCGCGGGCGCCGTGGTGCTCGAGGGGATCGAGGAGACCATGGCGGAAGGTCGCGGCATCGCCGCCGTCAGCCTGCGCTCGGATGGCAGTCACCGCGAGAAGCTTTATGTCGATGGCGGCGTCTCCTCCACCGGAGAGATCGGCCATGTGCGCATGGAAGGCCGCGAAGTCTTCAAGCATGCCGTCGGGATGATCACCGACGTCATCGAGGCCGTCTTCGACGAGGCGGGCATCGGCGCCGATGGGCTCGACTGGCTGGTCCCGCACCAGGCGAACCGGCGGATCATCGAAGGTTCGGCGAAGAAGCTCGGCATTCCGATGGAGAAAGTCGTTGTTACCGTCGACCGCCATGCCAACACGTCGGCTGCATCCATCCCGCTGGCACTCGCTACGGCTGTGGAAGATGGTCGCATCAAGCGCGGCGATACCGTGATGCTGGAAGCGATGGGTGGCGGCTTTACATGGGGCGCCGTGCTGTTGCGCTGGTAGGGCGAAACGAAACAATTTGCAGGCGAACTCGTGCTTGACCGCGTTAGCGCGGAGCAATAGTGTCTGCAAAACGGGGAATTAGTCAAAAACTGGGGTGTGGCAATGTCAGGCAAAACTGTGACGCGTGCAGACCTCGCCGAGTCGGTGTTCCGCAAGGTGGGGCTGTCTCGGACGGAATCTGCCGAACTGGTCGAAACAGTGATCGACGAGATTTGCGACGCCATCGTCCGCGGCGAGACCGTGAAGCTGTCTTCTTTCGCCACCTTCCAGGTGCGCGACAAGAATGAGCGCATCGGCCGCAACCCGAAAACCGGCGAGGAAGTGCCGATTTCGCCGCGCCGGGTCATGACCTTCAAGGCTTCCAACGTGCTCAAGCAGAAAATTCTGAAGTCGCATGTTTCCCGCAAGGCCCGCGCTGAAAAGGCTGCCTCGCGCACCGCTTCCTGAGCGTTTCTTCTCTTTCATCGACAAGGCTTGTGTTTCGGCGCAGACCGCGCTGAAATAACAACGATTCGTTGCTGTCGAGAGGCCTTTCATCATGGACAAGAGCCCGGAAGCGTTCCGCACCATTTCGGAAGTCGCCGAGGATCTGGATCTGCCCCAGCATGTGCTGCGTTTCTGGGAAACGCGGTTCACGCAGGTCAAGCCGATGAAGCGCGGCGGTGGCCGGCGATACTATCGCCCGGAGGATGTCGAGCTCCTGAAGGGCATCCGCCATCTCCTCTACGATCACGGCTACACGATCAAGGGCGTGCAGAAGCTGCTGCGCAGCAATGGCAACCGCTTCGTTTCCGCTGTCGGTAGCGGCGATGCCGAGCTGATGGAGGCGCTGACGCCAGCGCCCGAGGTGCCGGCGGACAAGGCCGACCAGCCCTCCATGTTCGACGACGATCAGGTCGTCGGCCGGCCGAAAAAGTCGAAGGGCTTCTTCCGGCGCGGCAAGGATGATGACGGCGAGATTTCACCGGCCTCGGGGCTGACGCGCTCCGATGACGCGATGCTGCAGGAGGTTCTCTACGATCTCCTGGAATGCAAGCGTCTGCTGGATCAGGTGCGCTGACGGCGCCGTCGCAACCCCGTCCCGTTCTCTTTACGAAAATCTGCCTGAACCGGCGTTCATTTGCGTTTCGTCAAATGAAATCAGCGTGGATGGGATAATCTCATCCGCGTAAGCGCGGTTTTCCGTCCGGCATATTGCTAAAATTGCCCGATTCTGGTTCGTCTTATAGTAGCAGAAACGGGTAGTGGACCGTTCCGGGTTTGCATTTGGCGATGCTGGAGAAAGCGGATGACGGACAATCAGGATAGCCGGGATCTGGAAACGATCCCTGTTGATGACGTATTGCGGCAGCTTGAGAGCGATCCCGCCAAAGGGCTGAGCACCGCCGAAGCCGAAAGGCGCCTTGCCCAGTATGGGCCCAATGCGCTTCCCGAAAAGAAGACCAGTCTCTGGCGCCAGGTGGTCGGCCATTTCGTCGGGCCCATCGCCTTCATGATCGAGGCTGCGGCTCTCGTGTCGCTGTTTCTCGGTGACCTCGGCGACTTCGCCATCATCTTCGGTCTTTTGCTGTTCAATGCGGGGCTCGAATTCTACCAGGACAGCAAGGCGACCAATGCGCTTGCCGCGCTGAAGAACTCGCTTGCGCCGCAGGCCACCGCGCTGCGTGACGGCAGCTTCCAGGTCGTGGATGCGGCTACCCTCGTGCCGGGCGATATCGTCAAGATCAGGCTCGGCGGCATCGTGCCGGCCGATATCCGGCTGGTGGAGGGCGATTATGCCTCGATCGACCAGGCGGCGCTGACCGGGGAATCGCTGCCCGTAAACAAGAAGATCGGCGACAGCGCCTATTCCGGAAGCGTCGTCAAGCAGGGCGAGATGAACGCCGTGGTGATCGCCACCGGCGCCAACACCTTCTTCGGCCGCACGGCGAAGCTTGTGGCCGGGGCTGGCGCGGTGAGCCAGGCGCAGAAGGCGATGTTCCAGATCGGCAATTTCCTGATTGTCGTTGCCGTCGTGCTGGCGCTGATCATGGTCGCGGTCGAGGTCTATACCGATATTGTCGTTGCCGATAATTGGGGGCTTTCCGATGCGCTCGGCATCCTTCAGTTCGTTCTGGTGCTGCTCGTCGCCTCGATCCCGGTGGCAATGCCGGCGGTGTTTTCGATCACCATGGCGCTCGGCGCGCTGGCGCTTTCCAAGGAGAAGGCGATTGTCTCGCGGCTCTCCTCGATCGACGAGATGGCGGGTGCCGACATTCTGTGCTCGGACAAGACCGGGACGCTGACCAAGAATATCCTGACCCTTGGCGAGCCGATCGCGATCGGCGGCGCGGCGGCGGCCGACATCGTGCTCGCCGGCGCACTTGCCTCACGCGCGGAAGATGGCGATGCCATCGACGGCGCCGTAATCGGCGCGCTGCCCGACGTGAGTGTGCTGAAAGGCTACAGCATCGGAAAGTTTACGCCTTTCGATCCGGTTTCGAAGCGTACCGAAGCCGAGGTGACGGGCCTGGACGGCAAGCGTTTCCTGACGGCCAAGGGCGCGCCGCATGCCATCGTCATGCTCGCCGGTGGCGACAAGGCTGTGGCGGATACGGTGGACGCCCATGTGGCCGAACTCGGCGCCAAGGGCTATCGCGCGCTTGCCGTCGCCCGCTCAGACGATGACGGCAAGAGCTGGACGCTGCTTGGCGTGCTGCCGATGTTCGATCCGCCGCGCGACGATTCCAAAGCGACCATCGAGAATGTCCGCGGCAAGGGCGTGACGGTGAAGATGATCACCGGCGATGACACGGCGATCGCCCGTGAGACTGCCCGTCAGCTTGGCCTTGGAACCAACATCCTGACAGCCGCCGATGTGTTTCCGAAGGATATGGACCCCGACAACGTTCCAGGACCGATCGCCAACCGTATCCTGACAGCCGACGGTTTCGCCCGGGTATTCCCCGAGCACAAGTATGCCATCGTCAAGACCTTCCAGAAGAACGGCCATCTCGTGGCCATGACCGGCGACGGCGTCAATGACGCGCCGGCGCTGAAGCAGGCCGATTGCGGCATCGCCGTTTCCGGCGCCACGGATGCCGCGCGGGGCGCGGCGGCGCTGATTTTGACCGCACCCGGCCTCTCGGTCATCCAGAATGCGATCGACGAGGCACGGCGCATCTTCGGGCGGATCACCAGCTACACCATCTATCGTGTGGCGCTGACCATGGACATCATGTTCCTGGTCGTGCTTTCGACGATCTTCCTCGGCTTCCAGCCGCTGACGCCGATCATGATCGTGCTGATGTCGCTGCTCGACGACATTCCGATCATGACCGTCGCCTATGACAATACCAGCGTTTCCGAACAGCCGATCAAGTGGCGCATGCCGCACCTGTTTTCGGTTTCCGCGGTGCTCGGCTTCTTTTCCATCGTGCAGTCCTTCGGCCTGTTGCTCATCGGCATGGAGGTGCTCTCGGACGCCGCGCGCTGGCCGGGGCTCGGGCTCACCGATCAGGCGCATCTGCAATCGATGATGTTCCTGCAGCTCGTTGCCGGCGGCCACCTGCTGATGCTGGTCTCGCGCAAGGAGAACTGGTTCATGAAGCGGCCCTATCCGGCCCTGCCGCTCGTCATCGCCATCGTGGCGACGCAACTGGTCGCGGTGCTGATGTGCGGTTTCGGCATTCTTGTGCCGCAAATTCCCTGGCTGACCATTGGCCTCGTCTGGATCTATCTGCTTGTCTGGCTGTTTATCATAGGAGGCGTCAGGATCGGCATCGATCATGTTCTCGAAAACCGCAGCGCGCGGCGGGCCATGTCTATTGACGTCGTCAATGCCCGGCTTAACCGTTAGCCGGGTCGGTTGATTTGCAGACGAAACGACGAGGAGTGAGAGACGTGGACTATCGCAAGAAACTGATCGTCACACCCGGAAGTACGGTTAAGCTTTCCGAGTTCGACCCGGACTATCACGGTGATGTGGAGGACAAGGAGGCGGGCAAGGAGGCGCTCGGTTCCGTTCTCGAGGCGATCACGCCGCTGCAGGAAGAGCTCTATGCCGAGAAGAAGCACGCACTGCTGATCGTGCTGCAGGGGATCGATGCTGCCGGCAAGGACGGCGTTTGCTGGCACGTCATCACCGCGATGAACCCGCAGGGCACCTATGTCGCAAGCTTCAAGCAGCCGACGGACGTCGAGCGGGCGCACGACTTTCTCTGGCGCGTGCATCAGCGCACTCCGGCTCTCGGACAGGTCGCGGTGTTCAACCGCTCGCATTACGAGGATGTTCTGGTTGCCCGCGTCCACAACCTCGTGCCGGAGGAGGTGTGGTCGAAGCGCTATCACCAGATCAACAATTTCGAGGAATTCCTGAGCGAAAACGGCGTCTCCATCGTCAAGTTCTTCCTGTGCATCTCCAAGGACGAGCAGCTCGAACGCTTCGAGAAGCGGCTGCAGGACAAGGACCGGCAGTGGAAGATTTCCACCTCCGACTATGCCGAGCGCGATCGCTGGGACGACTACATCGCGGCTTATGAGGCGATGCTTACCAATTGCTCGACCGAGCATGCGCCCTGGTATGTGATCCCGGCCAACCGGAAATGGTTTCGAAACCTGGCAACGGCCAACATCATCCTCGACACGCTCCGCGACATGAAAATCAAGCCGCCACAGCCGACCGTCGATATTGATGACATCTACCGGAAGTACCACCACGCGGTGCGTAACGGTTGACTCGTGCGGTTACAGCCTGACGGTGTGGTGAAAGTTCTCACGCCAGGGAGAGCTCATGTAAATTGTGATACCGATTTTCTTGCAATTGATCAAAAAGCCAGCAAATGCCGAATTTATGTGTTCGCTATTTCTTACTGAACCTTGGGGCCAAGGGGCGTGGCGAGCGACGGCGAAGCGATCTGTGACAAAAATCACATTTTCCTACGCCATTTTTGGTTGAAGTATGATCGGGCATTGATTTTTCATATAAGCTTGATCTAACATTGATAGCGCCACCATTGGCATCATGCCTTGAGCCTAGATGAACCAAAAGTTGTTAATCTGATGCTTTAGTCATAGCTAATTTTATAAATGCCGTGCGCCTCGCGGTGCACCAACAAAAAACCACGGAGAAATGGAAAGAATGCGGTTTTTCCATTGCAAGTACTGTGGTCATCATCTTCGTTTCGGACGTCCGGTTTGTTCGTCCTGCTATATGATGACCCCGCTCTACAATCGTAAGATTTTCTGGGCACTCGCCATTCTGGCGCTGATCGTTCTGATCGCAGCTTTCGTTCTTTCCCTGTTCGTCAGCTGATAGCGTCATCACCGGGTGGGGACGACCAGCGTCGGTCGCAGGCTCTGCGGCGGCGATGGTTTTCGCCGTGCGTATCACTCTGGGCGGAGCCTTCTTTTTGTATCGCACCTGCTCTTTTGCCCTTGCGCGGGCCGGCGCGAAAGTCTAAAGGGGACGGGCCGTTTCGGCGGCATGGGTCGGGGTGTAGCGCAGCCCGGTAGCGCACTTGACTGGGGGTCAAGGGGTCGTGGGTTCGAATCCCGCCACCCCGACCATTTTTACCATTATTTCAGTATGTTGAGTTCAGGCAGGCCTTCCTTGTCGGCTCTGTCATCACGAAAAGCCCGCCATTTCTGGCGGGCTTTTCGTTTCGTCACCCGAGACGGCTCGGGACACCCCATGTGCTAAAGGCAGACGGGTACTGTCCTCAAGCTCAGCAGCTTTGTCAGCGCCGAACGGCGCCTCGTCAGTCCTGGATATCAGCGCCTTACTTGCGGCCGCTGAAAACGCCGCCGCTATGCGTCGTTCGGGCCGGCCACCGCTTCGGGCGCTGGCGAAACAGGCGCTTGCGCGGAACCGATTCGGAGCTGTCCGCGTGGCCGACCAGGAAGCCGATGCCGAAGGCGACGAGGCCGACGAGCGCCAGAGCCGAGCCGCTGCCGGCCGGGTGCTTGCGGGCGGTTCTGGCGAGGGCGTCGATTTCGTCGCGCACCAGCGCGGTTGCCGATGCTGCCGGTTTCGGCTCGCTCAGATGCAGGCGTTCGAGGATGTCGCTGGTCGTGGTCTTGCTGTCAAACATGTTTCACTCCGTGCCGGTTGTTCCGTCCGACCGCCGCAATGCGGGCGGCGATCGGACCAACATCGGCCCTGCAGACATTGCCCGCATCGACCGATGTTAAAGTCAATATGACTTGAGAAACGCGAAACTATGGCAGCCGGTTCCGACAAATGATTCAGTGGACCGGCTGGCACGAAGGCGCTTGCGCGCAAAATCCTGTCAGATGAAAAGCATGATTGCCACGAACACAAACGCGGCGCTGATCAGGATGGTATGCAGGGAACGTGATAAACTCATGTCGTCTCCTCCATTTATGATTAATAATATATGACGATTTTTACAGGCGAAAAAGAAAAATCGTCGCTGCGCTGCGCAACGCGCGCCTGCGTGATGCCCCGATTCCGTTGCTTTTCCACAATTCCGCTTCGTGCGCGGCAGGAATTTATATAAATCTTTCAGTATCTTGCGGAAGCGATAGAAATCATGCATCGCAAGATAAGCGCTGGTTATATTTCTGTCACCGGGCGCCGGCTTGAGGTTTCGCCGTCTCCGACCTTATTCTGCCGTCGAAAGGAAGGTGGCGATGGAGCATGTGGTTCAGGAAACGGTCGCGCAGGCTGGCGCCCATGGCGGCAATCTCATTGCCGTGGCACTGGTGATTGCTGTCGCCGCACTGGCGGGACTTGGCTTTCTGTGGCTCAGGCAGCCACCGCTGGTCGGATTCATCCTCGCCGGCATCCTGCTCGGCCCGACGGGGCTGGGGCTGATCGAAAACAATGAAAGCGTCGCCTTTCTCGGCGAGATGGGCGTCGTCGTGCTGCTGTTCTTCATCGGCATGGAGCTTTCGATCAGGGCCTTCGTCGTCTCTCTCAGGCAGGCGCTGCTGGTGGTCTGCGGGCAGCTCGCCAGCGCGGCATTGCTGGCAGTGCTGATCGGCTTCTTCTTGCAGGCGACGCCACGGGAAATGGTGATCCTCAGCTTCGTCATCGCGCTTTCGTCCACCGTGGTGGCGATGAAGATGCTGGACGAGATGGGCATGCTGCGCGGCGACGCCGGCCGCATCGCCGTCGGCGTCTTGATCGCCCAGGACATTGCCGTGGTGCCGATGCTGATCTTCGTGTCGAGCTTCGGCGGCGCCGGCTTCGACGTCACGGCAACGGCGGTCAAGGTGATCGTCGCCGTCGGCATGATGGCGGGGCTTCTCTGGTATTTCGGCCGCTTCGGCAAGCTGCGCATCCCCTATGCCGAGAAGGTCGAGGATAAGGTGGAGCTTCTGGCGCTCGGCGCGCTCGCCCTTTGCTTTTCCGCTGCCGCAATCTCCGGCGTCGCCGGCATGTCGCCGGCCTATGGCGCCTTCCTCGCCGGCATCTGTGTCGGCAATTCGACGCTGCGCAGCCGCGTCATTCCGGTGGTCGAGCCGATCCAGAGCGTGCTGCTGGTCATCTTCTTCCTCTCCATCGGCCTTCTGATCGATCTTGGCTTCATCTGGAACAACCTTCTTGCTGTTCTGCTCACGGCGGTCGGCGTGATTGCCGCGAAGACGGTGCTGAACGTGATGCTGCTGCGCTGGACCGGATCCTCGCCGCAGACGGCGCTGGTGGCGGGCCTTTCCATGGCGCAGGTGGGCGAGTTTTCCTTCGTGCTTGCCGCTGCCGGTCTTTCAGCCGCAGCGCTTGGCGAGGATCTCTATCGTCTCGTCATCGCCATGACGGCGATCACCCTGCTGGTTTCGCCCGTCTGGGTCTCCGTCATGCGCCGCCTGGAAGTGACGCTGAGCGAGGGGCTGCAGAGCTATCGCAATGCGCTCGCCGTCGCTTATGCGACCGAGCTTCGGGAAGTGGATCGGGGTCGCGTTTTTCTCGGTCGCGGCATTGCCGGCCTGCGCGCTCGTATCGGCGCCTTCAATCACGCCCGGCGCGAACGTCGCCGCAGAAAGGCCGAGGCGAAGGCAGAGAAGGATCAGAACCAGGTTGGCGAAACTGTTCCTGCTAGCAAGGGCGGGGAGGCGGATCCCGATCGCGGATCGCATTGAGGTGGGGTTGGCCTTTTGCAACAGCATACGCTAACCTTCCCGTGATCAGCCCATCGCGATCCGCGCGAGAGGCCCCGGCCTGGCGCGCCGGGAGGAAAGTCCACGCTTTCGGTTCGGCCCGCAGTCACTTCTTTCGGGGGCCCTTTCCATGAACCTTCTGTCATTCCTGCGCGAAAACGCCCGCTGGGTGGGCGGCGCCTTTCTGATGAACTACTTCACCGCCTTTGGTCAGACCTATTTCATCAGCCTTTCTGCCGGCGACATCCGTGCCGAATATGGACTGAGCCCTGGCGATTTCGGCTTCATCTACATGGGCGCGACGTTGCTGAGCGCTCTGACATTGACGCGGCTCGGCCGCATCGTCGATACGCGCAGCGTCGTCCAGGTCGTTTTCATTGTCATGCCGCTTCTGGCGGTCGCCACCCTCATCATGGCGGTCTCGCACCATGTCGCGCTGCTGTTCCTGTCGCTCTACATGCTCAGGCTTTTCGGGCAGGGCATGATGAGCCACACGGCGGTGACGGCGATGGGCCGATGGTTCAATGCCATGCGCGGACGCGCCGTATCGCTGTCCTCGCTCGGCCTGCAGACCGGAGAGGCGACTTTCCCGGTGATCTTTGTTCTCGTGTCCGGACTGATCGGCTGGCGCGGCAGCTGGATCGCGGCGGCGGTGATGATCCTCGCCGTCGGCTTGCCGCTGATCTCGGTGCTGATGCGGGTGGAGCGTGAGCCGCAGAGCGAGGCGCTCGGCCGCAAGACGGCAGCAACACCGCGTGACTGGACGCGCGGCGAGGTGCTGCGCGATCCGTTGTTCTGGGCTGTGTTGTGCGCCTTCCTGGCGCCGCCCTTCATCGGCACGACGATCTTCTTCCATCAGGTTTATCTGGTGGAGCTGCGCGGCTGGACGCTGGAACTGTTTGCGGGCTCGTTTTTCCTGCTGTCGATCGCGAGCCTGGTCTCGATGCTGGTGACCGGCGCGCTGGTCGACCGGTTCTCCTCCGTCGCCGTGCTGCCCTTCCTGCTGGTGCCGATCGCGGCGGCCTGTCTGGTGATGGGCATCTCCGGTGCGGCATGGACACCCTATGTGTTCATGCCCCTCATCGGCCTGTCGATGGGCGCTTCAGGCACGCTGAACGGAGCGTTGTGGCCCGAGCTTTATGGCTCGAGACATCTGGGCAGCATTCGCTCCATCGTCATCGCGCTGATCGTGTTTTCAACGGCGGTCGGTCCGGGGCTGACGGGGGCATTGATCGATATCGGCGTCAGCTATCCGGGGCAGATTGCGGCCATGGGATTGGCCAGCATCGCGCTGGCTTTATTGATGACCGTACTCCGCCCCCGCCTGATTTCACGCATGCAGGCATAACGCAAAACGCGCGGGCGAAGCGCCCGCGCGTTTTCAAGAAACAGTTCTGAAAACCAGATTACTTGATCTTGGCTTCCTTGAACTCGACGTGCTTGCGCGCGATCGGATCATACTTGGTCTTGACCATCTTGTCCGTCATCGTGCGGCTGTTCTTTTTGGTGACGTAGAAAAAGCCGGTATCTGCCGTCGACAGCAGCTTGATCTTGATCGTTGTTGCCTTTGCCATTTTATTCCGCCTTCAAGAGCAATCCGTCTTCTCACTGGAACGACGGAACCGGTACGCCCGGAATTTTTCCTAAAAATCAGGAAGCGCCCGCTCGGGACGCTTCATCTTCCTACCGCGACAGCCTGGCTGACCTCGGCAAAATCTGGCCGGACACTACGAATCCTGAAGCAAAAGTCAAGGAGAAGCATGCCCGAAATCCACGAGATCGGCCTTCAGGGCGTCCATTGGCGGTAAAATTGCCGCGGAAACCGCTCGTCATCGCCCTTTCCCGCGGCCGGGCCCTTGGCGCGCGACGAGAATGGGCTATGTAGCAGGGCGCGGGAAATCCTGAAAGAGAGAGGCCGATGATTCCGTGGATCGAGCTCGACAGAGCCGAAATTCCAGGTGAGACAGCGACGTTGCGCCTCAAGCAACGCGGCGCGGAGTTCTCCATCATGCTTGGCGCCAACGAGCTGATGAACAGCCGCCTTTCCGGCTCGGAGGAGGCGCTTGCGGAGCTCGCCGCAGAAAAGCTTGCAGGCTGCGCAGGCCCCCGCGTGCTGATCGGCGGCCTCGGCATGGGCTTCACGCTCCGGGCAGCGCTCGCCGTGCTGCCTGCCGATGCGCGCATCGTTGTGGCAGAGCTGGTGCCGGCGGTCGTCCGCTGGGCGAAGGGGCCGATGGCGGATGTGTTCCAGGGCGCGCTCGACGACCCTCGCATGGAAATCTCCGTGGGCGATGTCACGCAGCTGATCGCGCAGTCAAAAGCTGGGTTCGACGCCATACTGCTGGATGTCGACAACGGGCCGGACGGTTTGACGCGGGCTGCCAATGATCGGCTTTACGATCTTGCCGGTCTCGCCCGCGCCCGCGAGGCGCTGAGCCCGAAAGGCGTGCTTGCTGTCTGGTCGTCCGGGCCGGATGATCGTTTCACCGCCCGTATGAAGAAAAGCGGTTTCCTCACCGAGGTGAAGACGGTGCGCGCCAATGCCAAACGCCGTGGTGCGCGGCATGTGATCTGGCTCGGATGCCGCTGAGGAACGGAGATTCGGTTCGCAATCCTTGACGATCGTCAATACATTTCCGATAAGCCATAGCGCCGAAAGTAAATTGTCGTTTCTGTCAGCACACGCTTCCCGTTGCAGCCTTTGGCAAACCGTGCGAACAGAAATAAGGGGCTGCCGAGGAAAGTCAGGCAGAAACCGTGACGTCTAGGGTGCGAACTTCGGGCATGGAACGCAAACTGAAAAAGATACTCCGCCTGATGGAGCTTGCCGACACGTTCTTCGCCATTTTCGATGAGCGCGATCAACTGGTCTTTGCCAACCGCCATTACCGCGAGGCATTCTTCATCGGTCCTGACGAGTATCCTGACTGGCCGCAGCTCATGCGCCGCAATTTCCATGCGGGGCGCGGCACGGTGATCTCCAATCCCGATTTCGAACTGTGGCTCAAGGGCACGCTGTCCCGCCGCGGCAAGGTGCCGTTCCGTGCCTTCGAGACCGATGTGCACGATGGCCGCTGGCTGTGGATGACCGAGACGGTGGACGAAGACGGCTGGATGATGTGCCTTGCCAACGACGTTACCGATTTGCGCTCACAGGGACGAAACCTGAGGCAGGAGCGAGACCTGGCGCTGAAGTCGTCGCTGACCGACGATCTGACCGGCATCGCCAACCGCCGCTTCGTCATGGAACGTCTCTCAGATTTGCAGTCGCGCGAAGCCCGCCCGCAGGATCAGCCGGCCGGTTGTTTCGCCATCCTCGACGTCGACAATTTCAAGCAGATCAATGATCGTTTCGGCCATTTCGCCGGCGACCAGCTTCTCATCGGCTTTGCTCAGCAGATATCGGCGATCGTCCGGCGAACGGATTGCTTCGGACGGCTCGGCGGTGAGGAGTTTGGCCTTGTTCTGCCAGGCGCCACGCTCGCCGAAGCGGTTGCGATCATCGAGCACATGCTGAGCCAGATCAGCGGCCTTCGCCCGCTCGTCGATTATCCCGACTTCTGGTATTCGTGCTCGGCCGGCGTCACCCTCGCGGAAAAGGGCGAGCCGCAGTCCGAGCTCTATGCACGCGCCGATGCCGCGCTGTACCGCGCCAAGCGCGAGGGCAAGAACAGGGTCAGCACGCAGGTCTAGAACCGCCTTGACCGGTGCAGCCAGGTTCGGCTAGGAGAGCCGTGCGGGACGACCCGCGCATCTTCTCATTCCGGGACGGCCCGGCCACTTCAAAAGGAGGGCCGCGCCATGGCCTGGTTCTATCTCGCAATCGCCGGTGTTCTCGAAGTCGTCTGGGCCTTCTCGATGAAGAAGTCCGCCGGTTTCACCCTTCTGGTGCCGACGGCGATCACCATCATCGCATCGCTCGCAAGCTTCGTGCTGCTGTCCTTTTCCATGCGCACGCTGCCGCTCGGCACGGCCTATACCGTGTGGACCGGCATCGGTGCTGTCGGCGCCTTCGTCGTCGGCGTGGTCGTGCTCGGCGAAGCGGCAACGCCCGGCCGTTTGATCGCCGGAGCGCTGATCATCGCCGGTATCGTGTTGATGAAGGTTTCGGGAAGCCCAGCCTAAAACTCTGCCGGCTCATCGTCGCCCTTGCCGTCGAACCCGTGCATCTTCAGCGCCCATTGCAGGCCTATGACGGCGCCCTTGACGGGCTGGATGACGAGGAAGGCGACGAGGGTGGTGAGCGGCACCCAGATGGCGAGATGCACCCATGCGGGAACGTCCATCAGCGCTTCGCCGCTCATATAACCGCCGACCATGAAATGGCCGACGATCAGGATGACGAGATAGGCCGGCAGGTCATCGGCGCGGTGGTGGTGGATTTCCGTGCCGCAGACTTCGCAGGCGTCAACGGTCTTCAGGAACTTGCCGAACAGGCGTCCCTTGCCGCAGGCGGGGCAACGGCACTTGAGGCCGTTGACGATCGCCGGCATCAGTTGCCGCCCTTCGCCATAGCGATGGTGTTCTGCTTCCTCCATCATGCCTCCCTCAGCGCCTGCCGGGCCTGCCTCCGCGCATCGGGCGGCCGCGCTTCGATTTGTGGAACGAGCGGGTTGCCGCCGGCAGTTTCTTGCCGGAGCTCAGCATGTCGAAGCGCAGTGCCCCTGCAAGCGGGATCGCCTCAACGAGCTGCACCTCGACATCATCGCCGAGCTGATAGCCAAGGCCGGTCCGCTCGCCGACCAGCGCCTGGCGTACCTCGTCGTGGACGAAATAGTCGCTGCCGAGTGTCGAAACGGGGACAAAGCCGTCGGCGCCATATTCCGGCAGCGCGATGAACAGGCCGGAGCGGGTGACGCCGGCCACGCGGCCATCGAAGCTCTCGCCGATGCGGCCGGCCAGATGATGGGCGATCAGCCGGTCGACGGTCTCGCGTTCGGCGGCCATGGCGCGGCGTTCGAAGGTCGAGATCTCGGCGGCGATGTCGTCGAGCTGCGCCTCTTCCTCGGCCGTCAGCCCGCCTTCGCCGAGATTGAGCGAGGCGACCAGCGCGCGATGGACGATCAGGTCGGCATAACGGCGGATCGGTGAGGTGAAATGGGCATATTTCATCAGGTTCAGGCCGAAATGCCCGATATTTTCCGGCGAGTAAACCGCCTGGCTCTGCGAGCGCAACACCATCTGGTTGACGATGTCCTTGTGCGGGCTGTCCTCGGCTTTCGACAGGATACCGTTGAACGAATTGGCGCGCAGATTGCCGCCCTTCGCCAGCGGGATGGAGAGCGTCGCCAGGAACTCGCGCAGCGTCTCCTGCTTGGCAAGCGACGGCGCGTCATGGGTGCGGTAGATCAGCGCCTGACGCTTCTGCTCCAGCGTTTCGGCCGCAGCGACATTCGCCTGGATCATCATCTCCTCGATGAGCTTGTGCGCATCGAGGCGGGGCGGCACCACCACCTTGTCGACCGTGCCGTCGCCCTTCAGCAGAATGCGGCGCTCCGGCATGTCGAGTTCGAGCGGCTGACGACGGTCGCGGCCGATCGTCATCGTCCTGTAGGCGGCCCAGAGCGGCTTCAGCACCGGTTCGAGCAGCGGGCCGGTCTTGTCGTCGGTGGTGCCGTCGATGGCGGCCTGAGCCTGCTGGTAGGAGAGCTTCGCCGCACTCTTCATCATGATGCGATGGAAGGTGTGGGAGGCCTTGCGACCCTCCTTGGAAAAGACCATGCGCACGGCAAGCGCCGGCCGGTCCTCGCCCTCGCGCAGCGAGCAGAGGTCGTTGGAAATCCGCTCGGGCAGCATCGGCACGACGCGATCCGGGAAATAGACCGAATTGCCGCGCTTCAGCGCCTCGCGGTCCAGCGCCGATTTCGGGCGGACATAATAGGAGACGTCGGCAATCGCGACGGTGACGATCACGCCGCCTTCGTTTTCCGGCCGCGTGTCCGGCTCGGCGTAGACGGCGTCGTCATGGTCCTTGGCGTCGGCGGGGTCGATGGTGACGAGCGGCAGGTCGCGCCAGTCCTCGCGGTGCGACATGGTGGCGGGTTGTGCCGCCTCGGCAGCGTCGAGCACTTCCTTCGGGAAGATGTGCGGAATGCCATGGGCGTGGATCGCGATCATCGAGACCGCCTTTTCCGACGCCAACGAACCGACCACGGAGAGCACCGAGCCGCGTGCGAGACCGTATCGGCCCGATCGCTGGATATCGACTTCCACGAGATCGCCATCCTTGGCGCCGGCAAGGTCGGCAAGCTCGACCTCGCTGTCGCGACGTTCGATCGGCATCAGTCGGGCCGAGCCGTCATCGAGCATGCGCACGACGCCGAGCGCGGCGGTGCGGCGCTTGTCGATGACCTTGATGATGCGGGCCGTGTAGGCCGGGCCGGTCTCGGACTTGGAGGGAAATATCTTGGCAAGGATGCGATCGCCGAGCCCGGCGGTGGCCGGCTTGCGCCTGCCATTCTTGCCGCCGCCCTGCTGGCGGATCAGCACGGCGGGGGCCGCGCCTTCCTCGACAGGCCACTCGGCGGGGCGGCCGATCAGCTCGCCGTCCTTGTCGCGGGTGGTGATGTCGAGCACGGTGACAGGGGGCAGGGCGCCCGGCCGCATCAGGCTTTTCCGCTTCTTCTGCAGAAGGCCGTCGTCCTCCAGCTCGCGCAGCATAGCTTTCAGTACGACGCGGTCCTCGCCCTTGATCCCGAAGGCCTTGGCGATGTCGCGCTTGGAGGCCTGGTCGGGATTGTCGGCGATGAACTTCAAGAGCACATCGCGCGGCGGCACTTGTCCGTGAATGATCTCATCCGGCTTGCGGGACCGGGAGGCGGTCGGTTTTGCGCTCAACTGTCGCTCTTTTCAGCCTCGGCCGACGTCTTTTTCGAAGCGGTCGTCTTCTTCGTTGCCGATGCGGTTTTGGATTTCGCGGTTGTCTTCTTCGCCGCGGTCTTCTTGGCTGCGGGCTTCTTCGCGGCAGCCTTTTTCGCCGGCTTCTTCACGCCGGCCTTTTCGGCACGTGCGGCGAGAAGCGGAATGGCTTCTTCCATGGTGATCGACTGCGGGTCCTTGCCCTTGGGGATGGTCGCGTTGATCTTGCCCCATTTGACGTAGGGCCCGTAGCGGCCGTCATTGACGGTCACTTCGCCGCCGCCTTCGGGATGTTCGCCGAGCGATTTGAGCGCCGCGGGCGCAGAGCGTCGGCGGCCGCCATTGGCGCGCTTGTCGGCGATGATCGAGACCGCGCGGTTGACGCCGACGGAAAACACGTCCTCGATGCTGTCGACATTGGCGTAGGTACCGTCATGCAGGACGAAGGGTCCGTAGCGGCCGAGCCCGGCGGTGATCATCTTGCCGTCTTCAGGATGCGCGCCGACCTCTCTCGGCAGCGACAGAAGCTGCAGCGCCTTTTCGAGGTCGATATCCTCCGGCTTCCAGCCCTTCGGCAGCGACGAGCGCTTGGCTTCCTTGCCTTCGCCACGCTGGACATAAGGTCCGAAACGGCCGGAGCGCAGCGTGACAGGCTCGCCGGTTTCCGGATCGGTTCCAAGCTCGTTCGGCTCGTTGGAATTGGCGGCATCCGCCTCGGCATCGGCGCCGAGCTGGCGTGTGAAGTTGCACTCCGGATAGTTGGAGCAGCCGACGAAGGCGCCGTACTTGCCGAGCTTCAGCGACAGCTTGCCCGTGCCGCAGACCTGGCAGGTACGCGGATCGGAGCCATCCTCCCGCTTCGGGAACACCAGCGGCGCCAGCGCCTCGTTCAGCGCATCCAGCACATTGGTGACGCGCAGCTCCTTGGTGTCTTCGACCTGGGCGAAGAAATCCTTCCAGAAGTCGCGCAGAACCTGCTTCCACTCCAGCGAGCCATCGGAAATCTTGTCGAGCTTTTCCTCGAGTTCCGCCGTGAAGTCATATTCGACGTAGCGGTTGAAGAAATTCTCGAGGAAGGCCGTCACCAGCCGGCCCTTGGCCTCGGGTGTCAGCTTGCGGTTCTCGATGGTGACGTATTCGCGGTCGCGCAGCGTCGCGAGCGTCGAGGCATAGGTCGACGGCCGGCCGATGCCGAGCTCTTCGAGCTTCTTGATCAGCGAGGCTTCCGAATAGCGCGGCGGCGGCTCGGTGAAGTGCTGGGTGGCGCGGATCTTGTCCTTGTCGACGTTTTCGCCCTGGTTGATCTCGGGCAGACGACCATCATCGTCATCCTCGTCGGAGGGCTGCTTTTCCTCGCGATTGTCGGCATAGGCGGCGAGGAAGCCGTCGAACTTGACGACCGTCCCGACGGCGCGCAGCCCGGCGCTTTCGCCACCCTTGGCGGCGGTGATTTCGGCGGTGGTGCGTTCCATCTCGGCCGATGCCATCTGGCTGGCAATGCCGCGCTTCCAAACGAGATCGTAGAGGCGGAACTGGTCGGCATCGAGGTATTTCTTCACCGATTGCGGCGTGCGGGTGAAGTCTGTCGGGCGGATCGCCTCATGGGCCTCCTGCGCGTTCTTCGCCTTCACCGAATAGTGGCGGGCGCTTTCGGGCAGATAACGGGTGCCGAACTGGTCGCCGATCGCGTCACGCGCAGCCGTCACGGCCTCCGGCGCCATGGAGACGCCGTCGGTACGCATATAGGTGATGAGACCGGCCGTCTCGCCGCCGATCGCGATGCCTTCGTAAAGCCGCTGCGCCACCTGCATGGTGCGCGAGGCGGAAAAGCCGAGACGCGAGGACGCTGCCTGCTGCAGGGTCGAGGTGGTGAAGGGCGGGCCGGGATTGCGGCGGACGGGCTTGGCCTCGACGCTCGCCACCGAATAGGTCGCGCCCTCGAGCAGGTCGCGGATGCGGTGGGCCTGTTCCTGGTTCTTCACCGAGTTCTTCTGGACGCGCTTGCCGTCGGCCTGCACCAGCCGCGCCTCGAAGGCGTCGCCGCGCACCGTCTTCAGGTCGGCGACGATGTTCCAGTATTCTTCAGGAACGAAGCGCTCGATCTCGTTTTCGCGGTCGCAGACAAGACGCAGCGCGACCGACTGCACGCGGCCGGCCGAGCGGGCGCCGGGCAGCTTGCGCCACAGCACCGGCGACAGGTTGAAGCCAACGAGATAGTCTAGCGCGCGGCGGGCGAGATAGGCATTCACCAGCGCCTCGTCGATATCGCGCGGATTGGCCATCGCGTCGAGCACGGCTTTCTTGGTGATGGCGTTGAAGACGACACGCTTGACCGGCTTGTCCTTCAGCACCTTCTTCTTCTGCAGCAGGTCGAGGACGTGCCAGGAAATCGCTTCGCCTTCCCTGTCCGGGTCGGTTGCGAGGATCAGGCCATCGGCGGACTTGACTGCCTCGGCGATATCCTTCACCCGCTTGGCGGAGGCCGTGTCGACCTGCCAGGACATCGAGAAGTCGTCGTCCGGCAGCACGGAGCCGTCCTTGGCCGGCAGATCGCGCACATGGCCGAAAGAGGCCAATACCTTGTAGTCCTTGCCAAGGTACTTGTTGATGGTTTTGGCCTTGGCAGGGGATTCAACGACGACTACGTCCATGTCTTCCGTCTCAATTCTGTTTTTGCCGCAGGCCAGAGCCGCGGCCACCGCCATCAAACGGGCGGCCAAGTTTCTTTGGAAGCCTTTGCCCCAATTCGGCGCAGCATACGCGAAAAAGCCATCCGTACCAGCCCGCGGCCGGTACGGGCGGTCCATCCGCGCCAATGACAACGGGAATTCGCACCGCCGGTTCTAGGCTTTCGGGCAGCTGGCACGGTCTGGTGCCGTCGATCCGCTGCCGGTTCTTCCGGCCCACGAAATGGACAGGGATTGAGCGCCGGTCAAGTCCCTCGTCGCAAAATTCGTGCTCTTGAGACTGCCGCGAAGCGGTATTTTGCCCCGCTCAAGCCATCTTCGTGCGGCAAATCTTACGGTTGCAGGGTGAGGCTGTGTCCAGCATAATTGCAACCAAGGGCATCTGCGTTTGCGGATTGCAATCTGCTAGTTCCGGGGTATGCTGATTCAGCTAAACAAAAAAACCGGTGCGTGCATGGCCCGCGCCGCAATAACTGGGTGCACATATGTCGTCTAAGAGCTTCGAGCCAGACTCCTCGCGGAGTCTCACGGAAGATGAGATAACCTATATTCGGCAGATACTGGGTCAGCTTCGCCGTCTCTCCGACAGGGAGGGCACGGAGATGCTCTGCTACCTCATCGATATGGCCTACATGGAAGCCGGTGAATCGCAAGCGCGGTTGGCCGAGGGGCGAGTCGATTCCTGAGGCTCAGGCGAGCGAAACCATGCCGCCTGGATGGCGGACGAGACGGCCCGCGAGATCGAGTTCGAGAAGGATGAGCTGAACGGCGGCTGGGTTGACCCCGGTGAACCGAATCAGGTCATCGATTTCGCACGGGCTTGGCCCGAGCGCACCTGCGACGCGGCTTCGCTCGTCGTCGCCCGGCGGTTCGACTTCGGGGCTGGCCTCGCTTTCCTCTCCGGCGCCGCCGGCAAGGGGCAGTTCAAGGGCTGAAAGCGGCGCCAGGGCTTCGAGCACATCGGCGGGCTCGCAGACGATCATCGCGCCCTGCTTGAGGAGGCCGTTGGTGCCCTGGGCTCTTGGATCGAGCGGCGAACCCGGTACTGCGAGCACCAGCCGCCCATATTCATTGGCAAGCCGCGCCGTGATCAGCGAGCCCGAACGAACCGCCGCCTCGATGACGACGACGGCAAGCGATGCGCCGGCGATCAGCCGGTTGCGGCGCGGAAAGTCGCGCGCCCGCGGCTCCCAGCCATAGGGCATTTCACTGACGACGACGCCCCCCTCAGCGGGGATGCGGCGATAGAGCTCGATGTTTTCCGGCGGGTAGGGCCGATCGAGGCCGCCGGCGATCGCGGCGAAGGTACCGTGGGAAAGGCTTGCGCGATGGGCGGCGGTGTCGATGCCGCGGGCAAGGCCGGAGACCACGGTGTAGCCGGCGCCAGCCGCCGCACTGGCGATCATGCTGCCGAATTTCATGCCGGCGATCGAGGCGTTGCGGGCGCCGACAATGCCGAGCGCCGGCCGGGTTGCCGCCGCGCCGCTGCCGCACATGGCGAGAAGCGGCGGCGCGCTGTCGAGAGCACGCAGGGCCGGCGGGTAGTCCGGTTCGCCGATCGCCACGAAGCGCCCGTGGTGGCGCGTTGCGATCTCCATTTCCCGCTCGGCCTCGCTCACGCTCGCAACCCGGATGTTGCGGGCTGCGCCACCGCGCGCGGCAAGTTCCGGCAGCATGGTCAGCGCCTTCTCGGCGCTGCCGCAATGATTGATGAGTTCTCGGAAGGTGACGGGGCCGACATTGTCGCTGCGGATCAGCCTGAGCCAGGCGATGCGCTGCCTCTCGGAAAGCGTGATGCCGGCCGGGGCGGTCACGGGCGGGCTTTCGCAACAATCGGGGCAAGGGCGGCGGAGAACCGCCGCCGCGGCAGATCAATCTGCCGGCCTATGCCTCCTGGAAGCCCGCCAAGGGCGCCAGAAGGCCGAAAAGCCTTCCGGGAAGATGCCATGCCCCGCTCACCCCTTCTCTCCGATCCTGCTTTCAGTCCCACGGATCAGACGTTCGATATTGGCCTTGTGTCGCCACCACGAAATCACCGTCAGAAGCGCCATCACAAGCGATATCTGCGGTTGACCCATTATCCACAGTGCAACCGGAATGACAAGCGTGGCGACAAGCGCGGAAAGCGAGGAATAGCGCGACAATCTGGCCATGAGCAGCCAGACGAAGGCAAAGATCAGCACCGTCGCCGGTGCGACGCCGAGCAGCACGCCGATATAGGTGGCGACGCCCTTGCCGCCCTTGAAGCCGAGCCAGATCGGAAAGAGGTGGCCGATGAAGGCGGCTGCACCCGCCAGCAGCCCGGCCTGCGGACCGTAAAGATGCGCGGCGAGGATGGCGGCGATCGTCGCCTTCAGGGCGTCGAGCAGCAGGGTGAGGGCGGCGAGGTGGCGCTTGCCGGTGCGCAGCACATTCGTCGCGCCGATATTGCCGGAGCCGATCGAGCGGATATCGCCGAGCCCGGCCACGCGGGTGATCAGGTAGCCGAACGGAATGGAGCCGAGCAGATAGCCGCCAACGAGCACTGTGACGGCCTGCATCGCCGTCAGATCAAACGCGAAAATACCGGTCACGAACGCTTCCCCCTCAGTGCGATTGATACACGCATTTTCCGCCTACGTAAGTGCGCACCGCGCGTCCCGAGAACCGGGCATTTTCGAAGGCCGTGTTCTTGGAGCGGGAGACGAGGCCCGCCGTGGTGACGAGCCATGGCTCGTCCAGATCGATCAGCGTGATATCGGCCTTTGCGCCCGGCTTCAGCGTGCCTGCGTCGAGACCGAAGATCGTTGCCGGCCGCGTCGACATGGCGTCGATCAGCCGCATCAGCGGAACATCGCCGCTGTGGTGAAGGCGCAGTGCCGCCGAGAGCATGGTCTCGAGCCCGATCGCGCCATCGGCGGCATCGGAGAAGGGCAGGCGCTTGGTATCGACGTCCTGCGGGTCGTGCGAGGACACTATGATGTCGATCTCCCCCGCCTTCAGCGCCGCGACCATCGCCTGACGGTCGTCTTCGGCCCTCAGCGGCGGCGACAGTTTGAAGAAGGTCCGGTATTCGCCGATGTCGTTTTCGTTCAGCGTCAGATGGTTGATCGAAATGCCGCTCGATACCTTCGCGCCGCGCCTCTTGGCAACGCCGAGCGCTTCGACGGATTCGGGCACCGAGATCAGCGCCGCGTGATAGCGCACGCCGGTGAGGGCCGCGAGCCTGAGGTCGCGTTCGAGCGGGATCACCTCTGCTTCGCGCGGCGTGCCGGAAAGGCCAAGCCAGCTTGCGAAAAGCCCCTCGTTCATCACCCCGGTCTCGGAGAGATAGCGGTCGCGCGGCTCCAGCGCCACGACGGCGTCGAAGGAGCGGGCATAGGTCATCGCCCGGCGCAGCACGCGGTTGTCGGAGAGCGAGTAGCGACCATTGGCAAAGGCGACGGCGCCCTGCGCCTTCATCAGCCCGACCTCGGTCATCTCGTGACCTTCGAGGCCCTTGGTCAGCGCTGCGGCCGGATAGACGTTGACGACGGCGTTGTCGCGGGCGGTCTTCAGCACGAATTCCAGAAGCGCGATATCGTCGATCGCCGGGCTGGTATCCGGCATCATCACGAAGGAGGTGATGCCGCCGGCCGCCGCTGCGAGACTTGCCGAATGGATGGTTTCGGTGTGTTCGGCGCCGGGCTCGCCGACGAAGACATGGGCATCGACGAGGCCGGGCGTGGCGACGAGGCCGTTGCAGTCGACAATCTCCGCGCCGTCCGGTGTTCCCTGGTTCAGGGCATCGGCGCCGGCTGCGACAATACGGCCGTCCTCGACGATGATCGTGCCGGTTTCATCGAGATCGCGGGACGGGTCGATGATGCGGGCGTTTTTCAGAACAAGCGGTTTCATGCGCGCGGCCCTCCGTTTTCGGACAGCATCAGCGTTTCCATCACCGCCATGCGCACGGCAACGCCCATCTCGACCTGTCTTTCGATGACACTCTGCGGGCCGTCGGCGACGTCGGTGGCGATCTCCACGCCACGGTTCATCGGGCCGGGGTGCATCACCAGCGCATCCTCCTTGGCGGCCTTCAGCTTTTCGGCATCGAGACCCCAGAAGTGGAAGTATTCCCTGACCGACGGCACGAAGGAGCCGGACATGCGCTCGCGCTGCAGGCGCAGCATCATCACCACATCGGCGCCCTTCAGCCCTTCTTCCATGCTGTCATAGACCTCCACGCTCATGTCGCGGATGCCGGCGGGCAGCAGCGTTGCCGGCCCGACGACGCGCACGCGGGCGCCCATGGTGTTCAGCAGGATGATGTTGGAGCGGGCGACGCGCGAATGCAGGATGTCGCCGCAGATCGCCACCACGATATTGTCGAGCCGGCCCTTGGCCTGGCGGATCGTCAAAGCGTCGAGCAGCGCCTGGGTCGGGTGTTCGTGGGCGCCGTCGCCGGCGTTGATCACCGAGCAGGCGACCTTCTGCGACAGCAGGGCTGCGGCTCCGGCGGAGGAATGGCGGATGACCAGGACATCGGGATGCATCGCGTTCAGCGTCATCGCGGTGTCGATCAGGGTCTCGCCCTTCTTCACCGAGGAATTGCCGACGGACATGTTCATCACATCGGCGCCGAGGCGTTTCCCGGCGAGTTCGAAGGAAGCCTGCGTTCGCGTGGAAGCCTCGAAGAACAGATTTATCTGTGTGAGACCGCGCAGAACGCTGTTCTTCTTCTCGCGTGAACGGTTGAATGCGATCGCCTCCTCGGCCTTGTCGAGAAGGATCCCGATGTCGAGGGGAGACAGGCCCTTGATGCCGATCAGGTGACGGTGGGGAAAGAAGACCATATAGTTTTCCTCCGTATGAGGTCCTGCGGTCTATAAAGTGTCCCCCGCCGGCCCGCAAGCTTTGACAGGCGATATAGAAGCGTGCGAACTCACGGGCCACAGGAATAAAGAAGAAGTGCGTGCCAAGCCATGGCCAATCGGACCGACGACGATCTTTTCAGGGCACTGAACCAGCCGCGACCGTGGTCGGGCTTCAATGCCTTTCACTCAGACCCGCTGCTGGGCGACCTGACCCGCAGCATGTCCGGGCCGGTGCGCGAGGAGCTTGATTCGCTCGGCCGCTATGTGACCTCGCCGGAGGCACAGGAACTGGCGCAGATGGCGAACACCATCCTGCCGCAGCTGAAGACCCATGGGCCGGCAGGAGAGCGGTTGGACACGGTCATCTTCCATCCTGCCTGGCATGCTCTGATGCGCCGCTCGGTCGCTTCCGGGCTGTCGTCATCGCTCTGGGAAACGCCGCGGGATGCCGATTCGAAATCGAAGGCGCACAAGCTGCGCGCGGTGCGGCTGTTCCTGTCGGCCCAGCTCGAATGCGGCCATCTGGAATCGCTTTCCGCCACCTCGGCCTCGCTTGCGGTTTTGTCCGCAGCACCGCAGCTGCGTGCCGAATGGGCGCCAAAGCTGCTGTCGCGCAAATACGATTCCACCAATCGCACCGAAGCCCAGAAATCCGGCGTCACGATTGGTCTTGCGGTGACGGAAAAGCAGGCCGGCAGCGACATGCGGGCGGTGCAGAGCCATGCCGAGCGCGTCGGCGAGGGCATCTATCGCCTTTCAGGCCACAAATGGTTCGTTTCCGCGCCGATGAGCGACGCCTTCGTCATGCTGGCGGAAGTGGATGGCGCGCGCGGTTGCTTCCTTGTGCCGCGGCTTCTTGACGAAGGCCATGCCAACGGGCTGCGCTTCCAGCGGCTGAAGGACAAGCTTGGCCTCAGGTCCAATGCGACGGCGGAGATGGAATTCTCCGACAGTTTCGGTTTCCTGCTCGGTGCCCCTGATGCCGGCGTTCGCACCATCGTCGACATGCTGACGCTGATGCGCCTTGATGCAGCGGTGATGTCCGCCGGCCTGATGCGAGCTTCACTCGCCGAGGCGGTGCATGCCGCGCGGGGTCGTGAGGTGCAGGGCAGGGCGCTCGTCACCCAGCCGCTGATGCTGCGCGTGCTGGCCGACCTTGCGCTTGATGTCGCGGCCGCCGGCGCGCTGGTCTTCCGCCTTGCCGAGAGCTTCGACAGGGCCCGTGACAGCACTGAAGAAGCGGCCTATGCGCGAATCATGACGCCGGTGGCCAAATACTGGTGCACCAAGATCGCGCCCGGCGTGATTGCAGAAGCCATGGAAGCGATGGGCGGCAACGGTTTCGTCGAGGATCGTCCGATTGCCCGCCATTATCGCGACGCACCGGGGCTGGCGCTCACCGATGGCGGCGGCAATGCCATGGCGCTCGATCTCCGCCGGGTGGTCGAGCATGGCGGCGAGTTGTTCGATGCGGTCTTCCGCGGCATTGCCCGTGACCTCGGGTCTTCCGGCGCAAAGATCGTTGAGCTTTTGAAGGCCGCGATGGCGCTCAGCCGCTCCGATGAAAGCGCCGCCCGCATCTTCACAGAACAGCTTGCGCTCGCCGCCGGTGCCGCCGAACTCTACCGGCTCGGGGCAGGGCGCATTGCCGATGCCTTCCTCGAGACGCGTCTCGCCGCCGGCTGGCGCTCGACCTACGGCATGCTCGATACCCGCTTCGACGCGAGCTACATCGTCGATCTTCTGTTTCCCGACATGGACTGACGGCACGAAAAAAAAGGCGGCGCCCGGAGGCACCGCCTTTTCTGGGAGGACCGGCCGCACCCGCGAGCTGGGAGGAGCGCTCAAGCGGGGTGCGGGGTCGAAAAGGCGCCTTGCGGCGCCATCTGAATGACTAGAACAGCATCGAGTTGTTGCTGTTGCGGCGCAGTTCAGCGCGGGACTTGCCCATGGCCTTCAGCGAAGCGTCATCGAGCTTCAGCAGTTCGGCGTTGACGAAACGCTGAGCCTGACGCTGGCGGGCCTCGGAAATGTTCTTGTAAGCGTTCTTGAAGATACCCATTTCTTTGCTCCTTTCGGGGACCGGCGCATTCGTTCCGAACGCCTCTCTTCGATCCCTCGTCATCAACTGAACCCTATATAGACCATGCAGGAAAGCCTTGGCAGACGGGCATTCTCATGGGAGCCATGCGCTCTGTGCATGCTTTAAGAGCCGTCGTCGTTTGTGCATCCATTTTAGGCACGGGCGGCTGAACCATAGGCGCACACCGTCTGGAGGCCGGCGCATGCCCGATGTTGTGGCCAGGGATGAATCGCTCTATCGTCGCCGGCAAAAATCACGGATGACCTTCATGTTTCAGACTTTCGACGTCACCTCCCGCCCCGAACAGGCGGCTCCGCGCATCGCGGCGCTGCGTGCATCCTTCGCCGCTCTCGGCATCAATGCCGTGCTGGTGCCGCGCACCGACGAGTATCAGGGCGAATACGTGCCCCGCTCGGCCGAGCGGCTCGCCTGGCTGACGGGCTTTACCGGCTCTGCCGGGATCGCGCTGATCATGGAGAAGGAGGCGATCGTCTTCGTCGACGGACGCTACACCACCCAGCTCAAGGCACAGGCCGATCCGGCGCTGATCACCGGTGGCGATCTTGTCGGTGCGCCGCCGCCTGAATGGCTGACCGAGCACCGGCCGAAGGCTCTGCGCCTTGGGATTGATCCCTGGCTGCACACGCCAAGCGAGGTCGAGCGTCTGGAAAAGGCACTGCAGGAGATCGGCGGCGAGCTGGTTCTTCTGGCCGCAAACCCGGTCGATCCGATCTGGCACGACCGGCCCGCCGAGCCGGCGGAACCGATTAGCGTGCAGAAGACCGAGTTTGCCGGCCGGCCGGCCGCCGACAAGATCGCGGAGATCGCCGGATCGCTTGCGGCGAAGAAGGCCGGCGCGGTGCTGATCTCCGATTCCACCTCCGTCGCATGGCTCTTCAACATCCGCGGCAATGATGTCGTCCACACGCCGGCACCGCTCGCACGCGCGATCGTGCGCGCGGATGGCAGTGCGGCACTGTTCGTCGCGCCGGAGAAGGTCACCGGCGAGGCCGCCGCCTATCTTGACGGGCTCGCCGATGTCGAGGCCCCGGATGCGCTCGAAGGTGCGCTCACCGCTCTCGCCGCCGCCGGCAAGACGCTGATGCTCGATCGCGCCAGCGTGCCCTATGCCGTGATCGGCATTCTCGAGGCCGCGGGTGGCCAGTGGGTTCATGCCGCCGACCCGGTCGTGGACCTTCGCGCTATCAAGAACGAGGGCGAGAAGGCGGGGGCACGCGCGGTCCATCTCCAGGATGGCGCAGCGATGGTCTCCTATCTCTCCTGGCTCGACCGGCAAACGCCCGGCACTGTGAGCGAGATCGATGCCGCAAAGGCGCTGGAAGCCGCGCGCGCGGCCACCGGCGTCAACAGCCAGAACCCGCTGAAGGACATTTCCTTCGACACGATTTCCGGCGCCGGTCCGAATGCCGCCATCATCCATTATCGCGTCACCACCGAAACCAATCGCATGCTTCAGTCCGGCGAGATGTATCTGGTCGATTCCGGCGCGCAGTATCAGAACGGCACCACCGACATCACTCGCACGCTCGCTATCGGCGAGGTTGGAGAGGAACAGAAGAAATTCTTCACGCTGGTGCTGAAGGGCATGATCGCGATCTCCACTGCGCGGTTTCCGGTCGGAACGCGCGGGCAGGATCTTGATCCGCTGGCCCGCATGGCGCTCTGGCAAGCCGGCGTCGATTATGCCCACGGCACCGGCCATGGGGTCGGCAGCTATCTTTCCGTGCATGAGGGCCCGCAGCGGATTTCGCGGCTCGGCACCGTGGCGCTGAAGCCCGGCATGATCCTTTCCAACGAACCCGGCTATTACCGCCCCGGCGCCTTCGGTATCCGTATCGAGAACCTGCTGCTGGTTACCGAGGCCACAATGGTTGATGGCGGTGAAATTCCGATGCTGGGCTTCGAGACGTTGACATGGTGCCCGATCGACCGCCGCCTGATCCTGCCGCAGCTTCTGACCGCCGCCGAGATCGCCTGGCTTGACGACTATCACGCCAGGACCCGCGAGAAGCTGATGCCGCTCGTTGCCGACGACGCCGAGCGAAAATGGCTGGAGCAGGCGACGGAACCCGTCAGCCGATAATGAAGCGGCGGCAGACCATGACGATGACCCAGCCGACGGCGATCATTGGCAGGGGTGATTTGTAGCGAAGCCCGACGAGGAGGGCGGCGGCGATCGCGAGCTTGCCCTCCCAGCCGGTCGCGTAGAAGGCGGGTGCCACCAGCGTCGTCAGAACGGCGGCGGGAATGGCGTTCAGCGCGGCTTCCGCACGCGGCGGTATGTCGGAGACCACCGAGAGCAGCAGATAGCCGCCGATGCGGGTCAGATAGGTCGCGATCGCGGCGCCCAGAATCACCAGCATCATGTGCTCGTTGGTGAAGTCGCTCATGACGCTGCCTCGCGCTTTTTCGGCGGCAGGATGGCGGCAAGCGCAATCCCCGCAACGGCTCCGACGCTGACATGCCAGGGGGAGCCGATCGTTGCATAGGCGAGGATCGAGCCGAGCGCGCTGACGGCGACAACCGGCGCATAATTCGTCCTGTGCCGAAAGCCGACCACCAGGTTGAGGAAATAGATCGGCAGCAGGATGTCGAGGCCGAGCGCTTCCGGGTCGGAGATGAACCCGCCGATGGTGGCGCCGACAAGCGTCATGATATTCCAGAGCCCGTACAATGCCGCGCCGACGCCGAGATACCACGAGAAGCTGACGTGGCCGGTGGCCTCGAAACGCTTCAGCGTCTCGGCGAATTGCGGATCGGTCAGGAGGAAGAAGGCGGTGAGCTTCTTCGGCATCGAGAAATGCCGGATCGCGGGCATGATCGCCGCGGAATAGAGCACATGGCGAAAATTGACAGCGACGATCGAGGCGATGATCAGCCAGGCGGCGACCCGGTGGCCGAAGAGTTCGACACCGACGAGCTGGCTCGCGCCGGCAAAGATGGTGAGGCTCATCAGCGAGGTTTCGGTGATGCTGAGCCCCTGCGCCACGGCTACCGCGCCGAACAGCATGCCGAATGGAGCGGCGGAAAGCGCCGGCACCAGCCCGGAGCGCAGGCCGCTCAGGAAGTCCGTGTCGGAGGTCAATTCTTGGTTCTCCTGTCGGGAGGGCAGGGGCGGGAAGAGGGCATTCGGGCCGCACGAGTCAGAAGCTTTACCGGCTTTGCGATCCGTGCACAAATGAGAAGAATTGATAATGCGATCAATGGTGAGGATGATGAAACTGACCCCAAGGGAGAAGGATGCTCTCGCCGCCCGGCTGCGCGATTATTGCGAAACCGAGCTCGATTGCGAGATGGGCAGCCTGCAGGCCGACCTGTTTGTCGAGTTCATTGCGATGGAGTTCGCGCCGGTCTTCTATAATAGCGGATTGCGCGATGCCCAGGCGCTGCTGATGAAGAAGATGGACGATTTTGCCGATTCCATCGCAGCGCTGGAGATGAAGACCTGAGTTTTCAGTGCCGGTTGCGGCATGCCGTTCAGTCGAACGGCGCGGTTTCCAGCGGCAGCAGCGCATAGCGCAGCGGAACCATGGCTGCGCCGCGTGCGATGGCGCGCATGCCGCCTTCGAGCCGGGTGACATCCGGGATCCAGTCGGCGGCGATGAAATGACCGGCCTTCAGCGCCTTGTCGGCGACGATTTCGGCAATCAGCCGGTCGAGCACTGTGTCGGGCAGCCTGCCGCCGATGCGCACAGCATCCGGCGAGACGAAGCCCGAAATGGCCATGATGGCATCGAGCAGGCGGCTAGCGGCGTGGGCGATCCAGGCTGCTTCGTCCTTTCCATCCTTCATGTGGAGGGCATAGGAGGTCGCGCTTGCCACCTCGCTCAGCGTCGACACATGCGATGCTGGCCGCATGGCGCCGATCGCGCCAGCGCGTCCATGCGCTCCCTGGAAGAAACGGCCGGAAAACATCGTTCCAGCCCGCACGGTCTCGTCAAGCAGGATCACGGCGAGCCCGCGTTCGGTGCGGGTGTGGTAACAGAGCTGTTCACAGCGCAGCGCCGCTTCCGTATCGCGCACCCAGTCGACGCGGATATCGACGAAACGCCGAGCAAGCGCCCGTGCCTCGTCGAGCATCGCCTCGTCGCAGGCGATCGCGAGCCCCGCGAGCTTGCCGCCGCCGCCGCGCGCCGCCGTGACCCAGGCCTCTGCGTCGCTCGCGGTTGCGGCTGTGCCTTCGGCAAGCAGATGCCCGCCGATGTCGGTATGGGCGAGTCCGGCGCCCGTCGAGGTGAGGTGGATGCCTATCCCGGTTGCGGCGCCTTCGACCACGAAGAACACCGTGCCGCGGCCGCCATCTGAGCGCTTGCGCTGCTCGAGATAGCCCGCGCCCATCAGGCGACGAACTATGCCGGCGATGGCGGTCTCCGAAAGGCCGAGTGCTGCCGCAAGCGCCCGCCGCGACATCGCGCCGTTTTCACGAAGCGTGGCGATGAGGACGCGGGAGTTGTGATCGGCGATATCGGCGGTGCTGATGCCCGAAAGGCCCTGGCGGTTGCCCGCAAGCCAGCCGAAACCTTCAGCGTCCATGCCTTGTATCGTCGTGATTTTCAACAAACAGCCCCCGGGGCGCATCCCTGCCGTCCAGCACTGGCGTGCCTTCCAGCCTCGTTTCTCTTTAGCCGCTCGGCGTTTGGCCGTCCATGCCGCAGGGTCGACGGCCTGCATTGCCGCTTCTGCCAGGGCCCTGCAAAATCATGCTCCTCCCTCAGCCAGCCTATGGCACGGCAGGAAATATTCGGCTAAGGAGCGTTTCCTGAATGATTTCCCGTGTATGGTATATGGAACTACTCACCGAGCTCAGACAAAACACCCGCGACCTTCATGAACGTCTGGATGCGACAGTTGGTGAGCTGACGACAAAAGAGGGCTATGGCCGGTTTCTGTCGATGCACGCTCACGTCATTCCCGCGATCGAGGACTGGCTGGTGGCCCAGCCGACCTTTGCCACGCTTCCTGATCACCAGGCGCGGCTCAGGACCGATGCGCTGCGGTCCGACCTCGCCGGCCTGGGAGCCGAGCGGCCGACCGCGATCGCCGGGGCTTCGTTTGCCGACAGGGAACTTTCGGTGGCCGGTATCTGTTATGTGCTGGAGGGTTCCAGGCTTGGCGCCGCGTTCTTGCGCAAGCGCCTTGCTCAGACGGGTCTCAACCTTCCGATGGCTTTTCTGAGCCATGGGGAAAAGGCCCGTTTCTGGCAGTCCTATCTCCAATGGCTTGCGGTGCAGGATGCTTCGCCACGGGCCGTCAATTTGGCAGTCGGTTCGGCGCAGATGTTGTTCAACGCCTATCTCGATGCGCTTCAACATCGGTAACAAGGGAACCGACATGCACGAACGGGTGGATCTCACCAATTGCGACCGCGAGCCTATCCATCTGCTCGGCCGTGTCCAGGATTTCGGCTTTCTGATCGGTGTCGACCGCGATTGGGTGATCACCCACGTCTCCGAAAACGCCAAGGACTTCATCGGCCGGGCGCCGGATGACCTGCTGGGCCGCCCGGTGGGCGAGCTGCTGCCGGATGACACGCTGCATTCGATCCGAAACCGGCTTCAGTTCCTGTCTCCGCATCGCGGTGTGGAGGTGGTCTACGACGTGCTGATCGAAGGCTCGGACCGCCATTTCGATGCCTCGGTGCATGCGCTCGACGCTCACACCATCCTGGAGTTCGAGGTCGCTTCGCCGCTCGAAGGGGCCGCGACCGACATCGCCAATGTCCGCAATGCCATCGACCGGATGGCGGAATTGCCGAACCTGGAGGATGTGTTTTCCCAGACCGCCCGCTTCGTCAAGCTTATCACCGGTTTCGACCGGGTGATGCTCTATCGCTTCGACAGCGACGGCAGCGGCGAGGTGGTGGCCGAAGCCAAGCAGAGCGAACTCGAAGCGTTTTTGAACCTGCGCTACCCGGCAAGCGATATTCCGCGGCAGGCGCGCGCCCTCTATGTCGAAAATCCGATCCGTCTCATCGCATCCTCGACGCATGAGGGTATTCCGGTGCGGGCGCTGAGGGATGACGGGCCGCTCGATCTTTCGGGCAGCCGTTTGCGCGCCGTATCGCCCATTCACCTCGAATATCTGCGCAATATGGATGTCGCCGCGTCTATGTCGATTTCGGTCATCGTCAACGGCGCATTGTGGGGCCTGATCGCATGCCATCATGGTGCCCCGCATGTGCCGTCGATGCGGCTCAGAAATGCAGCACTTCTGTTCGGCCAGATGTTGTCGCTGATCCTGCAGACCCGGCTGACGGCCGAGGAACGCGCCAATGACGAGGCGGTCGCGACGCTGACGGCGAACATCTCGCGCACCCTGTCGCAGGGCACCTCGGCCCCGGAGCTGCTGAAATCTTCGGCCGAGGCCTTTGCCGAGGTTCTCCATGCCGATGGCTATGCGATCGTTCAGGACGAACGGGTGGTGCGGGGCGGCTTGACACCGGAGCGCGAGGAGACCCTGGCGCTTTGCGATGCGCTGAACGCGCTGCCGGGCAACGAGGTTTACGCCACCCATCATCTTGCGGCCTTCATGCCGAAGGCAGCGGATTTCGTCGAGCGGGCCGCCGGGGTCGTGGCGGTGCCGATCTCGCGCTCGCCCCGAGATTATCTTCTGTTCTTCCGGCAGGAGCTGGTCCGGCAGGTGAACTGGGCGGGCAACCCGGAAAAGGCGATGAGCTTCGGCCCCAATGGCGCGCGGCTGACGCCCCGCAAGAGTTTCGAGCTATGGCAGACGACGGTGCGCGGCCAGAGCGCCAAGTGGACGCCGGCCGACCGGCGCGCCGCAGCCCAGCTCAGGATCATGCTGCTCGAGGTCGTGCTTCGCCTGACCGACGAGGCCGGCCGGGAGCGCAAGCTCGCCAACGAGAAGCAGGAACTGCTGATTGCCGAGCTCAACCACCGCGTTCGCAACATTCTCGGCCTTGTCCGTGGCCTCATCGTCCAGACTCGCTCGCATGCGCAGACGGCGGAGGACTTTTTCAGCAAGCTCGACAGCCGTGTCCAGGCGCTGGCGCGCGCCCACGACCAGATCACCCGGCACAACTGGGGGCCTGCGGCGCTGACCGAACTGCTGGAGACCGAAGCGGAAAGCTACCTCCTCGACAAGAAGGACCGGCTGCTCCTCGAAGGGCCGAATGTCCTGCTGACCTCGCGCGCCTATTCCTCGCTCGCACTGGTCATCCACGAGCTGATCACCAATTCGGCCAAGTATGGCGCCCTTTCCGTGCCGCGCGGAACGGTGAATGTGAGCTGGAAGATCGAGCGCAATGGCAGCCTCAAGATCTCCTGGCGCGAGCTTGGCGGCCCTCCCGTGCAGGCGCCCGAGCGCCGTGGCTTCGGCACCACCATCATCGAGCGCACCATCCCCTTCGAACTGACCGGCAAGGCGGATGTCGACTACCGTCTGGAGGGGCTGGCGGGCACATTCGTGCTGCCGCCCGAGCATGTGGTGCCGGGCGAGACCATGGCCGTGCCGGCGGCGCGGAAGTCGGTGGTGGAGCGGCAGGAAGTGACGCCGCCGCAGAACATTCTCATCGTCGAGGACAATCTGATCATCGCCATGGACGCAGAGGTCATCTTCGAAAGCCTCGGTGCCGAGGAGGTGGTCGTGCATTCCAGCGTCGAGGGTGCCCTCGATCATATCGAGAATCGTGACGAGCCGCTGTCCTTCGCTCTGCTGGACATCAATCTCGGCGGCGAGACGAGCTTCCCGGTCGCGCTGCGGCTGAAAGAGCTCGGCGTCCCCTTCGCTTTCGCTTCCGGCTACGGCGAGGGGACACGGCTTCCCGACGAGCTTCAGGATATCCGCATCCTCAGCAAGCCGTATGACAAGGACACGGTGGCAAGCCTCCTCGGCTGAACCTCTCTCTCGTCGCTGCGCCGGTGTGAACCGGCCATAACCGGTGGCCAGACACCGGGCGAAAAGTCGTATCCTGACGATCGATAGCGATTGCTTCCTGCCCCGTCCGCAGCGGGCGGACGCACGAGCATTTGGCCCCTGCATATGGCTTCTTTTCACCACACCTTATGATTGCTTTTGCTGATTTAGATGTCAGTAAATTAGATACCAATAATATTTATAGTTGCATTGTCAAATATTGCTTACATGGTGTCACTTTAAATTTCCCCCAAAAATCATCATCAGAAAAAATTAATAAAGCATTTATTAACATATATTTACATGTTGTCTGGGTGGCATATACGAATGCCTGTGTGGATGTCGGCTCGCTAGGTTGCCAGGTCATTTGTGATATTAAGGCAACTATGGATATTATTCAATCTATACGCGATACCCATTTTTATTGCGTGACGCTGATAGGCGATGTTAGCAATATCGATATTGCGGTTGACTGCACGGCTGATGGGATAGGTGCAGGTTCCGGAGGGAAAAAAAAGGGTCGAAGCCTGCGTCGCTATGGTCGACCGGGCGAATTTATCCAGCGCGAATTCCGCGGGGGATTGCTGAGGGGTCGTGCGTGCTCTCGCGTCGACTGGAGAACGGGGCGTCAGGTCTCAGCCTGACAGTGTCAGCCTGCAGGGCGACACGCTTTTAGAGGGAAAGTCATGTTGAAAAGGCAAGATATCAGATTCAGGCTTCTGCGCACGACGGCTGTGGCCGGAGCGCTTGCGTGTGGCTTGGCGGGCGGCGCGTCTGCGGAGACCGTGGTCTCTTATCCGGTGAATATGGACCCGTCGGTGTGGACCGTCGACCGTCAGAAGCCTGCAGGCTTCGCATCTGTCGATTATGGTGGTCGGTCTGGTGTGCTTGCGATTACCACCGATGGAGATGTTCACGGCAACAATAGCCATCAATCCTACGAGGGCTATATGCAGGGACTCGACGTCCCGGCGGGGGACTCGTTCATCGGGGGTGACATCTTCATTTCCGATGGCTGGCAGCAGGGCTCCGATAGCGACTATATCCGCACTGGTATGTGGGGATCCGCCACCAGTGCCGAGAATGTCGAAAACAACGTCTATGACGGCAACAACGTCATCTTTCCCATTGTCAATTTCACCAACCAAGACGGCGAAGGCCATCTGGAAGTCTACATCTATAACCAGGGCGGCTGGGTCGACCTTCCGGAGACTGCAGGGCTGATTTCTTACGGCGGCTGGAATACGGTCGACATGCGCATGTATATCGCCTCGGACGACCCCGACGAAATTCGCGTCGAGTTCTATTTCAACGAGACGCTCATATACACTTGGGATACGCCTGTCGGCGTGACGGGGAACGTGCCAGAGCAGTATTTCAGGATGTACCTCAATAACTTTAACAATCAGGTGACCGATTATACGACCTATTGGTCCGATCTGATGTCTGGCCTCCTGCTCGCCGAAGGCCAGACCACGCTGGGGGACACGCCTGGCAATGTTCGTGTGCAGAATGATGGTACGGCCGTAACCATCACATCAGGGTCCACGATTGGTGGTTCGGTTGTCGTTCGCGGCAACCCGGAGATTATTCAGCCTGTAACCTTTGGTTCGGGCGTGACGGTTGAGGGGAACGTCAATGCTCGACGGGCCCAGTTGCTTTTCCCAACGATTACAGGAGCCTCTCCGGTCACTATCAACGGCGATCTGGTTCTCACGCAGCTTTCCTCGTCGTCCGGCGGCACCACTCAAACTCCGGTCGTCATCGAGGGTAGCGGCTATGTCGACGAGACATCGACCCTGGCCGGCAATTTCTTTATCCGTCGCGACCTTCAGAGCTTCGGCTTCTTCGCGCCGGGCAATTCGATCGGTATGGTCACCATCGGCGGCAACCTCGATCTCGGGCCGACTTCCGTCTACAACGTCGAAGTCGATCTGGCCGGCAATGCGGATCTGATCGACGTCGGTGGTGTCGCCAACCTTGATGGTTCGGTCGTCGTCGATGTTATCGATGGCTATCTGCTGAACTACGACTATGTGATCCTGACCGCCGATGGCGGGTTCAACGGAACGCGCTTCGATTCCGACACGCCGGTGTGGAACAACATCAACGACTATGCCTTCGTCTCGCCGCTGGTCACCTATGACGCGAACAACGTCTACCTGACCATCCAGCGCAACGGCGTGCCGCTTTCCGCTTATGCGCAAACGCCGAACCAGTTGGCCGTCGCCGATGCGCTCGAGGATCTCGGCACCATGGCGACCCCGCCGGCGCTTTATGACGACATCATTCTGACGCTCACCGTCGACCAGGCGCCGACGGTCTATAACGCCTTGTCGCCGGAAATCTATGCCTCCGCCAGCACGGCGATGATCGATCAGGCGCATTATATTCAGGACGCTGTCACCGGCCGGTTGCAGCAGGCCTTCGGCGGTGTGTCGACCACCAAGGTCACCTCGATGTCCTACGCCGAGACCGAGGATGGCCCGGAGAGCATAGCCGGTTACGACACGGCGCCCGAAAGCACCTTCGGTGCCTGGGGTTATGCCTATGGCGGCTGGACCGATTGGGATGGCAACAGCAATGCCGGCAAGCTCAAATCGTCAAGCGGCGGTTTCCTGACCGGTTTCGACGGCGCGCTTGGCGACAACTGGCGGGCTGGTGTGCTGGCAGGCTATGGCTACACCTCGTTCTCGAACAAGGCGGCTGCCTCCGGCGATAGCGAAGCCTACACGATTGGCGCTTACACCGGTGGTCTGTGGCCGATGAGCGCAACTGGCGGTCTTTCCGTCAGTTCGGGCCTTTCCTACACATGGAACACGCCTTCGGTCGACCGTACGGTGAGCTTCACCGGTTTCTCCGACAAGCTGAAGGGCGAGTATGATGCCGGAACATTCCAGGTGTTCGGCGAACTGGCCTATGAATACAAGCCGTCGGAAGAGATTGCCGTCGAGCCGTATGCCAATCTCTCCTATGTCAACTTCAACGCTGACAGCTTCTCCGAGACCGGAACGTCTGCCGCGGCTCTTTCCGTCGCCTCCCAGTCTGTGAACACCTATTTCACCACGCTGGGCTTCCGGGCTTCGACTGGCTTCGATCTCGGCCAAGTTGGTTCGTCAGCCTTTCTCGATATCGGCTGGCGCCACGCCTACGGCGATACGACGCCGGATGCGATCGCATCCTTTGTCGGCTCCTCACCGTTCCTGGTTGCGGGTGTTCCGATCGCGGAAGACACCGCGGTCATCGGTGCGGGGATCGATTTCGGTATCACCGAAATGGCCAGCATCGGTGTCAGCTACAGCGGCCAGTTCGGCTCCGGCATTTCGCAAAACAGCGTTAGTGCCCGGCTCGATGTGAAGTTCTGACGCCGTGGGTGAATGCCTTTCCGCTTTCCGCGGAAAGGTCCCGAACGTGGATACGGAGGCAAGCGGCGACCAAGGCAGGTGCGATTTTCTCCGACACGGAAAGTCGCTCTGTCTACGGACTTTTGCGGAGCCCGGGCGGTCAGCCGTAATAACCGAGAGGCATGATTTGCCCACGTGGCATGCATGAAAAGGGGCTCGTCGGAAAAACCGGCGAGCCCCGCGGCATGCGTGTTTCAGGCGCAGGCTTGAGGCCTGGCAAGAGAGGACGCGGTATGCGGACCGGCCCTGTTCACACGCCGCAAACGCCTTGTTTCCGGTGCGCGAAGCGGTGCCTTACGAAACCGCAGGCATATGCTTCCTCTCACCGGCTGCGCACCCGGTGAGCATAATAGCGGAGTAACGTTGTTCGTTACATTCCGTTCCATTGGCCATGACGGCGCGCGACAGTCAACGCACAATTGCGTCAATTGTCTCCGACATTCGTCGAGCATCGGCAATCAGGATATCCTCGGCCTCGTCCCTGTCGATGGAGCGGAAACGGAACGGCACGCCACTCGGCATCTGGGCCAGCCGGGCGAGGTCGGCCGAGATCACGGTGGCGATCTTCGGGTAGCCGCCGGTCGTCTGCCGTTCTGCGGTCAGCACCATCGGCTGGCCGGAGCCTGGAACCTGGATCGAGCCGGCCGGCGTGCCGTCCGAGACGATGTCGTGGCCGCGACATGCGGTGAGCCACGGTCCGTCCAACAGGGACGCCATGCGGTCGCGCTTGCGCGATACGGTGTAGTCTTCGCCCAGAAACGAGGCCCACGCCCGGCTGTCGAAATAAGCGGCTTGCGGGCCGGCAATGACCCGAATCGGGCCGCGCGGTTGCCGGAACAGGCCAGCGAGCCGACGGGGTGCCGGAGTTGGCGCCTCGCCAAGGGAAAGCCGGTCGCCGGCGGCAAGAGTGCGGCCCTGGAAGCCGCCGATGCCGGTGCGCAGATGCGTCGAGCGAGATCCCATTACCTCCGGCACGTCGATGCCGCCCGAAAAGGCGATGTAGCCCCAGACCGCGCCGCGCATGCTGCCGACTTCAAGCGTGACCCCTGCGGGCAGCACGCGGCTTTCCCAGGCCGGAATGCGCTCGCCGTCGATGCGGATCTCGACAGCGCCGCCGGTGACGGCGATCAGGGTCGGCCGATCGACGCGGTAGCTGCCGCCGAACTGGGCAAATTCCAGCGCGGCGGCATCCTCGCCATTGCCGACAAGCGCCTTGGCGATGCGGAACGCGGCCTCGTCCATGGCGCCCGATGGCGACACGCCGGCGGCGAGATAGCCATAGCGCGGGCGCGACTGGACCGAGACGGCGAGGCCAGGACGGAGCACTTCGAGCGTGGTCATAGTGCCTCCGCGATCATCTCGCCCGCCGCCGCTCGGCGCGCAAGCGCCGCGTGGTCATCGGCGGTGACGGCAAAGAAGCTGATAAGGTCTCCGGCCCGAAAGAAGGCGGGCTCCTTCCGTCCGGCATCGAACAGGGTGAGCGGTGTGCGGCCGATATAGCGCCAGCCGCTGGGCCCCGGCAGCGACGTGATGCAGGCCTGGGCGCCGCCGATCCCGACGGAGCTGGCCTCGACTAATTGGCGCGGCACGTCGAGCCGCGGCGTCGCAAGCTGCTCCGGCAGGCCGCCAAGATAGGCAAATCCCGGTGCAAAGCCGATCATGTGCACCCGGTAGTGCCCTTCGGCATGGGCGGCTGCGAGTGCGGCGGGCGTCATCGCCTTCAGGGCCGCAAGTTCGTCCATATCGGGCCCGTCGTAGCAGACGGGCACGCAAAAGCGGCGCGCCGGCGTCTCTTCCGGCTTCAGGGTTTGGGCACGCGCCGCCAGTCTCTCGGTCAGGGAGGCGCCCCTGATGCGGGCGGGGTCGTAGAATACGAGGAGCGAACGATATGAGGGAATGGTCTCGCGCACTCCCGGTATCGGCGTCTCCGCCAGCGAGCGGTCGAGCGCGATCACGTCGCGGTTGATCGCATCATCAATCCCGTCGGCGAATTCGACCGTAACAGCGCTGTCTCCGGCCGGACTGATCCTGACCATATCCGCGCTTCCTTCTGCCATGAACTTTGTTGGCCGGTCCTAGCAGACTTCCCCTGTAACACGGAAGCCCTGCCATACATTCGGTCGACAGGGTTTATTCAGCCATTGTCTCGATGGTGAAGCTTCCGTGAAGAACAAGGCGGATGACGCCGCGGGCGGGGCGCTCGAGATGTACCGGACCGCCGCGTTCATCGAGCCGGCGGCGCAGCAGGATGAGGCGGGTCTCGAGGTTGTCCTTCACGTCCGGCAAAAGCAGGGAGCGGTCGCGGCGGATTTCGCGATTGGTGAATTCTAGCCTGCCGGTCTCAGCCGTGCGCTTCAGGAAATAATGGAGGAGGCGGCCCGGCACGCCGCGGATCACATAGGCATCGTCAATGAAGACGCTGCCGTCGCGCTCGTAATAGGTCATGCGAAAGGTCGCCGTGCCGCTTTCGTCGGGCGCGCCCGGCGCCGCTGCGGTCGCCTCGCCATCGGTGCCCGAAAGCTCCGCAAGCACCAGCCCTGCGGCGATATGGCCACCGACGATCTGGAGCGCGGTCTCGTCTTCGTGGGAGAAGGAAAAGCTCGTCTCCGATTCGGCAAACAGCACCCCGATGACGCGGGATCGGAAGGTGAGCGGCACCGCCATCTGCGTCTGCGGCTGTTCCAGGAGCGGCATCGGTATTGGATCTTCAGCTGTGCCTGTTGCAGCTGCAACCGCCGAAACGTAGCGCTGGCTGCGGCGCATGTCAGAGATGCGGATGGTGCGGGCACGCTCCGCAGCCACACCGATAATGCCATCGCCTACAGAGATCTCGGCGCCGAAACCGTAATGCGGGTAGCCGCGGCTCGCGATCGTCGTCAGCTTGTCGCCATCGGCGATCATGATCAGCGTGTGACGGAAGCCGAACTCGCTCTCCAGCATTTCGAGGCTGACATCAAGCATGCGCTCGGTATCCTCGCTGGCTTCGATGGCGCGGACGAGAGCGGCAAGGCGCGGCAGGTGATCGGGCGGCGGCGGAATATCGGGATCAGGCACGTCCAGCGGCGCGACGGGATCGATGCGCCGGCAGTCGAGCACGCGGTAGATGTCAACGGCCTTCAGCTTCAGCATGCCGGACTTGTCCTGCAGTGCCGCCATCACGTCGAGATGGGCGTCGACGTGATCGAACACCGGCCCGCTCTCCTGTGATGTCTCGAAGACGAGGTCGAGAACGTGCTGAAGCCCGGTGCGGCCATCGATGACGATCAGCGTCGCCCGGCCGGTGGCGCGGACATTGGCGGCCGTCTTGGAAAAGAACTGGTTGGAGAGCGCCACATGGTTCCGGTCGACGTAATAGACATGCGACAGGTAGGAGAGGTTGGGGATGCCGCTCGGATCGGTCGTGGCGATGATCGAGGGCATGATCCCTTCGAAGGCGTCTCGAATGCTCTCGAGCGGGATCATCGGCGCTCCCCCGAACGGATCGGCGAGCCGGCCCCGGGCCCGGGCGTCTGCAGGTAGAGATCGGCCGGCCAGAAGCGGATGGTGATCAGCGTGTCATCGGCAAACACGCTCGAAAGCTGCAGCCGGCTCACGCCAAGCTCGGCCATGCGGGCGAGCATGGTGTTGATATAGTCGCGGGCGCGGGTACATTCGGCGGGACTGGAGGGCGCGACGCGGTTGATCCGGCCCTTGACCTGATAGGCGCGGTAGCTTTCAGGATCGACAAAGGTTGCCGCAATCGGCGCGCCGGGTTCGGCATAGTGCGCGAAAGCGGGCCATTGGGTGGAAGAGGCGAGCAGCACAACGTCGCCGGCAGCCTCATCGAAGCGCGCGCCGCAGCCACGCCCGACATGGGCCTTCAGCCGCTCGTCGCGCGTGGCGGCGATCATCAGAACCTTGCCACCGATAAATCCTGCAACATCCTCGTCCAGCATCACCCGTTTTCCCGATGCACCTCCCATGGCGATAGTAAAGTTTTAGGATTTCGGCAATCCGTTTAGCATGCATTTAGGAAGCGGCCTGCAACGTATGGGTTTATTCGCATCTCCACGGCCCCGGCAGCCCGCCGGCGGCACGCCTCACGGAGACGAAAATGACGCATATAGAAAACATGACCCGCGTGCCCGCTCTTGCCGGCCGCTATGACTTTTACGGCGCCGTCCACAAGGGGCTGCGCCGCGCCCAGTGCAACATGCTCGCCGCCGTCGGCACGGCCGATTTCGCGGATGCGCAACAGACGGACGCGCTTCTCGACGAATTCCGCCGACTGCTCGGCCTCGCCGCCGCCCACGTCGTCCATGAGGATGCGACGGTGCATATCGCGCTGCGCTCGCTGTCGCTTCCGACCGACCTCATCGACGAACAGCACGACGATCATCGCGCCGCCTTCCTGGCATTCGACGCCCTGGCGGACCGCGTCGAAAATGCCGAGGGGCCGGCCCGCCTCGAGGCGGGTCGCGCCCTTTATCTCGCCTTCGCTGCGTATGTGGCCGACGATTTCGCCCATATGCACGAGGAGGAAACGGTGGTGATGCCGCTTCTGTGGCAGCATTTCACCGATGCCGAACTCCTCGACATGGAGATGCGGATCATCGGCTCGATGTCGCCGGAAGAAAACATGGCCTTCACCCGCATCATGGTGCCGGCGATGGCGCCGGCCGAGCGACGGGCAATGGTCGGCGGCATGTTCCGCTCGATGCCGCGGCCCGTATTCGATGCGGTGATCGGGTTTGCTATCCGGCCGGTGCTCGCGCCCGCTGAATTCGCCGCTCTTTCCAACGATATCGGCCTCGCCGCATGAGAGGCCGGCCCAAGCCCACGGTGGCAGGCGGCTGCGCGAATTGCCCGAAACGGCGCGCCGGCACCTGCCCAACCTTTCCCAAAACCAGCAAAGAGGTCATCACCCATGTTTCGACCCGTCTTCCTTCTCACCCTGCTTCTCGTCGCGCCGGCAGTCGCGGCTGAGGAGATGGCGCCGGGCGGCGCCTATGTGTCCGATCCGGCCCACACCAGCGTCACCTGGCGCGTCGGCCACTTCGGCATGTCGCATTATACCGCGCGGTTCACCAAGATCGCGGCCGAACTCGACTGGAAGCCGGAGGCGCCGGAGCAGTCGATGCTGTTCGTCACCATCGATCCGGCCTCGGTCCGGACCGATTTTCCCTTTCCCGAGGTCGAGGATTTCGACGGCAAGATCGGCACCGCTGCGGACTTCCTCGCCGGCACGCCGATCCGCTTCGCCTCTGAACGGATCGAGGTCGACGGCGATGATACCGGCAAGGTCTATGGTGCGCTGACGATGCGCGGCGAGACCCATCCGGCCGTCATCGACGTGACGTTCAACGGCTCGCTGGCCAGTCATCCGATGACCAAGGTTGCCACGCTCGGCTTTTCCGGAACCATGGCGATCAACCGCTCCGATTGGGGTTTCACCTTCGCGGTCCCGGCTATCAGCGATGCGGTGGACGTGCTGATCGAAAGCGAGTTCAAGCCGCAGGGCGCGCAGTGAGGTCTCTGCCGCCAAAATAAGCAAAAACCCGCCGGGGCGACCGGCGGGTTTCAAACATATCGTCAGCTATGGCGCGGACTATGCGTCCGCGTTGTCGCGAACGGCACGCACCGCACGGGCGGCGTCGGCGACCTGTTTCTGCACGGCGTCCTGAACCTTCTCGAAGGCGCGGACCTCGATCTGGCGGACTCGCTCGCGCGAGATGTTGAACTCGGCGGAGAGCGATTCCAGCGTTTCCGGGTCTTCGGAGAGACGACGCGCGAGGAAGATCCGCTTTTCGCGGTCGTTCAGCACATCGAGTGCCGAAGACAGCATTTCGCGACGGGTTTCGAGCTCGTCCTGATTGACCAGGATTTCCTCCTGGTTGTCGTTGTCGTCGACAAGCCAGTCCTGCCACTGGCCGGATTCACCCTCGGTGGCGCGGATCGGTGCGTTCAGCGAGGCGTCGCCCGACAGGCGGCGGTTCATCGAGACCACTTCCTCCTCGCTGACATTCAGCTTGGTGGCAATCTCGGTCACCTGTTCCGGCTTCAGATCGCCGTCATCGATGGCCTGGATGCGGCCCTTCAGGCGGCGCAGGTTGAAGAACAGGCGCTTCTGGTTGGCAGTAGTGCCCATCTTCACGAGCGACCACGAGCGCAGGATATACTCCTGGATCGAGGCCTTGATCCACCACATGGCGTAGGTCGCGAGGCGGAAACCCCTTTCAGGGTCGAACTTCTTCACGGCCTGCATCAGGCCGACATTGCCTTCCGAGACCACTTCGCCAATCGGCAGGCCGTAGCCGCGATAGCCCATGGCAATCTTAGCGACGAGGCGTAGATGGCTGGTCACCAGCTTGTGGGCGGCGCCGCGATCTTCGTGATCCTGATACCGCCTGGCGAGCATGTACTCTTCCTGCGGTTCCAGCATGGGGAATTTGCGGATTTCCTCGAGGTAACGGTTAAGACCGTTTTCTCCGGCGCGAATGCTGGGTAGAGTATTGGCCAAGGCTTTCACCCCCTTGTTTCGTGACCCCTTCGAAGAAAAAACACATGGCTATGGCTCAGGGTTCCGACCCCGCAAACCATCAAGCCAATGTCGTGAAGGGAAGCCCTGATTTGGGGTTTAAAAGCGGCCTTTTCAAGATCGCAACATTACAAACTATCCATTTACTGGAAGGATGTTGTTCGCTTACGCTTCCAGCGCTGCACAGAGCGCTTCCATATCGGCCGGAAGCGGTGCCTCGAAGCGCATTGCTTCGCCCGTGACCGGGTGCTCGATGGCAAGCAGCGCCGCATGCAGCGCCTGACGCGGAAAGTCGCGGAACAGCGAGCGTGCCGGTTCTTCCAGCAGGTTTGCCTTGGTCTTGAAGCCGGCACCATACATCTGGTCGCCGATCAGCGGGTGGCCGATATGAGCCATGTGGACGCGGATCTGGTGGGTGCGGCCGGTCTCGAGCCGGCATTCGGCAAGGCTTGCGAGCGCCGTGCCATCCGGTTTCTCGCCGAAGCGGCGGGTGATGACATAATGCGTGATCGCAAAATCGGCATCGGCGCTGTCTTCGGATTTGACTGCGCGGCGGATGCGGTCGGATGCGCGACCGAGCGGCGCGTCGATCGTTCCCTGCAGCATGCGCGGCCGGCCCCAGATCAGCGCCTTGTAGGCGCGCTCCAGCGGTCCGGTGCGGCCGTGATCGGCGAACTGGGCGGCGAGACCGCGATGGGCGATGTCGTTCTTGGCAACGATCATCACACCGGTCGTGTCCTTGTCGAGGCGGTGAACGATGCCGGGACGCTTTACGCCGCCGATGCCGGAAAGCGTGTCGCCGCAATGATAGATGAGTGCGTTGACGAGCGTGCCGGTCCAGTTGCCGGCGCCCGGATGAACGACGAGGCCCGCCGGCTTGTTGATGACGATGATGTCGTCGTCCTCATAGAGGATGTCGAGGGGAATATCCTCGCCCTCTGGCTCGGCCTCTTCGGCTTCGGGAATGACGAGCGATATCGTCTCTCCGCCCTTTACCTTGCGGCTTGCCTCGGTCACCGTCCTGCCGTCCACGGTGACGACACCCTCGGTGATCAGCGCCTTAACCCGCGTGCGCGAGAAATCGTCGCCCATCTGCCGGGAGACGAAGGCGTCAAGGCGCTCTTTCGTCCCTTCCGGAACGAGAAAGTCTTTTCTCTCGCCGTTTGTTTGGTTAAAGGGGTCGTCTGTCATCTGAAATCGCCAGGGTTTGAACTGGCGCTTGTTAAGCGAAACCGGGCCGCGGGGCAATGCCAATGTCGAGAGATCGCATCGAAGAGCATGAAGAAGACGAACCGCTCGACCCCGCTGTCGAGCTGGTCCGCCGGCGCATGCTGCGGCTTCAGGTCATTTCCGCGCTGATCATGATCGTGTCGCTGATGGCCGTTTTCGGCGCCATCATCTACAAGGTGATGGGCCGCGACGACGCGGCGCAGGTGGCGACATCGTCCGGTGTCGTCGTGCCCGCCGATGCGCCGCGAGCGCTGACGGCGACGTTGCCGCGCGGCTTCCAGATTGCCAATATCAGCTATGGCGACGGCCAGGCGCTGATCTATGGCCAGAAGGAAAACGGCGAGCAGACGATGTATCTTTACGACCTGAATTCCGGCCGTATGGCCGCCGACGTCGAAATCCGTTTCGACTGAGGCATGGTGCGGGCCGTCACCGAAATCACCGATGCCGATGACGAGCGCATTGCGCCTTTCAGCGCCATCCGCGAGAAGGACCTTGTCGGGCGGCGCGGGCTGTTCATCGCCGAGGGAACCGTGGTGTTGCGGGTGTTGGCCGAGGCCCATCGCGCTGGCGGGCCGTTTTCGGCAGACCGTATTCTGGTGCTCGAAAACCGGCTTGCCGGGGTCGCCGATATTCTGGAAACCTTTCCCGATGACGTTCCCGTCTTCACGTGTCGTTCCGAGGTGATGAACCGAATTGCCGGCTTCGACATGCATCGCGGCGTGCTGGCGCTCGGACGGATCGGCCGGCAGCCGACCACGGCCGAGCTGATCGCCCGGTTGCCGGACGATGCGCTGGTGGCCGTCGCCATCGGCCTTTCCAATCACGACAATGCCGGCGGCATTTTCCGTAATGCCACCGCCTTCGGCGCCGATGCTGTCCTGCTGGATTCCACCTCCTGTGATCCGCTCTACCGGAAGGCTTTGCGTGTTTCGGTGGGCTCGGTGCTGAAGATGCCGTGGAGCCGGCAAGGAGAGGCTCGGGATATTCTCGCCGAGCTTGCCGGCGCCGGCTTCCAGGTGGTGACGCTCTCGCCATCGGGCGAGGTGCCGCTCCACGCGGTCGAAAGGGCGCGGCGCACGGCGCTGGTGCTCGGAACGGAAGGCGAGGGGCTGCCGGCGGATATCCTGAAGAGCTTCCGGCCTGTGCGCATCCCGCAGTCGCCGGGCCTCGACAGTCTCAACGTCTCCACCGCCGCGGGTATCGCGCTCTATCAGCTTGCACTTTTGAAGGGGCGTATCGCCTGATTTTTTAGTCGTCGATCAGGCGGCGAGCGCGCTCGGCGAGGCTGAGCCTGTCGCTCGCACGCGCCGACGACAGCGACAGGGCTGCATCGAGCGCTTCCTTCTCGCCGGTCTCATGGGCATAGGCGATCATCATGGCGGCAAGCTCGGCAAAATCCTCGCGCAAGGCGTCGTCCTTCGCATCGGAGCCGGCGGCCGCCTCCACGCGTGCGCAGAGCACGGCGTAGCGCTCCTCGATAGCGCGTTTCATTGCCTCGCCCGCCATTGCCGTTTCCGCCTCAGAAGGGGTTCCAGGTCGGCTTGGAGGTCAGCTTCAGGTAGCCGACATTGACGCCAAGCCGGGCGCCGACGCCCGTGCGCACCGGCACGAGGATGACATTCTGGTTCTTGTAGACCTGCATCGAGAAGCCGGCGATGAGGTAGGCGGAGCCCGCGACCCCGCCGTAGCGGTGATAGAGGTCCTGCACCGTCGGGAGGTTATAGACGAGCATCATCACCCGCGAACCGTCGCCGCCATAATCGATGCCGAGCGAGGGCCCCTGCCAGAACACCTGATGCGAGCCCGCATTCTTGGTGTTGAGCACGCCTTCGCCATAGGTCAGGCCGGCGATAAAGGCGCCGGAGCCTTCCGTGCCGAGAATATAGCCGTTCGGCAGGCCGTATTTCGAAAACGCGTTCTGAAGGGCCTGGGCGAGGCCGGAGCTTGCCTCACCGAAGAAGGTGTTGCCGGCGGTGACGATCTCATCGGCGGAGAAGTTGCTGCTTTGTGTCGTCTGGGTCTGCGCGCGGGCAGGCAGCACGAAAAGTGCCATCATCAGGAGGGCGATCAGTGCGGCCGATGCCGAGCGAAGGTTTGTTCTGGCGAACATGGCGGTTCCATTCCTGTTGCTCTCTCGGGCTTTGCCAATTCCGAAGAATCTGACAAGCGTGGACTTGGACTCCATTGTGACGGTGACCTCTTAACAATGGATTTACCAAATGTGGTGTTTTTCTGTGAAAGCGGATAAAGCCCTTGGCCAAAGACAGGGGCGGCCGCATTGAATGTGCCGGCCTGCCGGAGCGGAAGGAAAAGCGAGATGGTCAAAAATCCCAATCTGACACTGAGCGGCGGCGAGCTTGCAGCCCTTCTCGCCAGCCGCATCTGCCATGATGTGGTCAATCCGATCGGTGCAGCCGGAAACGGCGTCGAACTGCTGGACGAGGGCGGCATGGACGAGGAGGCGGTGAACCTTATCCGCCAGAGCACGCATTCGGCCGCAACGCACCTGAAGTTCGCGCGGCTCGCCTTCGGTGCCTCCGGCACGCTCAACTCACCGCTCGACACCGGCGAGGCGGAAACGGCCGTGCGCGATCTCGTGGCACTCGGCAAGCGCACCACGCTCAACTGGGTCGGTCCGCGCGTCAATGCGCCGAAGGACCGGGTCAAGTTGCTGCTCAACCTGTTCCTGATTGCCCAGACCACCATTCCGCGCGGCGGCACGATCGATGTCGGTCTTGAATCCGCCGGCGATATCTTCGCCTTCATCATCCGCGCCCGCGGCGGATACGTCCAGATGCCGGCCGATTTTGCCCGCATCTATGGCGGCGTGATGGAAGACCCGATCACCTCCCACAATGTGCAGCCCTATTATACGGCTCTCCTCGCCGAAGAATCCGGTATGAGCGTCCAGTTCGTGGTCAATGAGGGCGAGGTCGTGTTCGAGGCAAAGCCCGCTACCTGATCTGGGCTTCCCGACAAAGTCTTCGACCGTCCGCGACCTGCAATGGCCGCGGCGGTCTGTTGGTGTGTCCTTTCGAGCACGCCCGCGCCGAGGAGAACGGCGTTCAACGTCATTGTGATTGGAAATCGGTTCAGGAATTTCGGCTGCTGCGCTATAGGAGCGATATAGGCTCCGTGCTCGATTTTGCGTCGCAAAAAATTGCGGAATCCAAATTTCGCCAAGCTTGACGCTTAGACAGGGCAACGGAACCTCGGGTTGTTCGAAACCTTTTCCGGTAGCGTGCGTTTCCCGAGGAACAATGAAAATAGAGAATCCCACCTGACGAGACGCGCATCTGATCTTGCGAAACACCCGTTTTCGCGATGCAGGTGTGAGGCAGGAATACGTTTTTAGCATGTCTGATCCAGACGCTAGCCGGCATGCTTGAAGTCATCGAGGGAGTTTCCGGTATGATGCGACGCGACATACCCACCTGTGTTTCAACCCTGATTGCGGCCATCGCCGCGCCTTCCATCGCGCTTGCCGAACCGGATGAGCCGATGTGGATCGCGGTTGCCGATCCCGCGGCGCCGGTGCGCAAGGTCCCCGTCGAAATGAAGCCCTTCGTCGAGGAGATCGTCCGCAATTGCAAGATCGGCTATGGCCGTCCCGTGGCCGTTGTGGCGCCTATTTCGGGCCGGTTGCGCGTCGAGGCGCAGAGCGGCCAGCAGGTTACGGCAGGCGACATACTCGCGCAATATGATACTGATGCACTGCAGCGTCGCGCCGACGAGATCCAGCTCGATGTTGATTACCTGACGGCGCAGCTCGCCTACAAGACCGGTCCTTACCGCGAAAACACGCACGCCATTCAGAGTATCGACGAAGACGATAAAGCCGCCAAGCGCGACCATCTCGCCGCCCAGGTTGCCGAAATGAAACGGCTCTACGGGCAGGGCCGGCTTGCGCTTGGCCGCTTCCAGGAGGCCCAACGCGATCTCGACGCTGCCGACAATGCGCTGAAGACGGCCGAACGCCAGCATGATTCGCAGCGTCGCGAGGCCGCACTCGACGAGATCCGCCTGGGCAACGACCTCGAAAAGCGCAAGAACGCCCTGACGGAGGCATCCGAGAAGCTTTCGAGTGCGACGGTCCGGGCGACCGCCAGCGGCCGTCTCGTCGATGTCGAAACCTCATCTGCGGCCGACGGCAAGCTGACTGTCTCGGAAGGAGAGCGGCTGGCTCTCCTGGTCGACCCGCACACGCTTGGTGCCAGGGTCCAGTTCGGCAATCAGGATATGCGCCTCGTGCGCGCCGCCGATGTCGCTGTCGTACCCAATGCCGACGGTGCCCCGCGCAAGGCCAGCATTTCTGCAATCCGATCCGTGGAACGGCCGGAGGAGCGCGAAAGGGGCGAGTATACCACCGAGGTCGAGGTTGCCTTCAGCGATCCCCAGGGCCCGGCACTGATCAACACCGACGCAACCTGCCACTTCACCAAACCGCAGGCCGAGGAGGCGCCCGCAGTCCCCGTTTCGGCCGTCCTGATCCAGGATGATCACTCCTTCGTCCGCAAGCTGGAAGGCAACGGCGCGAAGCTTATCGAGGTCAAGCTCGGCGATGTGGACGAGGATTACGTCCGCGTATTGTCCGGCCTGAAGCCGGGTGATCTGGTTCTTGAATAGGCATTGGCATCATTCAGTGAGAGTTTCGATACCATCGCGCCGGCTCGGCGCGCCGGTCGGGCTTGCCATGCTCGGCGCCGTCGCACTTGCCGGCTGCGCCTCGCCGCAGCTGAAGGAGACCGTCGACCGCATCGATGTGATGCAGCAGGAACTCGAGACCCCGCCGCCCGAACCGCCGGCCGACGGCAAGGCGCTCGGGCCCGATGCCTTGCTCACCAACGCGAACGCCCGCGGCAAGGATTTCCTGCGCGCCCGCATGAGCCGCGCTCGCGCGGTGCTCGATCTCGACGACGTGAAGTCCGACCGCTATCCGCGCATCTCCACCGAAGCGCGGCGTATTTCGACCTATAACGGCGACGATGGCGAGATGACCGCCGTCTCCAATATCGTTCTCGGCGTCAACTGGGACGTCTCACGGGCGCTCTTGCGGCTCGACCGCAGCAAGGTGAAGGTCGCCGGCGAGCTTATTCCGGTGCAGTACCAGATCGCCCAGCGCACCGCGACCGACAACCTCGTCGACACCTACAATGAATACACGGCGCTCGACTTCAAGCGCCAGGAGGTGGCTCTCAAGCAGGACGGGCTGAAATGCAGCGCCAACGACATGGAGGTCGAGGTGGCGCTTGGCAATTCAAGCCCGTCCGAGCTGGATGCCCTGCGCGAGCAGATCGCGGCGGCGAAGCGCGAGGCGATGGCTGTGTCGCGCTCGGTCGCCTCCAAGCGCGATGAATTGCTCGGTCTCGCCGGGCTTGCCGAGGGCGGTTATGCGGTTTCTCCGGGTGTTTCCGTTCTTTCGGCGCTCGGCCACTATCCGCCGGTTTCGACTGACGATGCGGATGTCTGCTTTGCAAGCTCGGGCCGCAAGAAACTCGAGGAACTGCTGGTCCAGGAAGCATCGGCCCAGCTTGATCTCGCCCGGCAGTCGCGGTTTACCCGCCTCACCACCTCGATCCCGAGCTTCATGACCCAGACCGGCGGCTTCAATCTGCAGTTTCTCGTTTCCTACGTTCTGCCGGTCATCGACCAGGGCGATGCGCTGCGGCTGACGCAGCAGGCACGGCTGACCCTGCTCGAGACGATCCTGACGGCGCGCGACAACCGCCGGAGCTTCATGAGTGACTTCGATTCGCTCAATCTCGAGATCGCCGAGGCGGAAAGCGAACTTGCCGCAGCCAGTTCTGCCCTTGCCAAGGCCGAGACGACACTCGGAAACGCCGACGAGATCGAGCGCTGTGCCGCCGATATCGATCTCAGCAAGGCGCGTGAGGCCGTGGCCAAGGCCGAGTACAAGATCGATACGCTGAAGGGCCGGTTGCGGCTCCTCTGCGCGCCCTTGAGCGAAAAGAAGGTGGATATGCCCGAGGGGCTTCACGACGATGCGCCGGCCGCGTCCCCCGCGACTGTCGCCAACGCCGGGTAGGGCACAAAAAAAACGGCGCCTCGCGGGCGCCGGTTTTTCCGTGAAACGATCTGCGCGCCTCAGGCGCGCTTCTGCATTTCCTGCATTTCCGGTTCGCGCAGCACGTAGCCGCGGCCCCAGACCGTCTCGATGAAGTTCGTGCCGCCGGCGGCGTTGGCGAGCTTCTTGCGAAGCTTGCAGATGAAGACGTCGATGATCTTCAGTTCCGGCTCGTCCATGCCGCCATAAAGGTGGTTCAGGAACATTTCCTTGGTCAGCGTCGTGCCCTTGCGCAGCGAGAGCAGCTCCAGCATCTGGTATTCCTTGCCGGTCAGGTGGACGCGCTGGCTGGCGACCTCGACGGTCTTGGCGTCGACATTGACCGAAAGATCACCCGTGGTGATGATCGACTGGGCATGGCCCTTCGAGCGGCGCACGATGGCGTGGATACGGGCGACCAGCTCTTCCTTGTGGAAGGGCTTTGTCAGGTAGTCGTCCGCGCCGGAACCGAAGCCGCGCACCTTGTCGTCGGTGCCGGACATGCCGGAGAGGATCAGGATGGGTGTGGCAATCTTGGAGACCCGAAGCGCCTTGAGCACTTCATATCCGGACATGTCCGGAAGATTGAGGTCGAGAAGGATGATGTCGTAATCGTAAATCTTGCCGAGGTCGACACCTTCCTCGCCGAGATCCGTCGTGTAGACGTTGAAATTTTCGCTCTTCAGCATCAGCTCGATGCTTTGTGCTGTGGCGCTGTCGTCTTCGATTAAAAGAACCCGCATGTCTTTCCCCTTGGACCGTCGCAATGAAAGGTCTGATGTCGCCCCCGACGCGATACGGACTCAGTGATGACCTGATTTGGAAGCTGCCATCTAATGGTTAACAAATTCTGATTCTCTTTGGCAAGATGGAAGGAATTTATTAATCAAAATAGTTATGGCATTGATTTTATTAGGCTTTTCCAAAGCAGAAAACCGAGAAAAAAGATTAACCAAACCCGCTAAGTGATTCATTCGACTCGCAAGTTTCGTGTCTTTTCGCCTTCGGGTTTACCGACCTTTAAGTGATAGCGCCTATGATCGGCCATGACTGTAAATGAAAGGTTACCGGCATTCGGTTTTCGTTAAGCATGATCGCAGCAGGAAAACGAATCATTATCGGGGGGCACCTTTCACGCATGCGTTCGTCAGCCGGGGAGTTTTGCGTATGAAGGCACGAAACAGTCTGTTGCGCCTGAAGGCGTTTCAGGTGAAGGAAAAGAAGAGGCAGCTGCAACAGCTGCAGATGATGATGGACGAGTTCGCCCGCATGTCGGACGATCTCTATCAGCAGATCAATGCCGAAGAGCAGAAGACCGGGATCACCGACCCCGCGCATTTCGCCTATTCGACATTCGCCAAATCGGCGCGCCAGCGTGCGCAGAACCTAGCCGTTTCCGTCGAGGATCTGCGCCAGCAGCGAAATGCGGCCGAGAGCGAGCTTGCCGAGATGGAGCTCGACTACGAGCGCGCTGCAGCGCTCGAGGAGCGTGACAGCGCGAGCCGCAAGAGAGCATAGGAGGCCTCGCCGCCATTGGCGGGGCACGCAACGAACCGATCTGACGAAAAAAGCCGCACAGGGTCCGTGCGGCTTTTTTCATGGGCGTTGTGTGGATCGTGGCCTCATCGAACGCCAAAAGGCCGCAGAGCCGGCTTCCGCGCAGGGGCTGCGGGAAACCTCTCTTCGGCCCGACAATGGCTGAGGCGCCGCTCTGGCGTCCTCAGTTGCGATATTGCTGGATGCGGGTCGTTCTGAGGCCCGCGAGACCGTGGTCGTCAATCGATGACTGCCAGGAGAGGAACTCCTCCACCGTCAGGCAATAACGTTCGCAGGCCTCCTCCAGGCTGAGCAGCCCGCCACGCACGGCAGCGACCACTTCGGCCTTTCGCCGGATCACCCAGCGTCTGGTGTTGGAGGGTGGAAGATCGGCAACCGTTAGCGGGCTACCGTCTGGTCCTATGACATATTTCGCGCGAACGCGGGACAATTCGGTCATCGTACTCTCTACAAAAACTCACAACCTACTGTCGCGAGACTAGCGCCACATTTTTAAAATTTGCCTAAGGCGTGCGTAACGCTCTGGTAACCAGATTGTCGATGTTTTCGCAGGAGAGCGGCAGGGCAACAGAAAAAGAGGGGCGGCCAGGCCACACCCTCTCGTTGTCTTCATGTTCGTGGTCTGCGATCAGAAGCCGGTGCCGCGACCGATTTCGCTCCGCAGCGTTGACCAGAGGATCTTCATGTCCAGAAGCAGGCTGTAATTGGAGACGTAGTAGAGATCGCACATCACCCGGGCGCGAGCTTCGCCGCGCCGCGTCGTCGGACCGCGCCAGCCACGAATCTGGGCGAGGCCACTGAGGCCGGGGCGCATGACGTGGCGCTGGTGGTATTCCGGCACCAGCTCCTCGAACAGCATGCCGTTTGCCAACATGCCGACGGCATGGCAGCGGGGTCCGATGAGCGACATGTCGCCTTTCAGCACATTGATGAGCTGCGGCAATTCATCGATATTGGTGCGGCGGATGAAGTTGCCGATCCTGGTGACACGGGGATCGTTTTCAACCGTCTGCTGCACGCCCGACTTGTCGCCGAGATCGTTGCGCATCGAGCGGAACTTGTAGATGTTGATCTTCTTGCCGCCGCGGCCCCAGCGCACCTGGCTGAAGAACACCGGGCCGGGACTGTCACGCTTGATCATCACCGCAATCACAAGGAAGAGCGGTGAAAGCGCCACCAGAGCGCCGAACGAAACAAGGATATCGAACAGCCGCTTTCCTGCAAGATGAAGACTGCGCTTCCGGGAGACCCCGGAAATCGCCAGCTCGTGACCAAATGCTCTGGTCGGCAATGTACCCGCTTGTGCTAGAGAGGCCGTGGGTGAGGCCTGGAAATCCGCCGCGCTCACTGCAATACCCTTAAGGTTTGTTTACAAAGTATTAGATAATTCTTATTTAGCTTTAATACCGCGAAGCGGGTTTCCTGTCATCCTTTTTTGCCGCCTTTGTTCTGTCGCATTTGCCGTCGGACGTATGCGTTTGCGCCGTCCGGCCTGGCCTAGGGCGTAACCTATGGCTGACGAGCAACGCCTTGAATTCGCGCCGCTAATTTGCATGTGTCAAGTTGCGCCGCCGAGGCTTGGCCGATAGTTGCTGGTGCAGGGGCATGCCGACATTCGCTGTTCGAATGGCAGGCCTGCGTCTGGTGCATAACTTAAAGCTTAATTAGTCACCACGGAAATGACACCGTCTTGCCGTGTTTCGGACATAGTGCATGGCTTGGCCATGCTGCAGCGGAGGAAGGGCCACTTCGAACTGTCTGAGCCACGACGTCTGCTTGTCCCGCATCCGCGCCGGCGCATGGAAACAGTTGACATTCAGGCCCAACATCGATCGCGAAGCCGATCAAGCCGATCGACACTTCAAGACTTCGAAAAATCAAATTTTCTTAAGGAAACTGGAGCGGGCGAAGGGATTCGAACCCTCGACCCCAACCTTGGCAAAGGCTGCCGGGCAGTTTACGGCGTCTTGCGGCGGTCAACCTGGACTAACTTTAAGGATTTGATTTTTAAAGAAAAATACTGTTTTTCTTGGTGTGTAGGCAACCCGCTGCCGCACGCCAAATTACGCTGACTTACATCCGCGTGGCGACCCGGTGGCGACCCGGAGCACCGCGAATGGCCCGCGCAAAGATCACCAAAAGGCTCGTTGACAGCCTGGAACGGCAGGCCAGCCGCTATGTCATCTATGACACGGAGGTCAAAGGCTTCGGCGTTCGAATGACGCCTTCGGGGACCGCGACCTATATTCTGGAATACCGGCCCGATGGCGGCGGGCGCAATGTCACCAAGAAGCGGATGAGCCTTGGCCGCGTCGGCGAAATGACGCCGGAAGAGGCCCGCAATCTGGCGCGCAACCGGTTGAGCGAAGTCCGCCACGGTCAGGACCCTTTGGGGGATCGCCAGACCAAGCGCCGGGAAATGACCGTCAACGGTCTCATTGACCAGTGGGATGAGGAAAATCCGCCCGGCCGCCGTACAGGTCGGCCGATGGAACCGCGCACCAAAGCCTACACCCTCTCGCGTCTTCGCCATCACGCCGTGCCAATCCTCGGGCGAAAGCGCGTCAGCGAGGTGACGGTAGACGACATCAACGATTTCATCCGCCGCGTCTCCAAAGGCGAAACCGCGAAGACGGCTCTTGGTCCTCGCAAACGTGGCCGGGTCAAGGTGCGCGGCGGGGAAGGTGCTGCCCGGAAGGTTGCCGCCGATCTGTCCTTGATCTTCGGCTATGCGGTCGAAAAGGGCATCGTTATTGCTAATCCGGTAACGGCGGCGCGCAAACCCCGTGCCGGGAAACGCTACGATTACCTCAATGAGAGCGAATTCGCCGCTATTGCGCAGGCTTTGACCGAGCTGGAAGTCGAAGGCGTGAGCCCCACCGGCATTGCGGTCTTGCGGCTGCTCTTGCTCACCGGAGCGCGACCTTCCGAGATCGAGCAATTGCGATGGGCGGAAGTCGATCAGGCGGGACGGTGCTTGCGCCTTGAAAAGAGCAAGACGGGCTATTCGGTTCGCCCGCTCTCGCAAATGGCGCTTGAGATCATCGTGGCACAACCACGGCGGCTCGGTTCGCCATACGTGTTTCCCGCCACGCGCGGCGACGGCCCTTTCAACGGATCAAAGAAAATTTGGGTGCAGGCGCGCGAAAGGGCCGGGCTTCCCAACCGCGTGCGCTATCACGCGCGCCACGCCATCGCTTCGATTGCCTGTGATTAGGCGTGGAATAAGGACCCCGTTAGAGGGGTGATCGGCTTCCAAAAGGGACCCCTTCTGGCACAGGGGTTACAACAGCCTCCGGTTTATCTCGGAGGCTTTTTATTTGGATGCTTGTTGTGGAAACAATTGCGAAGATACGCCGGCTTGCCCTGACGCAAGGCATGCCGATCAAAGCGATCTGCCGGGAATTGGGCATTTCGCGTAAAGTGGTACGGAAGGTTCTGCGCGGTGGTGAGACAGCGTTCTCCTATGAGCGCACGACGCAGCCTCGCCCGAAGCTTGGACCGTGGCAGGACCAGCTCGATGGAATACTGCTCGCCAATGATGCCAAGCCGTCGCGCGAACGGCTGACGCTCATCCGGATATATGAAGATCTGCGCGATCAAGGTTACGAAGGCGGCTACGATGCCGTCCGGCGTTATGCCCGCAAATGGTCTAAGGAGCGCGGTTCTGTTTCGACAGAAGCCTATGTGCCGCTCTATTACGCACCCGGTGAGGCCTACCAGTTCGACTGGAGCCACGAGATTGTCGTGCTGAACGGCGTGACGACAACCATCAAGGTGGCGCATGTCCGGCTCTGCCACAGCCGGATGATGTATGTAAGGGCCTATCCGCGAGAGACACAGGAGATGGTCTTCGACGCCCATGACCGGGCATTCGCCTTCTTCGGCGGGGCTTGTACGCGCGGGATCTATGACAACATGAAGACCGCGGTGGAGACGGTCTTTGTCGGCAAGGAAAGGCAATACAACCGCCGTTTGTCTCACAGATGTGCAGTCATTTCCTTGTCGAGCCAGTGGCCTGTACGCCGGCGTCCGGCTGGGAGAAGGGACAGGTCGAGAACCAGGTTAACCTGGTCAGGGAGCGCTTCTTCACACCAAGACTACGCTTCAAGTCCTATGGGGAGCTGAACGGGTGGCTGCTGGACAAATGCATCAATTACGCCCGTGCCCACAAACATGTCGATCAGCCACAGCGCACGGTCTGGGACGTCTTCGAGGAAGAGCGATCCAATCTGATCGGATACCCGGGCAAGTTCGATGGCTTCCATGCTGTTCAGGCCGCGATCGGCAAGACTTGCCTCGTCCGCTTCGACAACAACAAGTATTCCGTACTGTCGACCGCTGTGGGCCGTCCGGCCGAGATCCACGCATACGCTGAGCACATCGTCATTCGCCAGGATGGCGTCGAGATCGGTCAGCATGAGCGCTGCTTCGGCCGCGGCGAGACGATCTATAATCCCTGGCATTATGTACCGGTCCTGACCCGCAAGCCGGGAGCACTCAGAAACGGCGCGCCCTTCCATGACTGGGTTCTGCCGGCTGCCATGGAGAAGGTGCGCCGTCGGCTAAAGGCCATGGCTGACGGTGATCGTCAGATGGTGTCGATCCTGGAATGTGTAGGGCTGGACGGACTTCCCGCTGTCGAGGCGGCCTGCCAGGAAGCGCTCGATCAAGGCGTGTTCTCGGCCGCCATCATCATCAATATCCTGGCTCGCAATCGTGATCCGCAGCCACCCGCCATTCTCTCCATTCCCGACGCCCTTCGTCTGACCCATGAGCCTCTGGCAGATTGCGCACGTTACGATAGCCTCCGGAGGGCAAGCTGATATGGAACGATCCCAAATCCTCGACATGATGGGTGCGCTGAAGCTGTTCGGTATGCGTGGCGCCTACGACGAGATCATGGCCTCCGGTATCAAGCGGCAGCATGAGCCGCCGCGCATCGTGGGTAACCTGCTGCAGTCTGAGATCGCCGAGAAGCAGGCGCGCTCCATCAAATACCAGCTCACCGTCGCCAAGTTGCCGCTGGCTAAGGACATTGATGACTTCGACTTCTCGGATACGCCGGTCAACGAAGGATTGGTCCGCCAGCTCGCCACAGGCGACTTCCTCTCTCCGCAACATAACCTGGTTCTGGTCGGCGGAACGGGAACAGGAAAGTCGCATTTGTCGATCGCACTTGCCCGCGCCCTGATCCGCAACGGGGCAAGAGGACGGTTCTTCAATGTTGTCGACCTCGTCAATCAGCTCGAGACAGAAGCACGAAATGGCAAACAAGGGCGGCTCGCCGACTTCATCACCAGACTCGACTTCGTTATCATGGATGAACTGGGGTATCTTCCGTTTGCCCAGGCTGGTGGCCAGCTTCTCTTCCATCTGGTCAGCAGGCTCTACGAGCGCACATCAATCATCGTCACCACCAATCTTGCATTCGGCGAGTGGCCAGCCGTGTTTGGCGACGCAAAGATGACCGCTGCGCTCCTCGACCGGCTCACGCACCACTGCGAGATCATCGAAACCGGAAACGAATCCTGGCGCTTCAGAAACCGTTCTCAAAGCTAAAGCCGAAGAAGCCAAACAACCCGCGCCCGCAAGCCTCTACGCTAAATTGATGGCTCCGGGCCTGCGCGCGCTGATCGCCGAGTGCAACCCAAGGGAGGGGTTCCTTTTGGACGCCTAAATGGGGTCCCATTACAACGCTGATTGACACTGAAGTGAACTCGACACACAAGCTTAAACAGGCCGACCTCGCCTTGCGTCCAATCCGTATTGACCGCGTTTCAAAAGGTCATTCCTACACAATCGATAGTGAAATTCTGAGCATTATCGACGGGTCTGGTCTGTTAATCGCCGATCTGACGCAGGGTAATAAAAACGTCTATCACGAGGTGGGCTTCATGATGGGCCTGAATAAGGGGCGAGGCGGTGAGCAAGACAATTTTATTTTGATAGCCGACAAGACCAAAATCACTGACAAAGATATAGGGTTCAATTTGCGCGCTTGGCAGCAAATCAGGTTCGACGGCGACCTAGATCTTATCTCTAGTCTCAAAGAGGCACTTGAAATCTTCTATAGGCTGAAATGATGGTAAAACCCAAAGGCCCGAAATTCGTCCAATATTTTCAACCGGTAATCGATGGCCTTCGCGAACTCGGGTCCTCGGCAAAGCCGAAAGAAGTCTATGCCTGGATTGCTGAGCACCACGACATTCCGAAGGAGGAGATAGAGGGCACAACAAAGGGCGGGCAGTCGAAATTCGAAAATAAAGTGGGCTGGGCGCGTTTCTATCTGGCGAAGGCTGGCCTGATTGACACGGAGCAACGTGGTGTATGGGTGCTCACAGAGAAGGGGCGCTCGGCGAACCTCTCGCATGAGCAGGCCTACCTGTTGTTTAAGACAATCCACGACGGTTTCCCGCGCCCGGACAAAACGGCAGAGCAGGACGAGCCTCTTTCGCCCACAGAAGACGAAGACGCTAGCGCGCCCGACGAGAAAGCTTATCTTAATCAGGACGAGATTCAGGAGCGGCTTGTCGCGCTTTTACGCAGCACCCCCGATAAAGGCTTCGAGGAACATTGCGCGCGCCTCTTGCGACACATCGGTTTTGAAAATGTAAAAGTGACGGGCCCACGTGGCGATCAAGGGATCGACGGCGAGGGCTATCTCCTGATCAACCGATTTGTGCGCACCAAGGTCATGTTTCAATTTTCAATGTAAGCGTTACGACGGAACGGTTGGTCCGGAAAAAGTTCGGGAGTTTCGCGGTGCGATTCAGGGTAAAGCCGAGCGTGGAATCCTTTTGACAACCGGCACTTTTACTAAAGGCGCGCGCGAGGCGGCAGCTCAGGACAACGCCGCCGCCATCGAACTCGTCGATATCGACCGGCTACTAGAACTGCTTATCGAAGAAGGCCTTGGTATCCGCGAGACTAAAGCGCTGATTATCGAGCCCGATTTCTTTGCGGCCTATCAAAAATAGAGACGGAGTCACGATTGAAGATTGGAGACTTGCCCGCCCCCGTTACGGCCTCGAAAGGCGACTGGCTTCCGGGAACAACTTGGCTGGGATTTACACCTACGGATGGCGATCTCGATTCGCGGAATAAATGCCAAAGTACTATTCAGCGCCAGTTCGGAGACGGTTACGTTATCGAATACATCACCGAGACGTTCCAAAAACCAAATCTCGGGTTTGAACGTGACCCGCAATATATCGCTGATCGTGAAGCGCATCGAGAGCGGGCAGGTCGCCTGCTAGCAGTCCACAAACTCAGAACAACCTCTCGCGACCTCGAAACGATACTTGGCCCCGACGAGTATATGAAACTTCAGGATATGTGGGCCCAAGATGGTAAACGATTCCGCTGGTCGGTCGCTTTCCCTATCGTTCAGAGCTTCCGCATAAAGGATGATCGAAAAGCCAAGGAAATTCTTGGGCCGGAAGCTTATGCGCGGCTGTACGCACACTCATCTGCCACGCTCAGGCCATTGACGGATGCCGAGCGTGAATTGATCTCAGAGCTGGCGATCGAGCCGGTGGAAACAAAAAATGCTTGGATTGGAATCGAAGACGAGTTCCTCATGGCGGAGCGCAGTCAGATAACTCCAGCCGTGGAGCGAGCAATAAATCAAGATTTAGCAGCGCTGGAAGGTATCGAGGAGCATCGTCTGGCGAGAGTGAAACGACGCGCCGCGTGGATCGCAGATAGTTTCGTCCGCGAGCGACGGAGGGCCGGGAGTCTCACTTGCGATGAATGTGAATTCGATCCGAGAAAAGTTGCGGAGGAGTTCGGTGTAAATGCCCGAAGCTTTCTCGATGTTCACCACAAGAACCCGCTGGACGAGGGCGTTCGCTACACGACAATAGCTGATTTTGCTCTGCTTTGCCCGACCTGTCATCGGGTGGAACACGTGCGTCTTCGGATGGCGAAGCGGGTGGCGTCGACGTAGGCAAAGCAGATTACTCCAGCTCACCAAGGAAAGCCCGTTTGCTTCCCTCGGACCCGCCTTCCTTCGCTTTGTGCGAAGGCGGCTCCGAGGAAAGCAAACTCTCTCTTAGCCTTATCTCTATCTCTCTTTTGTGGAGGAGGGGGCCTTTGTCTTCGGAGGAGGGGCGTGTCGGTATCGATTCCGACATTCATCCGCGTGGCGACCCGGTGGCGACCGGGAATTCAGGCGACAAAATAGGCCCGCAAAGGGCCGGTATAAATCTTTGATTTCTTTAGGAAAACTGGAGCGGGCGAAGGGATTCGAACCCTCGACCCCAACCTTGGCAAGGTTGTGCTCTACCCCTGAGCTACACCCGCTCAACTGGCGCCGGTCTGGGGTAGTGTTGACCGGGCCGTCACCGTGTCGGCGACGAGGGCGTATATGGCCCAAGCCGTTTTTAAATGCAACAGGGAAATGACGGAAAATTGCTTTTTTTTGTGTGCCCGCGAAAGGCGTTGTTTTTCAATGTATTGCCGATCCGGTCGGACGGGGCCGTATCGCCAGGCCTCGCTCCGGGCCCGCGCGCACCGGGCGTGTTGCAATCGGCGGCGAAGGGTGGTGAAAAGGGACCGCACAGAAGAGAGAGCGTTCCGCCATGCCGAAGACGTCCGAGGAGCTTTTCGCCAGTCTCGATGCGCTCGGGATTTCCTATGAAAACCGCGAGCACCGGGCGGTGTTCACCGTTGCCGAAGGTGGCGATCTGCGCGACGAGATCGCCGGCGGCCACACCAAGAACCTGTTCGTGAAGGACAAGAAGAGCCGCTACTTCATGCTTACCGTCGAGGAACATGCGACGGTCGACCTGAAGCAGGTGCACACGCTGATCGGCGCCTCCGGCCGCGTTTCGTTCGGCAAGCCGGATGCGATGATGGACTTTCTCGGTGTCGAACCGGGTTCGGTGACGGCGCTTGCCGCGATCAACGACACCGAATGTCAGGTCACCTTCATTCTCGACGAGACGCTGATGGAACACGCGGTGATCAATTGCCATCCCTTGCGCAATACGGCGACGACATCCATCGGCCGGGACGACCTTCTCAGGTTCATCAAGGCAACCGGGCACGAGCCCCTTGTCTTGAAAGTAACCGCGTGACACACGATTTAGAACATACGGCAAGTAAAGGGCTTTCGCGCCCCACGGGAGATGATGATGAGCGGTTTTGACAATCCCTATGGCGGTTCGCTGGGTGGCCAGATGAACGTTTCCCAGGGAACCAACGGCGCGACCCCGCCGGCGGGCCTGATCAAGGACACGACCACGGCCGACTTCGCCCGCGACGTTCTCGAGGAATCAAAGACCGTCCCCGTCCTGGTGGATTTCTGGGCGCCCTGGTGCGGCCCGTGCAAGCAGCTCGGACCGATCATCGAGAAGGTGGTGACCGAGGCCGCCGGCAAGGTCAAGCTCGTCAAGATGAATATCGACGATCATCCGTCCGTTGCTGGCCAGCTCGGCATCCAGTCGATTCCGGCCGTCATCGCCTTCTCCGGCGGTCAGCCGGTCGATGGCTTCATGGGTGCCGTGCCGGAAAGCAAGGTCAGGGAATTCATCGACAAGCTCTCCGCGGCAAGCCCGTCGGAAAAGGACCGTGCCGCGGAGATCGCTGCGGCGCTGGAAGAGGCCGAGGGCCTGCTTGCCGGCGACCAGATCCAGGAAGCCGGCCAGCTCTTCGCCGCCATCCTCCAGGCCGATCCGGAAAATGCCAAGGCGCTAGCCGGCATCGGCCGCACCATGGTGGCAGCCGGCCAGCTGGAGCGGGCGCGGGAAGTGCTCGACCAGGTGCCCGAGGAAATGCGTGAGGACGATGCGATCAAGGCGCTCGCGGCCCGCATCGCCCAGATCGAGGAGGCGCGCAAGTTCGGCGATCCGGCCGCACTCCGCCAGGCTCTCGACGCCAATCCCGACGACCACGAAGCCCGCATGAAGCTTGCCAAGGTGCTGAATGCCGAGGGTAAGCGCGAGGAGGCGGCCAACGAGCTCCTGACCATCATGCGCAAGGACCGGGAATTCGATGAGGATGGCGCCCGCCGGCAGCTTCTCGCCTTCTTCGAAGCCTGGGGGCCGAAGGATCCGGCGACGATCGCTGCCCGTCGGAGGTTGTCGACAATCCTCTTTTCATGAGGTCTGGAGCGGACATGCAGGTCGGAAACCAGCGCTATCTCAGCCGAAAGGATCTGCCGGAGACCGTCCCCGTGTTTCCGCTGACCGGCGGATTGCTGCTGCCGCTCGGCCAGCTGCCGCTCAACATATTCGAACCGCGCTATCTGGCGATGATCGATCAGGCGCTTTCCGGCAATCGCCTCGTCGCCATGGTTCAGCCGGCGCACCACGATCCGACGCTTGATGTCAATGCGCTGACGCCGCTTTCCGGCATTGGCTGCCTTGGTCGCATCACCTCCTTCGCCGAAACCGGCGACGGGCGCTATCTAGTGGCGCTCACCGGCATCTGCCGGATGCGGCTTATCGAGGAGGTCCGTACCACCAAGCCCTTCCGCAGCTTCGAGATTGCGCCCTTTCTGACCGATCTCAATGCCGAGCAGCAGGATGACACCGTCGATCGCGCCGGGCTTCTGGCTGCGTTCCGCGCCTATCTCGATTCTGAGGGGCTGGAGACCGAGTGGGAGCATATCGAGCAGGCCAGCAATCTCATGCTGGTCAATTCATTGTCAATGATGGCGCCGTTTGGTCCGGCGGAGAAGCAGGCCCTGCTCGAGGCGCCGGATCTCAAGACTCGGGCCGAGCTGTTCGTGGCCATCATCGAATTCGCCCTTGCCGGTGATCCCGGCGACCGGCTGCAATAGGAAATCCGCCGATGATCGCCAAGGATGTCGGTATCGACCCGAAGATGCTGGAACTGCTGATCTGCCCGCTCACCAAGGGGCGGCTCGTTTTCGATGCCGACCGCCAGGAACTCGTCTCGGAAAAGGCAAGGCTTGCCTATCCGATCCGCGATGGCGTGCCGATCATGCTGGTGTCCGAGGCGCGGCATATCGAGGAAGACTGATTCCTCTCTCCGCCGCGCCGCCGGCATGACTCAGAGCGTTTCTCCGGCCAGCAGCTTCGGCTTGTCATGCATGGTCCTGCCGGCAGCCTCCTCGATGAAATAGCGCTTCAGGCCGGGCATCCGGTCGACGATGCCGAGGCCGACGTCGCGGGCGAGCCTGAGCGGGCCGATGTCGTTGGAAAACAGCCGGTTCAGGACATCCGTCGTGGCGCCCATGCGCACGGTGTCGAACCGGCGCCAGCGCTGGTAGCGTTCGAGCGTGTCGATCGCGCCGATATCGAGGCCCATGCGATCGGCGTCGACAATGGTCTCGGCAAGGGCTGCAACATCCTTGAAGCCGAGATTGAGGCCCTGGCCGGAAATCGGATGGATGCCGTGCGCAGCATCGCCCGCAAGCGCCAGTCGCGGCGCGATGAAGGCGCGCGCCAGTGTCAGTCCGAGCGGAAAGGCGCGGCGGCCGCCCGCAAGCGTCAGCTTGCCGAGATGATGGCCGAAACGGCGTTCCAGCTCGAATTCGAAGATCATGTCGTCGCTCTCGACCAGCCGTTTGGCGTCGTCGGTGCGCTCGGTCCAGACCAGCGAGGAGCGGTTGCCGGTAAGCGGCAGGATGGCGAACGGGCCGGCCGGCAGGAAATGTTCCTCTGCCCTGCCGTTGTGCGGGCGCTCATGGGCGACGGTGGTGACGATGCCCGACTGGCCGTAGTCGAACTTGACGGTCCGGATGCCGGCCATGTCACGAAGCCGCGAGCGCACGCCGTCGCAGGCCACCACAAGACGCGTCGACACCGTTTCGCCGCCGGCAAGGGTGATCGTCGCCTGGGCGCCATCGTTCGAAAGCGCGGTGACGGCGGCGTTGTGGCGGATGGTGATTCCGAGTGCCTCGGCAGCGCGGCGCAGCGCGCGGACCATTGCGACGTTCGGGATCATGTAGGCAAAGGGACCGCTGGTCTCGGAGCGATCGGCGAAGGTGAGGAACACCGGCTTCACCGGCTCGCCCGATTTCGAATCGGTGACGATCATGTCGTTGATCGGCTGGGCGTGCTCGCGGATCTCGTCCCAGAGTTCCAGCGTCTTCAGCATGTTGATCGCGGCGGCAATGATGGCCGAGGCGCGCTCGTCCTTTTCCCAGACATGTTCCGGAGCGGCTTCCATCAGCGTGATGTCGAGATGGGGCGCTGCCTTTTTCACGGCGACGGCGACCGAAAGGCCGACATAGCCACCGCCGACGATGATGATGTCCTTCATTGCGCGCTCCCTTGTTGCTGACGCTTCTCGCCCCTTCGGGTGGAAGCTGCTATATGGCGTTGCGATATCTAGCGCATCGGGGCGGGAAAACGAAACCGTCCGGATAGCCTGAAACACAAAATGACGGGTTACCGAGGCACCATTGCGGGCGCACGGTTCATCCGAATGATATATAGGGAACGCAACGCAATGTCACAGGCCAATGAAGGAGGAAGCGGCGCCGCGCTTGCCGGACTGCTCGATCTCGAACGGCTCGAGGAGGATCTCTATCGCGGCGGCAGCCCGGTAACGACCTGGCAGCGTGTATTCGGTGGTCAGGTCGTCGCGCAGTCCCTGGTGGCCGCCCAGCGCTCCGTGGGGGAGGGGCAGTTCGTTCATTCGCTGCATGGCTATTTCATGCGTCCCGGTGATACCAGCCTGCCGATCATCTTCCAGGTGGACCGCATGCGTGACGGGCGCAGCTTTTCCACCCGCAGCGTGCGTGCCATCCAGCACGGCAAGCCGATCTTCATGATGGCCGCCTCGTTCCAGGTCGAGGAGGAGGGCTTCGAGCACCAGGACGAGATGCCCGACGTGCCGCCACCGGAGGCGCTTTCGGCCAGTGACCTGATGAACGACAGCGAACATGCGCCGGCGCCGATCCGCAACTACTGGAAGCGCGAGCGGCCGATCGAGCTGAGGCCGGTCGACCTCGAGGATTTTCTCTGGCGCAAGAAGGGCTCGCGCGGGCAGTGCATCTGGATCAGGGCGACGGGCGAACCACCGAAGGGGCGCGACTACCAGGCCGCCTTCCTCGCCTACATGTCCGACATGACGCTGCTCGATTCGACGCTTTATTTTCACGGCAGTTCGGTCTTCTCCGACCGGGTGCAGGGCGCCAGCCTCGATCATGCCGTCTGGTTCCATCGCACCTTCGATGTCTCCGACTGGCTGCTCTACGTGCACCACAGCCCCTTTGCCGGCAACGCGCGCGGGCTGGGGCAGGGGCAGATCTTCGATCGGGCCGGCAGGCTGGTGGCTTCCGTGGCCCAGGAAGGGCTCATCCGCATACGCGAAAACGCACCGCGGTTTTACGAGCAGGGCGGCGGCTGAGGCCGCTTTCCCCATACGTGGCGTAGAGGGCCTTGTTTGCCCATAATGCGCGCAGGTAAGCGTTGTCGATCGGTGTCGCGACCGGTTTCGGCAAATGCAGGGCGACTTCGAAGCTGTCAAATGCACATAATTTAGGCAAATGCCGCGAATTGCGCATCAATCCGCCCTAACTTTGCCGCGAACTGCCATCTTTGCTGCCAGTTACACAAAAGCTTCATGAAAAACAAAGGATTACGCTGGATGATCGAATCTGGCACGGACTTTGTATGTGTCTGATAGGCCGCTGAAGAATTCCTTTGCAGGCGGTAGGAGATTCGGCTCAGCGAGCCGAGGGTAACAAAGGATGGGAAACCAGATGAAAATTGTGATGGCCATCATAAAGCCGTTCAAGCTGGATGAGGTGCGCGAGGCCCTCACCGCAGTCGGCATTCAGGGCCTGACCGTGACCGAAGTGAAGGGTTACGGCCGGCAGAAAGGACACACCGAGATCTATCGCGGCACGGAATACGCCGTCAGCTTTCTTCCCAAGCTGAAGATCGAGGTCGCGGTTGCTGCCGACGTGGTGGAAAAGGCTGTCGAGGCGATCGCCTCTTCCGCAAAGACCGGCCAGATCGGTGACGGCAAGATCTTTGTCTATTCCATCGAACAGGCCGTGCGCATCCGCACCGGCGAAACCGATTCCGAAGCGCTGTAAGACAGCAGGGGGTAATCAGTCTATGTCTTCCAAACTCAAACTCATTGCGGGCGCTGCTGCACTTGGTGCGGTTGCCTTTGCCCTTCCCGCGCTTGCGCAGGATGAGACCGTGATCGACCTTTCCACGGCCACGGGTGTATCGCCGGCGACCGCCGAAGTCTTCAACACCCTGCTCTTCCTCGTGATGGGCTTCCTGGTCATGTGGATGGCCGCGGGCTTCGCCATGCTCGAAATGGGCCTGGTGCGCAAGAAGAACGCCTCGATGCAGGGCCTCAAGAACGTCGCCATCTATGCCATCGGCGGCCTGATGTTCTGGTTCACCGGCTATAACCTGATGTACACCGGCGTCGACGGCGGCTTCATCGGTTCGTTCGGCCCCTACGTCTTCCCGGGCCCGGGCATGGATGACGGCTCTGCCGGTTATTCGGTCGCTTCCGACTGGTTCTTCCAGATGGTGTTCTGCGCCACGACCGCTTCGATCGTTTCCGGTACCGTTGCCGAGCGCATCAAGCTGTGGCCGTTCCTGGTCTTCACCGTCATCCTGACTGGTATCCTCTACCCGATCACCGGTTCCTGGCAGTGGGGCGGCGGCTGGTTGTCCGAAATGGGCTTCTCCGACTTCGCCGGTTCGACGCTGGTTCACTCCGTCGGTGGCTGGGCCGCTCTCGCCGGTGCTCTGGTTCTCGGTCCGCGCCTCGGCAAGTATGGCACCGACGGTTCGGTTCATCCGATGCCGGGTTCCAACATCCCGCTCGCCGTTCTCGGTACCTTCATCCTGTGGCTCGGCTGGTTCGGCTTCAACGGCGGTTCGCAGCTCGCCCTCGGCTCCATCGCCGATGCGGGTGATGTTTCGAAGATCTTCGTCAACACCAACCTCGCAGCCTGCGCCGGCGCCGTCATCGTCATGATCCTTCTGCAGATCATCTACAAGAAGGTCGACGTCACCATGGTCCTCAACGGCGCTCTCGCCGGCCTGGTCTCGATCACGGCCGAGCCGCTGACGCCGTCCGTTCCGGCCGCGCTGTTCATCGGCGCCATCGGCGGCGTCATCGTCGTTGCCGTTGTTCCGCTGCTCGACAAGCTGAAGATCGACGACGTTGTCGGTGCGATCCCGGTTCACCTTTGCGCCGGTATCTGGGGCACGTTCATCGTTCCGCTCACCAATGACGGCACGAGCTTCGGCACCCAGATCATCGGTATCGTCGCCATCGGCGTCTTCACCTTCGTGGTCTCCCTGGTCATCTGGTTCATCCTCAAGGCCATCATGGGCATCCGCGTCTCGCCGGAAGAAGAGACCGAAGGTCTCGACAAGGCGGAAATCGGCGTCGAAGCCTATCCGGAATTCATGTAATTCCTTCATCGATATCGGTCCGCCGTCCTGGCGGGCCGGAAGAGCCCGGGTCGTTCGACCCGGGCTTTTTTTGTCATTCGCAAAAAGCTGAGCCCCGCGGTGATGGTTAAAGAGGCTTTAACCCATCGCTGCTAGCCTCGCGGAAGAATTCCGGCTGCGGAGCCTTGGTTTCCGGCCGGCGGAACGAGGTAGCGAAAGCCGGCAGCCGACGGGCGACCGGCGCAAAAGAGCGGATCGGGGCATGAGCAGAGCAATGGCTGAGGCAGAGCGAATCGGACAAAAGCACGGCGGCGGGTTTTCCCTGCTCGGCTTCATCCTGCGCCAGGTCGCAGCCCTTTTCGGCTTTGCCCTGTTCGTCGGCCTCTGCTTTGCCATCGCCGCCATGGCCACATGGAATGTCGACGACCCGAGCGGCTCGCATGCCACCGGCCGGCTGCCGACGAATATTCTGGGCTATCCCGGCGCCGATTTCGCAGATGTCGTGATGCAGGCACTCGGCCTTGCCAGCGTGTTCGCGCTCCTGCCGGTACTGGCCTGGTCGCTGGCGCTGATGGCGGGACGGCGCATCCACCGCAAGCCATCGCGTTTCTTCGCCTGGATCGGCGGCGCGATCGTCACCGCTGCAGTCCTCGGCTGCTTCCCGCCGCCGCCGACCTGGCCGCTGCCGAATGGTCTCGGCGGGGTCTCGGGAGACCTGATCCTGCGCTTTCCCGCGCTCTTCATCGGCCATTATCCCTCGGGCCTGCCGGCACTGATCGTCGGCGGGATCTTCGCGGTACCGGCGCTGTTTTTGCAGCTCTATGCGGCCGGGCTGATCGTTCGCCAGCCGAAGCCGGTCGCCGAAAAGCCGCAGAAGGAGCGTGGCGCCGTATCCGCACGCGACCTTGGTGCGCCTTCGGTCTCCGATCTCTCCGAGGAGCGCGACGGCTTCTTCAGCCTGGCGCCGCTGATCGGTCACTGCGCCCACATGTGGTATATCACCCACGCCCGGTTCCAGAAGGTCTTCGGTCGCCGCGCTGCGGATGATGAAGACGGCGGTTTCGAGGAGCCCTACGATTTTAACGAGGAGCAGTTCGACCGGCTCGATGACACCGGCTTCGGTGCACAGCGCGGCGAGCCGAGCCTTGTCGATCCCGATATCCGCCGTGAGGCCGGATACACGCCGACCGCCCCGTTCGACCTTGATGAAGACGAATTCGACGACGACCTGCCGGCCGGTGTTCTGAGCGCCGATTTCGACCGTCGCCCGCAGGACCAGCGCGGATCTGTCGTTGCACCGCCGGCGCCGCCGCCGCGTCCGGGCGCCCGCGTGGCACGCGAGGCCCAGACCTCATTCCTGCGCCAGGGCGGCTTCGAGCTGCCGTCGCTTTCTCTCCTCGCCGAACCGAAGGGGCTTGCCCGCGACAAGTCGTTGTCGAAGGAAGTGCTCGAAGACAATGCGCGCACGCTGGAAAAGGTGCTGGAGGATTTCGGCGTCAAGGGCGAGATCATTCACGTCCGCCCCGGCCCGGTCGTGACGCTCTACGAACTCGAACCCGCGCCCGGCATCAAGTCGTCGCGCGTCATCGGCCTTGCCGACGACATCGCCCGTTCGATGGCCGCGATCTCGGCACGCGTTGCCGTCATTCCCGGCCGCAACGCCATCGGCATCGAACTGCCGAACCCGAACCGGGAGACCGTCTTTCTGCGCGAGATCGTCGCCAGCCAGGATTTCGAGAATTCCAAGGCAAAGCTCGCCATGGCGCTCGGCAAGACGATCGGTGGCGAATCGGTCACCGTCGACCTTGCCAAGATGCCGCATCTGCTGATCGCCGGCACCACCGGCTCGGGCAAGTCCGTTGCCGTCAACACGATGATCCTGTCGCTGCTTTACCGGCTGACGCCGGAGCAGTGCCGGCTGATCATGATCGACCCGAAGATGCTCGAACTTTCCGTCTATGACGGCATTCCGCACTTGCTGTCGCCGGTCGTCACCGATCCGAAGAAGGCCGTCGTCGCGCTCAAATGGACGGTGCGCGAGATGGAAGAGCGCTACAAGAACATGGCAAAGCTTGGCGTGCGCAACATCGACGGCTTCAACAGCCGGGTCGCGCAGGCGAAGGAAAAGGGCGAGACGCTGTCGCGCACCGTGCAGACCGGTTTCGACCGCGAGACCGGCGAGGCCCTTTACGAGACGGAAGAGTTCAACCTCGAGCCGATGCCCTATATCGTTGTCATCATCGACGAGATGGCCGACCTGATGATGGTCGCGGGCAAGGATATCGAAGGCGCCGTGCAGCGCCTGGCGCAGATGGCGCGTGCCGCCGGCATCCACGTGATCATGGCAACGCAGCGTCCGTCCGTCGACGTTATCACCGGTACGATCAAGGCTAACTTTCCGACGCGCATTTCCTTCCAGGTCACATCGAAGATCGACAGCCGCACGATTCTCGGCGAGCAGGGGGCCGAACAGCTTCTGGGCCAGGGCGACATGCTGCATATGGCCGGCGGCGGCCGCATCCAGCGCGTCCACGGGCCGTTCGTGTCGGATCCGGAAGTCGAGGAGATCGTCGCCTATCTGAAGACGCAGGGCACGCCCGACTACCTCGACGCGATCACCGCCGACGACGATGACGACGATGGCAGCAGCTATGACGGCGACACCTCCGGCATGGCGCGCTCCGACGATCCCTACGACCAGGCCGTGGCCATCGTGCTGAAGGACGGCAAGGCCTCGACGTCCTACATCCAGCGTCGCCTCGGCATCGGCTATAACCGCGCCGCCACGCTGATCGAGCGGATGGAGCAGGAGGGCGTCATCGGCCCCGCCAATCATGCCGGAAAACGCGAAATTCTGGTGCCGACGGAGCGGGACATCATTGAAGGGCCGAACTGACGCCCCATTTTGCCGGCAGGAACAAATTTCGCCAGCGGTAAAAGCGCGCATGGCAACAGGCATTCAGGATAACCAAATGAGTGAGCGTAACTCCAATCTTTCCCGCAGGCTGTTTCTGGTGGCCGGCGCCGGTCTTGTCGCCGGTCTTGCCGTCCCGGCGCTCGCGCAGGATCTACCCTCCCAGGGAAACGTTCCCCTGCCGACACAGCGCAGCGGCGGCTCGCAGCAGGTGGCGGCCGTTGCCGAGGCGCCTGCCGATGTGGCCCAGAAGATCGCCAATCACTTCTCCTCGGTGAAGTCGATGACCGGGGAGTTCATGCAGTTTGGCCCGCGCGGCGATCAGGCCGGCGGCAAGTTCTATCTGGAGCGGCCGGGCAAGCTGCGTTTCGATTACGATCCGCCGTCGACCCTGAAGGTCATTGCGGATGGCCGCAACGTCGCCGTCGGCAATGGCGAGCTTTCCACCTGGGACTTCTATCCCTTGTCGCGCACGCCGCTGTCGCTGCTTCTGGCAGACCAGATCGACCTGCAGCACCGCATGGTGCGGGGCGTCCGCCAGCAGGGTGATCTGACCGTTATCGTGCTGGGCGACAGCACGATTTTCGGCGATCAGGTGATCACGCTGATGTTCGACACCAAGAGCTTCGAGCTGCGTCAGTGGACGATCACGGATGCGCAGGGCAAGGACACGACGGTCATCCTGTCGAATGTCCAGACCGGCGTGAAGTTCGGCCGCTCCGTCTTCCGCATTCCTTACGACCAGATCATGAAGGGCCCCGGTTCAGACGACTGACGCCCGGTCTTTCTGTGCAGAAGCGAATCGCCTATTGCTGAAATCCCATCAGCAAGGACGGCGCACGTGCAGCTCAAAATCACCACCTGGAACATAAATTCGGTGCGCCTGCGGCTGCCGATCGTCGAGCGGTTTCTGAAGGAACATGCGCCCGACATCCTCTGCCTTCAGGAGATCAAGTGCCTGAACGATCAGTTTCCCTACAAGCCGCTGAGGGAACTGGGTTACGAGCATATCGCGGTTCACGGGCAGAAGGGCTATCACGGTGTCGCCATCGTCTCCCGCCTGCCGCTCGGCGAAGGGTTTTCGACGGATTACTGCGCGATGGGCGATACCCGCCACATCGCCGCCGTGTTCGATGCCGGCGGGCGGCGTATCCGGCTCCACAATTTCTATGTGCCTGCCGGCGGCGACGAGCCGGATCCGGAGATCAATCCGAAATTCCGCCACAAGCTCGACTTCCTGGAAGAGATGAAGGTGCTGAAGGCCGATGCCGGCGATGGCGTCGGCTCCATTCTCGTCGGCGATCTCAACATCGCACCGATGGAGAACGACGTCTGGTCGCACAAACAGCTACTCAAGATCGTCTCCCACACGCCGGTGGAAACCGATGGAATGATGGACCTCATCGCCAAGGGCGGCTGGGTCGACCTGATGCGCCATGTCACGCCTGCCGATGAGAAGCTCTATACCTGGTGGAGTTATCGCGCCAAGGACTGGCAGGCCGCCAATCGCGGCCGGCGGCTCGATCATATCTGGACATCCGCCGATCTCGTCTCTGCGTTCGATCGCTTCGAGATCCTCTCCGAGGCGCGCGGATGGGAAAAGCCCTCAGATCACGTTCCGGTCACGGCCTGGTTCAAGTTCTGAGCCCGCTTCCGCCGGCGGTAGTTCCCGGACGGCGCCGACAAGCAGGATGCCGAGTACGGTAGCGTTCAGCATGTGCCAGAGGAAATGCGTGCCAATGCCGGCAGTGGCGACGCAGGCCGCCTGGTCGAGGCTGCGGAAGGTCAGCGACATGATGAAGATCGCTGTGGCGCTGGCGAAATAGCGCCAGACCGGGTGATGCCGCCAGAGGGCAATAGCGGTCGCGACAGCCATGGCGAGCAGCGCCGGGGCATATTGCAGCGAACCGTTGAGCGTGCCGCCGGCGCCAAGCTGGCCGACGACGAAGACGATGGCGACGAAGCCGAGCAGCGTTGCGACCATGTAGCCGATCACGTCAAACGCCCGGCCGCCGGAAATGCGCGTGAAGACCAGCAACAGATAGGCAAAGAAGAACAGCCAGATCGGCACGACGTCAAAGGCGGCGGAAAGCGGTGTCGCAAGCGTATGGAACAGGAACGAGCCGACGCCGATGATGGCGACCAGCGCGATCACCGTAAGCTCGAGCGGGCTTTTTCGTGCCCTCTGCCACGCAAGACGCCATGCCACCATGGCGGCGAAGATGAAGGCGAGATTGGTCAGCGCATTGATGGGCTCGTTCCAGAAGCCGGCGGCCGTGCGCTCGCAATAGATATCGATAAACCCGTCCATCGCTCAGAATGCCTTCATGTCCCACAGCTGCTTCAGCGATTGATGGTAATCCGGAAACTCGAATTCGTAGCCGAGCTTTTTGAGCTTGGCATTACTCACCCGCTTGTTTTCGCCCCAGAAGGAGCGTGCCATCGGGGAAAGGTCGGCATCCTCGAAGGCGATTTCGGGCGGCGGCTCGATCCCCATCAGTCGGGCGGCCTCGGTGATGACGTCCTGAGGCGGGGCCGGCAGCGAATCGGTGACATTATAGATGCCGCTGAACCCATGCTCGGCGAGGAAGGATGTCGCATAGGCGATGTCTTCGACGCGGATGCGGTTGAATACCTGGCCTTCCTTGATGATGCGCTGGGCCGTGCCGTCCTGCAGCTTGCGGAAGGGGTTGCGGCCGGGACCGTAGATGCCGGAAAGCCTGAGGATCGCGACCGGCAGCCCGTGCTTCTCGCCGGTTTCCAGCCATTGCTGTTCGGCGGCCAGCCGCCGCTTTGATCGCTCGGAAGTGGGCCGGCATTCGGAGGTTTCGTCGACCCATTCGCCGTCGTGGTCGCCATAGACGCCGACGGTGGATAGGTAGCAGAGCCATTGCAGCGATGGCAGCCTCTGATGCGCGGAGCGGCTTGCGATATTCAGAACCGGGTCACCCTCCGCGCCGGGTGGGATCGTCTGCACGATATGGGTGACCGATCGGAGCTTGTGGGCGAGCGAGGCATCGATCGCCGCGCCGTCGAAGATGAAGGTCTCGATGCCCACGCCGCCAAGAGCCGCGGCCTTGTCCGCCGTCCGCGTCGTGCCGGACACATGGTGGCAGGCTGGTGCCAGCGTTGCGCCGATCACCCGTCCGGAATAGCCCGCGCCGAAAATCATCAGATGCATAGCGTTTCTCCTGCCCCCGACCACTCCTCCAAAACGGTTTTATCATGCTCCGGTTTCCGCGTTCGTGCCAAAGTGGCAAAAGCATCCGCCGGCAGCAGTCGCGATAGCGCCCAGACGGCCATGGCGCGCACGGCAGGGCTTTCGTCATCGAGCAAAGCCCTGCAGGGGGCGATCAGGCTCGCCAGTCCGCTGTTGCCGGCGGCAATCAGGCAGTTGCGCACGAACCGGTCGCGGCCGATGCGTTTCACCGGCGAACCGGTGAAGAAGCTGCGGAAGCCGGCATCGTCGAAGGCGAGAAAGCGTGCGATCTCGGGCGCCTTCAGGTCCTCTCGCGCGGCAAGCTTCATCTCCGAGGCAGCCTTGGCGAACTTGTTCCAGGGACAGGCGGCCAGACAGTCGTCGCAGCCATAGATGCGGTTGCCCATCGCCTGCCGAAATTCGAGCGGAATGGTGCCGTGGTGCTCGATGGTGAGGTAGGAAATGCAGCGGCGGGCATCGAGCCGGTAGGGGGCGGGAAATGCATCGGTCGGGCAGGCATCGAGACAGGCGCGGCAGGAGCCGCAGTGATCCCGCTCGGCCGCATCCGGATCGAGCTCTTCGGTGGTGAAGATCGAGCCGAGGAAGAACCACGAACCCTGGCTGCGGCTGACCAGATTGGTGTGCTTGCCCTGCCAGCCGATGCCGGCCTTTTCGGCGATCGGTTTTTCCATCACCGGGGCGGTGTCGACGAAGACCTTCACCTCGGCGCCGGTACGGGCGGCAAAGCGGCCGGCCATCTGCTTGAGCTTTCCCTTGACCACATCATGGTAGTCGCGGTTGCGGGCGTAGACGGAGATGTTGGCCCGGTCGCGGCGGGCGAGCAGCGGGCGGGGATCCTCATCGGGCCCGTAATTCATCGAAAGCATGATGACCGAGCGGGCCTCGGGCCACAGCGCCAGGGGAGAACTGCGCCGCTCCAGCGTCTCGGCCATCCACGCCATCTCGCCGTAATAGCCGCGTGCGACGCCGTCGCGAAGGCGCGCGGCTGCTTCGGGCATATCCTCGGCCCGCGCGATACGACAATCGCTGAAGCCGAGAGCCCGGGCCTCGTCCTTGATGAAGCGTTTCAGTTTGTCGCCGCGTTCCGCCATGCGTCAGGGCCGTTGCTGTTGGTGTGGCGCTTTACCACAAGGTGGCCCCTCGGCAGTCAAAAATCCAGATCGGCGTAATGGGAAACCGGCACGACGCCGCGCACACGATCAGCAAGAAGGGAGCGGAAGGCCGGGCGGGATTTCAGCCGCTGGTACCATTCCTTGGCGGCCGGCGTCTCGTCCCAGGCGATTTCGCCGAGATAATCGAGCACCGAGATGGCGCCGCCGGCTGCAAGGTCGGCATAGCTCATGCGCTTGCCGGCAAGCCAGCCGCGATTGGCGCCGAGCCAGGCAATATATTTCATGTGCTGGCGGATATTGGCTCGGGCGGCACGCAGGATGCGCGAATCGGGTGCGCCACCGCCGGCCTCGCTGCTCATCTGCAGCTTGTAGACGCGCTCGCGCGCCAACGGGTAGGTGACGTCCTGTTCGAGCTTCAGCAGGAACCATTCGGTAAGACGGCGGATTTCGGCGCGCTGGAACGGTTCTTCGGCAAGCAGCCGGCGTTCGCGCTGCAGCACGCCGTGGGTCTCGTCCATGAATTCGGCGATGACGAAGGGGCCGCAGAGCGCGCGCATGTTGTCGTCAACATAGACCGGCAGCGTGCCGGCAGGGTTGGCCGTGAGGAAAGCCCGGCGTTTCTCCCACGGGCGTTCCTCGATCATGTCGACGTCGAAATCATATTCGCCGATGATCAGGCGCACGAAGCGCGAGGCTGCGGACATCGGGTGGTGGTAAAGCGTTGTCATCGGGCACTCAAAAATAGCCGGGGACGCGGCATGGCCGCGACGCCCTCTTTGCGGTTCGCCGGTCTTCGGACTCTATTCGGCCGTATTTTGCCACCGAAGGATTAATGATGGGTGACCGCTTGCGCCGGCGTGCTCAGCCGCCGGCATTGATGACCCCCATGCCGAGAAGCACGAAGAGAAGCGCTCCGAGTGCGACTCGATAGTAGACGAAGGGCATGTAACTGCGGGTCGAGACCAGCCTGAGGAAGAAGACAATCACCGCATAGCCAACGAAGAAGGCGATCAGGGTGGCCAGCGCCGTCGGTCCCCAGCCGACCGGATTGTCCTCGCCGATGCTTTTGACGAGCTGATAGAAGCCGGAGCCGAACACGGCCGGGACTGCGAGCAGGAAGGAATAGCGCGCCGCAGCTTCGCGGGTATAGCCAAGCAGCAGGCCGGCGCTGATCGTGCCGCCGGAACGGGAGACCCCTGGGATCAGCGCCATCGCCTGCGCGAAGCCGTAGAGGATGCCGTCGCGCCAGGTGAGCTGTTCCAGCCTGATGCGCTTTTGCCCGACCTTGTCGGCGATCCCCATGATGATGCCGAAGACGATCAGCATGGTGGCGGTGATATAGAGATTGCGCAGCGAGTGCTCGATCTGGTCCTTGAAGAGCAGGCCGAGGATCACGATCGGCAATGAGCCGATGATGATCAGCCAGCCCATGCGGACATCGGCCGTGTCGTGGCCGCCGCCGATCCGCAGGTTGCGTCCGAGCCAGGCCTTGGCGATGCGCATGATGTCGGACCAGAAATAGACGAGCACGGCCGTTTCCGTGCCGATCTGGGTAATGGCGGTGAAGGCGGCGCCAGGGTCGGCGCCTGCCGGCAGGAATTCGCCGGCGATGCGCAGGTGCGCGCTTGAGGAAATGGGCAGAAATTCGGTGAGCCCCTGCAGCAGGCCGAGAAATGCGGCCTCGATCCAACCAATCGTCATGCCTTCAAACGTCCTTAAATAAGTGACCGGAAACGGTGAAAAATCGCTCAATTGAAATCAGCCCCGAGGGGACACAGCAGCCTTATCAGTAGTCGAATGAACGAACCTTGGAAAGGGTGGACCGTCGAGCCGCGGATGGGCGCGCAGTTGTCGGCGGGGCCGCTTTTTTGTAGATTGCTGTCGGAGAGATCATTGCAGACAAGGCCAGGGGGGAAACATGACCGACACATCCGCGACCGACCGCAGCCAACGCGAGGTTGGCTTTCAGGAAGCGTTCTCGCTCTACTTCAGGAATTACGTGCAGTTCAGCGGCCGTTCGTCACGCGGCGCCTTCTGGTACTGGGTCTTGTGGACGATCATCATCAGCGTTGTCCTTTCCACCGTCGATTATTTCCTGTTCGGCGCGCAGAAAGGGGTGTTCCAGGGGCTCTGGGGCCTGATCACGCTGATCCCCGGCATTGCGCTCAACACCCGCCGGCTGCACGACCTCAACCACAGCGGCTGGTGGCAGCTCCTGTTCCTCACCGTGATCGGCGCCATCCTGCTTCTCTACTGGTATTGCCTGCCCGGAAAAGCCGGTGAGAACGATTATGGGCCGGACGTCGAGGCCGGCAAGCTCTGAACGGGCCGAGAGTTGCCTGAGGGACCCGATCGGATGCCATCGGCGCGGCTGTGGACAACGACCGCGATGGCGCCGACGTTCATAACTCGGTAACCATTTTCACTGAGAGTCCACGAGCGGAAAAGGAGATCACCGATGTTCAGCTTCCGCCCGTTTGCTGGCTTGCGTCTGCTGTGTGCAGTTTTTGCCCTTGCTCTGGCCTTCGTCGCCGGTGTGGGGTTTTCCTCGGTCGCCAGCGCCTATGACCGGGGCACGGTCGAACGGCAGTTCGAGGGCTGGATTCGCGGAGACATGCGCCAGGCGGCGCTGCGTTCCGGCGTCTCCGCCGCGGTCTATGATCGTGTCACCAGTGGGCTTACGATCAACTGGTCGCTGCCGGACCTGGTGCCGCCCGGCACAAAGCCGCCAGCCCAGCGCAAGCAGACCCAGCCGGAATTTTCCGAGCCCGGGCCTTACTTCAGTGAAAACAACCTGAATTACCTCGCCGTCAAGGGACGCCAGCTCTACAACCAGTACAAGCCCGTGCTTGATCAGATCGAGGCACGTTATGGCGTTCCCGGCCGCATCGTGCTCGCCATCTGGGGGCGGGAGATGGGCTATGGCGCGGCCGAGGAGAAGTACGACATCCTGCAGGTTCTTGCGACCAAGGGGTTCATGACCTCATCGCGGCAGGAGATGTTCCAGCGCGAGTTCATCGCCGCACTGCAGCTTATCCAGAGCGGCGCCGCGCCTCTCGACAAACGCAAGGCCTCGTGGGCCGGCGCCTTTGGCCAGCCGCAGCTGATGCCGTCCAACTTTCAGAATTATGCGGTCGATTTCGACGGCGACGGCGTCATCGACGTCTGGAATTCGGTGCCCGATTCGCTGGCAACGATCGCCAAGCATCTCGCCAGCGACGGCTGGCAGCGCGGTCGCGACTGGGGCTACGAGGCCGTCATTCCGGACAACGTCTCCTGCGCCCAGGAGGGCCCTGATAATGCGCGGCCGATTTCCGCCTGGGCCAAGCAGGGGATCACGCGCGTCGGCGGCAAGAGCTTTCCGCCCGAGGAGCTCGGCAAACCCGGCATGATGCTGGTGCCGCAGGGCCGCTACGGGCCGGAATTCGTCGTCACGCCGAATTTCTACGTGCTGAAGGAATACAACAACTCCGACCTTTATGCGCTCTTTGTCGGCAATCTCGCCGACCGCATCCAGTATGGCATGGGCGCCTTCGTTCAGCCCTGGCAGCGCACCGGCACGCTTCTGCGCTCGGATGTGGCCGCCATGCAACGCAAGCTCGAGGGCATGGGTTATGACGTCGGCGGTGCCGATGGCCTCGTCGGCTTCAAGACCCGCCGCTCCATCGGCGACTGGCAGACGCGCAACCGCGTGAGCCAGACCTGCTGGCCGACGCCGGAGCTGAAGACCGAACTGCTGCGGTAAAGTTCGAGCACCCTGCGCAGAGACGTTCAAGGCATATTGAGCTCCAGAAACTTATCCACATTCAAAGCAAGAGAAGTTGGACAGCCTCTAGAAACTGGGACATACTCAACTTGCGGCCACGAGAAGGCTTCGACAGGCATGTCGGTACCCTATCTTGTGCACACCCGCGGCCAGTCCCAAGCGTTGTTCCGCTGGAAAGCATGGATGTGCCCAAAGCCGTTCATTCGTTCGGAATGCAGGCTGGATGTACTTGACACGGTGTACAACGTGGAGAGTGCCCCGATAAACCGGAGAACGACGGGTTATTCGAAACTCTGGCATGAATCACGAAACCTATTGGTTCCGTGGCCACGGGATCGAGGGCCATTCCATGAGGAATAGAACTAAGATCCAGATATCGATCAAGATCAACTTAGCATCATGCCTCTTCGGCATCGCTGCGATTTTGTCGGTTTTGACGTGACCTCGAGGGCGGCGGCTCATGCTGTCGCCCTTACTTGTTCGTACATCAGTGATGCTGATGGTGCATGTAGTAGGGGCGGTTGAAGAGCTCGTCGCGAGGCGGAATCGTCTGGCGCTCGATCATCCGGCGGACTTCCGGCGGCCCTTCGCCACGGTGGAGTTCGCGGATGCGGTCGAGGTTGACGGCGTCGGCCTGGGTGCGGCGCTGGTTGTGGCGGACGTAATCGACCCAGGTCGGGGCGTGATAGGTCTCGATCCAGACCTCCGGTTCGGCGATGTCGCGCATCAACGCCCATTTGCGGGCGCCGTCACGGAGGCGGATGCGGCGGCGCTCGATCATCAGTTTCAGGAATTCCTCGGTATCGGCCGCATTGATGATGAAGCGCGATTCGACCACGATCGGGCCGCTGCGGGCAAGCACGTCGAGCCGCGGCTCCGGCGTCTGGAAACGATTGAGCGGGTCGAGGTTCAGGCTCTCGAGCGCCGGCATTCTGAAGACGAAGCCGATCGCGGCGCCGATGAGTGTCACGCCGGCGGCTGAAAGGAAGGCGATGGTGATGGTGTGGTTTTCCGCGACATAGCCCCAGAGCCAGCTGCCGCTCGCCATGCCGCCGAAGGAGGCGGTCTGGTAGAGCGATAGCGCCCGGCCCACGACCCAGCGGGGCGTGGTCAGCTGCACCACGGTGTTGAACAGCGACAGCGCCAGAACCCAGCAGGCACCGCCGGCCATCAGCGCCACGCAGTCGATCACCATCGAGGTGGACAGGCCGATGGTCGTCGTGGCGGCCCCGAAGACCAGGAAGGCGAGCCGCACGATCCATTCATTGGAAAGCCGCTCGCGCAGCCACTGATTGGTGAAGGCGCCGCCAATGGCGCCGATGCCGAAGGCGCCGAGCATGAGACCGTAGGTGAGCGGGCCGCCGACGATGACATCACGGGCGACAATTGGCAAAAGGGCCAGCACCGAAACGGAGGACAGGCCGAAGAGGAAGCCGCGCAACAGCACCTTCAGGATGTTCGGCGACATTGAGACATAGCGCAGGCCGGCGCCGATCGCCGTGGTCATTTTCTCGCGCGGCAGGGGGCTTTCGGGGCGCCGGAAGTCCCAACGGTAAATGACCGTCAACAGGCCGAGATAGCTGAAGGCATTGACGGTGAAGGCCGCCGCGCCGCCGCCGATGGCGACGATCGTGCCGCCGACGGCCGGGCCAAGGCTGCGGGTGATGTTGAAGCCAACCGAGTTGAGGGTCACGGCGCCGGGCAAGTCTGAGCGCGGCACCATGTCGCCGACTGAAGCCTGCCAGGACGGATTGTTCACCGCATTGCCGCAGCCGATGAGGAATGTGAATGCAAGCAGCACCCAAGGTGTTATAATGCCGGCGAACGCGGCAAGCGCCAGCATTACCGAGACAGTGAACATGAAGCCCTGGGCTGCGAGAATCACCTGGCGTCGGTCATAATTGTCGGCAATGGCGCCGGCGACGAGTGCGAACAGCATGACGGGCAGCGTTGTCGATGCCTGAACCAGCGCCACCATGCTTTCCGACGCAGAGATCGACGTCATCATCCAGGCGGCGCCGACGTTCTGCACCATGCTTCCAAGATTGGAGGCGATGGCGGCAAGCCAGACATAACGGAATGTGGGGTGCGCAAAGGGCGCGAACAGCGAGGGCGACGCCTTGTCCATGAATACGATGCTTCCTCCGGGTGTTTTTGTTGTTCGAAGCTCTCCCGGGAGAAACACTATAGAGCCGAATTCTGGCAATTGCCTATATCGCGGGCGCGGTCAAATGCGGGAAGCGCGCGATAAAACTTGCAATTTTGGCGCCAAGGGCTTATCTGGGGCTCAAATTCTTGATCGTCAGATGAAGAGTGGGGCCGCAAGGACCCGCTCTTTTTTGTTTGGCGCGGACGGCACGATGCCCGTCGGGAGAGACTGCGATGACGGACAAAGAGAGAGAAGAACGGCTGATTGTCGAGACCGGTATCGACAAGCGCGTTGCCGATATTATCGAACCGGTGCTTGAGGACATCGGCTTCAAGCTTGTCCGGGTACTGCTGTCCGGCCAGAACGGGCTGACGCTGCAGATCATGGCCGAGCGTTTCGACGGCACGATGACGGTGGAAGATTGCGAGGAAGTCTCGCTCGCCGTCTCGCCGGTGCTCGATGTCGAGGATCCGATCGACCGTGCCTACCATCTGGAAATTTCCTCGCCCGGTATCGACCGGCCGATGGTGCGTAAGTCCGACTTCTATCGCTGGAAGGGTCACCTGCTGAAATGCGAGACCTCGGTCGTCGTCGAGGGGCGCAAGCGCTTCCGCGGCCGTATCATCGAGGCGGATGTGGATGGCTTCACCCTCCTGCGCGATGGCGTTGCCTATGGCGAGCCGAACGAGGTGAAAATCCCCTTCAGCGCGCTTTCGGACGCCAAGCTGGTGCTGACGGACGAACTGATCCGCGAAGCGCTCAGGGCCGACAAGCTCGCCAAGGAAAAGGCGGCCGAGGAAGCGGCCAATGAAAACGACGCGGACGACGCGGCACACTGAATTTTTAGGGCCTAGGCCCCGACAACGGAGAACAGGAAAATGGCAGTAAGTGCGAACCGGCTTGAACTGTTGCAGATTGCCGATGCAGTGGCGCGCGAAAAATCCATCGATCGCGAGATCGTGCTGACCGCCATGGCGGATGCCATCCAGAAGGCGGCGCGTTCGCGCTACGGCACGGACACCAATATCCGCGCCGACATCAACCCGAAGACCGGTGAAATTCACCTGCAGCGCCTCCTGGAAGTGGTCGAGGAAGCCGAGGATTACGGCACCCAGATCCCGCTGACGCTGGCGCTCGACCGAAACCCCGATGCCAAGCTCGGCGACTTCATCGCCGACCCGCTGCCGCCGATGGATTTCGGCCGCATCGCTGCCCAGTCGGCCAAGCAGGTCATCGTCCAGAAGGTTCGCGAAGCCGAGCGTGATCGCCAGTTCGACGAATACAAGGACCGCATCGGCGAGATCGTCAACGGCACGGTCAAGCGTGTTGAATACGGCAATGTCATCGTTGACCTCGGTCGCGGCGAAGCCATCATCCGTCGTGACGAGATGATCCCGCGCGAAGTGCCGCGCTACGGCGACCGCATCCGCGCCTATGTCTATGACGTCCGCCGCGAACAGCGCGGTCCGCAGATCTTCCTGTCGCGCACCCATCCGCAGTTCATGGTCAAGCTCTTCACCATGGAAGTGCCGGAAATCTACGACGGCATCATCACCATCAAGTCGGTTGCCCGTGATCCGGGTTCGCGCGCCAAGATCGCGGTGATCTCGTCCGATTCGTCCATCGACCCGGTCGGCGCCTGCGTCGGCATGCGCGGTTCGCGCGTTCAGGCTGTTGTCGGCGAACTGCAGGGCGAGAAGATCGACATCATTCCGTGGTCGGAAGACCCGGCGTCGTTCATCGTCAACGCGCTGCAGCCGGCGGAAGTCACCAAGGTGGTTCTCGACGAGGATGCCGAGCGTATCGATGTCGTGGTGCCGGATGATCAGCTATCGCTCGCGATCGGCCGTCGTGGCCAGAATGTCCGCCTGGCTTCGCAGCTCACCGGCTGGGACATCGACATCATGACGGAAAACGAGGAGTCGGAACGCCGTCAGAAGGAATTCAACGAGCGTTCGCAGCTGTTCATGGATGCGCTGGACGTCGATGAGATGGTCGGCCAGGTTCTCGCCTCGGAAGGCTTCGCGGCCATCGAGGAACTCGCCTATGTCGAACTCGACGAAATCGCCTCGATCGAGGGCTTCGACGAGGAGACGGCCGAGGAAATCCAGATGCGCGCCCGCGAACACCTGGAGCGCCTCGAAGCCGAGATGGACGAGAAGCGCCGTGGCCTTGGCGTTTCTGACGAACTGCGCCAGATCGATGGCATGACCTCTGCGATGATGGTTGCGCTCGGCGAGGACGGCATCAAGACGATGGAAGATTTTGCCGGCTGCGCTGCCGACGACCTCGTCGGTTGGTCCGAGCGCCAGAACGGCCAGACCAAGCGCTTCGAGGGCATCCTCTCCGGTTTCGACCTGTCGCGGGTGGAAGCCGAGAACATGGTCGTTCAGGCCCGCCTTGCGGCCGGCTGGATCACCGAGGAAGACCTTGCGGCGCAGGCAGCCGAGGCAGAGGAAGCTTCCGAAGAAGAGGTCGCTGAAGATGCCGAAGCCGCCTCCGGCGACGAAAACGGCGAGACCGCATAAGGGCGATGCCACGCAGGGAGCCGGACTTGAACGACAGGACCTGCATCGTCACCCGTAACAAGGGCGAGGCGGATGAGCTCATCCGCTTCGTCGCAGCACCGGATGGTACGGTGGTTCCCGATCTGAAGCGGGAACTGCCGGGCAGGGGCTGCTGGGTCACGGCGGAGCGTTCCGCCGTTGACAAGGCGGTTGCCAAGGGCATGTTTGCGCGTGCCCTGAAGGACAAGGTGAGCGCGGACGAGAACCTCGGTGTGCTCGTCGACACGCTGCTTGCCCGCCAGCTTGCGGGTATGATCAACATGGCGATGAAGGCCGGCGAGTTCGTCACCGGCTCTGCCAAGGTTGATCTTGCGATAAGAAGCGGTGCGGCGATCGCGGTGTTTCATGCGGCGGATGCGGCGGCCGATGGCGTGCGCAAGCTCGATCAGGCGCGCACCGCCTATATGCATATGGCGGAGGAGGAAGAGCCGATTCCGGCATTGCGCCCCTTCGGGGCGGACGAAATAGGCACTCTTTTGCATGAGAATGCGTTTAAACATGCCGCGGTGCTTGCGGGAAAGGCCGGTGAGGGTGTAGTGAAGCGCGCAATGATACTTCAAAGGTACCGGTCTCAATCCGGAACCGAAGGAAAAGCCGCGATGACGAACAAATGACGACGTCACGGGATTTGGCCGGACGCCAGCAAGATTTTTTTACGGCGGGAACTCACTTCTCCTGAGCTGGAGATGGTTCCCGCGCCAAGGAACGGGAACCGAATGACGGATAGCAAAGACGACAAGACACTCAATGACGCCGGCAAGAAGACACTGAGCCTCAAGCCGTCGGGTGTCAGCCAGGGCACGGTGCGCCAGGATATGGGGCGCGGCCGCAGCAAGGCGGTCGTGGTTGAGACACGCAAGCGCCGGATACACAAGCCCGGCGAAGAAACTTCATCTTCTTCTCCTGCACCGGCCGCACCGCGCGCGCCGGCCGCCCCTGCTGCCAGCCAGCCTCGCCAGGCCGAGCCGCAGCAGACCCGCAGGAACGACGACCAGCAGCGCCAGCCGCATCGCCAGCAGAAGGGCCAGGCCTCGCGCCCGGGCCAGCAGGGGCGCCCGCAGCAGCGTGGTGGCCAGCCCGACCGTGGCGGCAACAACCAGCAGCGTCGCGGCAATGTACTGCATGACCTTTCCCAGGGCGAAATGGATGCCCGGCGCCGGGCTCTGATCCTGGCGCAGCAGCGTGAGGTCGAAGAGGCCGAACGCCGCAAGGTCGAGGAAGCGGAACGCCAGAAGGCAGCAGAAGCCGCAAAGCGTGAAGCCGAAGAACAGGCCAAGCGCGAGGCTGAAGAGGCCAAGAAGCGCGCCGCCGAAAAGGCTGCCGCGCCGCAGGCCGAGCCTGAAGCACCGTCCGCCGACGAGGCCGTGCCCGCCGCAGCCGAGCTGCCGCCGGGTGAGGATGCCAAGCCGAGCCGTGTGGCTCCGCGCGTGCGTCCGGCTGCGCGTGCTACGGAAGACGAGGACGAATCGCCCGCCGCCCGTGGCCGCAAGCCGCGTCGTGAAAACGAAGAGGCCGAAGGTGCAGCCCGCAGCCGCACCGCGCGTCCGGAAGTTCCGGCCAAGCCCGCATCGCGCCCGAAGGGCACCGGCGAGCGTCGCCGTGGCAAGCTGACCGTGACGGCCGTCACCTCCGACGAGGATGGTGGCGCCCAGCGTGGCCGTTCGCTCTCGGCCATGCGCCGCCGTCAGGAGAAGATGCGCCGCGCTCAGGCTCAGGAACCGCGTGAAAAGGTTCTGCGCGAGGTCATCCTGCCGGAAACCATCACCATTCAGGAACTGTCGCAGCGCATGTCCGAACGCGCCGTCGACGTCATCAAGTACCTGATGAAGGAAGGGCAGATGATGAAGCCCGGCGACGTGATCGATGCCGATCTCGCCGAGCTGATCGCGACCGAATTCGGTCACACCGTCAAGCGCGTTGCCGAATCCGACGTTGAGGAAGGCATTTTCAACGTCAAGGATGATGAGGCCGATCTGGAGCCGCGTGCTCCGGTGGTTACCATCATGGGCCACGTCGACCACGGCAAGACCTCGCTGCTCGATGCCATTCGCCACGCCAATGTGGTCTCCGGCGAAGCCGGCGGCATCACCCAGCATATTGGTGCCTACCAGGTCGAGCAGGACGGTCAGAAGATCACCTTCATCGATACCCCCGGCCACGCCGCCTTTACCGCGATGCGTGCCCGTGGCGCCCAGGCGACGGATATCGCCATTCTGGTGGTCGCCGCCGATGACAGTGTGATGCCGCAGACGATCGAATCGATCAGCCACGCCAAGGCTGCCGAAGTTCCGATCATCGTGGCGATCAACAAGATCGACAAGCCGTCGGCCGACGCCCAGAAGGTGCGCACCGAACTGCTTCAGCATGAAGTGTTCGTTGAAACCATGGGCGGCGAGACGCTCGAAGTCGAAGTCTCGGCCAAGACCGGCCAGAACCTCGACAAGCTGCTTGAGGCGATCCTGCTGCAGGCCGAGGTTCTTGACCTCAAGGCCAACCCCGACCGTACCGCCGAAGGCGTCGTTATCGAAGCCGAGCTCGATCGTGGCCGTGGTTCGGTCGCGACGGTTCTGGTGCAGAAGGGTACGCTGAAGCCGGGTCAGATCGTGGTCGCGGGCGATCAGTGGGGCCGCGTTCGCGCGCTGGTCAACGATCGCGGCGAGCATGTGAAGGAAGCCGGGCCGTCGATGCCGGTCGAGGTTCTCGGCCTTAACGGCACGCCGTCAGCCGGTGACCGCTTTGCTGTCGTCGAGAACGAAGGCAAGGCGCGTGAGGTCTCCGAATACCGCCAGCGGCTGTCCCGCGACAAGGCGGCGGCACGTCAGTCCGGTTCGCGCGGTTCGCTCGAGCAGATGATGAGCCAGCTTCAGGATACCGGCCGCAAGGAATTCCCGCTGCTGATCAAGGGCGACGTTCAGGGCTCGGTTGAAGCCATCAGCGCCGCGCTTGACAAGCTGGGCACGGATGAGGTGCGCGCACGTATCATCCATGCTGGCGTGGGCGGAATTACCGAGTCGGACATCTCGCTCGCCGAGGCGTCGAACGCTGCGATCATCGGCTTCAACGTTCGTGCCAATGCGCAGGCCCGCAAGGTCTCCGAGCAGGAAGGCATCGAGATCCGCTACTACAACATCATCTACGATCTGGTGGATGACGTGAAGTCGGCGATGTCGGGCCTGCTTTCGCCGGAGCGTCGCGAGACCTTCCTCGGCAACGCGGAGATCCTCGAGGTCTTCAACATTACCAAGGTGGGCAAGGTCGCGGGTTGCCGCGTTACCGAAGGCCGCATGGAACGTGGTGCGGGCGTCCGCCTGATCCGCGACAACGTCGTGATTCACGAGGGCAAGCTGAAGACGCTGAAGCGCTTCAAGGATGAAGTGTCGGAAGTGCCGGTCGGCCAGGAATGCGGCATGGCCTTCGAGAACTACGAAGACATCCGCGCCGGAGACACGATCGAAGCCTTCCGCGTCGAACACGTCTCTCGCTCGCTCTGAGCTTCAGGGCCGCTTCGAAGATTTGCAAAGGCCGGCAGCAATGCCGGCCTTTCGCTTTTGAGGGCTCGTCAACCGGGCTCCAGGGGCGAGGAAGTCGCCTTGAAGGCCTGCTGCACGCAATCGTTGATCTGATCCGCCGGCATGCCGACGCAAAGTTCTCCTGCCGCCAGATACTGCGCCGCTATGCCAGTGCTGAAAAAGATCGAGGCGTCGACGTCCTTCTTCCGCCCGCCGGAGACAGCGCCTCCGAAGCTGCCATAGGTCGATAGGGCATCCTGGTCTTTCGCACGAAGGCCGCCCTGGGCCGCGATCCGCACCGGTTGGCTTTGATCCGAAGACTGCTGGTCCTTCGGCACGACGGTCGGGACGACAGCCACATTGGCGTGTTTGAGGCCGACGACCAGTTCCGGGATTTTCGGCGAGCTCGGCGATGTGCCGGCCGCGACGCCGAAGGTGGTTGTCTGGCCGTAGAGCAACGGCACGCCTTCGTTGACCGAACAGGCGGTAATCGGCGTAAGTACCGCCAGCACTGCGACGGATGTCATGCCCGATGGTCTCATCCTCGTTTCCTCTCGATGACGCATACATTCTCGATGTCCGCGAAACGCGCCCTGAAGGCCGTGGCATCCGCGCCCGCATCTGCCCAGACGATCACCTGGCATTCGGCGTTGCCGCAGTAATAGCGCGCCGAGCGGAGCCCGATGCCGGCCGAGCCGGCTTCGTTCCAGAGGCCGAAACTCAGCGTTTCGGCGGACAAAGGTTTATCAGCGCTGCAACCCTCGATCACCGGGCTACCGAAGCTGATCGCTTGCATCCGTGTGCCATCGATCGCGGTGATCGTCGTGACCGTGCAGCCGGAGGCGACAGATGCAGAGAGCATGGCGGCGACAGCGGTAAGGCGCATGGGTCTCGTTCCGGCGATCCGGGTTTCAGACCATTATACAATCTCAGGTAGCGTTATTTAGCAATATAACAACTAAGAAAACGTCGGGCCGGGGCGTAGAAACAGAAAGCCCGGCTCGCCGCTTCAACAGGGAAGGGGTCGCCGGGCTGTTTTTTCCGGCCGGAGCCGGAACTGAAACGAAAACCGAGGAGGGTTTCGTTTATCCCGCATGTGAGAGGAGGGAGATTGGCCTGCGGGCAGCCTAACAAAGCGCTTCAGCTATTGAAGGAGGAGGAGATCGTGAAACGCTTTGAAACCAGTTCCTTTGTTTGCGAGGCTGTCGCCCCGTGTGTCTTGGCCTTGTTTTAGCGCCGCTCACCCCAAAGCGGTTTGAGCTGAATCAAATGAAATGGAAGGCGGGCGAAATTTATGAAGTTTCTTTGACGCCGCCGAGATTGACCTGAAATCGCTGAGGCGGTAAACGGCGCACATGCGATTGCGTCCGGCCGGGTTCGAGCCCCGCATTGACCGGACAGAAGTGTACCAAAGACCAGGAAGTTTTATGACGAGAGCTACCTCCTCGGCGCCCTCCCAGCGCATGCTTCGCGTTGGCGAACAGGTGCGCGCCGCCATCACCAAGGTGCTGCAGCACGGCGATGTCAGCGACCCGCTGATCGAGACCACCGTGGTTTCGATTTCCGAAGTGCGGATGTCGCCCGACCTCAAGGTTGCCACCGCCTATGTCACGCCGCTCGGCCAGTCGGATCACGATGCGCTGGTGAAGGCGCTCAATCATCATGCCAAGTTCATCCGCGGCCGCATCAGTCGCGAACTGCGCAACATGAAGTACATGCCGGAGCTGCGCTTCCGCGACGACACGAGCTTCGAGAACTTCCGCAAGATCGACGAGCTCCTGCATTCGCCGGAAGTCGCCCGCGACCTCGACCATAACGACGACGACAACGAAGAATAAGAATGGCAAGACAGAGAAAACCCAAGGGTCGCCCGGTTTCAGGCTGGCTGATCCTCGACAAGCCCGTCGATTTCGGCTCGACGGAGGCCGTGTCCAAGATCAAGTGGCTGTTCAAGGCCCAGAAGGCCGGCCATGCCGGCACGCTCGATCCGCTCGCCTCCGGCATGCTGCCGATCGCGCTGGGCGATGCGACCAAGACCGTTCCCTATGTCATGGACGGCCGCAAGATCTACGAATTCACCGTCACCTGGGGCGAAGAGCGCACGACCGACGACCTCGAAGGCGAGGTCAGCGCCACCTCCGACAAGCGCCCGTCGCGTGCCGAGATTGAGGCGCTCCTGGAAAAATACACCGGCGTTATCGAACAGGTGCCGCCGCAGTTTTCCGCGATCAAGATCGACGGCAACCGCGCCTACGACCTGGCGCGCGAGGGCGAGGTCGTCGAGATGCCGACCCGCGAGGTGGAAATCCACCGGCTGACGCTTCTCGGCTGCCCCGACGAAAACACAGCCGAATTCGAGGTCGAGTGCGGCAAGGGCACCTATGTGCGCGCGCTTGCCCGCGACATGGGGCGCGACCTCGGCTGCTGCGGCCACATCTCCTCGCTGCGCCGGCCCTTCGTGGCGCCGTTTGCCGAAGACATGCTGGTTCCGCTTTCCGAGCTGACGGCGCTTGAGGAAATCGAGGACGATGCCGAGCGCTTCGCCGCCCTCGAGGCCTTCCTGATCGATACCGCCGAGGCTCTCGCCAGCCTGCCGCATGTGCCGGTGACCGACGAACAGGCCCGGCGCCTGCGTCTCGGCAACCCGATCATCCTGCGCGGCCAGCACGCGCCCGTGGAAGAGCCGGAAGCCTATGCTTCCGCCGCCGGCAAGCTGGTGGCCATCGGTGACATTGCCCAGGGGCAGTTTCGGCCGAGACGGGTATTCGGCTGAGTTTTTCGGGAGAAGGGCGCGTTGAAGCGCGCTTATCTTTCATGGCTCAAGGGCGCAGGAGCACCTTGCCTTTGCGGCCCGGCACAAGCGAAGCCTTGGCCGCTTCGGTGATTTCCGAGAGCGGATAAATGCCGTCGGTGTCGAGCCGCAGCTCGCCCCTGGTGGCGAGGGTCAGCAGTTCGGTAAAGAGCTTCGCCTTCGTCTCGGCGGGCATTTCCGCGCTGACGCGCGCGCCCCAGAAACCGCGAACCACGATGTGTTTCATGATCAGCGCGCCGGATGACAGCGGCATGGGCGCGCCGGTCGCGGTTCCGAACACAACCAGTTCGCCATCGCGCCCCAGGAGATCGACAAGCGCGGCCGCAATGTCGCCGCCGACGGAATCGATGGCTGAGGCCGCTCCGTCTTCACCGATCAAGCTGCGTACTTCGTCTTTCCAGTTCGATTCCGACGTTGATAACACGTTCTCGAAACCGAGATCACGGAGCTCGGCTGCGGCTTCTGCCCTGCGGACCAGATTGACGATGTTGATGCCGCGTGCCTTGGCAAAGCTCACCATAAGCTTGCCGACCGCTCCGTTGGCGGCTGTCTGGATGATCCAGTCGCCCTTTCGGGCGCGCAGCGTATCGAGAAGCGACAGGGCGCTGAACGGCATGGCGATCAATTGGGCGCCGGCTTCATCGGAGATTTCGGCGGGAAGCGGCACTACACCTTTCGCAGGCGCGGTGAAGAACGCCGCCCAAGCACCATGAACGCCTGCAGCTGTAACCCGCTTGCCAATCAGCGCTTGGTCAACGCCTTCGCCAACGGCCTCGATGGTTCCGAGCGCCTCGCTGCCGGCAATCGCGCCGGGAAGTTTCGGCTTGTACCCATAATTGCCGCGTATGGTCCAGAGATCATGATTGTGGATCGGGCTCAGCATCATGCGCACCAGAACTTCGCCGGCAGCAGGTGCCGGTTTCGAAGTTTCCTTGGCGACGAGCACGTCCGCGGGTTCTCCAAAAGTGTCGTGAATGGCAGCGAGCATGATTGTCTCCGTGATCTTCTGAGTGTGTCGGCTTCACGGGCATATAGGGACGCGACCCGCTTTTGGCTACGCAAGCAAAACTGATTGAGACTTGGGTCAACGTTGCGAGAGCTGGTGGGTCAGTCGCGTGAACAGGCCGGCCGCCTTCGCTTCGTCTATGGCTGTCGTATGGTTCAGCGTGATTGAAACGCAGATATCGGCGCCATCGCTGCCGGAAAGTGCCGCGGTGAAGTTAAGCACGCCGATTTCGCTGCCGCCCTTATAGGCGATCGACTGCCAGTCATCGGTTGCGACCGGACCGGGGTTGAGCGTGAATACATCCGCAGCGCTGACGGCCCGGATGAGCGCGCAGAGCCGACTGACCGGCAGATACCATTCGACGCCCTCTGTCAGTGGGTGCATCACCGCGCTGGCCGGCGGCAGTTGGCGACCCGACGCCTCGGCTGCGATCGCGGACTTTTCCTCTGCTGTTCCTTCCCGATAGCGTTCAGCAAGCGCCGGATCGGCCTTGATGGTGAAGAAAGCGCGCGTCGTCAGAAGGGTGTCGATGCCGAGTTCGTTCGCGATCGGCGCTGGTCCAAGCACGCGGATCAGCACGTCGGTCGCGGTATTGTCGCTTTCGGCGATCATCAGCGTGGCGAGGGTGTGAAGCGTCAGCGGCGCGCCGACGGGGAAGGTCTGGAGCCTGCCGGAAGGCAGCGACTTGTCGCCGGCCTCAAGCGTGACCACGTCCCGCCAGTGGCGCTGGCCCGTCTCGATCTCGTCCATCAGCACCTTCAGGATGCCGAGTTTGAAGGTGGAACCCACCGCATGGGCGGTATCGGCGTCCTTTTCGAAAAGCACGTGATCGCTGGACATGACGGTGTATGACACCCTATCGCCAAGCACCTCGAATGCGGCAAGCGTTTCGGCCGGACTCATCGTCAGCGCCTGGGGCGGGCGGATGAAGAGGCTTGCGATCTTGCCGTTGTCATCGAGAACGAGTTCGACCGGGATCTCATGCGTCTGGGTGCGGATGGTGTAGCGTCCGTCACCGCCGGTGACCGACAGCGCCGCTCCGGTTTGCGCCTGAACCTGGCTGATGATCGCGGCGATCTGGTCGGCCGGCACGGCCGCGGCAAAGCTCTGCGATAGCATCGGAGCCGCATCGGCCGGCGCCTGCCAGAGGGTTTCGATTGTTTCGATTTCGGTGGGGCCGGAATGCGCCGGACCGGCTGTCGCAAGAAGTGTCATGATCGGGACTACAATTTTTCCGAGGTAAGCCATCGGTCGCGGCGTCTTTCTGTTTCGCCGCCGAGTTTCGCATGCGGGCTCGGCTCGAACAACCTGAAGCCCCAAACAACTGCAGGGGAAACGCCCCACTCGACATTATCGCCCGTTTGCCCTATATGGGCGCCAGCATTGTAATATATGCGCTTGAACGGCCCTCGCTGGACGACATCCCGGCCTGGGCATCCCTTAAATCATCTACATCAGAAAGGATGACCGATGTCGATTACTGCCGAGCGCAAGGCCGCACTCATCAAGGAATACGCAACCAAGGAAGGCGACACTGGTTCGCCGGAAGTTCAGGTTGCGATCCTCACCGAGCGGATCACCAACCTCACCGAACACTTCAAGGACCACAAGAAGGATAACCATTCCCGCCGTGGTCTGCTGACGCTGGTTTCGACCCGCCGTTCGCTGCTCGACTATCTGAAGCGCGTTGACGAAAGCCGCTATACGACCCTCATCGGTCGTCTCGGCATCCGTCGCTAAGCTTTATCTTCCGGCGGGCGTTTGCGCCCGCCGGTTTTCATTGCGCCCGACCGGGCGCCGGTCTCCACACCGTGGCAGGGTGAAGATCTGACAACGCGGCCCCTGCGGGCCGCAGGCCGAAACGGACCTGTCATGGGGCAGGATTGCAGGCTGCTTGGCACTCTCAAGCTGCCCGTTGTCTTGCCCATGATACGTCGAATGAAACGCTGAAAGCGCCTCTGATTTCCGATCGGAAAGAAGCGGTCGCTTTTCTGTAAGAGGACAAGACATGTTCAACACCCACACTGTGGAAATCGAGTGGGCCGGACGCACGCTCAAGCTTGAGACCGGCAAGATTGCCCGTCAGGCTGACGGCGCCGTGCTCGCGACCTACGGCGAGACCGCCGTTCTTGCGACCGTCGTCTCCGCCAAGGAGCCGAAGCCGGGCCAGGATTTCTTCCCGCTCACCGTCAACTATCAGGAAAAGACCTACGCAGCCGGCAAGATCCCCGGCGGCTATTTCAAGCGCGAAGGTCGCCCGAGCGAAAACGAAACCCTGGTTTCGCGTCTGATCGACCGTCCGATCCGCCCGCTCTTCCCTGATGGCTACAAGAACGACACCCAGGTCATCGTGACCGTTCTCCAGCACGATCTTGAGAACAACCCCGACATCCTGGCCATGGTCGCAACGTCCGCGGCGCTGACGCTTTCCGGCGTTCCCTTCATGGGCCCGATCGGCGGCGCGCGCGTTGGCTACATCAACGGCGAATACGTTCTGAACCCGCACATCGACGAAATGCCCGAAACCGCGCTCGACCTCGTTGTCGCCGGTACGGGTGATGCCGTCCTGATGGTGGAATCGGAAGCCAAGGAACTGCCGGAAGACGTCATGCTCGGCGCCGTCATGTTCGGCCACAAGGGCTTCCAGCCGGTCATCGACGCGATCATCAAGCTCGCCGAAGTTGCCGCCAAGGAGCCGCGCGAATTCGAACCGGAAGATTTCTCCGAACTCGAAGCCGACATGCTCTCCTTCATCGAGGGCGAACTGCGCGAAGCCTACAAGATCACCGAGAAGGCTGCCCGCTACGCCGCCGTTGACGCCTGCAAGGCGAAGGTGAAGGAACGCTACGCTCCTGCCGAAGGCGAGGAAGCCAAGTACACGGCCGAGGAAATCGGCACGGTGTTCAAGCATCTTCAGGCCAAGATCGTCCGCTGGAACATTCTCGACACCAAGAGCCGTATCGACGGCCGCGATCTCGAGACCGTTCGTCCGATCGTCTCCGAAGTCGGCATCCTGCTGCGCACGCACGGTTCGGCGCTGTTCACCCGCGGTGAAACGCAGGCCATGGTCGTTGCCACGCTTGGCACCGGCGAAGACGAGCAGTATGTCGATGCCCTGACTGGCATGTACAAGGAACGCTTCCTGCTGCATTACAACTTCCCGCCCTATTCGGTCGGTGAAACGGGCCGCATGGGCTCCCCGGGCCGCCGCGAAATCGGCCACGGCAAGCTTGCATGGCGCGCCATCCGCCCGATGCTGCCGTCTGCGGAGCAGTTCCCCTACACGCTGCGCGTCGTCTCCGAAATCACCGAATCCAACGGTTCGTCCTCGATGGCGACCGTCTGCGGTACCTCGCTGGCGCTCATGGATGCCGGCGTGCCGCTCGCCAAGCCCGTTGCCGGTATCGCCATGGGCCTGATCCTCGAAGGCGATCGCTTCGCGGTTCTCTCCGACATTCTCGGTGACGAGGATCACCTCGGCGACATGGACTTCAAGGTTGCCGGTACTGCCGATGGCATCACCTCGCTGCAGATGGACATCAAGATCGCCGGCATCACCGAAGAGATCATGAAGGTCGCGCTCGGCCAGGCTCAGGGCGGTCGCTCGCACATTCTCGGCGAAATGGCCAATGCCCTTTCCGAAAGCCGTGGCCAGCTCGGCGAGTTCGCTCCGCGCATCGAAGTCATGAACATTGCGGTCGACAAGATCCGCGACGTCATCGGCTCCGGCGGCAAGGTCATCCGCGAAATCGTCGAGAAGACCGGCGCCAAGATCAACATCGAGGATGACGGCACGATCAAGATCGCTTCGTCTTCGGCCAAGGAAATCGAGGCCGCCAAGAAGTGGATCCACTCGATCGTCGACGAGCCGGAACTGAACGCGATCTACGAAGGCACGGTCGTCAAGACCGCCGACTTCGGCGCTTTCGTCAACTTCTTCGGCCCCCGCGACGGTCTCGTCCACATCTCGCAGCTGGCGCAGGAACGCGTTGCCAAGACCACCGATGTGGTCAAGGAAGGCGACAAGGTCTGGGTCAAGCTCATCGGCTTCGATGAGCGCGGCAAGGTCAAGCTGTCGATGAAGGTCGTCGATCAGGAAAGCGGCAAGGAACTGCCGAAGCCCGAGCGCAAGAAGGACGACGCTGCCGAGTAAGGTGTCGTCCCCGACGGAGGAATGACCTTGCCGATGGTCCCCTTCAATCTCCTTCCTTGAGGGGGAGATGTCGCGCAAGCGACAGAGAGGGGTGCAGCGGTTCCCATTTTCTCTGAACTCGTGGCTTGCGGTTCACCCCCCCCTCTTCCCCTGTCGGGGCATCTCCCCCTCAAGGGGGGAGAATGAGGGAAGGCGTAAGCCAAAATGACAGGCGTGAGCAGCATCGCTCGCGCCTTTTTCAATAGGTGCGGCACATGCGCGAAACCCTGAAAACCCTTTTCCATCCCTTCGACACCGGCGTTCTGCCGCCGCCCACCGGGCGCGCGCTGTTTCTGGGCGCCGAGGCTGGCTATCGCCTGCCGGACGGTTTTGCCGCCGAGATCGAGGCCGTGCAGCCGTTCCGCCCGTTCTATACGGCGCTGGAGCGCGCTGGCGTCACCGTCGCCCCGGAAGCCGGCGAGGGGCCTTATGACCTCTCGTTCATCCTCCTCACCAAGCATCGTGGCGAGAACGAGAACCGCATCGCCGAGGCGCTGACGAAGACCGTTCCGGGCGGCACCATCGTCATCGCCGGCACCAAGGAAGACGGTGTCCAGTCGATGAGGAAGCGGCTCGGCGCCATGTTCGCCGACCTCGAGGCAATGCCGAAATATCATGGCGTCGTGCTGTGGTTCACCCGCCCCGACGATGTTGCGGCGCCGGTCGAAACGCTCAGCCATCCGACGGTCGAGATCGACGGGCGGTTCACCACCACGCCCGGCCTGTTCTCGCACGACCGGGTCGACGAGGGCTCGCGCATTCTCGGCGATCGCCTGCCGGAAGGCTTTGACGGCCTGGCGGCCGATTTCGGCGCAGGCTGGGGCTATCTGGCCGCGCGGCTTGCCGAGGCCGCGCCGCGGGCCGAGGCGATCGATCTTTACGAGGCCGATTACCGGGCGCTCGCACGCGCCAAGGTCAATCTTGCCGCAGAAGGCGGGAACTTCCGCTATTTCTGGCAGGACGTCGCCGGTGAGAAGGTCAAGGCGCGGTACGATCTGATCGTCATGAACCCGCCCTTCCACACCGGCAAGGCGGCTGAGCCATCACTCGGCAAGGCCTTCGTCAAGGCTGCCGCGGATACGCTGAAGCCCGGCGGCAGGGTGATGATCATCGCCAATCGCGGTCTGCCTTATGAAGATGTGCTGGCGGCTCATTGCAAGAAGAGCGGCGAGGAATACCGCAACGCCCGCTTCAAGCTGCTCTGGGGCACGAAGTGAGGTTCAATGCCCTCATCCCCGAGCTCGGCGTCACCGATCTTGCCAAGAGCCTCGACTTCTATGTCGGGCTGATCGGCTTTTCGGTGGCCTATGACCGGCCGGAAGAGGGCTTTGCGTTTCTCGAATTGGGCGAAGCGCAGCTCATGCTGGATACGATCGGCATGGGCCGCACGATCGGTGAGGACGAGCCGATCCTCGGCGGGGGCATCAATTTTCAGCTCGAGGTGGCTGACCTCGCCAGCATCGTCGCCCGGCTGAAGGCTGCGGGCTGGCCGCTGGTGCTGGGTCCGGAGGAGCGCCGCTACCGGACGTCCGAGGGCGAAAAGGCGCAGCGGCAGCTCTGGGTCCGCGATCCCGATGGCTACCTGCTGCGCCCGTTTCAGCCTGTAGATTGACGATTACTGCTCGCCGAGCTTGATCGACGGATCATAGTCCTTGCCCTCGACCTCCTTGGTCACGGCCTGGCCGCAATAGGTCTTGCCGAGCACCGGATCGAAGGTCAGGGAAGGGGAGCCATGCAGTTCCCAGCCCTTGTTGAGGGCGTCGGTCACCCTGTGGCAGAAGCTGGAATCGTCGACGCCTGTCAAAAAGCGATAGAGTTTCATTGATTTGCCTTGGTGTTGTTGAGACGAGCGGCTGTTTCCAGCAGTGTCTGCGCCTGTTCGAGATGCAGGCGCTCGACCATGCGGCCGCCGAGATCGATGACGTTTAGCGCTTCCGCGCCCGGCTTGGCAAATGCTTCGACAATGGCATGCGCTTCGGCAATCGCGGCATCGGACGGGCGGAAGCTGGTGTTCGCCGTGTCGATCTGCTTCGGGTGAATGAGCATCTTGCCGTCGAAGCCCATGGCGCGGGCTTCGGCGCACTCGGCCTCAAGGCCGGCGACATCGGTGAAATCGTTGTAGACCCCATCGACGACGGCCAGTCCGTAGGCGCGGGCAGCGAGCACGACCTGCATCAGCCAGGGCACCAGGTAGGCACGGCCGGGCGCTTGGGCAACGTTGGTGGCGGAGCGCAGGTCGTTGACGCCGACGATCAGCGCTTCGAGCCGGCCGCCGGCTGAGGCATGCGACCAGGCGCCGGCGATGGCGGCTGCGTTGACGATGCCGGCGGGTGTCTCCAGCATCGCCCAGAGCCGCATGCGCAGCGGTGCGCCGTTGCGGGCGAGAAGCGCGCTTGCGGTCGCAACGGTGGCCACCGTCTCGACCTTCGGCAGCAGGACGGCGTCCGGCTGGCAGGCGAGCGCCGTCTTCATGTCTTCCTGGCCGGTCTCGGTGTCGAGCGGGTTGATGCGGATGGCGGTGGTGACATCGGGCCGATCGTGGGCAAAAAGCTGCTCGAGGTTCTCGCGCGCCTCGGCCTTGCGGCCGGAGGCAACGGAATCCTCAAGGTCATAGATGATCACGTCGGCTGCAAGCGTTTTCGATTTCTCCAGCGCCCGCCGATTGACGGCGGGTACGGACAGCACGGAACGCCAGATTTTGGTTTCTGTCATGGCCATATTCCTAACAACTTCCCGGCTCAATAATACCGGACTCACGTGGAATTGAAGCTTTTCAAAGTTTTCTCCGCCGATCAATGAGACAAAATGGCAGCGGGCCTCTTGCGAAACCCGCTGCGAAGCGCCAGATTATCGAATGTGAAAGGAAAATGACGATGGGAAATATCCGCTCCGTTTTCATGGCAATCGTGGGTCTGGCCGCCGTGGCGTTCGTGACAGTTTTTGCCGCTTCCGTTGGTCTCGCCCTTATCGCCATGCTGGCGGTGCTGACCTTTGCTCGCATGGTGGCCGTGCGCCTTAACCAGGCGACCGTGCCGGTGAAAACCCGTGATGCCCAGAAGCGCGAAAACATGCGCGTTTGGGATGATGGCCGCGGCAAGATCATCGATCTCTGAAGCGCTTTCAGTATCCTTCTGCAGGCGGCCTTCGGCCGCCTTTGGCACGAGCGTACCCCAAGGTACAGTTTTTCATTGAAATTCGTCGGCTGGCGCTGTAGATCGAAACCAGCTTCAATCGCGCCGAGGACATCCCATGGAAAAATTCGTCAAGCTGACGGGCGTCGCTGCCCCCCTTCCGGTGGTCAATGTCGATACCGACATGATCATTCCCAAGGATTACCTCAAGACGATCAAGCGCACCGGTCTTGGCAAGGGCCTGTTTGCCGAAGCGCGCTACAATGAGGATGGCTCCGAAAACGCCGATTTCGTGCTGAACAAGCCGGCCTATCGCAGCGCCAAGATCATTGTCGCCGGTGATAATTTCGGTTGCGGTTCCTCGCGAGAGCATGCGCCGTGGGCACTCGCCGACTTCGGCATCCGCTGCGTGATCTCCACCAGCTTTGCCGACATCTTCTACAACAACTGCTTCAAGAACGGCATCCTGCCGATCATCGTCTCGCCCGAGCAGCTTGAAAAGCTGATGGACGACGCCGAGCGCGGGTCCAATGCCGTGCTGACGGTGGACCTGGAGAAGCAGGAAATAACCGGTCCGGATGGCGGTTCGATCACGTTCGAACTCGACGCCTTCAAGCGTCACTGCCTGCTGAACGGTCTCGACGACATCTCGCTGACGCTCGAGAAACGCGACAATATTGCGACCTACGAAACCAGGCTCGCTGCCGAGCGTCCCTGGGCCTGACAGCCCGATACATATGTTCCTGTGCGATGGCCGGTCTTCTGACCGGCCTTTTTGTTTGCGCCCGACAGTCCGGTCGGCGCCGCACCACAACCCGTTTCCCGCATTGAAACCGGATGCAATCTATACTAGAGTTTACGTGTAGGATGTTCTTCGAGAGGGGTTGAGATGAATTACCGCATACTGGCCTATCCGTTGGCTTTGATCGCGCTGATGTCGTTTGCACCGGCCGGGCTGGGCGAACCGCAGCCGGCCCGGCAGTCGTTTGCAGAATGGGGAGGGGACAGGTTGGCCTGGACCTGTGATTTCAAGGGCGAGGATAGCGACGGCTTCGACAAGATCTGCGCCTATGACTGCGCCGGCTCGCGCAAGGAGATCAAGATCGACAAGTTCGACCATTGCCCGGCTTCGATAAAGGTTTGAATACCGCAGCAGGCCGGGCAGCGCAGAGCCGCCCGGCCTGGTGATCAGATCGGCACGCCGAAGTGCCGCAGACCCTCGATGACGCCGTCGGCGATCTCGCCGCGCGCCTCGTAGATGCGGTCGTTGGAGCGGGCGAGCTGGCGCAGTTCCTCAAAGCCATTGGCCGGAATGATGCCGCAGACGCCCGGCACCTCGAACATCGCCTTGTCGTTACCGGTGTCGCCGGCCACCACGATCTCCTCGTGACCGATGCCGAGCCGGGCCGCGAGCCAGGAAAGGCAGGCGCCCTTGTCGGCGGCCCGCGGCAGAATGTCGAGATCCCGATCGGACGAATAGACCAGCTTGATCTCCAGCCCCTCGGCGGCAAGCGCCTCCTCGATGGCCTGAAGGCGCTCGGGCCGCGCATTGTTGAGGTACCAGCTCGACTTGAAGGCATGCTGGTAGCGGGCCGGCTGGTAGCTGACATCCGGGATATCACCCATGATGCGGCCGACCTTGGCCGCATCGAAGGCACCGGCGAGGAAGCTCTCGAACCCGTCCAGCGGAGCGCCGGCCTTGCGGTCGACCACCATCGTGCCGACGCCGCCGATCAGGAAATCGGGCTCCGGCAGTCCGACCTTGTCGATCAGCGCGTGGATGTCGTCGGTGAGCCGGCCGCTGTTATAGACAAGCAGCGGCCGGTCGTTTTCGGGAATGGCCTCAAAGGCCTCGCGGAAGCGCACCGTCGAGCCGTTGTCGCCGACAAGCGTGCCGTCCAGATCGGACGAGAAAAGTCTGATGGTCATGTCCCCGCGCGTCCCCGCATCAATCGCCGTCGTTCCACGGCTCGGCCCAATCGCTGTCCTGAAGCGATTGGCGCATCGGCCGGCCCTCGACCAGCGAGATCATCTGCTGGGCAATGCCCGTCCAGGTGAACAGGCTGCGGGCCTTGTGCGCGCCCATGCGGGCAAGCCGGTTATAGAGCCGCTGATGCTTGAACGGCTTCATCATGATGATGCCGAGATCATACTTGTCGAAGGTGTCGGCAAATAGCGCGTGGCGGCCGAAGGAAATGGCGCGGTAAAGGCCGCCATTGGTAGTCACCACTGTCGGCGTGCCCGATGCCATCGCCTCGATCGCGGTCATGCCGAACGGCTCGTAGCGGCTGGACAGCACGAACATGTCGGCGGCGCGGTAGATGTCCGGCAGGTCCTCGTCGGAGACATAGCCGGAGAAGTGCACCTTGTCCTCGAGGCCGAGTTCCTTCACCTGGTCCTTCAACTCGTTGAGAATGCGGGTTTCGAGTTCGTCCATGTCCTCGCCACCGACGGCAAGATGCAGTTCCGCATCCGGCACCCGTTCGACCATCACCGAGAAGGCGTTGATCAGCAGATCATAGCCCTTGTTGGTCGCAAGCCGGCCAAGCGAGAGCACGGTCTTGCCCTTGAAGCCGAAGTGCTCGCGCAACATTTCGCGGGTCGCGGCGGAAACCGGATAGAAGCGGTTGTCGTCATACCCCGGCGGGATCATGTAGACCCGGTCCTCGCGGATGCCGTAGTCTTCAACCAGCATATCCACCTGTAGTGGCGTCGTTGCGATCACGCTGTCGCAGGCGCGGTAGATCTTGTTTTCGTGCTTGATCCGTTCGGTGAAGTTGAAGTCCTTTTCGAACTGCTCCTTCTGGTCCGGATAATCGGTTTCCATCGTCTTCTTCTTCCACAGGCCGAGGGAGTGCGGCGTGTGGAGGTGGGGGATGGAAAGCGCTTCTGCGAGCCGCAGCCCGGCATAGCCGGCATCCCAGTAATGGGAGTTGATGAAAGTATAGTTGAGGTTGTGCTCGCGCATGTAGCGCAGCGCGTTCTCGCTCCATTCCAGGAGGTGCTTGTAGAGATATTCCTTCGGAATGAAATCCTTGCCGCCGCAGGGAATGCGCACCACGCGCACGCGTTCGTCGACCTCGTCGATCTCCGGCTGGTCCTCGAAACGGCGGGTATAGATGTCGACGGTGAAGCCGAGCTGGGCGATCTTCTTCGAGAGTTCGAGAATATAGACGACCTGTCCGCCGGTATCGGCAGCGCCAAGCGGCGGGTCGGCGGCAACATAGCCATGGGTGGAAACGAGAGCGATACGGGGGAATTTGTCAGTATCGTTCGTGAGAGCCATAATCGGTCCTTCCTTGCAAATCCTGGCGGGTTTGGCGGCGGCCGTCAGCGCTCTGAGACGCGGCATTCCGAAGAAAAACTGGAAGGCATATCCAAGCGACAGGAGCGGCCGGGCGCACGTCCCGCTTTTATCAAACGCACCGAATGGTTGTTAGGTTCCCAAGAAATCTTGAGCGCTGCGATTTTCTATGAAACATTCAAGCCAAGATGCGCATGCCGGAAAGGGAGAGACATGAGCTACAAGGACAACCCCACCGCGTTTCTGCGCTCGCTGTTTACCACCGCCGTTGCCGCAGCCGACCCGATGAAACAGGTCTCGAAATTCCTGCCCGAGCGGCCGAAAGGCCGCACCATCGTTGTCGGCGCCGGCAAGGGTTCGGCCCGCATGGCCGAGGCGCTGGAGGCCTGCTGGGGCGAACCGCTCGAAGGTGTCGTCGTCACCCGTTACGGCCATGAGGCGCCCTGCAGCCGCATCGAAATCCTCTCGGCCTCGCACCCCGTACCGGATGCGGCCGGCGAACGGGCGGCCCAGCGCATCCTCGACACCGTCTCCGGGCTCACCGAGGATGATCTGGTCATCGTGCTGATCTCGGGCGGCGGCTCCGCCCTGCTGTCACTGCCGGCCGCGGGGCTGACGCTCGAAGACAAGATCGAGATCAACAAGGCGCTGTTGCGGAGCGGTGCCGCCATCGACGAGGTCAACTGCGTGCGCAAGCATCTGTCCGCCGTGAAGGGCGGTCGGCTGGCGGCGGCGATCTATCCCGCCCGGTGTCACGCGCTGATGATCTCCGACGTCCCCGGTGACGATCCCGCCATCATTGCGTCGGGGCCGACGGTCGGCGAGACGACCACGGCCGAGGACGCCAAGGCGATCCTGAAACGCTACGGTATCGCCGTGCCGGAGCATGTCGCCCGCCACCTCGATACACCGGCTGCAAGCTGCATCGCGCCCGACGATATCCGCCTGTCCCGCACCGAAAACCACATCATCGCCACGCCGTTCATGTCGCTGGAGGCTGCGGCCGAGCAGGCGAAAGGCGAGGGGCTTTCGGTGCTGGTGCTTGGCGACACGATTGAGGGTGAGGCGCGAGAGACCGGCATCGTCCATGCCGGGATTGCGGAGGCGGTCTATCACCATGCCACCCCCGTGCCGCGTCCGGCGCTGATCCTTTCGGGCGGGGAAACCTGTGTCACCGTGCGCGGCAATGGCCGCGGCGGCCGCAATGTCGAATTTCTGCTGTCGCTGGCCGTGCAGCTGAACGGGCTCGATTCGGTCTATGCGCTTTCCGGCGATACCGACGGCGTCGACGGCCGCGAAGAGGTCGCAGGCGCGGTGATCGCGCCGGATACGCTCGCCAGAGCCCGCCAGGCCGGCATTGATGCCCGCGCCGCACTCGATGACAATGACGGACACGGATTTTTCGAGGCGCTTGGCGATCAGGTGATCACCGGGCCGACGCTCACCAACGTCAATGATTTCCGCGCCATCCTGATCCTCTGAGCTGCGCGAAAAAATCTGCGAGACACGCCATGCGTTCGTCCCGTTTTACGGTTTGGTAACCATAATGCCACATTTTTCAGTGAGGCCGCGTCGGGCTTTTCCGGCCTGGGTTTGCTGATTGAAGTGGATTATCGATGAACCGTTTCGTGACCGGCGTCGCCGGCCTTTGCGTGCTCGCCCTCGCATCCTGCGCATCAACGGGCGAGCGGGATACAGCCAGCCTCAAGACGGCGCTGCTTTCAACCGATCATCCCGCAATATCGGCGCCCGAGGGCGGTGAGGCGATCGAGGATATCATGACAGGTTCCATTGGCAGCGAACCACTACCGGCAGACCCGCCCGAGCAACTCGGCTCCATCCATTCGCGTATCGTGCCCGGAGCCGGTGCGGCGGCGCCCGTCGTTACCGTCGCGGATACGATCGCCAAGCCACTTGCCGGCCGCACCATCTATCTCGAACAGACCCGGGACCTGGTGCTGGCGCCGAAGGAAGTGGTGCTGACCTTCGATGACGGTCCGGTGCCCTACAACACCCGTTCCGTTCTCGATGCGCTGGACGCCCACGGCGTCAAGGGGCTGTTCTTCATGGTTGGCGAAATGGCGGACTGGCATGGAGAGGCTGCGAAAGCGGTCGTCGCCGATGACCAGACCATCGGTTCTCATACCTATCAGCATCCGCATCTGACCTCGATCGGCCTGACGGGTGCGATCGCCGATATCGACAAGGGCAATGCCAGTGTGGAGAAGGCGACCGGCGTGACGCCGCATTTCTTCCGCTTTCCCTATCTGGCCGAAAACGAGGCACTCGGCCGCGCCCTGCAGAGCCGGGGTATCATCCCGGTCGGTATCGACGTGGATTCGCGCGACTACCAGCCTTCAACCACCGACGAGATCGTCAGCCGTGTCATGACGGGGCTGGAGGCTCACGGCGGCGGCATCGTGCTGATGCACGATCTCCAGGGCCGCACCGCGCGCGCCATTGGCCCGCTGCTCGACCGGCTGGAGGCCGATGGCTACAAGGTCGTGACGCTGCGCTACGGCAAGCCGCCGGAGCCTGCGCCGGAGCCCCTGCTCGTCAACGTGTTCGGTCGGTTGCCAAAGGGCATCTGAGGCGTACCGCAAGCGAACGCCTGCGGCTTGAAATGGGGTTTGCACCGGTCTAGAACCGCACGCATCCAGAAATGGCGCATTGCTCGCGATCACGGACCTTGATCCGGATTTCAACGCCGGTGCGCCCCTAAGCAGGGAGGCCACGTTGAGCCATCGCACACTTTTTCTGCTGCCGGGTGACGGCATCGGTCCCGAAATCACCGCGGAAGTCGTCAAGATCATCGATTTCCTGAACGACAAGGCCGGCGCTGGCTTCGAAGTCGAGCAAGGCCTAGTCGGCGGTTCGGCCTATGATGTCCACGGCGTCGCGATCTCCGAGGACGATATGGCGCGCGCCATGGCGGCGGATGCCGTGTTCCTCGCCGCCGTCGGTGGCCCGAAGTGGGATAGCGTTCCCTATGAGGTGCGCCCCGAGGCTGGCCTTCTCAGGCTGCGCAAGGACATGCAGCTTTTCGCCAACCTGCGCCCTGCCATCTGCTATTCCGCGCTGGCGGCATCCTCGTCGCTGAAGCCGGAGCTGGTCGAAGGGCTCGATATCCTGATCGTGCGCGAACTGACCGGCGGCGTCTATTTCGGCGAGCCGAAGGAAATCATCGATCTCGACAACGGCCAGCAGCGCGCCATCGACACGCAGGTCTACGACACCTACGAGATCGAGCGCATCGCTTCCGTCGCCTTCGAACTGGCACGCACGCGCGGTAACCGCGTCTGCTCGATGGAGAAGCGCAACGTGATGAAGTCCGGCCTGTTCTGGAATCAGGTCGTCACCCGCGTGCACAAGGAAAAATTCGCCGACGTCGAGCTGTCGCACATGCTGGCCGATGCCGGCGGCATGCAGCTCGTGCGCGCCCCGAAGCAGTTCGATGTCATCGTCACCGACAACCTCTTCGGCGACATGCTCTCCGACGTCGCCGCGATGCTGACCGGCTCGCTCGGCATGCTGCCTTCGGCCTCGCTCGGCGCCGAGGATCCGGCGACCGGCAAGCGCAAGGCGATGTATGAGCCCGTTCACGGTTCGGCGCCGGATATCGCCGGCCAGGGCATCGCCAATCCGCTGGCCATGATTGCCTCCTTCGCCATGTGCATGCGCTATTCCTTCAACATGATTGCCGAGGCCGATGCGCTGGAAGCGGCGATCTCGGATGTGCTCGAGCAGGGCTACCGCACCGGCGACATCATGTCGGAAGGCTGCAAGAAGGTCGGTACCGCCGGCATGGGCGATGCCGTACTCGCCGCCTACGCGAAGACGCTTTCGCTCTGAGATCTGATCCATTGTTGACGAAGGGGCGGCGGTTCTTCCAAACCGGCGCCCCTGCGCTATCTTGGTTTCATGAAACAGTCACATGATGCCGCCCGGCGGCGGCCGCGCTTCCTCAGAGGCTATGGTCGCGAAGCCGGGACATTCCGCTTCTCTTCCACCTGCTGGCCGTATTTTCTCCTGCCGGGTGCGACGCTGGCGCTTCTGTCCTTCCTCGTGCTCGACGGGCCGGTCGCCACTTCGCATGACGCGATGTCGGATCGGTTTGTGGCGATCGCGCGTCACCTGACCGACATCACCACGGCGCCCTGGATCCTGATTGCCACCGGTCTGCTCTTCATCGTGGCAACCGTTGCAATGAAGAGAGCCGAGACGACGGGGGCGAAGCGGCGGGCAATGCTTGTCGCCTGGCAGGCGCTTTACGTGTTTGCGACGCTGGCGCTTGCGAGCTCCACCGTGAATGTCGTCAAGCGCCTCATCGGTCGGGCCCGGCCGGAGCTCTTCGATACGGTCGGCGATTTTCATTTCCGCTTCGGCGGCTGGGCCTATGATTACGCAAGCTTTCCGTCCGGCCACTCGACGGCCGCAGGGGCGACCTTTGCCGCGCTCGGATTGCTGTTTCCGGCCTTTCGCCCTCTCTTCGCCTGCCTTGCGATTTTCTTCGTGTTCTGCCGTGTCGCCGTCGGCGCCCACTATCCGAGCGATGTCTCCGCCGGCCTGTTTTATGGCGCCTGGGTGGCGGTCGTGATGGCCTGCCTCTTTGCCCGATACCGGCTTTTGTTCGAAATTCCCGAAAAAGGTCTGCCGGTCCGACGCCGCCGGTTGCGCCCCACAACGACCTGATTTCCGACGCTACATCGTTATAAAGCCGCCGCCTTGCGTTGATAAGCTGGACCTCTGCGGTCGGCCACCGTTGATGTGGCGGGCGCGCTCGTTTAAACTCGCTCTCAACCGCGACGCTTCGTGGAAAGAGGGCGTCTGTCGCAAGGCAGGCGGAAATGTCTGGGTTGGGGAACGAATGTCAGTACCATTTCGATGGTTCAGCGCGCGCCGGAAGCTGAAGGGGCAGGCTTGGCCATGCACGCACTGGCGCGGCTTTCTCATTGGTTCGCTTGGTATCGTCGCCGTTTCGTTTGCCGTGTTTGATTATCCGGTCGGCAAGATGGCGAAGGAGCTGAACCCGGCCGTGCTCGACTACGGCAGTTTTGTCACCGATTTCGGCAATTCCGGCTGGATCCTTTTCACCAGCTTCCTTGCATTTGTCGTCGGCATCGCGGCCGCTGGAGGCGCCGGCGAAAAGACGCGCAGGTTGCGCGCGCGCGGTGTGTTCATGGCGCAGGCGGCCGCATTCCTGTTCATCTCCGTTGCCTCTTCGGGTCTGGCCGTCAACCTCATCAAGAAGACGATCGGCCGGGCGCGGCCAAGCATGCTCTACGAGAATTACGGACCATTCAGCTTCCAGCCGCTGGAATTCAGTGCGAAATTCGCCAGCTTCCCGTCGGGGCACTCGACCACGACCGCCGTCTTCTTCACGGCAGCAGCCTTCTTCTTCCCGAAGCACCGGGTGCTGTTTTTCTCGATCGCGGTCTGCATCGCGATCAGCCGGGCAATCGTCGGGGCGCATTACCCGAGCGATGTCGCTGCCGGCCTTGCATTCGGGGCCTGGTGCACCTATTTCGTCGCGATCTTGTTCTCGCGTTACCGCATGGTCTTCCGCATCGACGAGAGCGGCTGGCCGGTTCCACGCAACAGCATGGCAGCGCTGAAGCTCGATTTCCTGCACCGCAGTGCGCGCAAGCGCGGCCGCCCGCAATCCGAACTTGACTTGAGCCCGCAAAAGGGTCATTAGCCTTCGCGTAGAAGGAATAGGTCATGCCGCAATCTCTGCAGCACATTGCCGATTGCACCTGCCGGGGCGTTTGCGCCAGCGGCGGGCTTGCCTCGTCCTCCATCCAGACAAAAACGGCCAAGAAGACGACGAAAACCGTCTGACGTCTCTGGCCCTGCCGCTCTCTCCCCGGTCTGGCCGGGGACGGGAAGGCGCCGTTCAGGCCGCTCTTCCGCTCCCGCCACATTGAGGAGAGAAACGAAAGAGAGCTGATTATCATGGGTTTCAAGGTTGCAGTCGCAGGCGCTACCGGCAATGTCGGGCGTGAAATGCTGTCCATTCTGTCAGAGCGCGGGTTCCCGGCCGATGAGGTCGTGGCGCTGGCTTCCAGCCGTTCCGTCGGCAAGGAAGTGTCTTTTGGCGACAAGACTCTGAAGGTGAAAAACCTCGAGACCTACGACTTCTCCGATACCGATATCTGCCTGATGTCGGCCGGCGGCTCGATCTCGCAGAAGTGGTCGCCGAAGATCGGTGCGCAGGGCTGCGTCGTCATCGACAACTCGTCGGCCTGGCGCTACGACGCCGATGTGCCCCTGATCGTGCCGGAGGTCAATCCGGACGCTGTCACCGGCTTCACCAAGCGCAACATCATCGCCAATCCGAACTGCTCGACCGCCCAGCTCGTCGTCGCACTGAAGCCGCTGCACGATGCCGCGACCATCAAGCGCGTTGTCGTCTCGACCTACCAGTCCGTTTCCGGTGCCGGCAAGGATGGCATGGACGAGCTGTTCAACCAGACCCGCGCGGTCTTCGTCGCCGATCCGATCGAGACCAAGAAGTTCACCAAGCGCATCGCCTTCAACGTCATTCCCCACATCGACAGCTTCATGGAGGATGGCTACACCAAGGAAGAGTGGAAGGTTCTGGCCGAGACCAAGAAGATGCTCGACCCGAAGATCAAGGTCACCTGCACCGCCGTGCGCGTACCGGTCTTCGTTGGCCACTCGGAAGCGGTCAACCTGGAATTCGAGAAGGAAATCACCGCTGACGAGGCTCGCGATATCCTGCGGGAGGCACCGGGCTGCCTGGTCGTCGACAAGCATGAGGATGGCGGTTACGTCACCCCGGTCGAATGCGCCGGCGAGGACGTTACCTATATCTCGCGCATTCGCGAGGACGCGACGGTCGAGAACGGTCTCGCCATGTGGGTCGTTTCCGACAACCTGCGCAAGGGCGCGGCGCTGAACGCCGTGCAGATCGCCGAGCTTCTCGTTGAGCGCAACCTGGTCAAGCCGCGCGCGCTCGCCTGAGCTCCCACCAGTCATCGCTGAAAATCAAACGGCGCCGGAAAATCCCGGCGCCGTTTGTGTTTCCGGCCCGTGAACCGGTATCGCTTCAGCTCTGGCTGGTATCGATGCTGGTGACCACAGAGAGCCCCGGTCCCAGCTTTTCGGCGTCCGGCTGGCCGGGATCGATCGCGATGCGGACCGGGACGCGCTGTGCCACCTTGGTGAAGTTGCCGGTGGCATTGTCGGGGGTGATCACCGAAAACTGTGAGCCGGAGGCCGGCGAGAAGCTCTCGATGTGGCCGGTGAAGCGCTCGCCATTGAGGGCATCGACGGTGAAGGTGACCTTCTGACCTTCTCTCAGCCCGTCGAGCTGGGTCTCCTTGTAGTTGGCGATGATCCAGCGATCCGGCGGCACAAGGGCGACGAGTTGCGAACCGGCCGAGACATACTGTCCGCTGCGCGCCTTCACCTGGCCCAGTGTGCCGTCAAAGGGAGCGGTGATCCGGGTGTTGTCGAGGTTGATCGCCGCGAGCTCTCGTGAGGCCTCGGCGGCCGAGACATTCGCCTCGAGCGAGCGGCGGTTGACGATCGCCGTCTGCAGGGCTTCCTTGGCCACGTCGACCGAGGCATTGGCCTGCGACAGGGCGGATTTCGCCTGGTCGAGGGCCGCCTTTGCCTTGTCCACATCGCTGCCGGTTGAGAGTTCCTTGGCCTGCAGGCGCTCGATGCGATCCCATTGGGACTGGGCGTTTTCGAGGCTGGCCCTGGCGCTTTCGACACCGGCTTCGGCCGAGGCGATATTGGCCTTGGCGGTCTGCTGCGATTGCGCATTGGCTGCAAGCGAAGCCTTGGCGGCCTCGAGGCTCGCCTCTGCCTGGGCGAGCTGCTGCGTGTAGATGCGGTCGTCGAGGCGAACGATCAGGTCGCCTTTCTTGACCGACTGGAAATCCTTGACCGGAACGTCGGTGACGATGGCGGACAGCTGCGGGGAGAGCAGCGTGACCTTGCCCGTAACATAGGCGTCGTCGGTGCGCTCGACAGAGCCGGCGAACGGCGGAAGGTTCCAGGCAAAGAGCAGCGCGACGATGCCGGCAATGCCGATGGCAAGCGTCAGATAGGTGGAAAGGGAGCGAATGATGCGTGTCATTTTCTTGTCTTTGTCGTTTTCAGGCCGCAAGGCCTTCGGCGGCCGCGCGCTTGTGTTCCCAGGTTTCGAATGCAACATCGATGATGAGAACGACGAGAGCGACGCAGGCCAGAAGTGAGAGGAAGCGGAAGGCGTCGTTATAGGCGAGCACATAGGCCTGGGTGCGGACCTGGCTCGCAAGCTGCACCGCGCCTTCGGCGTTTCGAACCGCGGTATCGGTGATCGTCTGCGCATAGGCGCCGGCAAGCTGGGTGATGCGCTGGCTGATCAGCGGATCGCCCGAGGTCAGGTCCTGGACGAGCGCGGCGGAATGGACCTGCTCGCGCCAGGTGACAAAGCTGCCGAACAGCGCCGAGCCCAGAATGCCGCCGACCCTTTGCGTGGTCAGGAACACGATGATGAAGCTCAGGATATAGTTCGGACCTTTCTTGAGGGCGGACATCAGGCCGACCAGCATGGCGGGCGGCAGGTACAGGCCCGCGGCGAAGGCGATCAGCGTCTGGCTCAGGAACATCTGCGGCGGCCGCGTCAGGCTGGTCGAATGGCTGTCGAGCCAGGTGCCGATGATCAGCAGCACAAGCGCGAAGCCATGCATGTAGGCGACGCGCCCGGGCTTCAGGATCCGCGAACAGGTCACCCCGGCCGCGATCGTCGACAGGATGATGACGATGTAGAGCGGGCGCATCTGCTCGTTGCTGAGCCCGAGCATCATGAAGAAGGCCCGCGCGCCGCTCGACTGTTCCGACAGGATGATGCGGAAGACCAGGAGCGCCCCGGTGAAGTGAAGGATCTCGGCCGAGGTGATCCAGCGGACATCGAGAAGCGGGTTCTCCCGGTTCATCTCCATCACCACCATGATGGTGAGGCAGGCGACGCCGACAATCAGCATCCAGCCGATCCAGGGCTTTTCCGTCCACCAGTAGACCCGACCGACCGTCAAGGCGGCGGCGAAGGCGCCCATGCCGACAAAGAGGAAGGCAAAGGCGATGAGATCGGCACGGCTGATGACCTTCACCCTCTCGCCGGAGACGAGCGGCAGCTTGAAGATCAAGGCCAACGAGATCATCGCAAGTCCGACTTCGAAGATATAGAAGGTCCGCCAGCCGCCAATATCCATGATCGACGGCGAGATGAGGCCTGCCAGCGGGGTCGCCAGCGACATCACCGTCATTGCGGCGCAGATGCCGATCGAGAACTTCTTCTCGCGCGGCAGGCCTTCCAGCATGTAGAGGATCGCGATGGACGACATGGGTGCGGCCGCAACGCCTGCAAAAAAGCGGACGATGAGCGCCGTCTGAAAGCTGTCGGCCCACAGGTGGCAGAGGCTGATCAGCACATAGATGACGATCGAGATCTCGGCAAAACGGCGAAGGCCGAACTGCTGGCGCATCTTGAACAGCATCAGTGTGAGGCTGGCATTCGGCACCAGATAGGCCGCGACAAGCCATGTCGCCTCATTGGTTGTTGCCTGCAGCGGACCGGCGATCTGCTGCAGCGTCACTGAAATGAAGGCCATGCCGAGCCCCTGGGTGATGCCGACAACGGTGGCGGCAAACATATAGAGCAGCAGCTGGGGCAGGGGCTTCGGCGGCTGCGCCGGCGGCGCACCGGGATAAAGCGGGGGCGGCGAGGGCTGCGCTGCGGCGGGTGCTCGATCGTCCGCTGTCTGTGGTGTGGGTTGAGCCGGGTGTGCGGCGCGTACTTCCTCGACGGCGCTCATGAATGCGCCTCCGTGTTTTCGATACGCTCGGCGATCGCCTGAAGCAGGCGCGTGGCATCTTGTAGTGCCTGATCGTCTGCGGGAGTGAAAAAGGCATTGATGAAGCCGGCGCGCTCGATAAGCAGCTGCTTCGCCATCGCTTCGCCATGCGGGCGAAGCCGCACGAGATTGACCCTGCGGTCGTTCGGGTCCGGCACGCGCTCGACAAGGTCAAGTTCCGCCATCCGATCGAGCATCCGTACCAGCGTCGGCTTTTCCAGCTCCAGTTCGCAGGCGAGCACACTCTGGTTGCAGGTCTTGTGGGCGGCGAGAAGTGTGAGCACCCGCGCCCGCGCAAAGGTCAGCCCGAGCTGCGCCACTCGCTGATCATAGGCCTTGCGCATTTTTCGGCTGGTAACGCCGATGGCCTCGACAAAGGCGAACTGCAGATCTGTGGATGGTTTGGTTGTCATGATATTAGTAGGCTACAAGTTAATTGGCTATTAGTTAGCATACTACATAAAAATTTGACAAAAGCAAGGCAACGGGTCCGCTTGTGGAGCAAGCGCCGTTCTCAACTCGTCAACGTCATCAGCATTTAGTTATTGAAATTCGGAAACTTTGGTAGCGGAGGAGGGATTTGAACCCCCGACACAAGGATTATGATTCCTCTGCTCTAACCTACTGAGCTACTCCGCCAACCTGTCCCGCCGTGTCAGGCGAGGGGTGGTTCCCGCGAGCGCGGGGCGCTGGCGGAACGGGGGCGTAATAGGGCCTCAGCGCAGGGGTGTCAAGCTGGTTCGGGCGAAAATTGCGGTGCCGTTTGCGCACTGCTGCAGGCGGGGCGTTCCGGGCGCTGCGGCACAGTGCATCCGCGACTTTGCGGCCGCGTCATTATGCTCTCGAAATGCGCCGCCAAAAGCTCTATATGGGCCAGATGAAGGAGCTTCAATGGCGCGCATGAACAACAGCGAGGATTGGCAGGGGCGGTACTCCCCGAGCCTGGAAACGATTGAATCCCTGGCGATCGAGGCCTATGCCCGGCTACCGGAGGCCTTTCGCGCGCTCACCGGCGACATCGTCATCGAAATCGCCGATTTCCCCAGTGACGACGTGTTCGAGGACATGGCGCTGGAAACGCCGTTCGACCTGCTCGGCCTGTTCGAGGGGCGTGGCGTCTCCGAGCGGTTCACCATGGAAACCGGCGAGATGGTCAATCGCATCACTCTCTACCGGCGCCCGATTCTCGACTACTGGGCCGAAAACGAGGAAACGCTCGGCGACATCGTCACCCACGTGCTGATCCATGAGATCGGCCACCATTTCGGGCTATCCGACGAGGACATGGAGCGCATCGAGGAAAGCGCCGAAAACGACGAGGCCCGGCGCTAGAGGCGAGCGGTCCGCATTCCCGACAGGCGTCAGACCGCTCGACATGGTTTTATCGCGGCAAGTCACCTGACGGTGACATGCGTCAGTTCGGGCGTATGAAGTCGCCGGTCTTCTGGTCCATCACCCACAATTCGCCGCTCGAAATGTCGAACCAGGCGCCGAAGAGCTTCAACGTTGCCTGCTTTTCGGCGGCCGCGACGTTCGGGAACGAGCGCAGATTGGCCAGCGAGTTGCGGATCGAGATCCGCTCCAGCGCCGTCTGGCGTTCGCTCTGGGTCATGATCGAGTTCGAGTTGATCTGCTCGGCGGCCGGCTTCAGCAGGTTGGTCCACTTGCCGATGAAATCGCCGGGCGAGAGCGGCTCGGCTTCCGGCGAAAGCGCCGCGTGAATGCCGCCGCAGCGGCCATGGCCCAGCACCACGATATTCTTCACCTTGAGCCCTTCGACCGCGAATTCCAGCGCGGCCGACGTGCCGTGATACTGGCCGTCCGGCTCATAGGGTGGCACCATGTTGGCGACATTGCGCACGACGAAGAGTTCGCCGGGGCGGGCGTTGAAGATCATTTCGGGCGCTGCGCGCGAATCGCAACAGGCGATCACCAGCGTCTGCGGTTTCTGTCCTTCCTCGGCCAGTGTCCGGTAGCGCTCACGCTCTTCGACGTAGCGGCCGGCCATGAAGTTCTTGTAGCCATCGAGAAGGATTTTGGGAAACGCATCCATCAGTGCTTTGGTCCTTACGTTGTGGGCTGCGCAGAGCGCATGTCAGCTTCTTTTACGCCGCCGCGCCGGATGCATCAATTGACGCAGTCCAACTTTTGCCATGGGTGCCCTCAGACTTTCGGGTGCCCGCTCGAGTTCCAGTTCGTCGCTGCCCGTCCGGACGGCGCGAACGAGCGCTTCGTAGACGGCGGCGGTGGCGACCTCGAGCGCTTCCGGCCGCGGCTTGCCGGAAAGCACGGCTGCGGCAAACAGCGCGGAAAACAGGTCGCCGAGCCCGTTCGGCGCATTGTCCAGCCGGGGATGCTCGGCAAGCAGCGCCTGCCGGGCATCGACGAACAGCGTCGCAACCCCATCCTTCAGCATCGAATGGGCGGAGGTGACGACGACCTCCGCCGGCCCGAGCGCCAGTGCCGCGGCGATCGCGGCCGAATTGTCGGCGATTGTCGTTCCGGCAAGGTGGGCCAGCTCGAAGCGGTTGGGCGTCGCGATATCGGCAAGCGGCAGCAGAAGGTCGCGGATGGCGTCGGCGGTCTCCATCGGCACGTAGAGCCCGCGCTCGTCGCCCATCACCGGGTCGCAGAGGTAGAGAAGCTCGGGGTTATCGGCCTTGAGCGCCGTCACCAGCGCCGCAATGGCCTCGGCCTGGCGGGCATCGGCGAGATAGCCGCTGATGACGGCGCGCACCTCATTCCGCCACGGGCTTGCCGCCAGTTCCGAAAGCGCTGCGGCAAAGCCTTCGGGATCGAAGCCGAGCCGGGTCGCGCGGCCATGGCCCGGATGCCAGGGCAGGACAACGGTTGGAACCGCCCATGTCGCGAAGCCGAGCGTTTCGAGCGCGAACACGATGGCGCGGTTGCCGACAGTGCCGCGCATCACGTGGCTGGAAATCGCAATCACCGCGCCTTCGGAGTTCTCGATCATCGCCGTTACGCCTCATCTGCAACCTGAACGTTTAAAATCGGCGAAATGCTTTGCCATTTGCCATATTTACGCTCTAAATCGCCTTTTGGAGGAAACTGTCAAGCCGCTGTCGCGTGTGGTTGGCAAGTATGCGACAGTCCGGTCTCGACTGAAGAGGCCACAAGCGTGAACGGCCGCAAGGCCAGAAAACAGCGCATCGGAGGAAGCATGGAACGACAGAGCGATTTTATCCGCAAGGGGCTGATGAAGGCCGCAGAGGAGAAAGCCGAGCAGGCGGGTAAGCCGTTCATCAGCCCGTTCTTCATGTTCGACCGTGCGAGCCCCGAGGACCTCGACCGCTATAGTGCCGAGATGCTCGCCGCAGCCTCGGCCCATGCCGCCGCCGAAATTGCCGCTTATGACGGCGGCGATGCCCGTGTCACCATCGGCCCCGTGGAAGGGGTCGCGCCGGCGGGCGTTGCGACCGACGTCATCGCGATCACCGATCGCAACATGCCGTTCATCTACGATTCGGTGATGGCGGAGATCGGCGCCACCACCAGCGATTTCGTGCTCGCCGTCCACCCGATCCTGGTGGTCGAGCCCGGCAAGCCCGTCGTCGCCTTCTCGCCCGGCGTCGAGCATCGCGAGGAGAACCGGATCAGCCACGTTCAGGTCCATGTCACCGCGCTTTCGGATGAAGGGCGGGCCTTCCTGAAGCAGAGGCTTGAATATGTGCTTGGCCATGTCCGCCTCGCCGTCAACGGCTGGTCGCCGATGCTGGCCAAGCTCGAAACGGCGATGGAGGGGCTGCAGAGCCGTGCGCCGGCGGATCTGAAAGCGGCACGCGGGGAGGCGGTTCACTTCCTCGAATGGCTGCGTGATGGCAATTTCACCTTCCTCGGCATGCGCGAACTCGTCTACGTGCAGGACGATGACGGTGCCCGTGTCGAACATGTGACCGGTTCCAGCATCGGCATTCTTTCCGATCCGGAAATGCGCGTGCTGCGGCGCGGTCGCAACCCCGTGGTCTCGACGCCGGAGATTATCGCCTTCCTGGAGGGACCGGAACTGCTGCTGGTCACCAAGGCAAACACGACGTCCACCGTCCATCGCCGCGGCTATATGGATTATATCGGCGTCAAGCGTTTCGGCGAGAACGGCGAGGTCGTCGGCGAGCTCCGCATCGTCGGGCTCTTCACCTTCACCGCCTATACCCAGCCTGCAGCGCGCATCCCGCTGCTGCGCGCCAAGGTCGCCGAGGTCACCGGCCGGTTCGGCTTCGAGCCGAAGAGCCATGCCGGGCGCATGCTGCAGAACATTCTCGAATCCTATCCGCGCGACGAACTGTTCCAGATACCGGTGCCGCTGCTGGCGGATTTCGCCGAGCAGATCATGGAGGTCGCAGAGCGGCCGCGCATCAGGGTGCTGAGCCGCATCGACGGTTTCGACCGGTTCGTTTCGGTGCTCGTCTACGTACCGCGCAATCTCTACGATTCGCAGCTGCGCGAGAAGATCGGCGCCTATCTCGCCCGCGTCTATAGTGGCCGGGTCTCGGCCTACTATCCCTCGTTCCCGGAGGGCAGTTCCGCGCGTGTGCATTTCATCATCGGTCGCCACGATGACGACAGCACCCCGCAGGTGGAGCAGTCCGTGCTCGAGGATGAAGTCCGCAAGCTTGCGGCGGACTGGAAGGAGCGGTTCAAGGCGCTTGCCGGTCCCGGTGCGCCGGCCTTTTCCGCGAACGAAGCCTATCACGAGGCGTTTTCGCCGGATGCCGCCTTTGCCGATCTCGATCTGATCAAATCGGCCGCCAAGGGCGGGATCAGCATCGCCTTTTACAATGCCGAGGAAGAGCCGGACCGGCTGCGCCTGAAGATCTTCCATGCGCAAAGCCATCTGTCGCTGTCGCGGCGCGTGCCGCTTCTCGAAAATCTCGGCTTTGTCGTGGTCTCCGAGCGCACCTTCGAACTGTCGCTTGCGCGCGTCGGCGAGCCGACCGTCGACGTCGTCCTGCATGACATGGAGCTCTTTCCCGAAGATGCGGCGGGTCTTGATCTTGAGGCCGATGGCGCGCGGTTGGAAGAGGCCTTCGTTGCGGCCTTCCACGGCCTCGTCGACAACGACCGCTTCAACCGGCTGGTGCTGCTGTCGGCGCTGACGGTTCGCCAGGCCAATGTTCTGCGCGCCTATGCGCATTACCTGCGCCAGGGCGGGGTGAACTTCACCGAGGACTACATCGCCCAGTCGCTCTCCTCCTATCCCGTCATCGTCAGGGCGCTCTACCAGCTCTTCGAAACCGCTTTCGATCCGGTACTCGCCGAGGATCTCCGCGCTGAGCGGATGAAAAGCGCGCGCGGCACCATCATGGAGGGGCTCGAAAGCGTCCCGAGCCTTGATGATGACCGTATCCTCCGGCTGTTCGTCAAGCTCATCGACGCGACCCTGCGCACCAACTATTTCCAGCGCGACGAGGCTGGCGCACCGCGGCCGAACCTTGCCTTCAAGTTCGCCTCGCGCTCGCTCGCCATCCTGCCGCAGCCGCGGCCGTTCCGGGAGATTTTCCTTTACGGGCCGGAGGTCGAGGGCGTGCATCTGCGCTTCGGCAAGGTCGCGCGTGGCGGATTGCGCTGGTCGGATCGCGGCCAGGACTACCGCACCGAGGTGCTGGGCCTGGTGAAGGCGCAGCAGGTGAAGAACGCCGTCATCGTTCCGGTCGGCGCCAAGGGCGGCTTCTATCCGAAGCGGCTTCCCACCGGTGGCAATCGCGAGGAGGTCTTCAACGCCGGCCGCGAGGCTTACAAGAGCTATATTCGCACGCTGCTTTCGATCACCGACAACATCATCGATGGCGAGGTGGTGCCGCCGGCAGATACGCTGCGCGCCGATGACGACGATCCCTATTTCGTTGTCGCCGCCGACAAGGGCACGGCCACCTTCTCCGATACGGCCAATGCGCTGGCGCAGGAGGCGGATTTCTGGCTGGACGATGCCTTTGCCTCCGGCGGCTCGGCCGGCTACGACCACAAGAAGATGGGCATCACCGCCCGCGGCGCCTGGGAGGCGGTAAAGCGGCATTTCCGCGAGATGAACATCGATATCCAGACGACGCCCTTTACCGTCGTTGGCGTTGGCGACATGTCGGGCGATGTCTTTGGCAACGGTATGCTGCTTTCCGAGCAGATCCGGCTCGTCGCCGCCTTCGACCACCGCGACATCTTCATCGATCCGGACCCCGATCCGGCAAAGGGGTTCGCCGAGCGCACCCGGCTCTTCGCCCTGCCGCGTTCGAGCTGGCAGGATTACGATCGCAACGCCATTTCGGCAGGCGGCATGATCATCTCGCGGCGGGAGAAGGCGATGACGCTGACGCCGGAGGCCGCCGCCGCGATCGGGCTCGATGCCGGCGAATATACACCCTTTGACGTGATGACCGCGATTCTGAAGAGCCGGGCCGACCTCCTCTGGTTCGGCGGGATCGGCACCTATGTGAAGGATGCCGGCGAAAGCAATGCGGAGGTCGGCGACCGCGCCAATGACGCGATCCGGGTCAATGCCAGGGAGCTCAACGTCAAGGTTATCGGCGAGGGCGCCAATCTGGGTGTCACGCAGAAGGGCCGCATCGCATTCGGCCTCAATGGTGGGCGCTGCAATTCCGATGCCATCGACAATTCCGCCGGCGTCAACTGCTCCGACGTCGAGGTCAACATCAAGATCGCGCTCGCCTCGGCCATGCGCAGCGGCCGGCTCACGCGCGAGGATCGCGACCGGCTGTTGTTCGAGATGACCGATGCGGTTGCCGATATCGTGCTCGAGAACAACTACCTGCAGACGCTCTCCATCTCGGTCAGCACCGGGGAGGGCGTTGGCGGTCTGCCGCTCCTCACGCGGATGATGGAGGTTCTGGAGGCCGATGGCCATCTCGACCGCGCGGTCGAGACGCTTCCGGACGAAGAGGCATTGCGGCTCCGCCGCCAAGCGGACAAGGGGCTGACGCGGGCGGAAACCGGCGTGCTGCTGTCCTATGGCAAGATCGTGCTGTTCGATCAGCTTCTCGAAAGCGCGCTGCCGGACGATCCCTACATGGAGCCGCTGCTCTATTCCTATTTCCCCGAGCGGATGCGGGGTGCCTTTGCCGAGGATATCGGCGGGCATCGCCTGAGGCGGGAAATCATCGCGACCCGGCTTGCCAATGACGTGATCAATCGCGGCGGTCCGGATTTCGTCATCAACGCCTGCGACATGACTGCGGCAACGCCGGCGGAGGTCGTCAAGGCGGCGGTGATCGCTCGCGATGGCTTCGGCATGGAAGCGCTGTGGCAGGACGTTCACGCGCTTGATGGCGTCATTGACGGCGCGACGCAGAATGCGATCTACACGCGGCTGCGCTATTTCTTCCGTATCCTCACCCACCTGCTCATCCGCAACGGTCTTGCCGAGGGAGATATTTCGGCATCCGTGCACCGGCTCCGAGACGCCTTTGCCGCCTTTGAGGGCGATATCGAGGCGATGCTGCCGGAAGCGCGGGTCGAGTGGCTGTCGGAACAGGAGAACCAGTGGCGCGAGGCCGGCGTGCCGGATGCACTGTCGACGCGTCTTGCGCATCACCTCGGCATGATGTTCGTGCCGGAGGCGCTGCAGATCGCCAGCCGCAGCGGCGTGACGGTGGACCGCGCGGCCGATGCCTATTTCCGGGTCACCAACCTGTTCCATGTCTCGCCGCTCTTGAGCGTCGCAGGCCGGATCGCGCCGGCGGATTTCTACGATTCGCTGGCGCTCGCGCGGTCGATGGACCAGATTTCGGCCAGCCGGCGCGATCTTGCCGCCAGCGCACTGATCAGTCGCGGCGACAGCACAGAACCCGTCAAGGCCTGGAAGGAGGCCCATGCAGCGCGTATCGGCCAGATCACGGCGCAGCTCGCCCGCCTGTCGTCGGCGGTCGATCCTTCGATCGCCAAGATCACGGTCGCCGCCGGCCTGCTTTCCGATCTCGCCCGCGAGGTCGGATCGTAGGCGGCAGAGGCCGCTCACCGTTTGCAGATCGACTGTATGCCATCTAGGATATCAGCAGGTGCCGCGCCGGCATCTGCTGCGGTCGGAGGGGGCTTCATGGCGGCATTCATCGGTTTCGTGCTTTCGAATTTCACGCTGACGTTTTTCGTGCTCGGCCTGATTGTCGCCGCCGTGCGGATTGGCATGCGGCCGGGTGTGCCGGGAGGTGCAGTGGAGGCTCTTCTCGCCTGGTTTCTGTTCTTCTCGATCGGCGTTTCGTTCTTCTACAACTTCGTCATGCACGTCTTCTTCGGCAAGATGGCGGCCTCTTTCATCGGCTGGGCCGACAGCCCGTTCCAGGCGGAGGTCGGCTATGCGAGCCTCGGCTTTGCGGTGGTCGGCTTCCTGGCGTTTGCGGGTGGTCGCGGCTTGCGCGTGGCGGCGATCGTGGGGCCGACCTTCTTCCTGTGGGGCGCCGCCATCGGCCATGTGCTCGACATGGTGCGCGCCCACAACTTTGCGCCGGGCAATGCCGGCGTCATCTTCTGGACCGACATTCTGCTGCCGGTCTTCGGGCTTGCGCTGCTATGGCTGAGCCGCAGCCGATCCCCGGATGTCGGTAACCGATAAACCTGCAGCGCCTGCCGGTCCAGGAGAGCAGGACGCGCGCAAGATGCTGCGGACCAAAGGAGGAGAGGCCATGGCCAACGAGAAGGTTGAGACGTTCTATGCCGAGGCCGATCGCTGGCAGGCCGAGCTTGGGGCCCTGAGAGCAGTGCTCCGGTCGACGGCGCTTGATGAGGACTTCAAATGGAACGCGCCCTGCTACACCTTCGAAGGTGCCAATATCGCGGCCGTCTGGGGGATGAAGCAGTTCTGCACGCTCTCCTTCTTCAAGGGCGTGCTGCTGAAGGATACGGCGCAACTGCTCGCTGCCCCTGGCGAAAATTCCCGCTCGATGCGGCTTGTGCGTTTCACCTCCGTGGCCGAAATCGAGGCTGCCGAGCCGGTGCTTCGTCTCTATGTCGAAGAAGCGATCGGACTGGAGAAGGCGGGAACGAAGGTCGTTCTGGCGAAGGACGACTTCACGCTGCCCGAAGAGCTCATCGTGGCCTTTGAAGACGATCCGGCTCTGGAGCAGGCCTTCCGCGCGCTGACGCCCGGTCGCCAGCGCGGCTATTGCCTCTATTTCGCGCAGCCTAAAAACGCCTCCACCCGGGTCGCGCGGATCGAAAGGAGCACTGCTGCCATCCTGGCCGGCAAGGGGCTGCACGACCGCTAGAAAAGAAGCGACCCGCCGGATTGGCGGGTCTTCTTGTGTGTTCCTCAGCCCTTTTTGGTGAGGGCGTGGGGGATGATGCCGGGCGGCTGCCAGTCACCGTCGAGCACGGCCTGCTTCGGCCAGTAGATCCGCATTGCCAGGTAGAAGGGCCCGTCAGGAGCCGGCAGCCAGTTGGCCTTCTTGGCCGGATCGCTCGGTTCATCCTTCTGGACATAAAGCGTCAGCGATCCGTCGGCGTTTGTCGTCAAATCCGGCAGCATCGGCGTATTGATGAGATACCGGTCGATCGGGTTTGCCACCAGATGCTGGGTCTTGCCGTCATACATGGTGACCGACCAGAAGGCGTTCGCGGGCGGCAATTCGCCTTTCTTGAAGGTGATCGTGTAGGCCGACTTCGAGCCGTCGAGCTTCTGGCCGTCGACATCGGCATTGGTGATTGGATAGACCGCCTCGTCGGTATCGTTGGCGAGAAGGCCTGCAACGGCGACGGCCGCGCGCAATGCCCAGTCACCATTGTAACCCGCACGGTCGCCGGTGATGCCGGTGGTCACGCTCCAGCCGTTTTCGTTTTCACCCATGTGCTTGAGCTTGGCGATGACATCGGCAAAGCCGGCCTCGCTTCCCTTCTTGATCGCGGCAAGCTCATCCGCACTGGCACCAGCCGGGGGAAACGGCTTGCCCGCTTCAAGGCCAATGCTTTCAAACGCGGCTCGCATCGGCTGCTCCACGGCGGCAGGGCCAGTGGCGGGCGCGAACTGCAGCAGGAAGGCCAGATAGTTCAGCAGGTCATCCTTGGCCGACTGGTTGTCGATCTTCGGCCAGTCGACCGCCGGCGGTGCTGCCGGCGCCGGCTCGCCGAGAAAGGCGGAAAGCGGCTCGACAGTGTAGCCGGCCTGGATCTTGCGGACGTTGTCGATATCGGCCGGATCGAAAAGCTGGGTGCGGTAAAGCGCCGTCGCGAATTCGGTTTCGGACTGGAACACCTTGGCAATGCCTTTCGGCGTATCGCCCTGCCATTCGGGGCCGGCGACAGCATAGCAGGCGGCGTCGTTGCCTGTCGTCCGCGAGCCGATATAGCCGAAATTGAAGGTGTAAAGCGAGGTCAGCATCACCGAGTAGTAGCGGTCCTTGTCGACCGCCGGCACGCATAGCACCATCGGTTCGGCACGCAGGTCCATCCACAGCTCCGAGTAGGGCGTGTCGCTGTTGGGCGTGACAATGGTGGTGTCGGCCGGCGTGAAGACGTTGGATTCGTTGTGCAAGGTGTTGAACGGCGCCTTGAACTGCGGGTTGTCCTTGTCGATCGCCTGATCGTACATCAGCTTGTAGAGGTCCACCATCGGCAGGCCGTAGACGGTCGCCTGTTCGGCGATCGTGGCGGGGGACTGGTCGGCGGCAAAACCGCTTAAGGGGGCAAGGAGAAGGCCTGCGATCGCAGCGCCGGTGATGAGGGGCTTGAACATCGGTTTTCCTATTGCGCTCAATGCCGCCGCTTGTCCGTCACGAAGGGCGTGGCATGGACGGCGAATTCACCCATGGGGAAAGACCCGCATCGCCTGACTGGCAGGACCATTGCGGTTTTCCAGCATCGTTCTATGGCGCCTCGAAGATGAACGCAGCATGACTGAAGCATGGCGATGTCTGGACGTCGCCGTGACAGAATTTCGCGCCGGCTTCAGCCTTTGGTAACCAAACTCGCGGAAACTCGGCCCCGTCACCAGTTTTCGAGTACGTGTAAAAAGCGAGTAGCAAATGGTTCCGGTCACGGCCCGCATGGCGTCGCGCCCTTCAAGCGCGGAATGGATAGACAGCATCATCAAGGGTGATTGCGTGGCGGCCCTGGAGCGGCTGCCGGACCATTCGGTCGATGTCATTTTCGCCGATCCCCCCTACAATCTTCAGCTCGGCGGTGTTCTTCACCGGCCGGATCAGTCGAAGGTCGATGCCGTCGATGACGAATGGGACCGTTTCGCATCGTTCGAGGCCTATGACGCCTTCACCCGCGCCTGGCTGCTGGCCTGCAAGCGGGTGCTGAAGCCGAGCGGGACCCTCTGGGTGATCGGCTCCTATCACAATATCTTCCGCGTCGGCGCCAAGATGCAGGACCTCGGCTTCTGGATCCTGAACGACATCGTCTGGCGCAAGACCAACCCGATGCCGAACTTCAAGGGCCGCAGGTTCCAGAACGCTCACGAGACGCTGATCTGGGCCAGCCCCAATGCCGACGCCAAGGGCTACACCTTCAATTACGACGCGATGAAAGCCGCCAATGACGACGTGCAGATGCGCTCTGACTGGCTGTTTCCGATCTGCTCCGGCGGCGAGAGGCTGAAGGGCGAGGATGGCCAGAAGGTGCATCCGACGCAAAAGCCCGAGGCGCTGTTGTCGCGCATCATCCTGTCATCGACCCGTCCCGGCGACATCGTGCTCGATCCGTTCCTCGGTTCCGGCACCACGGCCGCCGTCGCCAAACGTCTCGGCCGCCATTTCGTCGGCGTCGAGCGGGAGCAGGACTATATCGACGCCGCCGAGGCCCGCATTGCTGCGGTCGAGCCGCTGGATGCGAGCATGCTGCAGCCGCTTCCGAGCAAGAAAAGCCTGCCGCGCGTCGCCTTCCTGTCGCTCATCGAAAGTGGCCTGCTTTCCGCTGGCGACCGCCTGACCTCGCCGAAGGGCGATCATGTCGCGACCGTTCGGGCCGATGGCACGCTGGTGCGCGGTGCCGATGCAGGCTCGATCCACCGCCTCGGCGCTCTCGTTCAGGGGGCCGAAGCCTGCAATGGCTGGACATACTGGCATTATGAAGAGGCCGGGGAACTCTATCCCATCGACCGCCTGCGCGGCTGCATCCGCGCCGCAGTCGCAGGTGTGTGACCACGGCAATACAACCCTTTAGGGAATAATTTACCATTTCCCTTTACGAGTTGTTATGCAAACCCTGCCAGCCGGCGTCTCCCGTTCAGGACCTCCGAACGCGACGCGGCGATTTCCCGGGCCCGGTGCAAACCGGGCCCGGCGCTTTTACGGCAGTACGATCGGCAATTTACGGATAGGCCATCGCTTCAGACAGCGATGCCGCGCTCGGCGAGATCGCGCCTCAGCGTTTCGGCATCGGTGAAGCGCACCGCCTGCCAGCCTGCGAGCTTCGCCCCCTCGACATTCACCGCGGTGTCATCGATGAACAGCGTTGCCGCCGGCTCGAGGCCGAAGGTCGCTACGTGATGCTCGAAGATCTCCCGGTCCGGCTTAACCAGCCCGACTTCGCCGGATACCGTTATGCCTCTGCTGCTCTCCAGAAAGGGATAGCGGGCACGGCACTCGGCGAAGGTATCGGGTGCGAAATTCGTCAGCATGGTGATGTCGTGGCCTTTTTCCACCAACACCTTCAGCAGCGCGACGCTGTCGTCATAGGCATAAGGCACCATCTCGTGCCAGTTGGCGCGGAAGGCGCGGATGTTCTCCGCCTCTTCTGGATGGCGGGCGATCGCCTCCGCTTCGGCTTCGGCCCAAGGCCGGCCGCGGTCCTGTTCGTGGTTCCAGGCGTGGCTACAGACCTCGGAAAGGAACCAGGCTCGCTTTTCATCATCCGGAATGACCCGCTTGAAGGGAATGGTCGGATCGTAATGCACCAGCACCTTGCCGATGTCGAACACGATATGGCGGACTTCATGCGTCATGTTATTTCCTCAGTGCCTTGAATGCATCCGGTATAGCCTGGCTGATTGCCTTTTTCATTACACTCGGCAGGGCCTCCTCGCCAAGCGTGGTAAGCGGCGCCCATCGCCCGCCATCAACCCGGCTTTCGCTCGCGACCGTATGCCAGACCGACAGCCGCAGCTCAAAGTGAGTGAAGACGTGGACGATTTCGCCGCGAAACGCCCAGCGGGCGACAAAGGGCGCGGCCTCCGCGTCGGTCTCGCCATCGCTGCGCGACGTCCAGCCGGTCGTCGGCACCTCCGCCATGCCGCCCAGAAGCCCGGAGGCCTTTCGCGTGCGAAGAAGCAGGCGGCCATCGGGGGTCTCGGCCACGAATGCAGCACCCCGGCGCACAGGGCGGGCAGCTTTCGGCAGCTTGACCGGAAACCGCTCGGGATCGTCTTTCGCAAGCGCCGCGCATTCCGCGCGGAAGGGACAGAGCGCGCAGGTCGGGCGCCGCGGCGTGCAGATGGTGGCGCCGAGATCCATCATCGCCTGCGCGAAATCGCCGGGCCGTCCCTCTGGCGTCATCGACGCCGTTCGGTCCCGGACGACAGGTTTTGCCGCCGGAAGCGGCGTATCGATGGCGAAGAGCCGGGTGACGACGCGCTCGACATTGCCGTCGACGACGGCTTCCGGTCGGTCGAAGGCGATGGCAGCGATGGCCGCCGCCGTATAGTCGCCGATGCCCGGCAGTGCCTTCAGCCCGTCAAACGTATCGGGAAATTTTCCGCCATGTTCGGCGGCAACCGTCTCGGCGCATTTCTTGAGGTTGCGGGCGCGGGCATAATAGCCAAGCCCGGCCCATGCCGCCATCACCTCGTCCGTTGCCGCGGCGGCGAGATTCTCGACCCTCGGCCAGCGAGCGAGGAATTTTTCGTAGTAGGCTTTGACCGCCTGCACCGTCGTCTGCTGCAGCATGATCTCGGAAAGCCAGACATGGTAGGGATCCGGCCGCTCACCGGAACGCTTGTCTGCCGGCCCGACGCGCCAGGGCAGTTCGCGGTGGTGGCGGTCATACCAGGTGAGGAGTTCGGCTGCGAAATGATCCATGCGGCAAGTCGGTTGTTGGAGGTCCCCCGCTCTAGCGGCATCTGCCGGCTCCGGCAAGGTTTTGTAATGCGCTGCCCGCCGCCCCTTCTGTTCAAACCGGCGAGAAAAGCCTATATCTGGGCAGAGCTTTGACCGGGATGTGAGCATGCGCGCGAGCCGCGAGAAAACCGCAAGTCAGATTGCCGATGTGGCCAACGGTCTCGTCGACCCGATCCTTGCGCGACGTGCGGGGATCACCACCTCGCTGCTCAGTGCCTGGGAAGAAATCGCCGGCGATGCCTATGCCGATTTTTCGCGCCCGGAAAAGATCACCTGGCCGAAACGACCGGGCGACAACGAGGACGGGACCTTCCGTCCCGGAACGCTGACGGTCGCCTGCGAGGGCGCGCGCGTGCTGTTTCTCACCCATGCCGAGGGCGAACTCATCCACCGGGTCAACGGCTTCTTCGGCTTTTCCGCAATCGATCGCATCCGCGTGGTGCAGAAACCGGTGCAGCCGCTTTCGGCGCGAAGGCGGGCGCAGCCAGTGCTTTCGCCCGCCGAAAAACGCGCACTCGAACTGAGGCTTGAAGGCATCGAATCCGAAGCGCTGCGCAACGCGATCCTGAGGCTCGGTGCCGGCGTGATGAGCGAGAAGCGCAAGAAGGCCTCCGGCCGTCGCTGATTTTCTCTAGGCTTTTTTCTTGGGGCAGTAAACTCGCTGTTCGGGGTGCGCCTGACGGTGCGGCGAGACTTTTTAGGTTTTTCTAGAATCCCAAGCAACACGGTCGTCTTCCGATAAGGGCGCTTGCCGATGGACGCCGTCTTGTGTCTGGCGCTTCATCGTCCCTTGTCGCGCTGCGTGCTGCGCAACGCGGTCCGGATTGCGGTTGGTGCCGCGCGCCCGGTCTGGCCGCCCGAGGGGCAAAGAGCCATCGAGCGTGGAAAGCATTCGAGGAAGGGGAGGGCGAAGAGGCCGAGTGCAGCCAGATGGAGTCAAGCACGCCGACCTCTCCGCGGTTGGAAGGTGCGGTCCTTCAGGCGAGCATCGCCAGCACTTCGGTCGCGCCGTAGCCGAGATCATATGTGGCACTTCCATCGAAGAGCAGACGGGCATTGTCTCCGGCGGAGAAATAGGTGATCGCCGTTGCAGCAAGCGTCACCGCCGCGCCATCTGTGCCGCCGCCGCGGAGGATGACGCTGTTTTCGGATCCGTTCTTTTGCAGCGTCACCGAATAGGCGCCCGTCGCCGTGGCGGTGACCGTCAGGAACACCGTATAATATCCGCTGACCGGAAAGAGCAGCGTTTCGCCGCCACCGGCCACCGCGGTTCCGAGGGCAAAGTCGCCCTGATTGGTGTAGAGATTGTCGAAACCGAGGGCTGTGGCAGTGGTGATCGCCGTCGTGCCGCCGGCATAGGCCGCGCGCACCAGCGGTCGTTGCGGCATAACGACAGCGCCTTCGGGAGCGATCCTCAGCGCCTCATACCAGTTCGCACCGTCCGGGCTGACCTTGATCGCGAAATTGTCCGAGCCCGAAAGCCCCATTTCCGCCCGTCCCGACCAGCCCGTCTGGAACAGCAGTGAGGCGGTATCGGCCGCAGCCGCCTTGTTGATCTTGAGCTGATGGCCGGCGCCCGCATTATTGAGTAATGTCGCCGGAGCGGAGACCGAGAGCCTGTTGGTCGCGTCCGCCGTGGCATTGACTCCGACCGTCGCAAAACTTGGCGCTGCCGGAAGGGCGGGGCCGGCCCAGGCCGCGCCGTCGAAGCAGCGCAGCGTCCCGTCATCCGCAAACCATGCCGACCAGCCTGAAACGGGGGTGACGAACTGCCAGAGCCCATCCTGGAAGATCGCGACATCGCCCGCATGGCCGCTCCAGGCCGCCGTCGGAGTGTCTGCCACCACGTAGCAGCTCCCGTCCTCGGGGCTTGCGGGCGGATCATCGGCTTCGGCGACGATCGCCAGATGGACGACCGCATCGAGCCGCTGCAGGGCCTCGTTATGGGTTACGTGTTTCTGCGCCTGCGCCGGCAGGATGAAGGGAAGGCCAAGTTTTGCCGTCATGTCGGACATCGAAATCTCCTTGCGGGCAGAGCCGGTGGCATCTGCGGTGCCACAAGCCTATCGGCTGTCGCAGCCCGCGGGGAAAACGGTTGGTCCTCCTGCAGGTTGTCCGCCACTTCTGCGCCTGATGGCAGACGTCAGGCCAGGGTCCCGACGCGGGTCGAGGCGGGCACCCGATAGGCGATCGCCTCGCCGATATGCATGCGGCTGACGGTGGTCTGGCCATCGAGATCGGCGATGGTGCGGGCGACCTTGAGAACCCGATGATAACCGCGGGCGGAAAACCGCATCTTCTCCGCAGCCTCCTTCAGCAGCGCAAGCCCCGCGGTATCAGGCTCTGCAAGCCGCTCGACGAGGCTCGCAGGGCAGCGGGCGTTGATGGCCTGCTCGCCAAGGGCCGCAAACCGGTCGCGCTGGGCCTGGCGTGCCTTTTCGACGCGGCGGGCGACGGCGGCGCTTGTCTCGCCCTCCACCCGCGAGCCGATCAGGTCCATCGCGCTGACCGCCGGCACGTCGATGCGAATGTCGATGCGGTCCATTAGCGGGCCGGAAATGCGGGCCTGGTAGTCGGCCGCGCATCGCGGCCCGCGTGGGCAGCTGTGTCCGGGCTCGCCGGCCATGCCGCAGCGGCAGGGGTTCATCGCCGCGATCAGCTGGAAGGCGGCCGGATAGGACACGCGATGATTGGCGCGTGCAATCACGCATTCCCCGGTTTCGAGCGGCTGGCGCAGAGCATCGAGAACCTGCGGCGAGAATTCGGGCAGTTCGTCGAGAAACAGCACGCCGTGATGGGCAAGCGAAGCCTCGCCCGGCATTGCCTTGATGCCGCCGCCGACAAGCGAGGCCATGCTGGCTGAATGATGTGGCGCCCTGAAGGGGCGCCTGTCGGAGAGCTTGCCGCCGGCAAGTTTCCCGGCAATCGAATGCACCATCGACATCTCGAGCAGTTCGGGCGGAGACAGCGGCGGCAGGATGGAGGGTAGGCGGGCGGCGAGCATCGACTTTCCGGCGCCGGGCGGGCCGACCATCAACAGGTTATGGCCGCCGGCGGCAGCCACTTCGAGCGCCCGCTTCGCGCTTTCCTGGCCGCGGATATCGGCAAGATCGGGCAGATCCTGCGCCCCGGAGCGGATGGCAGGGTGCGGCCGCGTCAGCACCTGGGTGCCGCGAAAATGATTGACGATCGCAATCAGGCTCTTCGGTGCGAGGATGTCGAGATCGGTGCTTGCCCAGGCGGCCTCCGGGCCGCAGCCTGCAGGGCAGATCAGGCCCTTGTCGACCGCGTTGGCGGCGATCGCGGCGGGCAGGGCGCCGGTCACGCTTGCAATAGTGCCATCGAGATTGAGCTCGCCGATGACGACATAGCCGGAAAGGGCATCACCCGGAACGGCGCCAAGGGCGGCCATCAGCCCAAGCGCGATCGCCAGATCGAAATGCGAGCCCTCCTTGGGCAGGTCCGCCGGCGCGAGATTGACCGTCACGCGCTTGGCCGGCAGCGCCAGGCCGGAGGCGTGCAGTGCCGCCTGCACCCGCTCCCGGCTTTCGGCGACCGCCTTGTCCGGCAGGCCGACGATCTGCATGCCGATCTTGCCGGGCGCAATCATCACCTGCACATCGACAGGCACGCCTTCCACACCCTGAAATGCAACCGTATGAACCCGTGAAACCATGCCCCGCTCCACCCCGTTTACACCAACCGCCCACCATGCGAGCGGATTTTCTGTGTCCTAGGGTTGCAATGATTCCACAGGTGTGACCTATATGCAAGAACAAAATGAGAACATATTTGCCGTGCCTGCCGGGGCGCGAAACGGGGCAGGCGATCAGCCTGCTTGGTTGCGTTTGTTCTCGATGGCATCCCACATCAGCGCAGCGATATCGGCGCCGCCGAATTTCTTGACCTCGCGGATGCCGGTGGGAGAGGTGACGTTGATCTCGGTCATGTAGTCGCCGATGACGTCGATGCCAACGAGGATGAAGCCGCGCTCCTTGAGTGCGGGGCCGATGCGCGCGCAGATTTCCTCTTCGCGGGCGGTCAGCCCGGCCGGTTCGGCGCGACCGCCGACATGCATGTTGGAACGGCTGTCGGTCTCGGCCGGCACGCGGTTGATCGCGCCGGCGAATTCGCCGTCAACGAGGATGATGCGTTTGTCGCCCTTGCGCACCGCCGGCAGATAGGCCTGGGCGATGTAGGGTTCGCGGAACATCTGCGCGAACATTTCGAGAAGGGAGGTGAAGTTGCGGTCGTCGCGCGTCGAGTGGAACACGCCGGCGCCGCCATTGCCGTAGAGCGGCTTCAGGATGATGTCGCCCATCTCCTCGCGGAAGCGACGGATTTCGCCAACATCCTTGGTAATCAGCGTCGGCGGCATCAGATCGGCGAACTCGGTGACGAAAATCTTTTCAGGCGAATTGCGCACCCATGCCGGGTCGTTGACCACGAGCGTCTTCGGATGAATCCGTTCAAGCAGGTGGGTGGAGGTGATGTAGGCCATATCAAAGGGAGGGTCCTGGCGCAGCAGAACCACATCCATGGTTGAAAGATCGACCCGTTCCGACGCCCCGAGCGTGTAGTGGTCGCCCTCGACATCACGCAGTGTCATCGGCTCGACGGCGGCGAAGATCTTGCCGTCGCGCAGCGACAGCCGGTCCGGCGTGTAGTGGAAGAGGTTGTAGCCGCGGGCCTGCGCCTCAAGGCTCATGGCGAAGGTGGAGTCGCCGGCGATCTTGACGGTGGAAATATGGTCCATCTGGACGGCGACGTTCTTGATGTTCGGCATGAGGCGCGGTCTCGCTTGGTATCGGTGCAACACCATTTAGGCGCTGGCCGGAGCCTTGGCAATGGCCCGCCTCACAGCTGCAGCGCCCTTTCACGGGCATTATGGATGTGGCGGTCCATCGCCTCGACCGCGCGCGTGGGGTCGCGCTCCAGGAGCGCATCGATGATGGCAATATGGTCGCTGAATGCCTGGGGCAGAACCACCTCGTTAAGCTTGATGCGGTCAAGCTTGATCAGACGAATGCGGATAGCGTTGATGTTGTAGGCATTCTGCAGCAGCGCATTGCCTGTCGATGCGATCAGGAGGTTGTGAAATCCGGCGTCAACTTCCTGCCCATGTTCGAAGAGCTCGGGACTCGGCGCCCGCTTGGCCTCATCCATGAGCTTCAGGTGCAGGCGGCGCTGATTTTCAATGACGGCGTCCGGCATGGTTCTGGTAGCCTGAATGACGGCTTCGCGCTCGAGCGCCCCACGCATCTGGAAGGCGTTGCGGATCATCGGCAGGTCGATTGCCGGGATGAGAACGCCGCGTTGCGGGAGAACGTTGACCAGCCCCTCAGCCTGCAGCCGCGGCAGCAGTTCCCGCAGGGCACCGATCGAGAGATTGAGCATGTCGACCAATGCACGTTGGCTGACCATCTGGCCAGGCCGCAGCCGCCCACTCATCAGCACATGCTGAAAGAGGTCATAGGCCGTGTCCCTGACGCTGGTGACGTCCGATTGCTGCTCCGTCATAGCTCTTCCTCCCGTCAAGCCGGTTGCGATCCACCGCTAGCCCCCTCCGGCCATCAGGGCGACAATACCATTGAGAGGAGGAGTGATACAACCACCCCTTGGACGAGATATTGTCACACCAGGGGTCGCTTCCTGGCCTCACCATTTTTCGCGATGACCGCTGTGAAGCCAGTGTGCCGCGCAATTTTGGGAAGGCGACAAGTTTCGGTCCAAAATCGGGGCGTGCAAGTTCCAGCACGGCACCGGCGAAGCCGCTGCTGCATGGCAGTTCGCCGGTCCGGACGTTGTCAGGCGCTGAAACCCGTGACCGTGATCGTAATCATCTCATGATCGGAGAGCGGCTTTCCGTCCTCGGTAATCGCCGGCACGATAGCGCTCTTTGCGACGTCAAACCCGCGGGTGAGGAACCAGTCGAGTTTCAGCTTCTTGTCGCCCGGTTTGGAGATCAGGCTTTCGCGTGTGGTCGGCTGTTCGGTGCCGCCGCTGTGGGCCTGATAGCCGCGGCTTTCGGCAAGCGCAAACAGGGTTTCGGCGCGATAGTCACCGCCCGTACGGTTGCCGCTGTTGAAATCGCCGCCGACGATTGCCGGTATTCCGGGGAAGCGGGCGTCGATGTCGTCGAGTATGTCGGCGATCTGGCGTTCGCGCAGCGGGATCGTGCCGTGGCTTTCAAGGTGGGTTGAGATCGTGACCAACGGGCCTGCGGTGGTCTCGATCACCGCACCGATCGCCATGCGCCCGCCGACGCGCGGCTGATCCTTGCTCGACAGGAACCAGAGCGGTTCGCCGCTGAGCGGCAGGATGAAGGGCTCCCGCATTGGCGCCGCAGAGAGAAAGGCATTGCCGTGAAAGCCCCTGGCATTGAAATCATCGGTGCAATACGGGCGTTCTTCCTCGTTGCCGAGGCCGAGTTCGATGAATTCGACACCATAGGCATAGGCCATGCCCAGATGTTCTGCGATCTCGGCTGTCGGGTGGCGCTGGCCGGTGCGCGCCATGCCGTTATCCATCTCTGTGAGCAGAACGATGTCCGCATGCTGCTCAGCGATCTTGTTGGCGCTTTCGGCGGGAAAAAGCCCGCGCTGCAGGTTCCAGGCGGCGATGGTCAGGGGGAAGGCGAGGGGCGCCTCGGCCCTGGTCGTGCCGCCGGTCTCGATCGTGTTGAAACAGGCAAGCGCCGCGCGTTTGGCGTCATGGGCGGCTTCGGTGCGTTCGAGCGCACGAAAGCCGTCGCGCTCCGCAAGCGTCGGCACGGCAAGCGCATCGACGCGCGCGGTAATCGGTTTGATCATGCTGATGTCAGGCCTCGGCAAGGTCTATCGGGCGGGGTGGCACTCCGGTTGATGCGCTTTCCGGTATTCGCATCGTAGAAGTGGAGCTTATCCGGATCGACTGAGAACGTCACCTCTTCGGCAAGCGGAATTTCGGGCGAGAGGGCCGCTATGATCTTCTGCTCGCCGATCAGGCAATGGGCAAGCCGGGTGGCGCCGAGTTCCTCGATATAGTCGAGCCGCGCCTTCAGCGTCATGCCGGCCTGTTCGTAGGGCTGCAGGTCCTCGGCGCGGATGCCGACCGTGACCGGTCCATCAGCGGGCAGACTGCCGCCAGGCTGAAGCACGTTGTAGCCGACGGCGAGCCGGTTGCCGTTGATTTCACCGCTGACGAGGTTCATCGCCGGCGAGCCTATGAAGTTGGCAACGAAGGTCGAGGCCGGGGTGTGGTAGACTTCGAGCGGCGTGCCGATCTGCTCGATGCGGCCTGCATTCAGCACCACCAGCCGGTCGGCAAGCGTCATTGCCTCGAGCTGGTCGTGGGTCACGTAAAGCGATGTCGTGCCGAGCCGTTTCTGCAGGTGCTTGATCTCGCCGCGCATCGAAACACGCAACTTCGCATCGAGGTTCGATAGCGGCTCGTCGAACAGGAAGGCCTTCGGTTCGCGAACGATCGCGCGGCCCATTGCAACGCGCTGGCGCTGACCGCCGGAAAGCGCACGCGGCTTGCGCTCGAGATACTGTTCGATCTCCAGCATCTTCGCTGCCGCCTGGATGCGCTTGTCGATCTCTGCCCTTGGCGTCTTCTGGTTTTTGAGGCCGTAGGCGAGATTGTTGTAGACGCTCATATGCGGGTAGAGCGCGTAGTTCTGGAACACCATGGCGATGTCGCGGTCGGCGGGCTCGACGTTGTTGACCTTTCTGTCGCCGATCGAGGCGCTGCCGGCCGAAATGGTTTCGAGCCCGGCAACCATGCGCAGCAGGGTCGATTTTCCGCAGCCAGACGGGCCGACCAGCACGATGAACTCGCCGTCGGCAATGTCGAGATTGATATCGCTGACGGCCTTGGCGCCGCCGGGATAGACCTTGGAGATGTTCTGCAGGGAAATTGAAGCCATCTTATTTCTCCGTCTCGACGAGGCCCTTCACAAAGAGCTTCTGCATGAAAATGACGACCATGATCGGCGGCAGCATGGCGAGCGTCACTGTCGCCATCACCAGATGCCAGCGCGGTTCGGCGTCAACGGCGTCGGACATGCGTTTAATGCCCATCACGATGGTGTAAAAGCGCTCGTCAGTGGTGATCAGAAGCGGCCAGAGATACTGGTTCCAGCCGAAGATAAAGAGAATCACGAACAGGGCCGCGATATTGGTGCGCGACAGCGGCAGCAGCATATCCCGGAAGAATTTCATCGGTCCGGCGCCGTCAATGCGGGCTGCCTCGGTCAGTTCGTCGGGCATGGTCAGGAAGACCTGGCGAAACAGGAACGTTGCCGTCGCCGAGGCAATCAGCGGCAGAGACAGTCCTGCATAGCTGTTCAGCAGGCCGAGGTCGGCCACCACCTTGTAGGTGGGCATGATGCGAACCTCGACAGGCAGCATCAGGGTGACGAAGATCAGCCAGAATGCCAGCATGCGAAAGCGAAACCGGAAGTAGACGATCGCGAAGGCCGAGGTGATCGAGATCGCGATCTTGCCGATGGCGACGATCAGGGCCATCAGCAGGCTGTTGAACAGCATCAGGGAAATCGGCGGCGTGCCGGAATTGTCGATCCCCGAGAAAAGAACAGCCTTGTAGTTCTCGACGGCATGCGTGCTCGGCAGGAGCGGGATCATGCCCGTCAGGAAATCGCCGGACGTATGGGTCGAGGCGACGACCGCGATATAGACCGGGAAGACCACGATTAGCAGTCCGAGGATCAGGACGGCATGGGCAAGGACATCGAGCCAGCGTTTGTTTTCAACCATCTTGCTTACCCTCAGTATGCGACGCGGCGTTCGATGAAGCGGAACTGGATCACGGTGAGCGCGATCACGACCAGCATCAGAACGACGGACTGCGCGGCCGAAGAGCCGAGGTTCAGGCCGATATAGCCGTCCTGGTAGACCTTGTAGACGAGGATGTTGGTGGCCTGCGCCGGGCCGCCCGAGGTCGTCGCATCGATCACGCCGAAGGTGTCGAACATGGTGTAGACGACATTGACCACCATCAGGAAGAACGTCGTCGGCGACAGCAGCGGAAAGGTGATCGTCCAGAAGCGCTTGAACGGGCCGGAACCGTCGATGGCGGCGGCTTCGAGGAGGGATTTCGGAATGGATTGCAGTCCGGCGAGGAAGAACAGGAAGTTGTAGCTCACCTGCTTCCAGCTTGCCGCGATCACCACCAGGATCATGGCGTCGGTCGATGACGCGGTCTGGCTGAAGTCATAGCCGATCTGCCGCAGAAGATAAGGTAGCACCCCAAGCGTCGGGTTGAAGATGAACCACCACAGCACGCCGGCGACGGCCGGTGCCACGGCATACGGCCAGACCAGAAGCGTCGTGTAGGTCTGCGACGATTTCACCAGACGGTTGACGGCAACCGCAAACAACAGCGCCAGCCCCATGGAAAGCATCGCCACCGAAAGGGCGAAGACGACCGTGACCTTGGCGGAGTTGATGTAGACCGGATCGTGAAACAGGCGCGTATAGTTTGCCAGCCCGACAAATGTGGTCTTGAAGCCGAAGGCATCCTCGCGGAGGAAGGACTGCCGGATCGCCTGCGCCGCAGGCCACAGGAAGAAAACGATCGTAATCGCCATCTGTGGGGCCAGAAGCAGATAGGGCAGGGCCGGATTGCGGAAAATCGTGCGCTTTGTTGACATGGCAAACTTTTGGAAGAACACGCCGCGCAAGCGGGGCGAAAGACGGAAGAAGGTCCGCGCAGCCGAGCGCGGACCCATGCATCACGAAGCGTTCCGGCCTGTTAGTTGGAGGCCTGGAACTCGATGAGCAGCTCGTTGCCGCGCGAGACAACACTGTCGAGGGCGCCCTGGGCGTCCTTCTGGTTGTTGAGCAGGGCTTCGAATTCATCGTCGATGATGTTGCGGATCTGAACATAGTTGCCGAAGCGCAGACCCTTGGAGTTGGCGGTCGGCGGGTTCAGCGTGATTTCCTTGATGCCGACGTCGGCACCCGGGTTGGCTTCGTAGTAGCCCTGTTCCTGGCCGAGTTCATAAGCGGCCGTGGTGATCGGCAGGTAACCGGAGAACTGGTGCCAGTCAGCCTGGACTTCCGGCGACGAGAGGTAGGAGAAGAAATCCGCCACACCCTTGTAGACGGCATCGTCCTTCTGGCCCTGGAGAACCCAAAGCGTTGCGCCACCGATGATGGAGTTCTGCGGAGCGCCGTCGACGTCGTCATAGTAAGGCAGCATGCCGAAGCCGACGCTGAAGTCCTTGGCGTTGGCCATGACACCGGCGCGCGAAGCCGACGAGTTCATCATCATCGCGCAGGTCTGCGCATAGAACAGCGGCTGGGCATCGTCACCGCCAACCGGGCCTGCATATTTGTAGAGGCCGTCATCGGCCCACTTCTTCAGGTTACCCCAGTGCTTGGCCTGAACCGGACCATTCATGGTCAGGCGCGCGTCCAGGCCGCCGAAGCCGTTTTCCTCGGTGCCGAGCGGAACGTTGTGCCAGGCGGAGAGGTTTTCGGTCTGGATCCAGGATACCCAGCCTGTGGTGAAGCCGCAGTCAGCAGCGCCGCTATCGACGATCTTCCTGGAGAAGTCTTCCATTTCGGCCCAGGTCTTCGGCGGCGTATTCGGGTCGAGACCGGCCTTTTCGAAGACGTCCTTGTTGTAATAGAGGATCGGCGTCGAAGAGTTGAAAGGCATCGAAAGCATGTTGCCGTCGGTGTCGGTGTAGTAGCCGACGACGGCGGGCAGGAAGGCGCTCGGATCGAAATCTTCGCCGGTGTCGCTCATCAGCTGATAGACCGGGTAGATGGCGCCCTTGGCGGCCATCATCGTGCCGGTGCCGACTTCGTAGACCTGAACGATGGCAGGCTGCTGGCCGGCGCGGAATGCAGCGATCGCCGAGTTCATCGTGTCCGCGTAGCCGCCCTTGTAGGAAGCGACAACTTCGTATTCGTCCTGCGAGGCGTTGTAGCCAGCAACGATTTCGTCAACTTTTTTGCCCAGTTCGCCGCCCATTGCGTGCCACCACTGAACCTGGGTTGCGGCGAAAGCCGTCGAGCTCGAAAGGCCGACGACAAGCGCGGCCAGAACAAATTTCTTCATCGTGAAAGTCCCCGTTCGATAAGGTTCGAAATCATCGCTTGAGATGATGGAACGGAGGTAGCGCGCTTGCATGACGGCTGAGCGACGCTTTTGTTTCAAATTTGTTAAACGCAGGCTCGGAATGCGTTCGTTCGAGCTTAATTCGTGTTCGGATGGTCAGAACGCATCGATGAAATGTCGTGGGAGACGCCCCGGCAGGCAAGCGACAATGTCATAACGCTGGGAGAGAAGATGTGCATCCTCCTGCCTTGCAAGCCAGACGTCCGATGCCGCACGAATGCGGCGCATGGCCGAAGGCGTCACGGCGTCGATGGCGACCCGTTCATCCGCGCGCGCCTTGACCTCGACGAAGACAGCGAGGTCGCGTCTCATGGCGATGATGTCGATTTCGCCGGCATGGCAGCGAAAACGGGTGGTGATGATGCGATATCCCTTCAGCCGCAGGTAAAGTGCTGCGATCCGCTCGGCATTGCGGCCGCGGCGCTCTGCTCTCCGTCTGCCGGCGCTGTTATCCATCCCCGTCCTTCATCGCGAGAAGCCGCTGGTAAAGATCCTTGCGCGGCAGGCCGGTTTCCTTTGCCGCCTGCGCGGCCGCCTTGGCAGCCGGCATGTCGGCGACAAGCCGGGTCAAAAGCGCATCGACGTCCTGTTCATCCGGCGCCGCATCGGCAAGGGGAGGGCCGATGACCAGCACGATCTCGCCCTTCACCTCGGCATCGCGATAGGATGCGGCGAGCTCGGCAAGCGTGCCGCGCCGGAATTCCTCATAGGTCTTGGTCAGTTCCCGGCAGACGGCGGCAGCGCGTTCGGCCCCCAGAACGTCTGCGGCGGCTGCAAGTGTGGCGCCGATGCGGTGGGGCGATTCGAAGAAGATCAGCGTCGCCTGCACCGTGGTCAGTTCGGCGAAGCGGTCGCGCCGCCCCTTGTCCTTTGCCGGCGGAAAGCCCGCGAAGAAGAAGGCATCGTTCGGCAGGCCAGCGCCGACGAGGGCTGCAAGCGGTGCGGAGGCGCCCGGAACCGGCGTCACCCTGATGCCTTCGGCGATCGCCAACAGCGACAGCCGGTAACCGGGGTCGGAAACGAGCGGCGTCCCCGCATCGGAGACGAGCGCAACGCTCTTGCCATCGCGGAGCGCTTCCATCAGCTTTTCGCCGGCCTGTTCCGCATTGTGTTCGTGATAGGCGAACGGACGCTTGCGAATGGCGAAGCGGTCGAGCAGCTTGCGGGTGACGCGGGTATCCTCACAGGCGAGAATATCGGCACCGGCCAGCGTTTCCAGCGCCCTTATGGTGATGTCGCCAAGATTGCCGATCGGGGTCGCAACAAGATAGAGCCCCGGCGCCAGCGGCCGCGCCTCGATGGCGTGGCCTGAAATTTCAAACCGGTTGCTGTCGTCGCTCATGCTGTCATTCCCGCTCAGTTTCCCTTTCCTTTGAACACGACCGCCAGGCAGCCGGCAAGAGGGCTGCCTGGCGGTCGTGAGGCCTCTTGTCAAAACAGTGATTGGGATAAACCCCGCAGCAGATAGGAGCCCCTTGCATTCGAAGCTCAAATGGGGTCATTTTGTCTCCCCGCCTGTGCCCCTTGTGGCGCATGCCTCATTGACTGCCTGCCGGCACCCGTCCGGGCGAAAGAGTGAAAGCGAAAGTCATGCGTATCACGCTTGAGAGATCCAATCTGTTGAAGTCCCTGAACCACGTCCATCGCGTGGTCGAGCGCCGCAACACCATTCCGATTCTCTCCAATGTTCTCCTGAAGGCCGAAGGCGCTGACCTCGAGATGAAGGCGACCGACCTCGATCTCGAGATCACCGAGAAGACGCCGGCAATGGTTGAGCAGGCCGGTGCGACCACGGTGCCCGCACATCTTCTCTATGAAATCGTGCGCAAGCTCGCAGACGGCTCGGAAGTCTCGCTTGCAACCGATACCGACGGGCAGACCATCTCGGTCGCTTCCGGCAGGTCCAAGTTTTCGCTGCAGTGCCTGCCGCAGGAGGATTTTCCGGATCTTACGGCCGGCACCTTCAGCCATGCCTTCCAGCTGAAGGCCAGCGATCTGAAGATGCTGATCGATCGCACCCAGTTCGCGATCTCCACCGAGGAAACCCGCTACTATCTGAACGGTATCTTCTTCCACGCCATGAGCGAGGGCAAGGCGCTGAAGCTGCGTGCCGTCGCCACCGATGGCCACCGTCTTGCCCGTGCCGAGGTCGACGCACCGTCGGGCTGCGAAAACATGCCGGGCGTTATCATCCCGCGCAAGACGGTCGGCGAGTTGCAGAAGCTCATGGACGACCCGGAAATCATCGTGAAGGTCGAGGTTTCCGATGCCAAGATCCGCTTCACCATCGGTTCCGTGGTGCTGACCTCGAAGCTGATCGACGGCACCTTCCCGGATTACCAGCGTGTCATCCCTGCCAATAACGACCGCGAGATGCGCATCGATTGCCAGGATTTCACCCGCGCAGTCGATCGTGTGTCGACGGTCTCGTCGGAACGCGGCCGTGCGGTCAAGCTGTCGCTGACCGAGGGGCAACTGACGCTCACCGTCAACAATCCCGATTCCGGCAGCGCCACCGACGAGCTTCCCGTCGGCTACGAGAGCGAGCCGATGGATATCGGCTTCAACGCCAAGTACCTCCTCGACATCACCGGCCAGCTCACCGGCGATGAGGCGATCTTCCTGTTTGCCGATGCCGGTTCGCCGACGCTGGTGCGCGATACCGCGAACGATCAGGCGCTTTATGTCCTGATGCCGATGCGCGTCTAGCAGGCCATGCGGGGAGGGGATCGTGTTCGCCGTCTACATCACCCACCCGCAGGTTCTGATCGATCCCGAGGTGCCGGTGCCTGACTGGGGGCTCTCGGCGACGGGCGCCGCCCGCGCCGAGACGGCCGCCCGCCTCTCCTGGGTGCAGGCGCTTTCCCGTATCGTTTCCAGCGACGAGGTGAAAGCGAAGAAAACGGCCGCGTTCTTCGGCCGGGCCACCGGCATCGAACCCGAAATCCTGCCTGATTTTCACGAAAACGACCGCAGCGCGACCGGCTTCCTGCCGCCCGATGTCTTCGAGGCCGCGGCGGACGCCTTCTTTGCCGAGCCGGAGAAGTCCTTTCGCGGCTGGGAGCGCGCGGTCGACGCGCAAAAGCGGATCGTGACGGCGGTGAATGATGTGCTGGCAAGGCATGACACCCGTCAGCCGGTCGCCTTCGTCGGCCATGGCGTTGTCGGAACGCTGCTCAAATGCCATCTGAAAGGTGTTGAAATCAGCCGCGCCGAGGATCAGGGCGCTGGTGGTGGCGGCAATCTTTTCGCCTTCAGCCTTTCCGAAAGGGCGGTTTTGTGCGATTGGACACCCATCGAAACATGGCAGGGATGGACCGGACAATGATTGCACGCGATCGACTCATTGTGGGGCTTGATGTACCGACCGTCGCCGAGGCGGCCACCATGGTCGAGACGCTCGGCGATAGCGTCAGCTTCTACAAGATCGGCTACCAGCTCGCCTTTGCCGGCGGGCTTTCCTTTGCCCGCGAACTGGTCGACAGCGGCAAGAAGGTATTTCTCGACATGAAGCTCCTCGACATCGACAACACGGTGGCGAAGGGGGTGGAGAACATTTCCCGGATGGGTGTGACCATGCTGACGCTGCACGCCTATCCGAAGGCGATGCGCGCGGCGGTCGAGGCCGCGGCCGGAACGCCGCTCTGCCTCCTCGGCGTCACGGTGCTCACCTCCATGGATGACGGCGACCTGATCGAGGCCGGCTACACGACCGATGCGCGAACCCTGGTCGAAAAGCGGGCGGAGCAGGCGCGGGCGGCCGGCATGGGTGGCATCGTCTGCTCGGCGGCGGAAGCCGAGCGGGTCCGCGCGATCACCGGTCCCGAAATGGCGATCGTTACCCCGGGCATCCGCCCCGCGGGCGTCGCAGCCAACGACCAGAAGCGCGTCATGACACCACGCGACGCCATAGTCGCCGGTGCCAGTCATCTGGTTGTCGGCCGGCCGATCGTCGCTGCGTCCGATCCGCGTGCCGCAGCACAGCAGGTGCTGACGGAGATGCAGACGACAATGATGGCGCCGGCAAACGATTGACGGACGACCACTTGCGGCCGCCCGCAACCGTCTCTGTGTCGCTTTGGTCACGCGGTCTGCAATTTTGACGGTTGCCATGATTGTAATATCGCAGTGCGGCAGCTTGACCCTTCACCTCGGGTCCGGATTGGGCTAAGGGACGGGGGTAAACTTTCAGGGTTTCGACGACATCAGGAGCTAGGCATGACGCTTTCGAACATTCCCCCGCTGGTCACGGTTTTCGGCGGTTCGGGTTTTATCGGCCGCTATGTCGTCCGGCTTCTGGCCAAGCGAGGCTATCGCATCCGCGTCGCCGTGCGCCGTCCCGATCTGGCGCTGTTCCTGCAGCCGCTCGGCAATGTCGGCCAGATCACCTTCATGCAGGCCAATCTGCGTTACGGTGATTCCGTGCGCCGGGCCGTCGAGGGCGCCGATCATGTCGTCAACTGCGTCGGCGTGCTGTTTGAAAGCGGCAAGAACGGATTCGACGCCGTCCAGGCAGAGGGCGCCCGCCTGATTGCCGAAGCGGCGCGCGATGCCGGCGCCGCGCTCACCCATGTTTCCGCCATCGGCGCCGATCCCGACAGCCTGTCGCATTACGCCCGGTCGAAGGGCCAGGCGGAAGCCACTGTCCGCGAAATCTGTCCCGATGCTGTCATTATGCGGCCGTCGATCGTGTTCGGCCCTGAGGACGACTTCTTCAACAAGTTCGGCAAGATGACGCTGATCTCGCCCTTCCTTCCGCTCATCGGCGGTGGCAAGACGAAGTTCCAGCCCGTCTATGTCGGCGATGTTGCCGAGGTCATTGCCCGTTCCGTTGACGGCAAGGTCGAAAAGGGCAAGACCTACGAACTCGGAGGGCGTGACGTTCTCACCTTCCGTGAATGCCTCGAAAAGGTGCTTTCCGCGACCGGCCGCAAGCGCGCGCTGGTCTCGCTGCCCTTCGGGCTCGCCTCGCTGATTGGCGGCATTGCTGCTGCCATTCCGCTCATCAAGCCGCCGCTGACCGCCGACCAGGTGAAGCTTCTGAAGACCGATACGATCGTGTCGAAGGAAGCCGAAGCGGAAGGCCGCACGCTGAAGGGCCTGGGCATTCGCCCGGCCCAGCTCGACGCCATCCTGCCCAGCTATCTGGTGCAGTACCGTCAGCATGGACAATTCGGAAAGCCTGCTTAAGACAGGACACCTGCGCCACACATGACATAAAAAATGCGCATTGTCGGGAACCCGTCATACCGCTTGCGTCTTTACTGTTTATTGAAGGGTCACAGGGATGATGGCCCGACGGGACTTTGGTGAAAATAAGGTGTCTTCCAAAATGGGTAAATCGATTGCTGTCCTGTTTGCTGGTGCGGCTCTGATCATTGTGGCTGCCTCTCTCGTGGCGCCCGGTACTGTTGCTGCGACGAAGGGCTGCGCGCCGGCCTATGGTGTGGATCCGTGCGCGGTCACGGCCGCCGTCAACTGATCTGCGCCCTTCTGGCGGCGTCGCTAGGCGCCGCCCTATTTGCCTGAGGCTTAATGTCGCGGCCCTCGCCGCATCACATTTAAGGGAATGTGAGTCCGATACTCAGGTTTAATCTTGACAATGAGCATCCTCTTTTGCGAAGAGAGGCCATCAGTGACAGCCGTCAATGGTGAGAGAATGCTTGTCTGCAGCTGCAATTTCATTACTGAAAAGGAAATCGTGGAGGTCGTTACCGAACTCCTCGATGAGGATTGCTGGCAAATCATAGTTCCGGCCAAGGTCTACCACCGCATGTCGAAGCGGGGCCGGTGTTGCGGCTGTTTTCCCAACGTCATCGATATCATCGTCCGTACTTCAGAGCAGTATCACCACAATCGCCACTCGACCGGCGAGAAGTTTTGTGATTTTTTGAGCCGCCTGAAGCAATTCCAGGAACATAAAAGGAGAACGGACGTTGAAAGGCGACAAAAAAGTAATCGAGCGGCTGAACGAAGCCCTGTTTCTTGAGCTCGGCGCCGTCAATCAGTACTGGCTTCACTACCGTCTTCTCGAAGACTGGGGCCTGACCAAGCTCGCCGCCAAGGAGCGTGCCGAGTCCATCGAAGAGATGCACCACGCCGACAAGCTCGTTGACCGCATCATCTTCCTCGAAGGCCATCCCAACCTGCAGACCGTGGCGCCGCTGCGCATCGGCCAGACCGTTAAGGAAGTCCTCGAAGGCGATCTCGCCGGTGAATACGAGGCGCGCAATTCCTACAAGGAAAGTCGCGACATCTGTCACGAGGCTGGCGATTACGTCAGCATGAAGCTCTTCGAAGAACTGATGATCGACGAGGAAGGTCACATCGACTTCCTCGAGACCCAGCTTGAGCTGCTGGAATCGCTTGGCGAAAAGAAATACGCCCAGCTCAACGCCGGCGCGACCAACGAAGCCGAATAGGCTTTAGCGATCTTTGCTGTTTCAAGGCCCGGCCCGCGCGCCGGGCCTTATGCGTTTCCACCCATGCGGGGCGGCGCAAGCGGCGGCGCATGGGTGACATCGCCGTCGACCCACTGTCCGTCCTGCCATTGCCGCACCGACACCTTCAGGCTTTCGCCCTCGATATCGATGATGTTGTAGGCATTGGGCTCGCCACGCAGCCGGGTCGAGATCGCCGAGCCGGCTTGAACCACAAGGATAGGGGCCGCAGCGGCCTGACGCGCGCCTGCCGGTGCGCCCTCCTGGACCTCGTTCTGGTGCGGGTAGCGGCGGACATAGGACATGTGGAAGTGCCCGGACAGGACGAGGCGCACACCGAGTGTCGCGAAGGTCTCAAGCGCGCGGTCGGCGTGTTTCACTAGGCGCATCGCCTTCTCGCCGGGGATTTCCGGCTGCAGCAACGGATGATGCGCGACGATCACCCGGATGGCGGCCGGGTCTGCCGTCTCCAGGCGCTCCCGCAAGGCACCAAGCTGCTTTCCGTTGATCGAGCCGTGCGACCAGTTCAGGCCGAGTCGCAGCCGCCGCGCCGTGTTGATGCCGGCAAGCACCACCTTTCGCCCCTCAAACAGGGGCTCGATCTCGGGGTGGATATGGGTGCGATAGAGGCCGTATGGCTCGGTAAAGCGTGCGAGCAGGTTGCGCGCCGGGACATCATGATTGCCGGGCACGGCGAAGAATGGCGCATCGAGTGTTTCCAGAAAGGCCGCGGCGGTTTCGAATTCGGCCTCGCTGCCGGTCTGGGTGAAATCGCCGCTGACGACGACGAGATCGGGTCGGCGGGCGTTGACCTCGTCGGCAATCATGCCGGCAAGCCCGTCGTCGTGATGTCCGAAGTGGAGGTCTGAGAGGTGGGCGATGCGCATCGGGGCTCTCCCGTCAGCTTGGGGGTGCCAGCACCGCCACGGTGCCGGGTCGGATCGAGAAATCGAGCGTGCCGGTGATCAGGGCGATTTCGCCGTCGATCATCACCTGCGTTGCCGGCTTGCGGCCGCGCAGCCGCACCGTGCGCACTTCGGCGACATCGATCGCCACGTCATTGCGCCAGCGGCCGATGAGCATGCCGATGGTCAGTCGGAAAACATCGGCGAGTGTCAGCCGCCGGATGCGGTAGAGGCAGAGCACGCCGCGATCAAGCCGGCTTCGCGCGAAGAAGCGCCCGAAGCCCTCGTCATAGCCATTGTTGGCCACAGCCACCGAATAGAGCCTCTCGGTGCGGCTCTCGCCGTTTTCGATCCGCGCGATCATCGGTCGGGCGCGGGCGAGGCGGCGCAGGAAATAGGCGGCGAGGCCCAGATAGGTGCGAAGGCCGGAGCGGTGGCGGATGCGTTCCCGTCCGGCGGCAATGCCGGGCACCAGCCCGACCACCACCTTGTGCAGGAAAACCCGGCCGTTCAGCACGCCAGCATCGATGTGGCGGACGTGCATGTCGGGGATCGCGCCGATCGCCGTATCGATATCCAGCGGGATATCGAGATCGCGCGCGAGAAGATTGGCCGTGCCAAGCGGCACGATGGCAAGCGTCTTCCTGGTACCGATCAGGGCCTCCGCGATCGCCGTGACCGTGCCGTCGCCGCCGGCGGCGACGATCAGCGGTGCCTCGCTTTCCACGGCGCGAAGAATACGCGCCTCAAGCGGCGCTTCGCGATCGGCATCGATGGTCGCGCGGATGCCGGCTTCGGTGAAGCGCTCGACAAGCGTTTCCGCCAGGTCCGCCTTCTCGGCGCTCCCCGCATTGGCGTTCAACACGATGTGGCACTGTTCGAACCTGCCGGGCGGCATCGGGATCCCTCTTGCGGCGGCGGGCTTCCCCGCACCTGAAGAACGCATTGCACGACCGAAAGTTTCGGCAGATCAGCCGGAAACGAGGTGCCGGAACTCAGCGACGACCTGTTCATAGACCGCCCTCTTGAAGGCGACGATGAGCGAGGGGAGCGCGTCGATATCGGCCCACTGCCAGGCATCGAACTCGCGCGCGTGGCCTTCAGGCGGCGGATCGATGGCGATCTCGCTCTCGTCGCCGTTGAAGCGGAAGGCGAACCAGCGCTGGGTCTGGCCACGGTAGCGCCCGTGCAGGCCGATACCGATCAGATGGTCGGGAAGATCGTAGTTGATCCATCCCCTGGTCTCGGCAAGGAGTTCGACCGTCTTCATGCCGGTCTCCTCGTAAAGCTCGCGTTTTGCCGCCACAAGCGGCGTCTCGCCGGGATCTATGCCACCCTGCGGCATCTGCCAGAGCTGCGGTGTGCCATCGGACTCGGTGTTGTTCTCCGAAAGCCGCCGGCCGAGCCAGACCTTGCCTTCGGGATTGAGGATCATGACGCCGACATTCGGGCGATAGGGCAGGTCGTGGGCGCGTCGTGCAGGCATGGCGGGGATTTCCTTTGGGGCAGGGGCTGACGCGACCATCCCTAGCGCATCAGGCGGGAAAGGCAAACCGTCTGCCGATCCGGCGAAGAGGTGCCGCGACAGTACCGCAACGACGATGTCCGCTCTGGACAAGCACAGTGCCGCAGACAATGCTGCCGCACGTTCTATGCAGGGGATGGTGGCTTGACGATTGCCGGCGACGAAACAGATATCGCGACGGGTGGCCGACGCGGCGTTTTCGGATGGATGATGTTCGACTGGGCCGCGCAGCCCTTCTTCACCGTCGTCACCACCTTCATCTTCGGTCCCTATTTCGTCAACGAGCTCGGGGCCGACCCGGTTGCGGGCCAGGCGGCCTGGGCGAATGCCGCGACGGTTGCCGGCATCATCATCGCTTTTGGCGCGCCGGTGGCCGGCGCGCTCGCGGATGCGGCCGGCGGCAACAAGCGGTTCATCGGCATGCTCGCCGTCCTGCAGGTCGCAGGCCTCGCAATGCTCTGGCTTGCCGCGCCCGGCAGCGGCTATTTCTGGCCGGCGGCCTTCATCGTGCTCGCGACCGTCGCGGCCGAACTCTCCGTGGTCTTCAACGATGCGATGCTGCCGCATCTGGTGCCGCCTCAAGCTCTCAACCGGACCTCGAACGATGCGTGGGGGCTCGGCTATCTCGGCGGCATGATCTTTCTCATCAGCTTCCTTCTCTGGTTCGCTGCCGATCCCGATACCGGCCTCACCCTTCTCGGCCAGCCCGCACTGTTCGGGCTCGATGCCATCGCAGGAGAGCCGGCGAGGCTGACCGGACCGCTCTCGGCTGCGTGGTACCTCATCTTCCTGCTGCCGATGCTGGTTTTCACGCCGGATATCGCGCGGCGCAAGCGTGCCGGCCATGCCGTTGCCGAAGGCCTCTCCGAACTGAAACGGACGGTGCTCTCGCTTAAGGACAGGCCGGACCTGCTCCGCTTCCTCATTGCCCGCATGCTCTACATGGACGGCGTCAACGGCCTGCTGATCCTCGGCGGCGCCTTCGCGGCGGCGACCTTCGGCTGGTCGACCATGGAGATCGGCATTTTCGGCATCGTGCTGAACGTCGCGGCCATCTTCGGCTGCTTCATCGCTGCCCGGCTCGGGCGGCTGGTGAGTGCCGGCCCGGTGATCGTCACCGCCCTCGTCATGCTGATCATGGCGACGCTCGGCGTCGTCTCGACGGACGATGGCGCGACCCTGTTCGGGCTGCTTCCGCTCGGGCCCGGTGGCGGCGGTCTGTTCTCAGCCGGAGCGGAAAAGGCGTTTCTTGCTTACGGCGTGATCATCGGGCTTGCCTTCGGCCCGGTGCAGGCGGCCTCTCGGGCATATCTGGCGGCGCGTGTCGAGGGGGCGGAGGCGGGGCGCTATTTCGGCCTGTTTTCGCTGACCGGGCGGATGACGAGCTTCCTCGCGACGGCAAGCTTTGCGTTCCTGACGCAATGGACAGGCTCGCCGAATGTCGGCATGGCGAGCCTGCTTGTCTTTCTTGTCGCCGGACTGGTGCTGTTCCTCCCGGCGATGCGGCCCGTCAGTGGCGGAAGGTCCTGACACCGGTGAACACCATGGCGACGCCATTGGCGTTGGCGGCATCGATAACTTCCTGATCGCGGATCGAACCACCCGGCTGGATGACGGCGGTAGCGCCGGCGGCAACGGCTGACAGCAGACCATCGGCGAACGGGAAGAAGGCTTCGGAAGCGACCGCCGATCCGTTGGTCATCGGCTCGGCCCAGCCGGCCGTCTTGGCGGCTTCCTTGGCCTTGATGCCGGCGATGATGGCCGAATCGATGCGGCTCATCTGACCTGCGCCAATGCCGGCGGTCTGGCCGTCCTTGACGTAGACGATCGCATTCGACTTGACGTGCTTGGCAATCGCGAAGGCCATCTTCAGGTCTTCGAGTTCACGGTCGGTCGGGGCACGTTCGGTGACGACATTCAGGGTGATCTCGTCGATCATCGCGTTGTCGCGGCCCTGCACCAGGAAGCCGCCGGCAACCGTCTTGAAGTTGAGGCCTTTCGAGCGCGGATCGGGCAGGCCGCCCGTGGTCAGCAGGCGAAGGTTCTTCTTGGCCGCGATGATGGCCTTGGCATCTTCATCCGCGTCCGGCGCGATGATAACCTCGGTGAACAGCTTGACGATTTCCTCGGCCGTCACGGCATCCAGCGTCTGGTTCAGCGCGACGATGCCGCCGAAAGCCGACTGGCTGTCACAGGCAAGCGCCCGGCGATAGGCCTCGACCAGCGTGTCCGCACGGGCAACGCCGCAAGGGTTGGCGTGCTTGATGATGGCGGCGGCCGGCGCCTGTTCCGGTGGGAACTCGGCAACCAGTTCGAAAGCGGCGTCGGTATCGTTGATGTTGTTGTAGGAAAGCTGCTTGCCCTGATGCTGGACGGCATTGGCAACGCCCGGCCGCTTGTCGCCCGTCACGTAGAAGGCGGCCGACTGATGCGGGTTCTCACCGTAGCGCATTTCCTGCTTCAGCGTGCCGCCAAGCGTCAGGTGGCGCTGGTTTTCCAGCGAGAGGGCCTCCACAAACCAGGACGAGATCGTCGCGTCATAGGCGGCGGTGCGAGCATAGGCGCGGGCGGCAAGCTGCTGGCGGAGCGCGTAAGGGATGGTGCCGTTGCCGGCTTCCAGCGCCTCGCTCACCTCACGGTAATCGGCCGGATCGGTGATCACCGTGACATAGGCGTGGTTCTTGGCCGCAGCGCGGATCATCGCCGGGCCGCCGATGTCGATGTTCTCAACGGTCGTCGGATAGTCGCCGCCGGCGGCACGGACTTCCTCGAAGGGATAGAGATTGATGACGGCAAGGTCGATGCCCTCGATACCATGCGCGCTCATGGCCGCCTGATGCTCTTCGTCATCGCGGATGGCGAGCAGGCCGCCATGAACCTTCGGATGCAGCGTCTTGACGCGGCCATCCATGATTTCCGGAAAGCCCGTGACCTCGGACACATCGGTGACGTCGAGGCCGGCTGTGGCCAGCGCCTTGTGAGTGCCGCCGGTCGAATAGAGTTTCACGCCGCGTGCAGCAAGCGCGCTGGCGAATTCGACGATGCCGCTCTTGTCGGAGACGGAAAGCAGCGCGGTCTTGACGGTGACGAGATCGGGGGCGGGGATTTTCTTGGAGGCAACGGCCATGGTGCGAAGTCCTTCATCGATACGATGGCGAGAGGTTGCCTCGCGCTTAGCATGACTGGAGACAATGTGAAACCTAGCTCAGCCGCTCCAGCCGCCATTCGACATCGGGATGTTCGCCGATCGGCGCGGTGATGACGATCTGGCGGGAGGCGGCCATGCCGGCACTGGCGGCAAAGAACACATCCTCTTCGAGCTCCGGGGCAAGGCCGGGTGCGGAAAACAGCCAGCTCTCATTGTCCGGCGCCGTCATGAAGATCGTGTCGGCATCCTCATGCATGACCCAGATCGAGGGATGCAGGTGGAAGCGGATGATGGCTTGGTGGCGGTTGGTCGCAGCCGGCATTTCGTCGCGGCGGCGGCGGAAGCTGTCGCGGCCGGCAATCACGCGCCCATCGGCTGAAAGTGCGAGCCGCCGCTCCGTCATCAGCCCGAACCGGGCGAGATAGCCGTCATGGCGCATCAGAAGCGTATCGCCGTCGTCGGTCTCGCTGCGCTCCACCTCGACCCGGCGGATCCCGCCGGCGGCGACAGGCCCGAGGAATTCAGAGCGGGAAAACCGCATCGACGAAGCGTCATCAATGGTAGCGGCGGAGTGGGCCGGGGTCGAGCGCGCCATTGCAATGGTCGCCGCATCCGGATGGAGCGGACGGCCGGAATTGACGATGAAACGGCTGGTGCCGGACGACATCTCGAAGGACAATGCGCCGGCATGAGCCGCTTTCGACAGATGGGTGGAAAGGGGGTTGCCGGCGTCGACGATCAGCACCGTCCCTCCGGCATCGAGCCGCTGAAACCCGGTATGCGGCAAGGCCCGGAAACCGCTGCCGCCGGTTTCGTCGTAACGTTGCAGCGCCGACAGCGTCGTCGCTAGGACAGGGCCTGCGCCATTGAAGAGCGCGAGATTGCCATCCCGGTGCCTGAAGAAGGCGAGCGCCGCGTAAATCCGGTCGATTGCCGGAACGAGCTGGCGCGGCAGCGCGATATCGAGGTTGATGTAGGTCTGGCGCAGCGGCAGCAGCTGGAAGAGCAGGTCGAGCAGCGTCTGCGGATTGCGTGCGATATGGCCGCCATCGGCGAGGATCTGCTTCGACAGCGCCTCGTCGAGCCGCCTTGCGGCCTGCTGCTTGCGGTGATCGGAAAGATCCATCGAGATCGATGCCATGGCGAGCGCGATCGCCGCCTTCAGCCGCGTCTCGTCGTGCGGCATTGTCGGGTAGCGGCGGCGCAGCACCTGTTCGTGACGGAGGATCGCCGCCACGAAACGGCGATAGAAGGCAGCGTCCGCCCCCTTCAATATCACGGTGGAATGGCTGAGCCAGGCGGAGAGACGTTCCACGGCGACGGCATTCTGCCAGGCGGGGCCCTTGCACCGCCCGTTGCGGCGCAGGAAATTCAGCGTCACCGTGCGGGCGAAATTGTTGGCTTCCTCGCCGCGCAACGCCCGCAGATGCCGAAGCCACGAGAAGCCGGCAAGCAGGCACGCGAAGTCCGCGCTCGGCATCTCCATTGAAAACGGCGGCCGGCCGGCTGTATCCAGCGTCTCGCCCGCGAGCGCGAAGCGCCAGCTCACCAGGTTTTCCGCTTCGAGCGGGTCTGCGGCCCTGAGATCGGTGGGGGCGACGAGCAATTGCCGGTTGGCATTGCCGAAGGAAACTGTGGATTGCGGGCGCAAGGCCATGAGCCCGCGTCTGATGCGCAGCGCGGTCTCATATCCATACAGCAAAGCGTAACGCCAGATTTCCGAAACCGGAAAGGCCAAATCGCGCACCCGAATCGTTTTTTCCTCGCACCGGCTCCCCGGCGTGACCCAAATCTCCGGCCCATTGGGTCAGGCTGAAGAGTTTGCTGGACGGTTTTTCGTGTTTGTTCCACCGCAGCAATGCTGAAAAGAAATCAGTTTGACGACTTCTGCAAGCCTTTTCTGCGTCAGCGTTTTTTCAGTGCGACGGCGTAAAAGCCGTCGAGGCCGGCCTCGCCGTCCAGCGTATCGGCCGGGGTGGTACGGATGGCGCCGTCGGCGTCGAACAGATGCTTCAGCGCATCCGGCCGGCCGGCCGGGAATTCGCAGCGCTCGGCCGGCGCGCCGTCGGCCAGAAGCCGCGCGACCATGGCTTCACCTTCGAGCGGATCGAGCGAGCAGTTTGAAAAGATCACGATGCCGCCGGGGCGGACGAGGTCCAGCGCCTGGCGCAGCATCGCATACTGCACCTCCGCAAGCTTCTCGATGTCGGCCATGTCCTTGGTCCACGGCACGTCTGGGTGCCGGCGCGCCGTGCCGGTGGAAGAGCAGGGCGCATCGAGGAGGGCGGCGTCGAAGAGCGCAGCCGGCCGGTACTCCATCATGTCGGCTGCAACGGTTTCTGCGCTCAATCCAAGGCGTTCGAGGTTCTGGTCGAGCCGCTTAAGCCGGGATTTCGAGCGCTCGAGCGCGGTCACGCTTGCACCCTGCACGATCAGCTGCGCGGTCTTGCCGCCGGGCGCGGCGCAGAGGTCGACGACGCGCTGGCCAGAAAGATCGCCGAAAAGGCTTGCAGGAATGGCGGCGGCCGCATCCTGAACCCACCATTCGCCTTCGGCAAAGCCGTCCATCGCGGAAATCGCACCCTCGGTCTTCTCCAGACGCACGGAGCCGGTCGCAAGTGCCCGTCCGCCGAGGCGGCCGGCCCAGCCTTCCGGATCGGATTTCACCGAGAGATCGATCGATGGCGGGGTCAGCTGGGCCGTCCCGATCGCCGCGGCCTTTTCCGTCCCGTAGATTTCTGTGAGCCTTTCCAGGAACCAGTCGGGCAGCGGTGAGATGCCGGCGATGCGGGAAAGCGTCCGTTCCTTCTGCCGTGCCAGCTTCCTAAGCACCGCATTCACCAGCCCGGCGAAGCGCTTGTTGCGCGGGTCGGCATTGGCCTGCTCGACGGCGATGTCGACGGCGGAATGATCGGGAACATCGAGGTAGAGGATCTGGGCTGCGGCGATGGTCAGCACATGTGACAGTGCGCGGGCGCCGGAAGGCAGCGGCCGGTCGAGCAGGCCTGAAATCGCGGCTTCGATCATCGGCTTGTGGCGCAGCGCCGTCAGCACCAGCGCCCGGCAAAGCCCCTGATCGGCCGGCGTCAGGCTGCGATAGACGGCATTGCCGTTGTCGCTGTCGAGCATGCCGTCGAGCGAGGTCTTGCGGTCGATGACGGCGGCAAGGATTTTCGTGGCGGCTGCGCGGGGCGGATAACCAGGCTTTTGTGCCGGACGGGCGTTTCCTGCCCGCGCCGGCTTGTTCTCATCTTGCATCAGGACCATGGACCTTTGAAGGGCGGATCGCCGTTACGGTCGCGGCCGGTGTCGGGCACCGATTGCGATCTCCGGGTCGCTCTAGCAGGTCCGGACGCCGCGGTCGAGGTCGCGCCCATGCGGGCAGCCTGGTCGCGCAGCGCTGCGATGCGGTTGTCCGTGTTCGGGTGGGTGGAGAAAAGGTTGTCCATGTTCTGGCCGGACAGCGGATTGATGATGAACATGTGGGCGGTCGCGGGGTTGCGTTCCGCGCGCTCGTTGTGGATCACCTGGTTGCCGTGATGGATCTTCTGGAGCGCAGAGGCGAGCCACAGCGGATTGCCGCAGATCTCGCCGCCGCGGCGGTCGGCGGCATATTCGCGCGTCCGGCTGATCGCCATCTGCACCAGCGCCGCAGCCAGCGGCGCGACGATCATCGCGATCAGCACCCCGACGAAGCCGAAAGGATTGTTGTTGTTGCGGCTGCCGCCGAAGAAGAAGGCGAAATGGCCGAGCATCGAGATCGCACCGGCCAGCGTCGCGGTGATCGTCATCGTCAGCGTATCGCGGTGCTGCACATGGGAAAGCTCGTGCGCCATGACGCCGGCGAGTTCCTCGCGGGAAAGCATCTTCAAAATGCCGGTTGAGGCCGCGACGGCAGCATTCTGCGGATTGCGGCCGGTCGCAAAGGCGTTCGGCTGCGGGCTGTCATAGAGATAGACCTTGGGCATGGGCAGCCCGGCGCGGCCGGAAAGCTCGCGCACCAGGCCGTAATATTCGGGCGCAGAGCGCTCATCAACCTCCTGCGCGCGGTACATGGAGAGCACCATGCGGTCGGAATTCCAGTAGGAAAAGATGTTCATGCCGGCGGCCATCACGAGCGCGATCATCATGCCGCTCTGGCCTCCGATCATATAGCCGATGCCCATGAACAATGCCGTCATGAAGGCGAGAAGCATGGCGGTACGAACGAGATTCATCTGCCGGTCTCCGATAGGATGGATGCGCCGGTCTTCTTTCCGGCACCAATTGCGGATATAAGTGGGACGAAAATCGCCGCATATCAATAATCGCGGCCGCGAAATTGGTGCAATCATCATGGACGAAAAAGACAAGACCGGCGCAAAACAGAACGCCGGCGAAGAAGTTTCGACTTTCCCTTCCGCCGCCGAGCTTGCGGCCCTGACCGCCGCCGGCGCTTCCGGTGAGATGGTCGATCCTGAAGAAGAACGCCGTCGCAATCTCCCCGAGGCGGCGAAGCGCGCTCTGGCCGAGGCCGCCGAGCGCCGCAGGGTGGCCGACGCCGAGGCCAAGCCGGCGCCCGAAGAAGGCGGCCGTGGCGGCTTGGACCCTGCACGCTTCGGCGACTGGGAGATCAAGGGCAGGGCGATCGACTTCTGATCATAGGTAATTATTCCTATTGAGCGCTTTCCATAAAAGGAATAAATTCCTTTTCATGTCTCGAATCGCCTTTCTGGCCACGTCATTGCTGATCGCCACCGTGCGGGCGCCGTCCGTCGCTGCCGAAGATATCTTCGACGGCCCGGTGCGGGCTGAGGTGGTGCGGGTGATCGACGGTGACACGATCGTCGTTCAGGCGCGGCCGTGGCCTGGGCAGATCGTCGAGACCTCGGTGAGGGTGCGCGGCGTCGATACGCCGGAGCTGCGCTCGTCCTGCGACGCCGAGCGGGACGCGGCAAATGCCGCCAGGGCTTTCGTGATGTCGAATGTCCGGGAAGGCGAGACAGTGCAGTTGCGCAATATCGCCGGCGACAAGTATTTCGGCCGGGTGGTCGCCGATGTGGCGCTGGCGGACAAGCGCGACCTCAGCATGCTGTTGCTCTCCGGCGGCTATGCTGTGCCCTATGACGGCGGCCACAAGATCCCGTTCGTCTGCCCTTCGTCCTGAGCCGCGGCCGTCAGCCCTTGTGCGTCAGGATGTTGACCAGCTTTCCGCTCGGATCCTTAAGGTAGAACCGTCGTACGCCCCATGGCTCATCGGCCGGGCCATAGACGATCTCGTGACCGAGTTCTTCGGCCCGCCGGTGTACCGCGTCGACATCGTCCACCTCTATCGAGAGGTCGGGAACCGGCGTACCGGAGCCACCTTCGCTGGCGATGCTGATCTGGGTCTGAGCCTTTTCCCCGGAAACGAGTGTCGCGATCCATCCGAGGTCCATTGCCACATCAAGCTCCAGAAGATCGACATAGAAGGCGCGGACTTCGCCGGGTGATGTCGTCGCGATGTTGGAGACGATGCGTTTTACGACCATTTTCTGCTCCTCTTTCCGGCCTTTCGTAAGCATGCTGTTGAAGTGCGGTGCTCTCAATACCAAAAAAAGCCGCACCGTTTCCAGTGCGGCCAGTGGTTTCCTCAAGGGCGGATGGGACTATCCGCCATACATGAGGTTCGGGAGGAACAGGACGACGCCGGGGAAGAACAGCAGCAGCACGACCAGGCCGATGATGGCGGCAATGAACGGCCAGGATTCCTTCACATATTCCTCGATCGGCGTATCGAGCAGGCTGCAGACCGTGAACATCGCGACTCCGACCGGCGGGGTCATCGAACCGAAGGTCACGATCGTCATCATCAGGATACCGAAGTGAACCGGATCGACGCCGGCCTTGATGACGACGGGCACGAGGATCGGCGTCAGCAGCAGCACCAGGATCGTGCTTTCGAAGAACAGGCCGGCAATGAACAGGCCGATCAGGATGACGGTGACGATCAGCACCGGGTTCACCAGGCTCTCAAGCATGAAGCCGGCCACGTGCTGCGGCACCTGCAGGAAGATGATCGCAAAGCCGATCATTCCCGACATCAGGATGATCAGCATGATCAGGCCGATATCCGAAATCGCGTGGGCAAACGCGCGCTTGATCGCTTCGAAGGTCATCACCCGATGGGCGAAGCGACCGACGAGGATGGCGTAGACCACGGCGAAGGCACCGACTTCCGAGGGGGTGAACAGGCCGCCGCGGATCGAACCGATGAGCAGGACCGGAAACAGCAGCGCCCACTTGGCGCCCCAGGCCGCGCGCCCGAGTTCGCCCCGCGTCGGCTTGCGCATGTCGGAGAGCACATAGTTGCGACGGCGCGAGACGATCCATGCGGCCGTCATCAGGAACGCCATCATCAGGATGCCGGGGACAATGCCCGCCATGAACAGCCGGCCGATCGAGACCTGACCGACATAGCCATAGAGGATGAGCCCGATGGAGGGCGGAATGGTCGCGGTAATCAGCGACGACATTGCGATGACGGCCGAGGAGAAGCCCTTCGAATAGCCGTTCTTGATCATCTGCGGGCCGAGAACGCGGGCTTCCATCGCCGCATCGGCAACCGCCGAGCCGGAGACGCCGCCCATCAGGGTCGAAAGGATGATCGCAACCTGGGCAAGCCCGCCCGCCATCCAGCCGACGGCGACCTTGGAGAAGGTGAAGAGGCGGTCGGTGATGCCGCTCTCGTTCATCAGGTGGCCGGCCAGCACGAAGAAGGGAACGGCGAGTAGCGGAAAGCTCTGCGACACCGTCGCGATCTTCTGAACGCCGATCGACAGCGGCATGATGTCCGAGGTGAGGAAGAAGGTGAAGCCGGAGATGCCGATGGCAAACGCGATGGGTGCGCCAAGCAGCATCAGGACGAAGAAGACGATACCGATAAGGGCCATGATGCTTACTCCGCGGCGCCGGTCGAAACGACCGGTTCTTCCTGAGTGGCGGTGCGGGTGAAGACCAGCATCTTGCTCTTCGCATTGCGCCAGGCCTGGACGAGATTGCCGAGGATCGACAGCGACAGCATGATGCAGCCGGCTGGAACCGCGATCGTGACCCAGGCATAGGAGAGGCCGGAATCGCCGAACTGGCGTTCCTTGTTCAGCATGGTGAGGTCATAGCCTTCCACGGCGAGGATCATCAGGAAGCCGATGAACACGATCGCCAGCAGCGTTTCGAGGATCAGCCTGAAGCGGTGCGGGAAGGGGCGGACGAGAAAGTCGACGCCGAGATGGCCGCGCTCGCGCATGGCGCGCGCGGCGCCGATGAAGCAGAGCCAGATGAACAGAAGCTGGGCCAGGTCCACCGACCAGATCAGCGGATGGCCGAAGAAGCGCATGGTGGCGGCGATGAACACGAGCCCCGTGATGACCGCCAGCAGGATCGCGCCTGCGACAAATTCTATCTTAGCGAGGAAACCGGGCATGATGGCCCCTCCGGATTTGGTTGAGGAGCATTTCGGCCCTGTGCCGGGTCCCGGTCGTTGCCGGTGTCGAAATGCTCACGAACGCTTGTTCTGAGGCGGCCTCGCCACACTGGCGCCGGCCGTATTCGAGCCTTGGGAGGACGGACCGCGCCCGACATCTGCGGACGCGGCCCGTCATTTCACGGTCTGCTGCCCTGCGCCTTACTGCGCGGCGATCGCCTGCAGCTGGTCGCGCAGTTCGCCATAGCCGAGGTCGTCATAGACGACGGCGGTTGCTTCCTTGAACGGTGTGACGTCGATGATTTCGATGGTCACGCCTTCGTCCTTGAGCTGCTGCTCCAGGCCTGCAAGGGCTTCTTCCGTGCCGTGGGAGGCGATGTCGCCGGCTTTCAGGGCTTCCTCGTGCAGGATGGTCTGCAGGTTTTCCGGAAGCGAATCGACCCAGCCTGCGGAGGTGATGAGACCGGTGATCAGGTTGATGTGGCCGGTCAGCGTGATGTTGGTGATCACCTCGTCGAGCTTGGCGCCGACAACGGCGGGAAGCTGGGCTTCTGCGCCATCGATGACGTTGGAGGAGATCGCCGAGTAGACCTCGCCCCAGGGCATCGGTGTCGGCGTTGCGCCCATCGCGGCGATGGTGCCGGTCCAGACCGGGGCACCCGGCGTGCGCATGCGCACACCAGCGAGATCAGCCGGGCCGGTGATTTCCTTCTTGGTCAGCAGATGACGTTCGCCCTGCCACCAGTTGAAGCTCAGCACATCGAGGCCGGCATCATCATGCAGCTTTTCGGCCCATTCATTGAACAGGTCCGAGGTGACGACCTTGCGGATGCCGTCATAGCCGCTGGCGAGGTAAGGAGCGCCGAGAACGCCGAATTCGTTGACGAATACCGCCAGGCGACCGCCATCGACGACGACGGCAACCGGCGCGCCGGCGCGGGCCTGTTCCAGCACGTCCTCATCGGGGCCGAGCTGCGAGTTCGGGAACAGGCGCACTTCCAGCGCACCATCCGAAGCCGTGGCCACGTTTTCCGCGAAAGCCTCAAGGCCGGCATAGAGCGGGTCGTTGGTGGCAAGCGCGGTGTTGACGTTCAACGTGTAGTCGGCGGCAAGTGCCGAACCGGCCATCAGGCTGGCAGCCAGACCTGCGAGTGCGATGCTCTTGAGATTGATGTGATAGTTCATGACGTCCTCCCATTCAGACGGTTCAAGTGTTGGGGCTTATCGCCCCGGCTCTTCAAAGAATTCCGGCCGGTCCTCGAAAATGGCCGGAAGATCACTGAGGATTTCGCGCAAATGTCCGCGCACGGCCATTTCCGCCGCGTGCTGATCGCCGTTGCCGATGGCATCGACGATGGCTTCGTGCTGGTCGGTCAGCTTGACCATCGGAAAGCGCAGAAGGCTCAGATATCGGACACGGTCCATCTGCACCTTCAGCCCTTCGATCAGCATCCAGGCTCTGCCCTTGCCGGCCGCATCGGCCAGCGATTTGTGGAACAGTTCGTCGAGTTTGATGAAGCGGCTGGCATCGGTGCGGGCCGCTTCGCGCTGTTCGGCCAGCTGCTGACGAAGCTCACGCACAAGGCCCTGGTCCGCCTTTTCCGCCAGAAGCTTGACGATGTCCGCCTCGATCGCTTCACGCACGAAGCGGGCATCCATGACGGCTGCCTGCGAAATCCGGCGCACGAAGGTGCCGCGTTGCGGACGCACTTCGAGAAGCCCCTCTTCGGATAGCTTGATGAAGGCTTCGCGCACCGGCTGGCGGCTGACGGCGAACCGGGCGGCAAGCTCGGATTCGGACAGGCGCGTGCCGGGCGGCAGATCGTTGCGGAGAATGAGGTCACGCAGAATGCCGTGCAATTGCGACCCGACCGGTGCACCCGGCGAAATTGAGGTTGCGATCGTATCTGGCAGCATGGCTTCGTCCTCCCGACAAAAACAAGCTTGCACCATACTTCCATACTAGTCAACAGCGAAAATAACTGGTACGAATTTCGACTATGGGGCATAGCGTATTCATCCCATCCGTCCGCATTCAAAGAGCATATTCAGGGAGAGAGAAAATGAGGCAGACCTGGCGCTGGTTCGGACCCGTAGACCGCGTGTCGATCGATGACATGCTGCAGGCCGGCGTGGAAGGCGTCGTCACCGCGCTCCACCACGTCCCGACCGGCGTGGTGTGGACGCCCGAAGAAATCGCCAAACGGCAGGCCGAGCTTGCCGTCATGAAAGACGGCGGTGAGTCCGGGCTGAAATGGGAGGTGGTTGAAAGCCTCCCGGTGTCGGAAGACATCAAGAAGCAGAAGGGCGACTGGCGCACCCATATCGAGAACTACAAGGTCAGCCTGCGAAACCTTTCCGAGGCCGGCATCGAGGTCGTCTGCTACAACTTCATGCCGGTGCTGGACTGGACCCGCACCGATCTAGCCTACCGGCTGAAAACCGGCGCGACCTGCATGCGCTTCGACTATGCCGATTTCGCTGCCTTCGACATCCACATCCTGAAGCGCGATGGCGCCGCCGAGGATTTCTCGGAAGCCGTGCGCGAAGAGGCCGCTCGCCGCTTTTCCGCAATGGATGAGGCGCGCCAGCAGCTTCTGACCACAAACCTCGTGTTCGGCCTGCCGGGTGCGGCCGAGAACTTCACGCTTGAGGATGTACGGCAGCATCTCGCCGAATATGCCTCGATCTCGGCGGAAGGACTCTTTGCCCATTTCGTCGATTTCCTTGAAGAGGTCGTGCCGGTTGCCGAAGAGGTCGGCATCCGGATGTGCTGCCACCCCGATGATCCGCCCTTCGGCCTTCTCGGCCTGCCGCGGGTGATGTCGACGGAAGCCGATTACAAGGCGCTGATGGATGCCGTCGATGTGCCGGCAAACGGCATCACGCTCTGCTCCGGCTCGCTCGGCGCCCGGCCGGACAACGATCTGCCGGGGATGATGGAGCGTCTCGGTGATCGCGTCCACTTCCTGCATCTTCGCAACGTTCACCGCGAGACCGGGGATATCAAGGGTTCCTTCTACGAGTCGGAGCACCTCGGTGGCGACACCGACATGGTGGCGCTGGTGGCGGCCGCGCTGAAGGAAGAAAAGCGCCGCCGCGATGCTGGCCGGGCCGACTGGAACATTCCCTTCCGGCCCGATCACGGTCTCGATATTCTTGATGACCAGAACCGCAAGGCCCAGCCCGGCTATCCGGCGATCGGCCGCCTCAAGGGGCTTGCCGAGCTGCGCGGCGTGATGACGGCGCTGAGCCGCTGATCATGCAAACAGGTGCCGCGCTGCAACACAGCGCGGCGTCTACTCGTCTTCGCCGTCGGGCAGGGCGAAGGTCAGCGCCAGGAGGTTCTGGCGCAGCCGCTCGAGGTCCGAGCCGACAACGCTGTCAAGCCGATCGTGGGTTTCGCGCCACACCGGCACGGCACGCTCCAGAAGATCGAGCCCCTCATCGGTGAGCGCCAGCCGCCGGACGCGCTTGTCCTTACTGTCCTGAAATGTCCGCATCAGTCCCCGTCGCTCGAGCGGCTTGACCGACGCCGTCAAGGTCGTGCGGTCCATGGCCAGCACGTGGGCGACCTCGGCAACCCGCGGCGGCTCGGGCCGGTTCAGCGATACGAGAAGCGAATATTGGCCATTGGTGAGACCGAGAGGCCTGAGGGCATCGTCGAAAAAGCGTCCGACGGCCCGCGAGGCACGCTGCATGTGAAGACAAAGGCAGCGGTCCCGCACTTCCAGTGTGACGTCTATGGGTAGACTCTCGCGCATATCCATGCCTATTATGTTGATATCAACCTAAAAGGCTCAAGGCTTTAAGTCAAGATATCGGAGGGTTTTATGGCTTATGTAGACGGGTTTCTGGTCGCTGTTCCCACGGAAAACAAGCAGGCTTATGTCGAATTATGTGCAAAGGCGGCGAAAAAGTTCAAGGAACTTGGTGCGATCGACTACGTCGAGTGCTGGGGCGAGGACGTGCCGGAAGGCGCGGTCACCTCGTTCCCCATGGCCGTGAAGCGTGAGGCGGATGAAACCGTGGTGTTCTCCTGGGTTATCTGGCCGGACAAGGATGCCCGCAACAAGGCCTGGGAGGCGATGATGAAGGACGAGGACATGCCGGGCCCGGCCGACATGCCGTTTGACGGCAAGCGGATGATCTATGGCGGTTTCAGCCCGATTTTCGGCCTCGACGCCTGATGGTGGACACTGTGTCTGTCGAAAGCGCACCGGCCGGTGATAAAAACAGACTTGTCTTTTGCAAATGCGAAACCTAGATTTACCTCACCGGTCGACCAACGGCCGGTGACGTTCTCAGGGCGGGGTGAAATTCCCCACCGGCGGTAATTGCTCCTCTGGAGCATCAGCCCGCGAGCGCCTCTTTCGATCGCAGGACAGTTCTTGCCGAAGAAGAGGGTCAGCAGATCCGGTGTGATTCCGGAGCCGACGGTATAGTCCGGATGGAAGAGAACAGGCGCAATGACAGGCGAACTGCACCTTTTGAAGGGGCGGTGCGTCATTCTTTCCGCTTTCGCCCTGCTGGCGTCTTGTTGTTGAAACGAGGCGAAATGGCATGGGCATTCTTCCCGCCAGAGACTTGCTGATATCGGCAGCCGAACGCGCCGCGCTGGCGCGTGCGATCGAGGGCGCTTCGCGTCTTGTCGGCGCGACCGCGCCCAATCCGCCGGTCGGTTGCGTGCTGCTTGATGCGGATGGCGCTGTGCTTGCCGAAGGCTATCACCTGAAGGCCGGGGCGCCGCATGCCGAGGCCGCCGCCATCGCCGAAGCGCGGATGCGCAACGTCGAAGACCTGATCCACACGGTCGTCGTCACGCTAGAGCCCTGCAATCACCATGGCCGAACCCCGCCCTGTGCGGAGGCGATCCTGAAGACGCCCGCTCGCCGCGTGGTCATTGCAGCCGCTGATCCGAACCCATCCGTCAGGGGCGGCGGTGCCGCGCTTCTGGCGGAAGCCGGGCTCGATATCGTCTGGCCCGAGCAGAGCAGAAACGCAGCGGACACCCGCCTTGCGCTTTCCGCCCGGCGGCTCATTGCGCCGTTTTCCAAGCTCGTGCTGACCGGCCGGCCCTGGGTGACCCTGAAGCAGGCGGTCGATGAAGGTGGACGGATGATCCCGCCGCCCGGCCAAAAGACCTTCACCTCCGAAGCATCGCTGCGGCTTGCCCACCAGTTTCGCCGCCGCGCCGATGCAATCCTCACCGGCTCCGGCACCGTGCTCGCCGATGATCCCGCCTTCACCGTTCGCCTGGTCGCTGATTTTCCAGGCAAGAAGCGCTTTCTGGTGCTCCTTGATCGGCGCAAACGCGTGCCTGAGCGCTACGTCGAGGAGGCCACCCAGCGCGGCTTCGATGTCTTCCGCGCTGTCAACCTTGATGACGCGCTTGATCGTCTCGGCGCTGAGGGCGTGCTGGAAGTGCTGGTCGAGGCCGGCCCTGCCATCACCCGCGCCATGTTCGGTGCCGGGCTCGTCGATGAACATGTCCTGATTACCAAGGGGGAACCCGATCGCGTCAGGATCAGCCACGCAATCCCAGAATTCGATGCCCTGAATGGCGCCGGAGAACAGCCCGGAGAACGGCAATGACAATGATGCAACGCAATCTTTCCGCAGCTCCCGTTGAACAGGCGCTCGAGAAGCTCCGCACCGGCGGTATGGTGGTGCTGATCGATGACGAGGCCCGCGAAAACGAGGGCGATGTGGTCGTCGCCGCAGACTTTGCGACGCCTGCCGCGATCAACTTCATGGCAAAGCATGCCCGCGGCCTCATCTGCCTGACGCTGACGGGCGAACAGGTCGACAGGCTCGGCCTGCCGCCGATGGTGGCGAGCAACCGCGCCCGCCATTCCACCGCGTTCACGATCTCGATCGAAGCTGCCGAAGGGATCACCACCGGGATCTCGGCCGCGGAACGCGCCCGCACGGTCGCTGCAGCCGCGAACCCCGGCGCGAAATCCGCCGATATCGTTTCCCCCGGCCACATGTTTCCCCTTCGGGCGGCCGAGGGTGGGGTGCTGGCCCGCGACGGCCATACCGAAGGCGCTGTTGATCTTGCGCGGCTTGCCGGCCTCAATCCGGCGGCCGTCATCTGCGAGGTGATGCGCGATGATGGCGAGATGGCGCGCCGCGACGATCTCGCCCGCTTTGCCGCCGAACATGACCTGCCGCTACTAACGATCCGCGAACTTGCCGAATATCGCATGCGCACCGAAATCCTGGTGAAGGAAGTGGCGCAGGCGTCGCTGCCGACCAAGGTCGCCGGCTTCGCCGCGCACGCCTTCGAGAGCCTGATCGACGGTGTCGAGCACATCGCGCTGGTGAAGGGCCCGCTTTCCGACAATCCACTGGTGCGCGTCCATTCCGAATGCCTGACCGGCGACGTTTTCGGCTCGCTGAAATGCGATTGCGGCGACCAGTTGCGCGAAAGCATGGCGCTCATCGGCGAGAAGGGCGGCGTGGTCGTCTATCTGAAGGGCCAGGAAGGCCGTGGCATCGGTCTTGCCAACAAGATCCGCGCCTATGGCCTGCAGGAGAAGGGCCTCGACACCCATGCCGCCAATCTGGCGCTCGGCCTGCCGGCGGATGCCCGCGAATACTACGTTGCCGCCCATATCCTCAAGAGCCTGGGCATCACCCGCCTGCAGCTTCTCTCCAACAATCCGGACAAGCCCGAGGCGCTGGCTCGCTGCGGCATCACCGTGGAGAAGCGCCTGCCGCTGATCACCGCCACCAACCCATTCAACGAGACCTACCTCGCCACCAAGCGCGAGAAGTTCGGTCATATCCTGCCGCTTTGAACAGCCTCTGAAAGGAAAATGCGTGTCCCATCGCATCGCTATCGTCATCTCCCGTTTCAATGAAAAGGTCACGACCGGCCTTCTGAACGGCGCCAAGGCCGAGCTTGCCGAGCGCGGCGCGCCGGTTGCCGAGGCCGACATCTTCGACGTGCCCGGGGCCTTCGAGATTCCGCTCGTTGCCAAGAAGCTGGCGCATACCGGCAAGTTCGCCGGCGTTGTCTGCATCGGCGCGGTGATCAAGGGGGAGACGGCCCATTTCGAATATATCTCGGAAGCCGCCGCCCACGGACTGATGCAGGTTTCGCTCGATACCGAAATCCCGGTCACCTTCGGCATCCTCACCACCTATACCGCCGAGCAGGCCTTCGCCCGTTGCGCTGACGACAGCCACAACAAGGGCCGCGAGGCCGCCGCCGCCTGCGTCGAGGCGCTGGCAGCGCTGGCGAAGGTGGCCGCGGCCTGAGCGGGGGCAATCGCGGCAGGATAAACAGGCAGAGCGACGCCGCGTTTTCGGAAGGGCGTTAGTCCTTGGCGCCGCTCCCCGGCATCATTGCCAGGCCAGAGTCCCGTTTCGGGGCTTCAAATGCGAGACCCAGTTTTCTGTTGATGTCCTGCAGCGGCATTGGTCGGCCGTAGAGAAAGCCCTGCAGATCGTCGCAGTGCATTCTGGTCAGGGTTCTGTCCTGTTCCGGGGTTTCCACCCCTTCGGCAGTGGTTTGCAGCCCTTTGGCATGGGCGATATCGACGATCGCGCGAATGATGGCCTCGTCATCGCCCCTGCCTTCAAGCGCCTGAACAAAGCTTCTGTCGATCTTGATCCTGTCGATATTGAGAGATTGCAGGCGTCCGAGCGAGGAGAAGCCGGTGCCGAAATCATCAATGGCTATCCGCACGCCGAGATCGCGAAGCGCGCTCAGATTGGCGGCTGCGGCACTGTCCTCGTTGGTTGCCACGGATTCGGTGATTTCGAGTTCGAGACGGGCCGGCGGGAGCCCGGTCGCAACCAGGATCTGTTCGACCTTGCCGGCATAGGCGGGGTTGGCAAGTTCGACCCCCGAAACATTGACCGCGATCGACAGACCTGACCATTTTGCCGCGGCTGTGCATGCTTTGCGCAGGGCGAACTGGCCGAGATCCTCGATCAGTCCTGCCTCCTCAGCGATCGGAATGAACAATTCAGGCGAAATCCATCCGATTTCTGGATGATGCCAGCGCAACAGGGCCTCGCAGCCCACAATCTGCTGCGTACGGGCAGACTGGATCGGCTGGAAGTAGACCGAGAGCTGGTTTTCGCCGAGAAGCGCCTGCCGGAGGTCCATTTCCGTCTTTCGCCGCAAACCGAGCGTTTCGTCCATGGCGTCGGAAAAGAAGGAGTAGCGGCCGCGTCCGGTGGTCTTGGAATAATAAAGCGCGACATCCGCCTTGCGCAGCAGGTTGACCCGGTCATCGCCGTCGCGGGGACAGATGGCCGCTCCGATGCTGACGCCGACGAAAACCGTGTTGCCTTCGATCTGAAACGGGACCCGTGCTTCATCGACGATGCGTCGACAGAGCGCGTCGATCTCCGCTTCGCCGCCCTTGCCGCTCAGCATGATGGAGAACTCGTCTCCGCCGATGCGGGCAACAAGGTCGTCTTCGCGCAGGATCGTCCTCAGTCTTCTGGCGAAATCGCTGATCAGCGCGTCGCCCGCCGGATGGCCGAGCGTGTCGTTGACCTGCTTGAAACGATCAAGGTCAAGGTAGAGCAGTGCGAGCGGGCTTTCGGGGTGTTCCGCCAGTCGGCGATCAACCCTCTCGTTGAAATGCATCCTGTTCGGGAGGTCGGTCAGCGGATCGTGCATGGCCAGATAGTGGATCCGCTCTTCGCTTTCCTCAAGCTTCTTCGACCGGTTGTGATGGATGATCAGGAAAACCGCGATCGAAACGAGCGCGACCGCCAGAACTCCGGTCAGTACCGGGATCACCCGCGTCATCACCGCCGAGCCCGGGCGGTATGGTTGCCAGACGAAATAGCCGATGATCGTGTTTTCCGCCGTGGTCAAGGGCTGGTTCGAGCCGTCCGGGGTCCAGGAAAAGTGAAGGTCCTCGAACATGTAGTCGGTCTGCAGTTCCTCGATCAGGCTGCCATCGAGAAACCTTATGGCGACATGCAGATATTCCTCACCCGTTTCCTGTTGCACGAGAGGCGAATGGGGGACGATCGGCTTGACGCTGACGACGGCGGGACGGTCCCGGATAACAGCCAGATCGGATATGCCGGGGGTCAGAACCTGATCGTTCACCTGGCTGTCGTCGCCGGCTGCCAGTTTCGCCCGGAGCGCTTCGGCAAGCGGCGCGACCTCGCTTTCGATGGCATCATAGGCGAACTGGTTTGCAATGGTGCCATCCGTGAAGGCATAGATCGGCCTGTCGGAAGTATCCAGGACATAGACGCTGTCGAAGCCGAAATAGTCGTGCATCCATGTGCCGAGATTGTCGTCGATCCAGGCGGCGTTGCCAGCGCGGACCTCGACGACGGCATCGTCCCAAACCGTGGCGCTTTCCTGGCTGTGGGCAACATCGGTCTGTAACTGGGAAATCACGAGACGAACGAGCCGCGCCTGGCGCTCCTGGGATGCTTCGTCCGTCTCCTTGCCCGCCCAGATCAGCAGGACGAAGACACCAAGGCCAACCATCAGCGTGAGGGTGAGTGCGGGCAGGGCGCGGGTCAGGAAGAAGTTCGAGCGGCGGGTGACCTGTCTCTGGTTGTTCATTATTGAGCCGATCTTCGCCTTAGGGAGGAAAACTATGGTCAAACGCGTATCGTTTCGCAAGATAAACATGCCGTTATTATCTGAAACCAGATTTGTCTACGTCTTCGGAAGTGTTTCAGATGACACGAGATTCGACTTATGCTTGAAGATCGCAGTCAGCTTTGCCGATTGAGGCGTCAAACGTTGGGCTCGCTGTTGCCTCACAGCCTCGAGGCGATTTTCGAAGCGCTCTCCTCCGCCGTGCCTGTGGCGGTGTCTATGCGGACGTCAGCATCGGGCCAATCTCTATAGTCGCGGTCTACCACAGCCTGCCATGTTGGGGTCTTCCAGCCGGGGATATCGATCGGCCGTCCTTCGACGCGCAAACGGTGCATGGCGGGATCGGAGCAGATGATCTCGACCCCGATGAACCGGGCGTCGGCCCGCGCGGCTGCCGCTGCGAACAAGTCTCTCGTGAGGGGCCAGGGGTTTACGCAATCTGTGATGACGGTATGGCCAAGCGCGAGATTGGAGCGCGCGAGCGCGGCCAGAATCTCGTAACTCTCCGGTCCGATCTCCCGTTCGGGGCTATGGGCGAGCATGATGGCCTCGATTTCGTCGACCCGGAGGTAGACCGCGCCCGTCATGACCGAAAGCGCCTTGGCTATGGTGCTCTTGCCTGTACCAGGCAGTCCTGCGAAAGCGATAAGGGTCTTCACGTTTGCGTCCTCTCATGGCTGCGTCGATATGATCTCATGCGTCGGGATCGGATGAAATCTCAACGCAAATTCCGGGGTGGGCACAAATTACCGGCCTGTTTGCACAGGTACCGGCGGCCTGAGCGGTAACGCTGTGCGACTGCCGAAAGGCGTGGTCTCCATGCCGAACCATGCTTGCCCGGCCGGTTTTTGCTTGTCAAAGCGGCCTTCTGCCGTCATCCATGGCCGGGCATGAACGGAGGACGAGGCTATGGCGCGCGAACTGAAACCGGAATTCCTGGTAACCGACGAGCAGGAACTGCGCGCCCTGTTTCCGGCGACGCACGAGCTGGCGTCAAAGAAATGCCAGCCGCGCCTCGACCGGCATGCTATCGATTTCATCGCGCGCTCGCCGTTTCTCTGTATCGGCACCCAGGCGGCCGACGGTCGAGCGGATGTCAGCCCGCGCGGCGATCCGCGCGGTTTCGTGCATGTGCTCGATGACAGGACGCTGCTGATCCCCGACCGGCCCGGCAACAACCGGCTCGATACCCAATCGAACATTCTTGCCAATCCGGCCGTCGGCCTGATCTTCTTGGTGCCGGGCTTTGACGATACGCTGCGGGTCAATGGCCGGGCCGTGATCACTCGCGATCCCGAACTCCTCGCGCTCCTTGCCGTGGGCGACCGCCTGCCGCTGACGGCAATTGCCGTTCACGTGGAGGAAGTCTTCCTGCACTGCGCCAAGGCCTTCCGCCGCTCCAAACTCTGGGATCCGGCAGAACGCCAGGACCGCAGCGAAATGCCCTCGCTCGCAAAGATCATCCTCGACCAGATCGACGCCGCGCCGAAGAAGCCGGAAGAGATGAAGAAGTTGGATGATGCGCTGGAGGAGGGGTATCGGAAGTCGATGTATTGAATTCCTAATGAAAATCCCGGCTCGGGAACAGCTTCTTGGCCTGTTCGCGCGGGTGGTGGGCGCGGGGCTGGAGTTTCGGGCGGCGGGGCGTGTCGTCGGCTTTCGGGTCGGTGATGCCGATGGCGTCGTCCATCGGGTGGCCGAGTTCCGAGAGGCGCCAGGAGCAGTCCTCGATGGTTTCGGCGATCACATGCACGACGACGCCTTCGCGCTGAAGCTTGCCGGTGACCTTCAACAGCCGGCCGCCCATCACCGTGCGACGGAAGCGCTCATAGACCTTGTTCCAGACGACGACGTTGGAAACGCCGGTCTCATCCTCCAGCGTCAGGAAGATGACGCCGGAGGCCGTGCCCGGGCGCTGGCGGGTGATGACGAGGCCTGAGACGCTGACGCGCCTTTCCGGCGTCGTTGCCAGTGACGAGTGCAGCGTCAGGCCGGGCATTTTTGGGCGCAGCAGCTCCATCGGGTGGGCTCTGAGGCTCATGCGGGTGGCGACGTAATCCTCCACCACCTGTTCGCCAAGGTTCATCGTCGGCAGGATGACGTCGGGCTCGCTGATATGCTCGCCGTCGATCGGGTCGGAAAAGAGCGGCAGCGGTTTTGGCGCGCGGATCGCCTTGACGCGCCAGAGTGCATCGCGGCGCGACAGCCCGGCATCGGCGAAGGCATCGGCCTCGGCGAGGCGCTCCAGCACCGCGGGCATCAGGCCGGCGCGCAGCCACACGTCTTCCGGTGCCTGATAGCCATTGCCGCGCGCGTTCTCCAGCCAGACGGCATCCTCCTTCTTCAGCCCCTTGATCTGACGGAAACCGAGCCGGAGCGCATAGGCGCCATCGGCGCGGCGCTCCAGCGTGCAGTCCCAGGCGCTGTGATTGACCGAGACGGGACGGACTTCCACCTGATGCTCGCGGGCATCGCGGACGATCTGGGCCGGCGCGTAAAAGCCCATCGGCTGCGAGTTCAAAAGCGCGCAGGCGAAGGCCGCCGGATAATGGCATTTCAGCCAGGCCGAGACATAGGTGAGCATGGCGAAGGCGGCCGCATGGCTTTCGGGAAAGCCGTAATCAGCAAAACCCCTGATTTGGGCGAAGCAGCGCTTGGCGAAATCGAGTTCGTAGTCATTTTTGAGCATGCCATTGATGAACTGCTCCTCGAATTCGCCGATCGTACCCATCTGGCGGAAACTCGCGAGCGAGCGGCGCAGCCGATCCGCATCTTCCGGTGAAAAACCGGCGGCGACCACGGCAATCAGCATCGCCTGTTCCTGAAACAGCGGCACACCCTTGGTCTTTTCGAGAACCCCGCGCAACTCCTCCTTTGGGTAAGTGACCTTCTCCAGACCGAGCCGCCGCCGGATATAGGGCTGCACCATGCCGCCCTGGATCGGACCGGGACGCACGATCGCCACCTCGATGACGAGGTCGTAGAATTCGCGGGGCCGCATGCGCGGCAGAAAGTTCATCTGTGCCCGGCTTTCCACCTGGAACACGCCGATGGCATCGGCGGTGCAGAGCATGTCGTAGGTCGCTTCGTCGTCCTGAGGAACCTCGGCTATGGTCAGCGGACGGTTGTAATGCTGGGTCAGCAGGCCGAAGCATTTCTTGAGGCAAGTCAGCATGCCGAGGCTCAGGACGTCGACCTTGAGGATGTTCAGCGCGTCGATATCGTCCTTGTCCCATTCAATGACGGTGCGGTCCTCCATCGCGGCGTTTTCGATGGGACAGAGCTCGTCCAGCCGGTCGCGGGTGATGACGAAGCCGCCGACATGCTGCGACAGATGCCGGGGAAAGCCGATGATTTCGCCGATGATGCGCACCGTCTGGGTCAGCCTGCGGTCGGAAAGATCGAGGCCGACCTCCTTCAGCCGTTCAGGTTCGGCGCCCTTGCTGGAGATGCCCCAGATCTGGCCGGAAAGGGCGGCGGTGACATCGTTCGACAGCCCCATCACCTTGCCGACCTCGCGGATCGCCGCGCGCGAGCGGAAATGGATAACGGTGGCGCAGAGCCCGGCGTTTTCGCGGCCATATTCTTTGTAGATATGCTGGATCACCTCCTCGCGCCGCTCATGCTCGAAATCGACGTCGATATCGGGCGGCTCGCCGCGATGGCGGGAGACGAAGCGCTCGAACACCATGCCGATCATGTCCGGTTTTACATCGGTGATGCCGAGCGCATAGCACAGGATGGAATTGGCCGCCGAGCCGCGCCCCTGACATAAAATACCCTTGCTGCGGGCAAAGGCGATGATGTCATGCACTGTGAGGAAATAGGCGGCGAAGCCGAGTTCGTCGACCAGCGCCAGCTCCTTTTCGGCAAGCTCCCGGTTGCGCGCGGGAATGCCTTCCGGGTTGCGCCGCTTCAGCCCCTCCCAGGTGAGGCGGGCAAGGCGGGCCTGTGGGTCTTCGCCATGGGCGACTTCGGCCGGGTAGTTGTAGGAAAGCTCGGTCAGGTCGAAGGTGAGGCGAGCGGCAATTTCCAGCGTGCGGCGGATGGCGGCGGGGTGGTCGCGGAAGATATGCGCCATCTCGTCAGCCGGCTTCAGCCGCCGCTCGGCATTCGGCAGCGCCAGGTGGCCGATATCGTCGATGGTGATGTGATGGCGCATGCAGGTCAGCACATCGGCGAGCTGGCGGCGGCTGGCATGATGCATCAGTACATCCCCGACGGCGACCATGGGCGCGCCGGTGGTGTGCGAAAGCGCCGTCAGGGTTTTGAACCAGGCGGCATCGGAACCGTCATAGCGGGGGGCAGCACCCGTGAAGACGTGGCCGGGAAAGCGCCGGAGCGCCTGCGTGATATGCTCGGTCGCCTCCGCCTTCTTTTCCAGCCCCTGAGGCAGTGCGATCAGAATGGAGCCATCTGCCCATTCCAGCATGTCCCTAAGATAAAGCAGGCACTCGCCCTTTTCCGTGCGCCGTTTGCCGAGGCTCAGGAGCCGCACGAGTTTCTGGTAGGCGGGCTTGTCCTTCGGCAGCGCCACGAAATCGACGGGGCTGTCGGAAAGCACCAGCCGGCAGCCGACGATCAGGCGCGGCAGGCGGCGGATTGGGGGCAGGGCAATGGCTTTGGCATTGCCGACCGGCTGGCGCGACGACGGGTCGACATGCGGCGCAAGCTGGATCGTTTGCTCCTCCGCCTGCTTCTCGATCTTGCGCCTGATCTCCTTCAGCGCCCGGAAGGCGCGGACCACGCCGGCGAGCGAATTGCGGTCGGTGATGGCGATGGCAGCGAGGTCCAGCTCGGCGGCGCGGATCACCATCTCTTCCGGATGCGAGGCGCCGGTGAGGAAGGTGAAATTGGTGGTGACGCATAACTCGGCATAATCCATCGGACAAACTCACGAAAACAGGCCATGCACGAACCAGCCGGGGACCTGGGGCGTGTGGAACATCCACAGCCTCAGCCCCTGGCGGGTATCGACCCGCCAGTAATCGCGAAGCCCCGAGCGCCAGGCCTCGTCCGGCCGCCACCATTCCGGCGCGATCCGCTCCGGCCCGCTGCTTGAGGCCGTCTCGAGCCGCATCCGCCGCCAGGAAAACCGCGAGGGCGGACGACGCGCGGCGTCGCTGGTCACCGGCTCGGGGGCAAACAGGCGCAAGGGGCGGGGATGGTCCATGCGCCATTCGGCCTCCACCCGTCCATAGGCGGCGGGAATCTCGGTGAAGCCGCGTTCGGGAATGTGGCTTGCGACGGGCTGGAAGCGGACGATATTGTCGAGCCCGATACGGGCGCCGAGCCTTGTGACGAGATCGTCCAGCGCCTCGCCCTCAATCAGGCCGCCTTCGCCGATCTGCTCGGCGGGCAGATTTTCCACCTCGCCCGCCTCAAGACGTATCCGCTCGATGCCGAAGCCGGCGTCGATTTCACCGACAGGGCGCTCGAACAGCCTCAGAATGCGGGGGCCATCGCGCATCGGCCGGGCAAGGCGCAGCGTGACGTTCTGATGGGTCTGATCGACGCGCTCGACGGAAAGCGTGATCGCCCGGGCACCGGCCTCCCGGTTCTTCAGTCGCAGGCAGAGCGTGTCCAGCAGGCGGGCAAGAGCTGCCATCACGTCATCAACAAGGCCGATCGGCTCGGGAAATGTCATCCGCACGCCATAATGCGGCGGTTCGGAAAGCGGCGACACGGCCTCGCCGCGTGTGCCGAGCGCCTGCTCGAGCTTCTCGATCAGGCCCATGTCGAAGCGGCGGGCGAGGGTGGCGCGGGGCAGGGCCGACATATCGGCAATGGTGTTGAGGCCGAGGCGCTTCAGCGCGGTCGCGGTCTTTTCATCTATGCGCAGTGCCGAGACCGAAAGCGGGCCGAGCGTGGCGGATGTCTTGCCTTCAGGCGCAATGCCAGGGGCGAAATGGGCCAGCGCCCAGGCCGCGCCGCGCGTATCGGCGATACCGATCCTTGCGGATAGCCGGCTGCGTAAAAGCCGGGCCTTCATGTTTTCAAGCATCGCCGCCTCGCCATCGAAGAGGTGGGCAGCGCCGGTGATGTCGAGCACCAGCCCGTCCTCGCCATCGAGCCCGGCATGGGGCGTATAGCGCGTCGCCCAGCGGGCGAGCATTACGAGGAAGCGCCGATCGGCGTCGAGATCGGCGGGGCGGGTGATGAGATCCGGCACATAGGCACGGGCGTCGGCAAGCCCCATGCCGCGTTCCAGCCCCTGGCGCCCGGCCTCCCGGTTAAGGCAGTAAAGTCGGTCATGATTGCCTTCCGTCAGGGTGACGGCAAACGGTCCATCAACCGGGCGGGCCCTGAGAAGCCGCTCGCTCGGCAGTCTTTGAAACCATACGGATACGACGCGCCGTTTCATCCCAACGCACTGCCCAACTGTTATTTGTTCCTGTTTTGTTCTTTATAATCGACCACGCCTGCAGAGTCGAGTCGGAAGCCGAAAACAGCGGTTTGCAGAACCAGCGCGTGGTGGCCGCCTGGTTGCCGGCGCCTTCTGGATGAAGCGAAAGGCCAATGCTGCGGCCGCTTTCGGCGGCAAGCTGCAGGCGGCGGCCTGGGGTGAGCTCGATCGGTTTGTCCACCTCCATGACGACGAGGCCAACCGCACCGGAGCGCAGGCCCTCTTCGGCGGCGGCGAGCGTCTCCGTCTGGTCGGCGGTGCGCGCGAGGATGATGTCGCGCGGATCGAAAAACGCCGAAAGCGCCACCGGGTTTATCTCCTCGAAAAACCACGCCGGCTTGATCCACAGCACCGTGCCGCGCGTCATGCCGGCAAGCGCTGCTGCAAAAAACGCCGCGCCGGGGCCGGAGGCATCATGCACCCGGCCGCGTGTAAGTGGAAATATGGTCGAAAACTCATCCTGCATGGCCGCATGATATAGCGGATCGGATGAGAATGAAAAGGGAACAAACGCGTGAGCGCAGCCGTCCCCTCATGCCTGTTCCATCAATGCCACGGCATCCGCGCCTGCCGGGAAGCGCAATTGTCCCGATCTATCATGCACCGCCCGCCAGACTGTTTCTGCGACATCGCTCTCCTTCGTTGTCAGCGGCGGGCTGGCATAGCCGGCGAAAATGGGGGCGGCGAAGTCCATATAGGCTTCGGGAATCAGATCCATGACTGGGATATCGGTATTGGCGGCGAATTGCGTGGTGGGCGCATAGCCGGGCTCCACCAGTTTCGCGCTGATCCCGAAGGCGCCGAGTTCATGGGCGAGCGAGCCGGTAAAACCCTCGATCGCCTGCTTGCTGGCGGTATAGGCGGCGGCGAGCGGCATCGGCGAAAGCGTCACGCTGGAGGTGACGTTGACGATCATGCCGGTTCCGCGCGCCCGCATGCCGGGGATAACCGCCTGCGTCATCGCCATCACGCCGAAGGTGTTGGTCTCGAACACCTTGCGGATATGGGCCATCGGCGTTGCCTCGAAGGCGCCGACAACGCCGATGCCGGCATTGTTGACGAGGACGTCGATCGGGCCGGCCGCCTCGATGGCGGCAGCGATGCTGTCAGCATCGGTGACATCGAGCGTCAGCACGCGGATGCGCTCCGATGCGGGAAAAAGTTCCGGGCGCGGACGGCGCATGGTGGCGATGACGTTCCAGCCCTGGGCGTGGAAGTGGCGGGCGGTCTCAAGCCCGTAACCGGATGAGGCGCCGGTAATCAGAATGGTTTTCATGTCGATCTCCTGTGTTGACGGGATCGATATAACCTGCGTTAATCGGACTATCTTCGATCATTAGTCCTGATTTAATTTGAGATAGTCCATAATGGCGGATCCGCTTTCCGATGTTATCCGGCTTCTTCGGCCCGGCGCGGTGTTTTCGAAAGGCATCAGTGGCGCCGGCCGCTGGGCCGTGCGCTATGCGGCCTTCGGTCAGCCGGGGTTTTGCGCGGTGCTTGAGGGCTGCTGCAGGCTTGCCGTCGACGGCGAAGAGCCGGTGGTGCTGGAAGAAGGGGATTTCGTGCTGCTGTCGGCGACGCCCGCCTTCACCATGTCCGGCATGGAAGCGGCGCATCCGGTCTTCATCGATCCGCACGCCAATCCGTCGCCCGACCTGCCGGTCCGATATGGACGGCAGGACGGGCCGGTCGATCTGCGGCAGTTCGGCGGCTGGTTCAGCTTTGCCTCGCCCGATGCCGGGCTTCTCGTGTCGCTTCTGCCGCGCATGATCCACATTCGCGGCGTTTCGAGGCTAGCGCAGCTCGTCCGCCTCGTGGGGGAGGAGGCGGCACAGGAAAATGCCGGCCGAGACCTCATTCTCGAACGCTATGTCGAAATCCTGCTGATCGAGGCGCTCCGGGCCGTGCCCGCCGAAAGGACACTGCCTGGCCTGCTGCGCGGCCTTGCCGATCCGCGGATTGCGGCAGCACTTCGGGCCATGCATGGCGCGGTGGATCAGGCCTGGACCGTGCCAGACCTTGCCCGTGTCGCCGGCATGTCGCGTTCGGCCTTCTTCGACCGTTTTGCCCGCACGCTCGGCACCCGGCCGATGGAATATCTCGCTGCCTGGCGCATGAGCCTCGCCAAGGATCTGCTCAGGGGCGGCGGCCACTCGCTGGATGAGGTTGCGGAGAAAGTCGGCTACAGCTCCGCAAGCACCTTCAGCACCGCCTTCAGCCGTCATGTCGGCGGCCCGCCCGGTCGTTTTCGGACCTCATCATGACATCACGCTCGCCTCATAAATCGGCTGCTGCTAACATCGGCCCATGTTAGATTTCGACACATGCGAGAAGGCGCGGCAGGCGCGTGATCCAGCGTATGACGGCAGGTTCTTTACTGCGGTCAGGACGACGATGATCTATTGCCGCCCGGTCTGTCCGGTTAAGCAGCCGCTGACGAAGAATGTCAGCTATTACCCGACGGCGGCCGCCTGCGAGCGGGCAGGCTACCGGCCTTGCCTGCGCTGCCGTCCGGAAACCGCGCCGTTTTCGCCGGCCTGGAACGGCACCCGCACCACGGTGGAGCGGGCGCTGAAGCTGATTGCCGAGGGGGCGCTGGACAACGGCTCGGTGGACGAACTTGCCGCACGTCTCGGCGTCGGCGCGCGGCACCTGTCGCGGCTCTTTGCCGTCCATGTCGGCGCCTCGCCGCTGCAGACGGCGCAAACGCTGCGGATCGGCCGGGCGAAGCGGCTTCTCGACGAGACGGCGCTTCCTGTCACCGAAGTGGCGCTACGCTGCGGTTTCGGCAGCATCCGGCGATTCAATGCCGCCTTTTCGAGGCTTTACGGTCGTCCGCCGTCCGCAATCCGCAGGCCGGCGCGATGACGGGGCTGTTCTACACTTATGTTGAAAGCCCGGTGGGCGCCTTGCTGGTCGCTGGCGATGGCAACCGGCTGCACTTCATTTCCTTCCCCACCGGCCACAAGGCCTTCGGGCCGAAGCCGGACTGGCGGCGCTACGACGCGCCGTTTGCGGAAGCGCGGCGTCAGCTAGATGCCTATTTCGCTGGCGCGTTGAAGACATTCGATCTTGCCTATCATCTCTCGGGAAGCGGTTTCCAGAACCGCGTCTGGGAATATCTGGCGACAATCCCCTATGGCGAGACGACGAGTTATGGCGCGATCGCCAGGGCGCTGGGAGACGCCAATGCCAGCCGCGCCGTGGGTACCGCCAATGGCAACAATCCGCTGCCGATCCTGCTGCCCTGCCACCGGGTGATCGGGGCCAATGGCGCACTCACCGGCTTTGGCGGTGGGTTGCCGACCAAGAAATTCCTGCTGAAACTCGAAAACGCGCTCCCGGAGCCCGCCCAGCCGGATCTGTTCGCCAGCCGTTTCTGACTGGCGCTTTCAGTTCTGCGCCTGCAGCCATGCAGTCGGGCTCTTGCCGGTGACGCGGGCAAATTCACGATTGAAATTCGACTTGGTGTTGAAGCCGCTTGAAAGCATGGCGGTGGTGACATTGTCTCCGGCTTTCAACAGGCTGCAGGCGTTGTCGATGCGATAGCGGTTGATATAGCGGGAGACGTTCTCACCGGTGGTGCGGTTCAGCGCGGCCGAAAGCTGCTTTGTCGGCACCTGCAGGCGCCGGGCGAGGCGCGACAGTGTCAGTGCCGGGTCGAGATAGAGTTTTTCGGTCGCGAGCAGCCGGTCCAGGCGCTCCACGATCTGTCTGTCGCCGTCCGTCGGCTCCGTGGGCGTGGCGGTCTCCGGCGGCCCGGCTTCATCCACTTCGCCAAAGGCGTTGGGCGATACGCTCAGAAGGCCGACGGCCAGAAGCGCGCAGGATGTGAAGACGCTGATGATCGCATAGCCCCACTCCGGCCGGCCGGACCAGAAGGCCATCGCGATGAGGCTGTCGCTCGCCGCTGATAGAATGAGGCTGATGGCGATGCCGGTCCAAAGCCATTGCGGCTGGCGGCCCGCTTCAAGCCGTGCCAGCGGCAAGGTATCGCCTCTGATGTGGAGCGCATGAAGAATGAGGAGACCGTAGGCCAGAAAAACGGCCGGGATCACGACATCGATGGTGAGCGGCGCAAACACGATGCAGAACACCGCAAATGCCGGCACCAGAAAATGAAGTCCGTCGCGGGAGGCTTTCGGTGGTCGCAGGAAGGATGTCTGGAAGGTCAGCCAGGCCAGGATCGGGATCATCGTCGCGGTCACCGGCTGGACGGGATGCAGCATGCGCATGCCGTAATATTGCAGGAGCGCCACGATCAGGCTCTGCAGCGCGCAGGCGCTCAGAAACACGGTGATCACGGGCGGCCGTTTCTCGACAGTCATGACCCTGAGGATCATGAAGCCGAGAATCAGCGCGGTCACCAGGGGCACGGGCAGAACCAGCATGGCGTCTCCTTTCATGGTTCGCTTGATAGTCCCAAAACCGGTTATGGGCGACCTGAAACCGGATCGAGGACGCCTCGAAAGCCGAGAATGTGGAGACAGGCGGTGTTCGTCCCAACAAAGGATCACCCCTATGAAACGCATTCTGCTTTCGATACTGCTTTGCGCAGCCATGACACTATCCGCCCGTGCCGCCGAGGATCTGCCCGGCTATGAACGGATGACGGTCTTTCCGGAAAACAGGCCAGGACCTGTTGCAGCGACCCTTTGGTATCCGGCCGGTGTCCGCAGCTATGCCGGGCTTGTCGGCGACAACGCCGTCTTCAAGGGCACGTCCGGCCTGATGGGCGCACGGATTGCCGATGGCAAGTTCCCACTGTTTCTCTTCTCGCATGGCTCGGGCGGCAACATGGACAACAGCGCCTGGCTGATGGCTGCACTTGCCGAACACGGAGCAATGGTGCTCGCAGTCAATCATCCGGGCAGCACATCGGGCGATTCCTCGCCGCGCGCCTCTACTTTCCTGGGCAGGCGCGCCGGCGATCTTTCATCCGCGCTGGACATGCTTTTGAGCGATCCGGTGCTCGGCCCGCATGTCGACCGGTCGGCGATTACTGCCATCGGGTTTTCGCTGGGCGGGGCGACAGCGCTCAATCTCGGTGGTGTGCGTTTCAGTGGCGATGCCTATGCCGATTATTGCCGCTCAAATCCGGACAACCTCGATTGCATTTTCATTTCGAAAGGCAATCTCGCGCTCGACCATTTGCCGGAAGACTTTTCCGCAGATGCGCGCGATGAACGGATCAGCCGCGTTGTCGCCATCGATCCTGGCTTTACCTATGCGGCGACAGCAGACAGCATTGCTGCTTCCAAACAGCCGGTTCTGGTGATCAATCTCGGAGAGAAGAACCTGACGAAGGCCGCGGATGTCTCGGAAAAAGGCAGCAATCTCGTTGCACGCCTGCCGGATGCCGAGCGCGTCGTGATCGCCCCCGCGCATCACTTCACCTTTCTGGCCGAGTGCAAGCCAGCGGGTGCTGCCCTGTTGGCGGAAGAGCAGGATGATCCGGTTTGCGATGATCCGGAAGGTGCCGATCGTGCTGCCGTGCACGCCCGTATCATCGATACGATCGCCGGATTTGCCGGGCTCGGCGGCGTACGGGACTGAGGTCCGGCCGATGCGCGGGCACTTTCTAGCGTCCGCGCGTCGGGATCTTCTTCTCGTAATAGCGGAAGATGCTGACGAGGATGCCGGTGAGGCAGAGATAGAGGAATGCGAGGAAGAGCAGGGGCTCGTAGGTGAGGTAGGTCGACTGGCGGATATCGCCGACGACCGAATAGAGATCGACGACGGTGATGGTGGCGACGAGTGGCGTGGACTTCAGCTGCACCACGGTTTCGCCGGCAAGGGTCGGCAGCGCCCGGTGCAGCGCGCGCGGCAGCCAGATGCGGCGCAGCATGGTGAACCGGCCCATGCCATAGGCCTTCGCCGCTTCCAGCTCGCCATTCGGCACGCCCGCGAAGGCGCCGCGCATCACTTCACCTTCATAGCCGGCATAAGAGAGCGTCAGGGCCAGCAGGCCGTAGGGCCAGGCTTCGCGCAGATAGGGCCAGATGAAGGACTGGCGGATGCCTGGAATGCCGGGAAACAGCGAGCCGAGGCCGTAATAGAGCAGCCAGAGCTGCAAGAGCAGCGGCGTGCCGCGAATGATGGTGCAGAACACCCGCGCCGGCCATGCGAGATACACCGGTCCGCTGGCCTGTGCGAGGCCGAGTGGGATGGCCATCAGCAGGCCGAGCACGGTGGAGGCGATCAGCAGCAGCACCGTCACCCAGAGGCCGGTCACCAGCATGCCGGCATATTCGGGCAGCCAGTCCCAGCGCATCTTCACCGCCATCAGCACCAGCAGCGCGACAGCGACGGCGATGATGACCAGGCGATGCGGGCGCAGAAGCGCGGAAAGCCGGGGCAGGGGCGGCGGGGTTTCGAGTTCGGCGAGATCGTCCAGCCGGCTGTTGTCGCTCATGCCTTCCTCCTGACCGTGCCGCGGCTGACGCGGCGTTCGAGAATGGCGAGCAGCACGTTGGAGACCAGCGTGACGGCGAGGTAGAGGACGCCGGCTGCCGAGAAGAACAGGAAATACTCATGCGTGACGCCGGCGGCCTGCCGGGTCGCAAGCGTCAACTCGGTAAAGCCGACGACGGCCAGAAGCGCAGTATCCTTGGTGGTCACCAGCCAGAGATTGGCGAGACCGGGGATTGCGTGCGGCAGCATCGCCGGCAGCGTGATGCGGCGCATCACCATGGCGGGCGGCATGCCATAGGCGCGGGCCGCCTCGATCTGGCCATGCGGAATGGCGAGGATCGCGCCGCGCAGCACCTCGGTGGAATAGGCGCCTTGCACCAGTCCGATGACGATGATGCCGGCGAGCATGCCGGAGATGTCGACCGAGGAAAAGCCGAGCGCGCCCATCAGGTTGTTGAGCGAGGCGGTGCCGGCATAATAGAGCAGCACGATCAGCACCAGTTCGGGGATGGCGCGCACGACGGTCGTGTAGATTTCAAGGAGGTCCTTGATCACCGGCCCACCATAGAGCTTGCCTGCCGCGCCGAATATGCCGATGACCTGGCCAACCGCGAAGCCGCCGGCGGCGACCTCAAGCGAGGTGACGAGCCCCTTCAGCAGCACTCCGCCCCAGCCGGGCGGCGACAAGGCCAGCAATTCCCAGTTCATGCGTCTTTCCCGTTTTGGCGAGCAGGGTATGACCCTCCAAACAATCTCCTCTCGATGGGGAGATGCCCCGAGAGGGGCAGAGCGGGGCAGCACCAGCTTACAGATTCCGAATCCCGATAAAGGGAGGCGCCCCTCTCGGTCGCTTCCGCGACAACCTTCCCTCAAGGGGGAAGATTGATGGAGGTCGGGGCTTGCTCGCGAAAAAAAGCAGCGCCGTATTTGTCGGCGCTGCTTCTGTCTCGATCAATCGCCGTAGATATCGAAGTCGAAGTACTTCTTCGAGATCTCCTCATAGGTGCCGTTTTCGCGGACGGCGGCGATGGCGGCGTTGAACTTGTCCTTCAGCGCGGTGTCATCCTGACGCAGGCCGATGCCGATGCCGGGGCCGTAGATTTCGACATCTTCCGGAACGGTGCCAACCATTTCGCAGCAGGCCTTGCCGTCATCGCTTTCGAGGAACGGCTGCAGCGTCACGAGGTCGGCGATCTCGGCGTCGATGCGACCGGCATAGAGATCCTGGTTGACCTCATCCTGCGTCTGGTAGGTCTTCAGCTCGGCATCGGGGAAGTGCTTTTCGGCATAATCCTGATTGGTGGTCGAGACCTGGACGCCGAGAACCTTGCCGGAGAGCGATTCGTTGGTCGGCGTGATGCCCGAACCGGCTTCGGTCACGATCGCGCCGGGGGTGCTGTAGTACTTGTTGGAGAAGGCGATTTCCTTCTCGCGCTCCGGCGTGATCGACATCGACGACATGATCGCATCGATCTTGCCCGCCGTCAGTGCCGGGATGATGCCGTCCCAGGCGATCGGGGTGACGACGCAGTCGAGTTCGGCTTCGGCGCAGATGGCGTTCATGAAGTCGATTTCCCATCCGCTCCAGTTGCCGGAAGCGTCTGGGACGGTGAAGGGCGGGTAGGGCTCGGCGGCGACGCCGACCTTGACGGTTTCGGCGGCAGCACTGCCGGCGGCCATCAGCGATGCAAGCGCGGCTGCGCCGATCATTGCGGATTTGAATGTCTTCATGACGTTATCCCTCTGTTGGGCTGGATGGCGGGCTGGCCCGCCGGATTACTGAACCGTGCTGATGAACTTCTTCAGGCGTTCCGATTGCGGGTTGTCGAAAACGGTTTGCGGCTCCCCCTGCTCCTCGACGCGGCCATCGTGCAGGAACACGATCTCGCTTGCCACTTCGCGGGCGAAATTCATCTCGTGGGTGACGAGCAGCATGGTGCGGCCTTCTTCGGCGAGATCGCGGATCACGGTCAGCACCTCGCCGACGAGTTCCGGATCGAGCGCCGAGGTCGGCTCGTCGAACAGCATGGCCTCCGGCTTCATCGCCAGCGCCCGGGCAATGGCTGCGCGTTGCTGCTGACCGCCGGAGAGAAAGGCCGGATAGGCCTCGCGCTTTTCATAAAGCCCGACCCGCTTCAGCAGCGTCTCTGCCTCGGCGATTGCCTCGTCGCGTTTGACGCCGAGAACATGCACCGGCACTTCAATGACATTCTGCATCAGCGTCATGTGCTGCCAGAGATTGAAGCTCTGGAACACCATGGCAAGACGGGTGCGGATGCGCTGGATCTGCTTGCGGTCGGCCGGCATCAGCCCGCCGTGTCCATCGGACTTCAGGGCGATCTCCTCGCCATGAACGCGCACACGGCCGCGGGTCGGCCATTCCAGCATGTTGATGCAACGCAAAAGCGTGGACTTGCCGGAGCCGGAGCCGCCGATGATCGCGATCACCTCGCCCTGGCGGGCGGACAGCGACACACCCTTCAGCACCTCGAAATCGCCAAAAGATTTATGGAGTTCGTCGACGGTGACAGCTTCCAGGGCGTCACCCGCAATGTTTTCAGCCTTCATCAAAAACGCTTGCCGTTCCCGGTGGGCCAGACGGGTCTTATGCACTTCTTGCGGTGCAACCGTTCCGGCAGTCAAAAATCATTCTGTTGCCACATTAGTACACTTGCGAGCTTATTATGCAAGTGTATAACTACGGCAGGTTTTTTTGCAGATTGGAGAGATACGACATGAGTTTCGGGGCCCAGACGATGGCGGAGCCGATCCGGCGGGTGATGATGCGCAGGCCGGGCAAAAGCCTTGCCGATGCCGACCCAGCCGTCTGGCACTATGGCAAGACCTTCGATGCCGCGCGTGCAGCCGCACAATACGATGTCTTCGCCGGGCTGGTGGCGAAATCGGGCGCCGAGATTCTCTGGTACGCAGATGAAGGCGATGGCCTGGCGGATGCGATGTTTACCCACGATCCGTCGCTGGTGAGCGACCATGGCGCGATCCTGCTCAACATGGGCAAGCCGCTCCGCCGCGATGAAGTCGCCGGCCATGAGGCCGTCTATGCCGCCGCCGGCGTGCCGATTCTCGGCCGGCTTTCCGGCACGGGGACGGTCGAGGGCGGCGACTGCGTCTGGGTGGACGAGAAGACGCTCGCCATCGGTCGCGGTGTCAGGAGCAATGCGGAAGGTATCGCCCAGGTCCGCGCACTGCTCGCGCCGCATGGCATTAACGTCCTGTCCTTCGACCTGCCGCTGTGGCAGGGCGAGGAAGCCTGCCTGCATCTGATGAGCGTGATCTCGCCGCTTGCCGACAAGCTGGCGCTGGTTTACGCGCCGCTCCTGCCGGCGCCGTTCTATCAATTGCTGAAGGCGCGCGGTTACACGCTGGTCGAAGCTCCTGACGATGAGTTCATGGCCTCCAACGGTCTAAACCTCAACGTCCTGCCGACAAAGCCCTTCGACGTCATCGCCGTTGCCGGCTTCGACAAGACCAGAGCGGCGATGGAAGAGGCCGGCTGCACGGTTTCAACCTTCGAGGCTGATGCGCTCTGCATTGCCTGCGAGGGCGGGCCGACCTGCCTCACCCGGCCGATTTTGCGAGGTTGAGATGAGCCGCAAGCCCTTCCGTCGCGCAGGTGATGCCGAACGGCGCGCCGACCTGATCGAGGCAATGCTCGATTGCATCGCCGAGGGCGGGCTCCAGCATGCGACGGTGAGGGAGGTGGCGGAGCGGGCCGGCGTCAGCGGCGGCCTCATCCGCCACTATTTCGAAACCAAGGAGCAGCTTCTCCATGCCGCCTATCAGCAGACGATGGGCGAGATGCTGGCGATTGGCGAGGCTGTCGGCGACGGCACGGAGATCACCGCCCAACGGCGGCTTCGCGATTTCGTCGTCGCCTGCCTGACGCCGCCGATGATCGATGCCCGGCGGCTTTCGCTGTGGGCGGCCTTTGTCGCCATGGCGCGAATCGATCCCGCCATGGGCGCGATCCACCGCGAGAATTACCTCGCCTACCGGGCGCTGATCGAGCGCCTGCTCGCCGAGGCCTATGCCGAAACGGGCGAGCGACAGACGGCGGCCGAACTGACCCGGCGCGCGATTGAAATCAACGCCGTTCTCGACGGGCTCTGGCTTGAGGGCTCGCTCGCCGGCGACCTTTTTGAAAACGATGAATTGCTGAAGGCGGGCCTGCATGCGGTGGAAACGCTTGCCGGCGTTCGCCTTGCGGAGGTTTGACATGCATTATGCGACGATATCCGAGCGGCTCAGCGGTCTCGGCTCCGACAAGTGGGCCGTACACCTGAAGGCGCGTGCGATGAAGCGAGCCGGAACGTCGGTTCTCGAACTGACCATCGGCGAGCCCGATGTCGCACCCGATCCGGTGCTCGCGGCCGAAGTGACGACGGCGCTTGCCGCCGGCCGCGTCGGCTATTCGAACGGGCGCGGCGAAGCGCCGCTTCTCGACGCGCTGGCAAGGCGCTATAGCGCCCGCACCGGCCGCACGATCGGCCACGAGAACATCGTCTGCTTTCCCGGTACCCAGACGGCGCTGTTCGCGGTGATGTTGACGCTGGTCGAGGCCGGCGACGCGGTGCTCGTCGGCGATCCGCTCTATGCTACCTATGAAGGGGTGATCCGCTCGACCGGCGCCCGGATGCAGCCTGTGCCGCTCTCGGCGGAGGATGGCTTCCACATGCGCGCCGACGCGTTGGAACGGGCGATCACGCCGGATTGCAGGGTGCTGCTTCTCAATACCCCGCACAACCCGACCGGTGCCGTGCTGAGTGCCGATGACATTGCCGCAATCGGTGCGGTCTGCCGCCGGCATGGCCTCTGGATCATTGCCGACGAAGTCTACGAAGAGCTGATCTTCGGCGCCGCATTCGCCTCGCCGCTCGATGATGCCGATCTGGCCGGGCGCACCATCTCCGTTTCCTCCATCTCGAAATCCCATGCCGCCCCCGGTTTCCGCAGCGGATGGGCGGTGGGGCCGGCGGAATTCTGCGAGCGGCTGCTGCCCGTCGCCGAAACCATGCTCTTCGGCAACCAGCCCTTCATCGCCGATGCGACCGCGGCGGCCATCCTCCGCCCGAGCGGTGTTTCGGCAGCCTTGCGGCAATCGCTGCGGCGGCGCGCATGGCTGCTGGTGGAGGCGCTTGCGGCCGCCCCAGGTATCGCCTGCGCCATGCCGGAAGCCGGCATGTTTGCCTTCGCCGATGTCTCGGAGACCGGCCTTTCCGGTGAGGCTTTCGCGCTCGGCCTGCTCGCAGCGGAACAGGTGGCGGTGATGCCCGGTTCCTCCTTCGGCGACCAGGCGGACGGTTTCATCCGCATCAGCCTGACCGTCGACGATGCCGATATTGCCGAGGCGGCGCACCGTATCGCTCGCTATGCCGCGAGCCTTTCGGCGCGGGGGGCGAGAACGGCATGAGCACGGTTACAGTCGGCGAGGCCCTCGTTCATCTGCTCGAAGCCCATGGCGTCGAGATCGTCTTCGGCATTCCCGGCGTCCACACCGCCGAGCTCTACCGGGGGCTTGCAACTTCGAGGCTCCGGCATGTGACGCCGCGCCACGAGCAGGGCGCGGGGTTCATGGCGGATGGATATGCCCGGGTTACCGGCAGGCCGGGCGTCTGCTTCGTCATTACCGGCCCCGGCCTCACCAACACGATCACGGCGATGGCGCAGGCGCGGGCCGATTCGGTTCCGATGCTGGTGATCTCCGGCGTCAATGCGCGCGGAAGCCAGGGCAAGGGCCTCGGTCTGCTGCACGAACTGCCGGATCAGAGCGCGATGATGCGGACGTTTGCCAAGGCATCGGTGACACTTTCGGAAGGCGGCGAACTTGCCGCGGCGCTCTCCCGCTGCCTCCGGCTTTCGACCGAGGGTCGCCCCGGACCGGTGCATCTCGAAATTCCGACCGACGTCATGGTCGAGCGGATCGCGCTTCCGGCGCCGGTCATGGGCAATATGACCCCGGCTCGGGCTGACGAAACACTGTTGAAGCGGGCTGCGGCGCTGATTGCCCAGGCGAAGGCACCGCTCATCCTCGTCGGCGGCGGTGCGGTGCGGGCAGGCGAGGCTCTGGCTGCGTTTGCCGATCGTATCGACGCGCCCGTGGTGTTGACGGCGAATGCGCGCGGCCTGATGGCGGAGCACCCGCTGCAGGTTCCGGCCAGCGCCAGCCTTGCGCCGGTGCGCGAGTTGATCGCGGCAAGCGATGTCGTCATCGCCGTCGGCACGGAGCTCGGACAGACCGATTACGACGTCTACGCCGACGGCGGCTTTCCGGCTCTCAGGAGACTCATCCGCATCGACACGGTTCGGATGGCCGCTGGCCTTGAGGCGGAAGTGGCGATCGTCGAGGATTGCACCTCCGCGCTTTCCCGCCTGCTTGCCTGCCTGCCGGAGGAACGTGATACCGGTGGCGCGCGCCGGGCTGCGGCAACGCGCGAGGCGGCCTGGAATGGCCTTTCGGCGAAGATCCGGGCCGAGGTCCTGCTGTTGCATGCGCTACGGGATGCCGTTCCGGATGCCCGTTTCATCGGCGATTCCACCCAGCTCGTCTATGCTGGCAATCTCTACTATGCGGCAGCGGCGCCGGGGCGCTGGTTCAATGCCGCAACGGGCTATGGTGCGCTCGGCTACGGCCTGCCGGCGGCCGTCGGCGCGGCACTTGCCGATCCCGAACACCCGGTCGTTGCGATCGTCGGGGATGGCGGCCTGCAGTTTTCAGTCGCGGAGCTCGGAGCGGCCGTAGACGAGCGGCTGAACATCGTCTTTCTGGTGTGGAACAACCACGGCTACGGCGAGATCGAGAGCTTCATGCGCGACGCGGGCATCGTGCCCGAAGGTGTCAGGCCGGCAGCCCCCGACATGGAAGCCCTGGCACGGGCTTTCGGGCTGGCGTTCTGCCGTGCCCGTTCAGATGAAGAGACGGTCGCGGCGGTTTCAGGCGCGGTCGCAAGCGGCGGCGTTCATCTCGTTGAGGTCGTGATTCCGGGCGACATATAAAAAAACCCGCAGACAGGGCGAACCTGCTTCTGCGGGGAGGAACAGGCCCGCGTGGTGTACGGGCCTGTCTGCCAGATGAGGCGCTTAGAAGTCGCGCTGCAGACGGAAGTAACCGGACCAGTCGGATGCACCGGCGTCGGAAAGATCGTCGTTGTAGTCGGTGTACTGAACGTTCAGCTTGGCCCAGAAGTTGTGAACCAGCTCGTATTCGAAGTACACGCCACCGTTCCACAGGTCCGGATCGTCGCCGAGGCCGATGTCGTTGTCGGTCTTCAGCTGGCTGTACTGAACCTGCGGCGTGATGCGCAGCTTGTCGGTAACGTCGAGCTGGTAACCAGCAGCGACGGCCCATTCGGTGTAGCCGTAGTACGAGGAATTGATATCCCACGTCTGGGCGTAAGCGTTGGCGCCGGTGTTGTAGAGGGCGGCCAGCTCAAGAGCGCCCGGGCCGAGAGCGAAGCTGCTCAGCACGCGGAACGAAGCTTCTTCGTTGTAGGTGTCGTAAGCGGCATCGAGCTTGGCGGAAGCGCCACCAGCGGAGAAGCCGACGCGACCGGCAACGCCGAGCTTGTTCATGTCGGTGTTCTGGTCATCATAGACGTTGACCATGCCCGGCTCGAGCGCATCGAGGGCGAGACCGGCGACGAAGCCGTTGCCTACAAAGGCGTAGCGCATTTCGCTGATCTTGGTGTTGCCCGACAGCTGGTCAACTTCGCCAACGAGATCTTCATCCCAGTAGGTGTCGAAGTAACCGGCCTGGAAGCCACCGAGACCGAGGTAAACGTTGTCGAGAACGACTTCGTTGGTGCCGTCGCTGTAAGCGTTGGCGTTGATTTCGATGTCAGCCGTCAGGACGCCGAGTTCGGTGTCCGACTTTGCGGTGACGCCGAGGTGGCCACGGCTCAGAACGCCCCAGTTGCTGTCGTCAGCGTCAACCTGGAAACGGACATAACCGCCAATGTTGAGGCAGGTTTCAGTGCCCGGAATGTAGAAGTAGCCGGCGCCGAAGACGTCGCAGACTTCAACATAGTTTGCCGGGGTCGGCTCGATGACGACGACCGGATCGGCGGCCTGTGCGCCAGAGGCGGCTACGAAGGCCGCTGCAGAGCCCAGGAAAAGGCTTTTCAAGGTCATAATTTACTCCTCAAGTGATTTTAGAGCGGGAAGGGAAGTCCCGGCCCCGAGGTCAGAAGACCGGGCGAACACCCCGGCTCCTTGCGTCATTAATCGCGGCAGACGGCCGCTCTCACAATGAACCTCAGGTGGAAATTCTATTCAATCGAGTGATTAAACAGGGGTGGTGCAGTTCGGCCACACATTCGCTGCCTGCGGAATCCCAAAAAAGCGAGCGAGAGCAAGCACTCAACACGCTCTGGTGATGGCAGATCACCACGCTTCGGGCTCAAAAGTCCTTAAAAATCAATCGAATGATTAACAGAGGGGAATTACGGCAGCGGCGATCGAATCTCTTGTCTCTCAATTTTGACGATTCATCCGCGAGTGGAATAATCGGAAACTTTTTGCGGTGCCATATTTCGGCCCAAAAGTGACATGTAACGACTTTTTCCAGACGATGTCAGCCGCAGTGCTGCATTGCAGATGCAACCGGTTAATGAGATGATCGGCATATAAAAGCGTTATTTTACAATAGCATCAGGAAAAATCGGATTGGCGGGTTTTGCAACTCGGCTACTCCGCCGATGTCGTGGGGATCCTTGTCCAGACGGGATGTGGTTGTAGGCAAGCTGTTGCCAAACAAAAAGCGTGGCCGAAAAATTCGACCACGCTCTATGCAACCATAAGTATATTTTTCGGTATCCTCGCTCCGGATCAGGTCTCCGGATCGCCGCGCCGCATCATCTCCGGGATCGGCATGGAGAGAATATTGTAGCCGTTGTCGACGAAGTGGATCTCGCCGGTGACGCCCGCAGCGAGGTCGGATAGCAGGTAGAGCGCCGAGCCGCCGACGTCCTCGATCGTGGTCGAACGGCGCAGCGGCGCATTGCGCTGCTGCCAGGCATAGACGAGGCGGGCATCGCCGACGCCGGAGCCTGCAAGCGTGCGCACCGGACCGGCCGAAATGGCGTTGACGCGGATGCCCTGCGGGCCGAAGTCGCCGGCGAGATAGCGCATCGATGCCTCAAGCCCGGCCTTGGCAACGCCCATGACGTTATAGTTCGGAACGACCGCGGTCGATCCGCCATAAGTCAGCGTCAGAAGCGAGCCGCCGTCCGGCATCAAGGCCGCAGCGCGTTTGGCGATCTCGGTAAAGGAGAAGCAGGATATCACCATGGTGCGGACGAAATTTTCCCGCGTCGTGTTGGCGTACTGTCCCTTCAACTCGCTCTTGTCGGAGAAACCGATGGCATGGACGACGAAATCGAGCTTGCCCCAGCGCTCCTTGATGGCGTCGAACACCGAATCGACGCTGGCGATATCCTCGACGTCGCAAGGAACGACGAAATCCGAGCCAAGCTCGGCCGCGAGCGGATGCACCCGCCGGCCAAGCGCATCGCCTTGATAGGTGAAGGCCAGTTCCGCGCCTTCGGCGTGAACGGCCTTGGCGATGCCCCAGGCAATCGAGTGGTTGTTGGCAACGCCCATGATGAGGCCGCGTTTGCCCTGCATAAGTCCGCTCATGTGCGCATTATCCATTGTAGCGCCGGAAAACCAGCGTGGCGTTCGTGCCGCCGAAGCCGAACGAGTTTGAAAGAACAGTGTCGATCTTCGCATTGTCGATGCGGCTGCGAACGACCGGAACACCTTCGAATTCGGGGTCGAGTTCATCGATATGGGCGCTTTCGCCGATGAAACCTTCCTGCATCATCAGAAGCCCGTAGATCGATTCCTGCACGCCGGCTGCGCCCAGCGAATGGCCGGTCAGCGACTTGGTCGACTGGATATGCGGAATCTTGTCAGCGAAGACTTCGCGGATCGCGCCGATTTCCCGGCTATCGCCGACGGGAGTCGACGTGCCATGCGTGTTGATGTAGTCGATTTCGTCGTCAACACCGGCAAGTGCCTGGCGCATGCAACGCACCGCGCCTTCGCCCGATGGGGCGACCATGTCGTAACCGTCGGAGGTTGCGCCATAACCGATGATCTCGCCGTAGATCTTGGCGCCGCGGGCCTTGGCGTGTTCCAGCTCTTCGAGAATGACGACACCGGCGCCGCCGGCAATGACGAAGCCGTCGCGGTTGGCGTCATAGGCGCGCGAGGCGCGGTTCGGGGCGCTCTCGTTAAAGTCGGTGGACATTGCGCCCATGGCGTCGAAGAGGTTCGACATCGTCCAGTCGAGATCCTCGTGGCCGCCGGCAAACATCACGTCCTGCTTGCCCCACTGAATGAGCTCGGCGGCGTTGCCGATGCAGTGCGCCGAGGTCGAGCAGGCCGACGAGATCGAATAGTTGACGCCGTGGATCTTGAACCAGGTGGCAAGCGTGGCGGATGCGGTCGAGGACATCGCCTTCGGAACGGCAAACGGGCCGATACGCTTCGGCGAGCCGTTCTTCTCGGTGGTCAGCGCCGCCTCGACAATGGTGCGGGTGGAAGGTCCGCCCGAACCCATGACGATGCCGGTGCGCTCGTTGGTGATGTCGTTTTCCTCGAGCCCGGCATCGGCGATCGCCTGTTTCATGGCCACGTGGTTCCAGGCGCCGCCCTGCGACAGGAAGCGCATGGCACGGCGGTCGACCAGATCGGTCGGATCAAGCGTCGGCTTGCCCCAGACCTGGCACTTGAAGCCGTGGTCGGCAAAGTCCTGTGAGAAGGAAATGCCGGACTTGGCTTCGCGCAGCGAAGCGGTGACCTCGGCGGCATCGTTTCCGATCGAGGATACGATACCCAGTCCCGTAACGACAACACGTCTCATATCAATGACCTCTTCTTGTATTTTGCGCCCGGCCTTCAGGCGGATTTATCCTTGGACAGGCCGACCCGAAGATCGGTTGCCTGATAAATCGTCTCTCCGTCGGCCTTCAGCCAGCCATCGGCCGTGCCCAGAACAAGGCGACCGCGCATCACGCGCTTGAAGTCGATACCATATTCCAGGAGCTTGACGCTCGGGCGTACCATGCCCTTGAATTTCACTTCTCCGGTCGACAGGGCCATGCCGCGGCCTTCTTCTCCCAGCCAGCCGAGGAAGAAACCGGTAAGCTGCCACATGCCATCGAGACCGAGGCAGCCGGGCATGATCGGGTTGCCCTTGAAGTGGCATGGAAAATACCAGTCGTCGGGGCTGACATCATATTCGGCCCGGATGAAGCCCTTGTCGAATGCGCCGCCGGTTTCGGAAATCTCGGTGATCCGGTGAACCATCAGCATCGGCGGCAGCGGCAATTGCGCATTGCCCGGCCCGAAAAGCTCCCCCTCCGCGCATTTGATGATGTCGTCGTAATCGAACTGCGTCTGTCTGTCGCTCATAAAAATTCAATTTCCCTTCGTTCGGCGAGGGCGTATGCGGCTCCCGGCCACAAGATAGGGGTGTAAGGCCGTCGCAGCAATGCCCGGCGTGTTCTTCCCCGAAATCCCTCAAGCCGCTCTTCTTCCGTTCCGCCCGCCCGCATACATGAAGCCCCTGCCCGCGGCCAGAGCGAAACGCGTTTCAGGGGCGTATTTGCAGTTTAATTTCAAATGCTGCAAGCCCTTCTCCTATTGAAAGCGATTCTCAATACGGCTATATCGGGCGTTAATTGTGTTTTATCAGTCGAATATCGGAAAGGTCCGGATAAAGCGGCCATGACAGGCAGGAATCGTCTTGCAGAGGAAAGATTGCGGGAAAGTGGGCTGCGGCCCACGCGGCAGCGTGTTGCGCTTGCCGACCTGCTCTTCGCCAAGGGCGATCGTCACGTGACCGTGGAGGAACTGCATGGCGAGGCGCAGGAAGCCGGCGTTCCGGTTTCGCTGGCGACCGTCTACAACACGCTGCATCAGTTCACCGGCGCCGGCATGATTCGCGTTCTCGCCGTCGAGGGCGCCAAGACTTATTTCGACACCAACACATCCGACCATCATCACTTCTTCGTCGAAGGCGACAACCGCGTCATCGACATGCCTGAGAGCAGCATTTCGCTCGGCGGCCTGCCGACTCCGCCGGACGGCATGGAAATCGCCCATGTCGATGTCATCGTGAGGCTCCGGCCCAAGCGCTGATGTTCTTCAGCGTTCACCGGGGAGCGACCGCATCGCTCCGCCCCGTGGCCCGCGCCATCAGAAGTCCCGCCCATTCCCTGAGCGCCGTCGAGAACATCACGGTATTGATCAGCGGCCGATCGAGGCTGAACGACAGACGCTCGCTGCCCGCCGTACGATAATCCACCGGCCAGGGCAGCACGCTGAGCTGTTGCTTGCGGAACAGGCCGACCGAACGCGGCATGTGATAGGCCGACGTCACCAGCAGGCAGGGGCCGTCAAGGCCATGTTCCCGCATCAGCACCGCTGACAATGCTGCATTTTCCGCAGTGTTGCGGGCTTCCGGCTCATAGAGCAGCCGCTCCGGTGCAATGCCGTGGTCGGCGAAGAACCGGCCGGCCGGCTCCGCCTCGCCATTGATGTTGCCGGTGAGCGAATTGTCGCCGCCGGTCACCAGGATCTTCATGTCGGGATAAAGCCGCGCCAGCCGCAGCGTCTCGATGTAGCGATCGGCGGCGCGGGTGAAGGCGTAGCTGCCACGTCGTGCCGAAAGCCCGGTATTGATGCCGCCGCCCAGCACGATGGCGCAGGCGGGTGTTTCGGGAAATTCGCTACGCGAGAACCGGCTTTCCAGCCCGGCCATCATCACCGTGCCGGCATTGGTGAAGGCCGAAAGGCCGAGCACCAGGATCGCCAGGATCGTGAAGACGGCGGCGGCCCCCGCCTTGGCAAAGGCGAGGCAGAAGAGTGCCAGAAGCATTGACAGGAAGGCGAAGGCCAGCGGCTGCAGCACCAGCCAGAAGAGTTTCGACAGAATGAACATCCGGCCTCCGCATTGCAAAACCCAGGGTAGCGCCGTCCTTGTCAGACAACTGCGGCGCTCCCAAGGCAGGCCTCAGCCCTTCCGGAACACGTAATCCGTTTCCTGCCGCAGCGTTTCGCCGGGCCTCAGGATTGCGTTCGGAAAACCCTTGTGATTGACCGCATCCGGCCAGACCTGGGTTTCCAGGCAGAAGCCGGCGAAGGGGCCATAGGTGAAGCCGTTCAGGCCCTCGGGCGTTTCGTCCAGCTTGAAGGCGGCATAGAACTGCACGCCCGGCTCGGTGGTCAGCACGTCCAGCGTGACCCCGGAGGAAGGCGCATGGACATGGATGACGGGCCGCTTTTCGGTGCGCTCCGGCGAGAAACAGAAGTTGTGGTCGAAAAGCGCCTGCTTGCCATCCGCGTCGCGCTGGCGCATCGGCTTGGCCTTGCGGAAATCGAAAGCCGTGCCGTCCACGGGACGTATCTCGCCGGTGGGGATCTGGCGTTCGTCGACCGGCAGATAATGATCGGCGGCGATCATCAGTTCGTGGTCGAGCGTGTCCGTACCGTTGCCGAGGTTGAAATAGGTGTGGTTGCAGATGTTTGCGATGGTCGGCTGGTCGGTGGTGCTCTCATAGACGACCGAGAACACGCCGCCGGGCTTCAGGTGAAAGTGCGCGCGGATGGTACAGTTGCCGGGAAAGCCGCCGCGGCCGTCCTTGTCGACGATCTTCAGCGTCACCCGGTCATCGGCGACCTCTTCGAATTCCCACATGCTGACGCCGATGCCATCGCTGCCGCCATGGAGATTGGTGATGCCCTTCTCGTTGCAGTCGACCTGATATTCCTTGCCGTCGATCGAAAAACGGCCATTGGCGATGCGGTTTGATGAACGGCCGGGCGTGGCGCCGAAATAGGGAGAATGGGTGAGGTAGTGATCGAAGCTGTCGAAGCCGAGCACCAGGGCGTGATCGTGGCCTTCAAGGCGCAGGTCCTGGACGACGGCGCCCCAGTTCAACACCTTCGCGGTCAGCCCGCCGCCTGAGATCGTCACACGGGAGACGGTCTCGCCGTCTTTCGTTTTACCAAAGGGTTGCGGCGCGTTCATATCGTTCCTCCGTGTATGGAATGCCATTGCGGGCGGATATTGCGCCGGAACCTTGCCGCCTTCAAGTCGCCGGCGCGCCGATTTCTTCCAGATAATAGGGGGTCGTCTGGTAGACCTCGTTGATCCAGTTGCCGAACAAGAGATGCGCGTGCGAGCGCCACCGGTTCTGCGGCGTGCGCGCCGGATCGTCGCCCGGGAAATAGTTGTAGGGCAGGTCGACCGGCACATTGGCGGCGACGTCGCGCCGGTATTCATCGCCAAGCGAGCCGGAATCATATTCGATGTGATTGAACATGTAGAGGCGGTTGGCGAAACTCTCATGCGCGAGACAGGGCCCGACCTCGTCGGAATCCATCAGCAGCTCCAGCCCGTCGACCTGCTCGAGGTCCTCGCGGCGCATCTCCGTCCAGCGCGAAACCGGAATCTGGAAATCATCCGAGAAGCCGTTGAGATAGACCGAGGCCGGTTTCAGGTTGCGGTGGCGATAGATGCCGAAGGCCTTCTTGTCGAGCAGCGTCTTCGGCACGCCATGAAAGTGATAGGCGGCCGCCATCGCCCCCCAGCAGATGTTCATCGTCGAGTGGCAGTGGGTGGTCGTCCAGTCGAGGATTTCCTTCAATTCGTCCCAGTAGGTGACTTCCTCGAAATCGAGCGTCTCCACCGGCGCGCCGGTGATGATGAAGCCGTCGAACTTGCGCTCGGCGATCTCGTCCCAGGTGTTGTAGAAGGACAGCAGGTGCTCGATCGGCGTGTTCTTGGCCTTGTGGCCGCCGACGCGCACCAGCGACAATTCGATCTGCAGCGGCGAGGCACCGAGCAGGCGGGCGAACTGCAGCTCGGTCTTGATCTTGTTCGGCATGAGGTTGAGCAGCCCGAAGTGCAGCGGGCGGATATCTTGCCGCTCCGCCACCGTTTCCGTCTTGACCCGCACGCCTTCCGCAATCAGCGTTTCATAGGCGGGCAGTGTATCTGGAATCTTGATAGGCATGTTCACGTCCATACAAACAGAAAACCGGCCGCGTCCAAATCGCAGGCCGGGGGCTTCCGCTCGCTCGGCCCTTTAGCGACTTGTTTAACGTGGCTGCAAGCCGGCCGGCCAAATCACCACGAGGAGGAAGTCAATAGCGCCGTAGATGGCGTACGTCAATATTGGGCCTAGGATGCCGCCTGCCGCCCGAAGCACTAAATGATCGCGTCAATGTCACCGAAAAGCGGAAAAAGTGGCCAGCTATCAGTGCCTCGTCCGGACTCATAATCAAGCAAAAGAAAGGCGCACTTGAAGGTAGTAGGCTTCGCAATTTCAGCCGTTCGAATCCAACGATCCAACTGGCCTGCTGTGAGCCAAGGCTCGGCTGAGAAAATCAGCAGAACGTCTATTTCTATGCCCCGCCGATCGTATCGTTCAGATTTCCTATCGATAATATTCGAAATTTCAGTTGTTAGGCGTTCGTCGGTCCACTGCATATCTTGGAATAAACTTCCACTGTGAACAAACTCGTTGTGCGCAGCTCGATGCTTGTGCTTCTGGTTGACCAACTGAACGAGCTCCACGCCGATGTTCTTTCCGCCGATATCTACGAAGAAATCAGGTGGTTCACTGGCGTTTGTCTCGATAGAGGCGACCTTAACACCAAGCGTGTAGGTGAGAGAATTACTCCATTCTTCGATGACAGTCCTCTCGACGATCTTTTTGTCGGTTTCAGACTGGTAGTTGAAAATCCCGGCATAGCCGTGGGATTTGTTGATGAGACCGATCCAACGCCTAAACTCTGCCCATTCCTCATCAATTTCCAAGGTTTCACGCTCCTCTCTGATGTGTTCTCTCTTATAATGCCGCCCGCCGCCAGGCTGCGGTGGCGATGCCCATGGCCATCAGCGCGCCGCCGCCGATGCGGGGCAGGATGGCGGTGACCGCGGGGGAGGCGATCTTCTCGCGCAGCTTGTCGGCGGCGAGCGCATAGGAGAGCGTGTTGACGACGGCGAGGCCGACGAAGGTCGCGATCAGGATCGAAAATTGCGGCAGCAGCGGCGCGTCGGGCTTCACGAATTGCGGCACGAAGGCGATGAAGAACACGATCGATTTCGGGTTCAGCGCCGTCACCATCAAGGCATGCAGAAAGACGTGGCGGGGCGAGAGCGTGGCGCTCGAAGCAGGCGGCACGGCATCGCCGACGCCCTTGCTACGGAAAAGCCGGACGCCCAGATAGACGAGGTAGGCGGCGCCGACCCATTTCAGAACCAGAAAGAGTTTTGCAGAGGCGAGCACCAGCGCACCGAGACCCGCGAGGGATGCCGTCATGGCGATGAAATCGCCAAGCGCCACGCCGGCGACCGTCGCCAGCGCAACGCGCCGGCCCTGGCTGATCGCGTAGCTCAGGATCAGAAGCACGGTCGGCCCGGGGATCAGCAGAAGTGCTGTCGATGCGGCGACAAAGGCGAGCCAGATATGCAGGTCCATGATCGTTTCCCTCTCCGTTTTGTCGAGCAAAGACAGAGCCCGGGCGCATTTTCAAGCGGCACTCCGAAAATTCTTGATCTGCAGCCTTGACCTTCCAGTAACTGGAAACCTTACCTCTGTCGTCAGCACAATACCGAAAGGAGAATTGTAATGACCGAGACACTCAAGATCGAAGGCATGGGCTGTGGCGGCTGCGTGTCGACTGTGACCAAGGCGCTTGCCGGCGTGCCGGGCATTTCCGACATCAATGTCAGTCTTGAAAAAGCCGAAGCCCGCTTCGCCCTCAACGCCCCGGCGACGCGCGAGCAGGCGGTAAAGGCGGTCGAGGAATCGGGTTACGACGTCAAGGGGTGAGGACCTCTGGCGGCCGCCGAGCCATCTCGTCTGAAGGACGGTTTGGGAGGGCGAGTGTGTCCCCCCAACAATCTCCCCCAAAAGGGGTAGATCGAAGCTGGTAGCGAAGACGGACCGGCAACTATGTAGCAAGGAACTGGTCATGGAACAGACAGTCACGACAGCAAGAAAGCCAATTCACATCACCCTGCCGGTGACGGGCATGACCTGTGCGTCCTGCGTCCGAAGCGTCGAGAGGGTCGTGGGTCGCGTCGAGGGCGTGGATGCGGTTTCCGTCAATCTCGCCACCGAAACGGCGGACGTGACCCTTGCCGACAGCGGTGCCGCCGGCAATGTGGTCTCGGCGATCGAAAAGGCCGGCTATGGCGTTGCGCTGCAGACCGTCGAGCTTGGTATAGAAGGCATGCATTGCGCTTCCTGCGTCGGCAATGTCGAACGGGCGCTGACTTCGGTTCCAGGTGTGGTCTCTGCGCATGTGAACCTTGCGAGCGAGCGGGCGACGGTTGAGGCCGCGGCCGACTATACGACGCTTGCCGCCGCCGTCGAGGCGGCCGGCTACACACCGCGCCCGATCACCGATGCCGAAGCCGAGACCCATGCCGATATCCGGGCGAAAGAACAGGCGGCGCTGAGGCGCGATTTCATCACCGCGCTGATCTTTACCCTGCCGCTCTTCGTCCTGGAGATGGGCTCGCATCTCATTCCGCCGCTCGGCCACGCGCTGATGCAGACCGTCGGCGCCTTTCCGCTGCATGTTTTCTATTTCGTGCTCGCGACCATCGTCCAGTTCGGACCCGGCCGACGCTTCATTCGCCACGGCGCGGCATCGTTCCGGCGGCTGTCTCCGGATATGAACGCGCTGGTGATGCTCGGTTCGCTCGCGGCCTGGGGCTATTCGACGCTGGCGACCTTCGTGCCGCAGCTCTTCCCGGAAGGCGCCGCGCAGGTCTATTTCGAAAGTGCCGCCGTCATCGTCACGCTGATCCTGCTCGGCCGCTATCTGGAAGCCAAGGCAAAGGGCCGGACGTCGGCGGCGATCACCCACCTGATGGGCCTGCAGCCGAAGACGGCGCGGGTCGAACGCGATGGCGAAACCACCGACATACCGATCGCCGAGGTCCGGCAGGGTGACCGCGTGGTCGTGCGGCCCGGCGAGCGCATCGCCGTGGATGGCGAGATCGTTTCCGGCAGTTCGCATGTCGATGAATCGATGATCTCCGGAGAGCCGCTCGCCGTGAAGAAGGGCGAGGGCGATGCCGTCACCGGCGGCACGATCAACAAGACCGGCTCCTTCACCTTCCGCGCCACGGCCATCGGCGCCGACACCGTTCTCGCGCGCATCGTCAAGATGGTCGAGACCGCGCAGGGTGCCAAGCTGCCGGTGCAGGCGATGGTCGACAAGGTGACGGCGTGGTTCGTCCCTGCGGTGCTCGCCGCTGCCGCGCTGACCTTCCTCATCTGGCTGGTGTTCGGGCCGTCGCCGGCGCTCTCCTTCGCACTCGTGAACGCGGTGGCGGTGATGATCATTGCCTGCCCATGCGCCATGGGGCTCGCGACGCCGACATCGATCATGGTGGGCACCGGACGCGCGGCCGAGACCGGCGTGCTGTTTCGCAATGGCGAGGCGCTGCAGACATTGCGCGACACCAGGATCGTCGCCTTCGACAAGACCGGTACGCTGACCGAAGGCAAGCCGCAGGTGACCGATATCCTGCCGGCAGATGGCTTCTCCGCCGACGAACTCCTGGCTCTTGCCGCCGCCGTCGAGGCCGGTTCGGAGCATCCGCTCGCCGAAGCCGTGGTTACGGCCGCTCGGGAGAAACGACTGGCACCGCAGAAGGCCGAGACGTTCGAGGCCGTACCCGGATACGGCGTGGAGGCCGTTGTCGGTGGCAGGCGTGTCTCGATCGGTGCGGAACGTCTGATGACGCTGCGGGAGATCGATGCCGGACCGCTCGCTGAGGCCGCGCACCGGTTGGCGGAACAGGCCCGATCGCTGCTCTTCATTGCGGTCGATGGCAGGCTCGCCGGGCTCGTCGGCGTGGCCGATCCCGTCAAGCCTTCGGCGAAGGCGGCTATTGCGGCCCTGCATGAGGTCGGCGTCAGGACGGCGATGATCACGGGCGATAATGCCCTGACGGGCCATGCGATCGCCGCCGAAGTCGGCATAGACACCGTGGTGGCGGACGTCCTGCCCGACGGCAAGGTTGCAGCGCTCGAAGAGCTGCGGAAAAGCCACGGCGCCATCGCCTTTGCCGGGGACGGCATCAACGACGCGCCGGCGCTCGCGGCTGCCGATACCGGCATCGCCATCGGTACTGGCACCGACATCGCCATCGAAACGGCGGATGTGGTGCTGATGTCCGGCGATCTTTCCGGCGTGGTCAACGCGATCGCGCTGTCGCGGGCGGTGATGCGCAATATCGCGCAGAACCTGTTCTGGGCCTTCGCCTATAACGTCGTGCTGATTCCGATCGCTGCGGGCGTGCTCTACCCCGTCAATGGCACGCTGCTGTCGCCGATGCTCGCCGCCGCGGCCATGGGCCTTTCGAGCGTCTTCGTGCTGTCGAATGCGCTCCGGCTGAAGCGGTTCCGGAAGGTCGCCTGAGGACTTCCGGAACCGGATTTCCCGGTGCCGGGGACGCGTTTCCGGGACAAATGCGGGTCGGTTGGGCAGGTCTCGCGGAATTGACAGAAAGAAATTCCGCAAATGGCAGGACCGTTTGATTCCGATCAATACAAACCGATTTAAATGCCCCTAGTGATGGTCACGGCGAAAAGGCGCCTTCCTTGCTCGATCTATTAAAAAGGTTCAAATCCGGCTTACGGATGACAAGGCCTCGGAGAGCGGGATATGGTGCGGTCGGACCCAAGACGGCCATCCGCCAGTTTGTTTGAACCGCCGGTCTGAGAAGAGGCCGGACAAGCGCAGGAGAGTCCCATGCCGGCCATCAGCACGACCGAACTTGACCAGCTCGTTGCCCGGACGAAGGCAGCGCAGCAGAAGTTTGCGACCTACACCCAAGAACAGGTTGATTTCATTTTCCGTTCAGCGGCGCTCGCTGCCGCCGACGCCCGCATCCCGCTCGCCCGTATGGCATTTGAAGAGACGGGCATGGGCGTGATGGAGGACAAGGTGGTCAAGAACCACTTTGCCTCGGAATACATCTACAACAAGTACAAGGACGAAAAGACCTGCGGCGTGCTTTCGGAAGAGCCCGAATACGGCATCTTCACCGTCGCCGAGCCCGTTGGCCTGATTTGCGCCATCGTGCCCACCACCAACCCGACCTCGACGGCAATCTTCAAGGCTCTCATCAGCCTGAAGACCCGGAACGGCGTGATCTTCTCGCCGCACCCGCGCGCCAAGCGCTCGACCTGCGAGGCTGCCCGTGTTGTGCTGGAAGCCGCCGTCAAGGCCGGCGCGCCGAAGGACATCATCGGCTGGATCGATGAGCCGACGGTTGAACTGTCGAATGCACTGATGCATCATCCCGACATCAACCTGATCCTCGCTACCGGCGGCCCCGGCATGGTGAAGGCAGCCTATTCGTCGGGCAAGCCGGCCATCGGCGTTGGCGCCGGCAATACGCCGGCCGTCATCGACGAGTTTGCCGACATCAAGCGCGCCGTTGCCTCGATCCTGATGTCGAAGACCTTCGACAACGGCGTGATCTGCGCTTCGGAACAGTCGGTCATCGCGGTCGACAAGGTTTACGACAAGGTTCGTGAACGCTTCATCAGCCATGGTGGCTACGTGCTTTCGGGCAACGAGGCCGGTGCCGTTCGTGACATCATCATGAACAAGAAGGGCACGCTGAACGCCGAAATCGTCGGTCAGTCGGCCGAAAAGATCGCGGCCATGGCCGGCATCACCGTGCCGCCGCGCACCAAGGTGCTGATCGCCGAAGTCGAGGATGTGTCGGAAGAAGAAGTTTTCGCCCACGAAAAGCTGTCGCCGACTTTGGCGATGTACCGCGCCAAGAACTTCGACCAGGCCACCCGCATCGCGGCTGATCTGGTGGCGCTTGGCGGCATCGGTCACACCTCGGTTCTCTACACCGATCAGGACCTGCAGCCCGAACGCGTCAATGCCTTCGGCGAACGGATGAAGACGGCCCGCGTTCTCGTCAACACGCCGGCATCGCAGGGCGGTATCGGCGACCTCTACAACTTCCGCCTGGCGCCGTCGCTGACGCTTGGTTGCGGTTCGTGGGGCGGCAACTCGATCTCGGAGAATGTCGGTCCGCAGCACCTCATCAACAAGAAGACAGTCGCCAAGAGGGCTGAAAACATGCTGTGGCACAAGCTTCCCCCGTCGATCTATTTCCGTCGCGGATCGCTTCCCTTCGCGCTGGAAGAACTGAAGGGCCACAAGCGCTGCCTGATCGTCACCGACCGGTTCCTGTTCGAAAACGGCTATGTGAACGACACGGTTCGCGTGCTGAAGGGCCTCGGCATGGAGGTCGAAACCTTCTTCGACGTTCAGGCTGACCCGACGCTCGCCGTTGTCCGCAAGGGCTGGGAACTGGCTCGCTCGTTCGAGCCGGATATCATCCTGGCACAGGGTGGCGGTTCGCCGATGGACGCGGCCAAGATCATGTGGGTGATGTACGAGCATCCGGAAGTCGAGTTCGCCGATCTGGCACTGCGCTTCATGGATATCCGCAAGCGCATCTACCACTTCCCGAAGCTCGGCGTTAAGGCCAAGTTCGTCGCCGTGCCGACCACGTCGGGTACCGGTTCGGAAGTCACCCCGTTCGCTGTCGTCACCGACGAGAAGACCGGCGTGAAGTATCCGATCGCCGACTACGAACTGACGCCGACCATGGCCATCGTTGATGCCGACCTCGTCATGAACATGCCGAAGTCGCTGACGGCCCACGGTGGTATCGATGCCGTGACCCACGCGCTCGAAGCCTATGTCTCGATCATGGCGAATGAATATTCGGATGGTCAGGCGCTGCAGGCCCTGAAGCTCTTGAAGCAATATCTGCCCTCGGCCTACAAGAACGGCGCTGCCGATCCCAAGGCCCGCGAGCAGGTTCACAACGCGGCAACGATTGCCGGCATCGCCTTCGCCAACGCCTTCCTCGGCGTTTGCCACTCGATGGCGCACAAGATCGGCGCGCAGTTCCACCTGCCGCACGGTCTGTCGAATGCCCTGCTTTTGGCCAATGTGGTCCGCTACAACGCGGTCGACAATCCGACCAAGCAGGCCACCTTCAGCCAGTATGACCGGCCGAAGGCGCTGTGCCGCTATGCTGAAATCGCCCGCCATCTGGACCTTGGCGGCAAGAGTGACGAAGAGTCGGTCGAAAACCTAGTCAAGTGGATCGAAAGCCTCAACAAGGCCTGCGATATCCCCGAATCGATCCAGGCTGCGGGTGTCGGCGAAGCCGACTTCCTCGACCACCTCGACGCGGTTGCCGAAAAGGCCTTCGACGACCAGTGCACCGGCGCTAACCCGCGCTATCCGCTGATCTCGGAAATCCGCCAGGTCCTGCTCGATACCTATTATGGCCGGGCATACCAGGAAGGCGTGGTCCGTGAGGCCGAAGAAAAGAGCTCGGTCGTGCCGCTCGCTGCACGCAAGTAGCCGCGCACACCGACCCTCTGACGAAAAGACGCCGCTCCTTCGGGGGCGGCGTTTGTTTGTTGACAAACCTTTCCTCAAACTCGGCGTCATCCTCGGGCTTGACCCGAGGATCCAGGCAGTGTGGCAAGGGCTCACAATACGTCTTCGACAATTCAATGCGTTAATCCGCCTGGATGCTCGGATCGAGTCCGAGCATGACCCCTGTGGGAAGGTCGGCGGCGGAAGCAACATACGCCATCAGGGGTTGTCAGCAGTATGACGCCGCTCCTTTCGGGCGGCGTTTTGCTATCTTATTTCCCGCTCACAGGCGCGGCGCGCACGCGCTCATCCCAGCTTTGCAGGCCTCAGATACGATGTCGGATTGCCATAAAAGGGCGCGATCCGGGTGATGGCGTGGTCGAGGTTTTCGCGGGTGACGCGCATGGTGGCGCCATTGGCGTGGATGAGGGTCTTCTCGTCTTCCATGATGCCGACATGGCCCTTCCAGAACACCAGGTCGCCGCGCTTCAGGCTACGGCGGTTGACCGGCTCGCCGTCCATCAGTTCCTGCATGTCGGAATCGCGTGGCACGGAGCGTCCCGCCATCAGCATCGCCAGCTGCACCAGGCCTGAGCAGTCGACACCGAAGCCTGAGCGGCCGCCCCAGAGATAGGGCGTTTCGAGAAAGCGCAGCGCCGTCTTGACCGGATCGCGCTCGAATGGGCGGCCGATCGGAAAACAGTGGTCGGCAAAGACGGCGGTGCCATCGGCCGAGACCAGATAGCGGGTCCCGCGCGTCTCCGCCTCGTCGGTGAAAGCGAGGCGGGTGCCCATGGAGAGCGCACAGACCGGGCTCATCTTCAGCTCAGCCTCGGGATAGAGGAAGGTGCGTGGCGCCGCGATGATGTGGGTCGCGGCCGGCTCGCCTTCGGCGATCATCTCTTCCGGCAGATAGCCGACATAGCAATCGAAGCGCGACTGCACCCAGGCCCAGCCATCCCTGCGCTCGAAGATGTCGACAGCCTCGCCGAACAGGAGCTGGGTTTCGACGCCGGCTGCAGGTAGCGGCTTGCCCCTGAGCGGCGCGACCGGAACAATTACCTGTCCGGCAATCGGCTCCGCAAAACGTTCGGCCTTGACGAGGCCGGAAAGGCGTTGATCGGCGAGATCGGGACGGAAGGCATGAAGCCGGCGGTCGAGTTCCATCTTTATCCTTTCGCAAGCGTCTCGAAAATCGCGCGGATTGCCTGCGCTTCGCCGCCTGCCGGGCCGAAGTCGCGGTCGGACGGCGCATGGCCGTAGATATCGAAATGGGCCCAGTTCCTGGCGCGGGTGACGAAGCGCTTCAGGAACAGCGCTGCTGTGATCGAGCCTGCCATGCCGCCGGCGGGCGCGTTGGTCAGGTCGGCGATCCCGGTCTTCAGCTTGGCGTCATAGCCGGCAAAGAGCGGCAGCCGCCAGACGGGATCGAGAACCCGCTCGCCCTCCTGATAGAGCGCGTCGGCAAAGGCATCGCTGGTGGTGAAGAACGGCGCCATGTCGGGGCCGAGCGCGACACGGGCCGCACCCGTCAGCGTCGCCATGTCGATGATCAGGTCCGGCAGGTCTTCGTCCGCATAGGTCAGCGCATCGGCGAGGATGAGGCGGCCCTCGGCGTCGGTATTGTCGATCTGGACCGTCAGGCCCTTGCGCGAACGGTAGATGTCGCCGGGTCGGAAGGCGTTGCCGGCCACCGAATTCTCGACGCTCGGCACGATGACGCGCAGGTCGATGTCCAGCCCGGCATCCATGATCATCATCGCAAGCGCCATGACATTCGCCGCGCCGCCCATGTCCTTCTTCATCAAGAGCATGCCTGCCGCCGGCTTCAGGTCGAGGCCGCCGGTATCGAAGCAGACGCCCTTGCCGACAAGGGTGACGGCGCGGGCGCCCTTGCGGCCCCAGTGCATCTCCATCAGCCGCGGGGCCTTTTCACCGGCGCGTCCGACGGCATGAACCAGCGGGAAGCCGGCCTTCAGCAGCTCATCGCCACGGATGGCCTTGAAGTGGGCGCCATAGTGATTGGCGAGGCTTTCGAATGCCTGTTCCAGATGGTCCGGCTGCATGTCGTTGGTCGGCGTGTTGATCAGATCGCGAGCAAGTGCGACGGCGCCGTAGCCGCGTTCGATCGCCGCGGCGTCGCAGTCTTCGGGAATTGCGACCCGCACTTTGGTCGCCGCCGGCTTCAGGTAGCGGTCAAAGCGATAGTTGCCGGTGGCGAAGGCGAGGAGGGCTGCGGCCTTGTCGCCGGAAAAGTGGGCGAAATGCCAGTCGCCGGCAGGCAGCCGCTTCGACAGCCGTCCGGCGGCGAAGGGATTGGCACCGTTGCCAAGACCGAAAAGGGCGCCGGCAAGCTTGCCGTCGCTGCCCGGACAGAGAACGACTTCGCCCTCGCGGGCCTTGAAGCCCGAGGACAGGGCAAAAGCGCGGAAGCCATCCGGGACGAGATCCGGCCTTTCGAAATCGGCCTCGCTCACCGCGTAAAGTGGGCGGGTTTCGGCATCTGAGGGGGCAAAGGGGGAGGGGGAGTCGGTCAATTTGAAAATCGGCATCGTCTCTGTCTTTCCTGCGGCACACTTTTGCGCCACGAAACTTCCTGTAAGCTCTCAACACATCCGCGTGTGATTCCATACGCCGAACGCGACGATCAGAACAGACGGAGTTCACGGAAAATGGCTCATCTTCACGGCTTTGGTGGAAAAGCTGCCGCCACGCTCGCGCTTGCGGGCCTCATCCTGGCGGGCTGCGCCAGCACACGCGGCAGTTCCGTCGACCGGATCGCCGGCATGACGGCGGAGCAGATCGCGGCGATGCCGCAATCGGAACGGGCCGTGCTGAGCCAGCGGCTCGAAAGTCGCTGGCAGCGCGATCCGCGCGATGTGACGACCGGGGTGACCTATGCGGAATTCCTCACGGCCTATGGGCGCTATGACCGCGCCTATGAGGTGATGAAGCAGGTTGCAGACAACAATCCGAGCTCCGGCGAGGCGCAGCTGAGGCTTTCCGAGGCCGAGGCAGCGCTCGGCTACTATCCCGATGCCCTGCGCTCCGCGCGCACGGCGGAAAGGCTGTTGCCCAACGACTGGCAGGCCTATTCTCAGGAAGGCCTGGTGCTGGATCAGCTTGGCAAGCCGATCGAGGCGCGGATGCGCTACCGGCAGGCACTGACGCTGTCGCGCGACAACCCGGAGGTGCTCTCCAACATGGCGACCTCATATGTGCTGACCCACGATCTGGCACAGGCCGAGAACTATCTGCGGCAGGCGGTCGCCCAAAGGAACGCCAGCCCCGATGTCCGCGTCAACCTTGCGCTCGTGCTGGCCCTGCAGGGTAAGCGCGAAGAGGCACAGCGTGTTGCGATGACCGGGGTGACGCCGGAACAGGCGCGCCAGAATATCGACGCGCTCAACGCCGCGACCGCGCCGGGCGGCGCCTGGCAGCAATATTCCGTCTCGCCGGCCGGCTGAGGCTCCGGCGCGTTAGAATGCCACGGCGAGAAGCACGAGGCCGGCCGTCATGAAGAAGGCGGCGCTGCCGGCAAGCGTCAGTAACAACGCCCAGTTGGCGCGCCGGGGCGGCGCCGCAGAGGGACGCCGAGCTGATGCGTCGGGCCCGACATCGTCCTTCGCATTCTCATCCAGCAGGGGCGATCTGAAGCTCTGCTGCTCGCCTGGAAACGAGGCGTGCGGAGGCGTCTCAACCGGACGGGAAACGAGGACGAAGCGCTCGAGCACGGCTGCAAGGGCATCCGTCTCCAGAACTTCGGTCGCCGCGAGAACGATGTCGTCGCGCATCGCCGCCTGGGCTTGCGGTGATGAGGCGCGCCACACGCTCTCGGCAAGCTCGGCAGCATGGTGAGGTGCGACGCTGTTAAGCGCCGTCATCAATGCCGCGACGCGTTCACCGGCCCTCAGTTGCGAGGCCAGCGCCGCCATGGCCTTGCCCGGCTCATCGACAATCACGTCCATGATGACTTCCGCCGCCTGGGCGCCGCTGACTTCGGAATGAGACCGCACGAAGTCGGCCGCAGCGAGCCCGCAGGTGATCGCGTCGCGGCTGAAGTTGCGCACCAGCAATGCAAGTTCGTTCAGGCCTTCCGGGCCAGACTGTGAGCCGCTCTCGGGGGCCCAGACCGCATCGCGCAGGCATTGAGAGCCAAGGCGCTGGAGGTTGGTCGACATCCGGTTTTACCCTGCAGGTCAAGGTTATAATCTATACGTTACAGCTAACATAGGTTGTATCAGTCTATAGACTTACAGATAAATCAGAACAACCGCAAAATCAGGGCAGATGAGAGGAGGAGGGTTGGCGTCGGAACCCGCCGGCATTGGGCGTGGCGTTGCCCGACTGGTTCGCCGGGCATCAAACGGCCAAGGCTTGGCTAGCCGTTGTCGCCTTCGTCGCCGCCAGCCTTTGATTCATCCTCGGCAACGGGGATGGCGTAGCTGCCGGTCAGCCAGCGCGACAGATCCAGTTCGCGGCAGCGGGCGCTGCAGAAGGGATAGGTGTCGCGGCTGGAGGGACGGCCGCATTCGGGGCACTGGCGAGGCTTGCGCAGGGGTTCGACGCTGGCTTTACTGTTCATTCTTTCCTCCATCCTTCGGCGACCGCATAGCCACGGCCGGCAAGCAGGGATGCCGTCTCGTAGAGCGGCAGGCCGACAACGGCGGGATAGGAGCCGATGATCCGGGTCACGAAGGCAGCAGCCAGACCTTGCACGCCATAGGCGCCGGCCTTTCCGTGCCATTCCTGCGACGCGATATAGGCATCCTCGTCGAGCTTCGAAAGAGGTTTGAACGAAACCCGCGTCTCGACGACGCGCAGACTGTTGCCGGGGCTTCCGGCCGTGATCACGGCCACGCCGGTGTAGACGCGGTGTCCGCGCCCGGAAAGAAGCCGCAGGCAGGTGCGGGCCTCGTCCTCGGTCTCCGCTTTCGGCAGAATACGGCGGCCGACAGCCACGACGGTGTCGGCGGCGAGCACCAGAGCGCCCTGCCAGTCGGCATCACCTGCGACGATTTCGGCTGCCTTCTCGGCCTTCCGGCTTGCGAGCCTGCCCGCAAGCAAACGCGGCGTTTCGCCGGCAAGCGGCGTTTCGTCGATGTCGGCAGGCGCGATCCTGTCGGGCACGATGCCGATCTGGGCCAGGAGGTCGACACGCCGGGGCGATGCGGACGCCAGGATGAGCTTGGTCTTCGCCACGGTGCTACGCCCGGATATGACTTACCGGAAGCGGTAGGTGATACGGCCCTTGGTCAGGTCGTAGGGTGTCATTTCGACGAGAACCTTGTCGCCGGCGAGCACGCGGATGCGGTTCTTGCGCATGCGGCCTGCAGTGTGGGCAATGATCTCGTGCTCGTTTTCGAGCTTGACCCGGAAGGTCGCGTTCGGCAGCAGCTCGACGACGACGCCCGGAAACTCAAGTACTTCTTCTTTAGCCATCTATGTCGTTTCTTTCGTGCATGGGGCGGACCCCAAAACGCCACGATCCGCAATCCCTCATACGCAGGGAGCGGATCAGGCGGTGTTGTTTCAATTCGGCGCAGCGCGCGCTTGCCGCGTCAGGCGCTGCGGAGGATTTGCGGCGGAACCTACACAATAGTTCATCGTTTGTGAACCTTGTTTGCTGCCCTCGCCATTTTTTGTTCGTCTTTGGTTTTTGGTGGCCTATCCGCGCCAGTAAAGCACGCAGAACAGGGTGAAAAGCCGGCGTGCGGTGTTGAAGTCCATTTCGATCTTGCCCTTCAGCCGGTCCTGCAGCGTCTGCGATCCCTCGTTGTGGACGCCGCGGCGGCCCATGTCGATCGCCTCGATCCGGTTCGGCGAGGCGGTCTTGATCGCTTCGTAGTAGCTCTCGCAGATCATGAAATAGTCCTTCACGATTCGACGGAACGGCGTCAGCGACAGAAGGTGGGTCGCCACCTTGTCGCCATTCTCGAGGCTGATGTCGAAAACAAGGCGCTTTTCGGCGATCGACAGCGTCAGCTTGTAAGGCCCGCCGTCGTGGCCGACGGGCTCGAACACATTCTCCTCGAGCAGGTCGAAAATGGCGACGGCGCGCTCATGTTCGACATCGGGCGAGGCGCGGCCGATGCTCTCGTCGAGAACAACATCGCTCAGCCTGAAATCGCCCTTGGCCATCACTATCCCTTGGAATTGAGGCGAATCGCGACCGATTTCGCGTGTGCGCCCAGCCCCTCGCATTCTGCAAGCTCAATTGCGGAAGGCGCAAGCTTATTCAGCTGCTCCGGACCCAGACGAAGGATGGAGGTGCGCTTGACGAAATCGAGCACCGAAAGGCCGGAGGAGAACCGCGCCGAACGGGCCGTCGGCAGCACGTGGTTCGAGCCGCCGACATAATCGCCGATCGCCTCGGGCGTATAGTGTCCGGCAAAGATCGCACCGGCATTGCGGACCTTGGGGATCAGCGCATCGGGATCTGCGACGGCAAGTTCCAGATGCTCCGGCGCGATGCGGTTGGCAAGCGGCATGGCGGCATCGAGGTCCGGCACGGTGATGATGGCGCCGAAATCGCGCCAGCTGGCGCCGGCGATATTGCTCCGGGGCAAGGTCTTCAACTGACGCTCGACGGCCTGGTCAACGGCCTCGCCGAGCGCCGCATCGGTGGTGATCAGGATCGCCTGGGCGGCTTCATCGTGTTCGGCCTGCGCCAGAAGGTCGGCGGCAATCCAGTCCGGATTGTTGTCGCCGTCAGCGATCACCAGCACTTCGGAAGGCCCGGCAATCATGTCGATGCCGACAATACCGAAGACTGCGCGCTTGGCGGCGGCGACATAGGCATTGCCGGGGCCGACGATCTTGGCGACCGGCGCGATGGTTTCTGTGCCATAGGCAAGCGCCGCCACGGCCTGGGCGCCGCCGATGCGGTAGATTTCCGTGATGCCGGCGATCTTTGCTGCGGCCAGCACAGCCGGATTGACCGCGCCCTTCATCGCCGGGACGACCATGACGATGCGCTCCACGCCGGCGACCTTCGCGGGCACGGCGTTCATCAGCACCGAGCTCGGATAGCTCGCCGTGCCGCCCGGAACGTAAAGCCCGACGGCTTCAACCGCCGTCCAGCGGTGGCCAAGGCCGACGCCGATCTCGTCTTCGTAGAAATCGTCCGGCGGCAACTGCCGGGCATGGTGGCTGCGGATGCGCTTTTCGGCGAGCGTCAGCGCTGCGATCACCTTTGGATCAACCTCTGCGACGGCCGCCTCGATGGCATCCTCGCCGATGCGCATCGGCGTTGCCGGATTGGAGAAATCGACGCTGTCGAAACGGGCGGAATAGGCGGCGAGCGCCGCGTCGCCGTTCTTGCGCACATCGGCGATGATACCGTCAACGACTGTGCCGACATCGGTCGACACTTCGCGTTTCATCGAGATCAGTTCCTTGAACGCGCTTTCGAAATCCGCATCCGCCGCATCGAGCCAGAGTGCCATGTTTGCCTCACGAGTATTGCGATAGGTCTTGTTGTTGTTCCGGTTCGTTCAGCGGGGATGGTGCGGCGTGCCGCGTGCTTCCCAGTCGGTCGTGAGGTCGGAGAGCAGGACCTCGATGCATTCGGCATCGGCCACGATCTCGCCGCCGCCGGAAAGCGTGAACACCAGCGAACCTTCCGGCCCGTCGCCCGTCTTTTCAAACTGGATGGCAAGAAGATTGGCCACGGCATCATCGGCGCCGGGCGTGAAGTCGATGCTGCGAACCGCGCTCACCCGCTTGCACACCAGCACCGCCCTGCGGCGGGCGGGCTTGCGGAAGAAGCCGCGCTTTTCCTCCCAGACGAAGCGGTTGCACTGCAGCTCGAGACGCCCGGCAGGCTTCGAGAAGGTCAGGTCCTTCGCCACGAACACGGCATCCTGCATCAGGGCCGAGATGGTGGCGAGGTCCTCTTCTTCGAGCGCCATGAGCTTCAGTGGTTCGGTCGGCATGATTTTCATTCCCGGCGGGTTGGCGTTGCCCTTCGAGATAAGCCGAAGGGCGCCATAGCGCAACCGCCGCCGGGACTGCATTTGCCGGATATCGGCAGGAAAATCGTCCTATTCGGCGATACGCTCGATTTCGGCGCCGCAGCGGGTGAGCTTTTCCTCAAGCCGCTCGAAGCCGCGATCGAGATGATAGACGCGGCCGACCGTGGTCTCGCCCTTGGCGGCAAGGCCGGCAATGACGAGCGACACGGAGGCGCGCAGATCCGTTGCCATCACCGGGGCGCCGTGCAGTTCCTGCGTGCCGGTGATCGTCGCGGTCTGGCCGGAAAGCGCGATCCTCGCCCCGAACCGGGCGAGCTCCTGCACATGCATGAAACGGTTCTCGAAGATCGTCTCGGTGATGTGGGACACACCCTTGGCGCGGGTCATCAGCCCCATGAACTGCGCCTGCAGGTCGGTCGGGAAGCCGGGGAAGGGGGCCGTCGTGATATCGACGGGGCGGATGTCGTCGCCATGGCCGACGATATGAAGGCCGGATTCGGTGGTGGTGATTTCAGCCCCGGCCGCACGCAGCGCTTCGATCGCGCTCGCAAGCAGGGCCTCGTTCGTGTTTTGCAGCGTCACGTCGCCGCCGGTCATGGCAACGGCCATGGCATAGGTGCCGGTCTCGATGCGGTCCGGGAGCACGCTGTGGCGGGCGCCGGAAAGCGAGGTCACGCCCTCGATCGTGATGGTCGATGTGCCGGCGCCCTCGATCTTCGCGCCCATGGCCTTCAGGCAGTTGGCGAGATCGACGACTTCCGGCTCGCGCGCGGCATTCTCGAGCACGGTGGTGCCGCGGGCAAGCGTTGCCGCCATCATCAGTGTGTGGGTGGCGCCGACGGACACCTTGGGGAAGACATAGCGGGCGCCGATGAGGCCGCCCTTTGGTGCCTTGGCCTCGACATAGCCCTGGTCGATATCGATCTCGGCGCCGAGCGCTGCCAGCCCATCGATGAAAAGATCGACCGGACGCGTGCCGATGGCGCAACCGCCCGGCAGCGACACCCGCGCAACGCCCTCGCGCGCCAGAAGCGGGCCGATGACCCAGAACGAGGCGCGCATCTTGCGCACCAGGTCGTAGGAGGCCGTCGTATCGACGATCGTGCGGCAGGTGAAATGGATCGTGCGCGAATAGGCCTCGTCCTGGCGCTCGCGGCGGCCGTTGACCGAAAAATCGACACCGTGATTGCCGAGAATGCGCAGAAGAAGCTCGACGTCGGCCAGATGCGGCACGTTTTCGAGCGTCAGCGTGTCGCTGGTCAGCAATGATGCGATCATCAGCGGCAGTGCCGCGTTCTTGGCGCCGGAAATGGGAATGACACCCTTGAGTGGGTTGCCACCGACGACTCTGATTTTATCCATCCGTAAAACTATCCGGGGGGAGCCCCGGCCTCTCCTTGAAGCTCTGGCGCGTCGCTCTAGACGATTAGCCAGCCATCATCAATGGCAATGGTTGACAAGTCGTTGCGTGCCGACGGTCAAACCAGTCAAAAGTGGCGGCGGCATGGCCTCCGAAGAAGGCGCTGACGAACTGCCGGCCGTCTCAGTCACGAGGCTTCGGCCGTGATGCCGGAAGGCCACTGGTCTCGTCGGCATCGCCCTTGCGGCGGGCACGCGATTGCTGCTTGCGGCGCATCAGGTTTTCGCGCAGCTGCTCGGCGGCACGCGCGCGGCGCTCTTCCGCCGCCCTGGTGTTGCTCTTGCCTTGCTTGTTGCCTTCGCCCGCCATGGCGCCACTCCCGCTCGCCTGTCCGCCAAAAGCGGGGACAGGAAAAAGAATTCGAATTAGCGTCTTGCACTCGAAGCGGAGCTATGGCAATAGGCCGCTTGCCTGCACCGAAGAGGTGCCGGACACGCTTCGCACCGTCGAAGTCGGGCTGCTATAGCTCAGGGGTAGAGCACTCCCTTGGTAAGGGAGAGGCCGAGAGTTCAAATCTCTCTAGCAGCACCATTTTCTTCTCATCGTAATTTTCCGTTTGCCGCAAATCGACCAGCCATTTTGCACCTGAGGATTCAGGCGAACAGGGACACCATTTGCTTCCAAACAGCAACCTAAGCACCAGCACAGGCCGACAGTCGTCAAGCCTTGCATTCCGCGCATAGGGGCAATGCTGAAAAGGGGCTGCCTCGACAACAATCAATCGATTATATCCCGGACAACAGAGATTGACGAGCGTACCTCAAACGAGGCGCCGCAATGGCTCAAGAAAGAGATAGACCGATGAGCATGGCCCGCACCTTTTCGAACTGGATGAAGTTCCGCCGCACCGTTGAAGAACTCGACCGCATGTCGACGCGCGAACTCGCCGACCTTGGCATCAGCCGCGAGGATATCCGCCGCGTTGCCCGCCGGGCGGCCTTCTAAGGTCCAGACTGATAGAATTACCAAATTCGGAGTGGCATTCTCCTCCTCCTCCCAATGCCCTTCGATAGGTCAGCGATACTCCTCCTCCTCCCTTCGCTGACCACCCAAATGACGCTCACCGGATCCTCCTCCCCCGGTGAGCGTTATTTTTTTGCCTGTTTGCCTTCCTGGCAGGCAGATTTTCCCGCCTTTTGCAAAGCCTTGCATTGAGTGCATGGGAACTTTGCTTCTGCCCACCTGCCTCACGGCCTTCGGTCGGGCTATATCTCTCATTGTCAAGACGACGAAAGCGCTGCGGAAGGGCCGCGGTGCTCAAACCTTCTGAAGGAAGGGAGACAGGACAATGGATATGGCACGCAACTTCAGCAACTGGATGAAGTATCGTCAGACGGTCAGCGAACTGAACCGCATGAACGCACGCGAACTGTCCGACCTCGGCATCAATCGCGAAGACATTCGCCGTGTTGCCCGCAAGGCCACCCGCTGAACGGGTATCAGGACAGGGGCCGAAACGGCCCGATGATGCGGCGGCGATGACCCGCGAAAACGCATCGCAACACCTCCCAAACGCCCTCTGTCCGCTGTCGCGGGCAGAGGGTTTTTCTTTGCGCCGCAGGGGGTGCGTGCCCGTCCCGCGTGCAGCGAATTAAAAAATTAGTGTCTTGCTCCGGTCAAAATTGTCGCGTAAACGCGACGCTATCGAATTTGTTGCCGAGTTACGTCCGGACCAAACGCCGGAAACGACCTTCCTATCAAAATCGACGACACTGCATGAGTTGCATCATGTGAATTTGAGCCTAACGATTTGAAAGGAAATCGTCATGAGCGTTGGAACCGTAAAATTCTTCAACACCACCAAGGGCTATGGCTTCATCGAGCCGGAAGACGGCAGCAAGGACGTTTTCGTCCACATCTCTGCTGTACAGCGCGCCGGCATGACCTCCCTGGCTGAAGGCCAGAAGGTCAACTTCGAAGTCGTCGCCGACCGCCGCACCGGCAAGAGCGCCGCTGAGAACCTCAGCGCCATCTAAGCGCTTTACCGGTTCGCACCAATGACGAACCCCTCCGCAACGTCTGTTGCGGAGGGGTTTTTGTTTTCAATGACCGAAAGTCAGTTGCCGACTTCTTCGGCGGTCTCGTAACCATCCATCTTGATGGTCTTGATATCCTTGGCGTCGAGGTCCTGCTTCAGCAGATCAACGAAGCGGATCGTGCTGTTGTCGTAGGTGCGGAAGTAGAACCGTTTCTGAGACAGGTCGTCGGCAGACGTCCACTGGGTGTAGTCGGGTGTGTACTGGCCATCCGAGCCCATTTCGCGCACCGAACCCTTCGGGATGTCGAAATTGTTGAGAATGTGGAAGGCCTCGAAGATCGCGTCATCGCTGGTCTTGCCTTGTGCGACGCCCGTCTGGAAGAACGCCGCCCGCACGAAGCGTGACGGTGAGGTGAAGTCGCCCGGAGCCCCCAGCATTCCCGTGCCCTGACCAAAGCCGGAGATAGTGAGGTCGCCGAGTTTCTTCGGTTCGACATTGGCGTAGTCGAGGTTCACGTAGTTCTTCAGGTTCGTCATGTGCCAGTCAAAGGGCGGATTGTTTGTGATCACGCCGAGCGGGTTGTCCTGAACGGAAAGTTTGCCATCAACATACTCGATGACGATGCTCTTTCCCGACTCCTCGGTGACGATGTAGTGCACGGGCAGGACGATCTTGAACTGCTCCAGGACCACAGGTGCGACGTTGATATCGGGAAGTGCCGCCTTGACTTCCTCAACGCCTGCAAAATTGTCGAGGATGTAGGAGCCGAGCTGCCACGGCGCGATGGTCTTGGACGGATCTGCGGCGTCATAGGGCTGGAATTGCGCAGACTGGTCGAAATAGAAGATCCCGACGGAAAGGCCCTTTTCGTTGAGACCGTCAACGATGACCGGAAGGCCAGCGCCATTGGTGCCGACGCTTGCATATTTCGCCTTCCAGCTGAGGCCCGGCTTCTGATCCGGCGTCTCACCGGTGCGCTCGTAATTGCGTGGCGAGACGATGACATCGGACTGGAGATCGACGCCGAATTCCATCGTGCGCGCACGCACGACCGAGCCGTCCGCGGCCGTCAGCGTTATGCCGGTGCAAGCCTCGGCGGCCGGTGCGGCGAGCATGGCCGAGGCCATAAGAGCAGCCGCGAGCTTGCGGCCGAAGGTTCTGGTGATCATGGGGGTGCCTCCTTCTGAAGCGGAATCCGGTTTCGGATGCCTGCCGTTTGATACAGGTGATACGGCGCGAAAGGTCAATGCGGCTTACCGACGCCCGGGGGAGGGGGCAATCCCCGGGTCGGTATAAAAATTTTAAATTTTTCAGATGGTTAAAGATAGCTGGCAGGTTTCTGCATGTCGAGGCTCTACCAGAAAAAGTCCCGCCGGCGAGAACGCCGGCGGAAGAAAATGGCGGCTGCTAACGCACCAGCAGAACCGGGATCTTGCAGGCGGTCAGAACGGCCGTCGTGGTCGAGCCGATGACCAGCGTGCGGATGCGCGAATGGCCGTAGGCGCCCATTACCAGAAGGTCCGTTCCTTCCTGCGCCGCGACCTCTTCGATCACTGCTTCGGCATGGCCGGCACGGATGACGAGTTTCGGCGTGACCGCGCTTGCTTCAAGCCGGTTGACGGCCGCCGCGGCCTTTGCGGCCAGCGCATCGCCTTCCTTGGCTACCGCCAGAACCGTCACTTCGGTTCCGGCCAGCACCCGGCTTTCCGCCACGGTTTCCACCGCCTTCTCGGCGCTCGCGCCGCCATCATAGGCGATCAGCACCTTCTCGATCGGGCTGAAGGCGCGGGCAGCGACGAACACCGGCCGACGGGCGGCGCGCACCGCGCGCTCGAGGTTGGAGCCGAGGTGACCGGAGGCGAAATCCGCGCCTTCGCCGCGCTTGCCGATGATAAGTGCGCGGCTGTCCTCGCCGATCGCCTCGACGGCCTGGACGAAATCGCCGTTCATCAGCTTCATAGCCACATCGGTGACGCCATCGGCGCGCAGCCGCTCGGCCGCGCTTTCCAGCAGCAGCCGGCCGCGCTTGTGGGCGAGGCGGGCATTCTGGGCGTCGGCCTCGGCAAGCTCTTCCATCAGCGCGGAGCGAGCGCCGAGCCCGATCGCACCGGAAAGATTGGCCGGCGCCTGGCTATCGTGACGGCGGCCAAGCACATGCACAAGCTCGACGGAGGCGGAAAGCTGCTTCGCCATCCAGGCCGTATGGTCGCAGACGCTTTCGGCATAGGCCGAGCCGTCGATGAATGCGGTGAGTTTAGTCATCTGGCTTCTCCCTAGTGCTTCATCACGGCGTCAAGCGAATCGTCCTGCACGCTCAGCCGGTCGACGATGGTGGCCGAGGCCTCGTTCATGCCGACGATCTCGACCTCGGCGCCTTCGCGGCGGAATTTCATCACGACCATGTCGAGTGCCGCAACACTGGAAATGTCCCAGATATGGGCGCGCGACACATCAATGACGACCCGTTCCGGCGCTTCGCGGAAATCGAAGGCGGCATTGAAGCGCTCGACGGAGGCGAAGAACAGCTGCCCCTCGACATGATAGGTACGGGTCATGCCGTCGTCCGACACATCGGAACGAACGCGGAAGAACTGCGAGATCTTCCAGGCAAAGAAGATGCCGGAGAGCAGCACGCCGGTGAGCACGCCGATTGCGAGATTATGGGTCGCGACGACCACGGCCACCACCGCCAGCATGACAGTGGAGGACGAGCGCGGATGGCTTTTGAGGTTCTTCAGCGACGACCAGGAGAAGGTACCGATCGAAACCATGATCATCACGGCGACCAATGCCGGCATCGGAATCTGGCTGACCCAGCGGTCGAGCACGACCACGAGGATCAGCAGCACCACGCCGGCGACAAAGGTCGAAAGCCGCCCGCGGCCGCCGGACTTCACGTTGATCATCGACTGGCCGATCATTGCGCAACCGGCCATGGCGCCGATGAAGCCCGTGGCGAAATTGGCGACGCCCTGGCCGACGCATTCCTGGTTCTTGTTGGAGCGGGTATCGGTGAGATCATCGATCAGCTGCGCCGTCATCAGGCTTTCCATCAGGCCGACTACCGCAACCGCCAGCGAATAGGGCAGGATGATCAGCAGCGTATCGATCGTGAACGGCACGGCCGGCAGGTGAAAGCTCGGGAAGCTGTCCGGCAGCTCGCCCATGTCGCCGACATGATTGACGTCGAAGCCGAAGATCATCGAGATCGCGGTAATCACGATGATGGCGACAAGCGGGGAGGGCACGGCACGGGTCAGGCGCGGCAGCAGGTAGATGATCGCAAGCGCTACGGCAATCAGCGGATAGGTCAGCCATGGCACGTTGATGAGCTGCGGCAGCTGCGCCATGAAGATCAGGATGGCAAGCGCGTTGACAAAGCCGGTCATCACCGATTGCGAGACGAAGCGCATCAGCGAGCCGAGCTGGAGGATGCCGAACAGCACCTGGATAACGCCGGCGAGCACGGTGGCGGCCAGCAGATATTCAAGGCCGTGATCGGCGACGAGCGGTGTCATCAACACCGCCGTTGCGGCGGTCGCTGCCGAGATCATGCCCGGCCTGCCGCCGATGAAGGAAATAATCACCGCGATCGAGAACGAGGCGAACAGCCCGACCTTGGGGTCGACACCGGCGATGATCGAGAAGGCGATGGCCTCAGGAATGAGGGCCATGGCAACCACGAGGCCGGAAAGCACATCGGCGCGCGGATTGCCAAACCACTCCTGGCGATATTGCGTCAGAGAGAATTGTGTCATCAATGGTCCCTTGTTCCGGCCCGCGTGGGAGGGACGGGCCAGCTCGGAAATGAAAGAAAGGATTCACTGGTTGTCCGGCGGATCGGCGGCCGGAAGAGCCACCCGGGTTTTCACCGGGTCCGGGGTTCATTGACGAACGTTAATAGAGGGGGAGGCCGAAGAGGGCAAGTCGTTGACGGCGGAAATGTGGCGGCGAGGCCGCAATCGGTCGAAATGCCGGACGTCTCGCCGGAAGCCTGCCCGCTAGCGCGGACAGGCGGGTTTCCCTGGTGCACGCAAAAAGCTCTGCGCGGTCGCGGTATCAGGCCGGCTCGGGCGAGGTCTTCGGGCAGGTGCCGCCGATGATCATCTGTTCGGTGGTCTTGGAGAGATCATAGCGACGGACTGTGCCGCACAGTTCGCAGACAGCGACGACTTCGGCGATGGAAGCGTCGGCTGCCGGCCGAACGATGGTGTTCATCTGCCAGTGATGGCGATCGGCTTGCGTATAGGCCATTGGTATATACCTTTCTTGTTATAGACGGGCGGAGACTGCCGCCTTGCAGCTTCAGCTTTTCTTCTGAATGGTGAGTTCGATGAGGACCGAGGCATCGCCGGTAAGGCCTGCAACGCCCACGGATGTGCGCGTGTGGCGCCCGCTTTCGCCGAAGATGTCGACGAGCATTTTCGAGGCCTCGTTCAGGACGGCCGACTGCTTGTTGAAGCCAGGCGCCGAATAGACGTAGCCGCTCATGCGCACCACCTGTTCGATGTCGTCGAGGGACCCGAGCAGCATTTTTGCGGCGGCAAGCGCGTTCAGCGTGCATCGGCAGGCGGCCTTGCCGGCGGTTTCGATGTCGACATCGCTGCCAACCGGACCGGCGACGACGGCCTTGCCGTCTTCAAACCATGCCTGCGCGGAAAGGTAGACGACTTCACCAACGATGACGCCGGGCAGGAAGGCGCCGTCATAGGCGCCGAGTCCGGAAGCTCGAGGCCGAGTTCGGCAAGGCGATCTTCAATTTTACTCATGTGTTGCGGTACTCCAGATAGTCGACGACGCGACCGAGTGCGATCGTCAGAACGAGGTAGATGAGTGCGACGAATGTGTAGACTTCGAACGGGCGAAAGGTTTCCGCCACGACGGTCTGTGCCATGCGCATGACTTCGACCAGCCCCACCACCGAGACGAGCGTGGCGTCCTTCATCATACTGACGTAAGTGTTCGCCAGGGCAGGGGCGACGATGCGGGTCGCTTGCGGAATGGTTATCAGGATTGCGGTCTTCGATCTGCTGAAGCCCAACGTCATGGCGGCTTCGCGTTGCCCCTTCGCGACCGCCTGCAGGCCGGAACGAAAGACCTCGGCGATGTTGGCACCGTAAAGCAGGCCCAGGCCGACGACGCCGGCGGTAAAGGGCGAGATATCGAGATTGGCGACGATCGGCAGGCCGTAGTAGATCCAGATCAGCAGCACAAGCAGCGGCACGGACCGGAACAGCTCGATGAACGCGATCGCCGGTGCGCGAAACAGCGAAAGCGGCTGCACGCGTGCCAGGGCCACGATCAGCCCAAGGATCAAAGCCAGAATCTCGGCAACGATCGAAACCTTGAAGGTCATGCCGAGTGCGGCAAGGATCAGGGTGGCGTTGCTGGTGACGGCGGACCAGTCAAAATTATAGTTCATGACTCGTCCTCATCGATTTCTTCGGGCGCCTTGAGGGCTCCCAGAAACTTCCGGAAGTTGGGATTGGCGGGATTGGACAGAACCTGATCTGTGGGGCCGTTCTCGACGATTTCTCCCTGGTGCATGAAGATGATCCGGTCGGCGACCTTTTCGGCGAAGTGCAGCTCGTGGGTGACCAGAAGCATCGTCATCCCTTGTTCGGCGAGCCGGCGAATGGCCACCAGAACTTCGGCGACCAGTTCCCTGTCGAGGGCGGATGTCGCCTCGTCGAAGAGCATTACCTGGGGTTCCATCACCACGGAGCGGGCAATGGCAACACGCTGTTGCTGCCCGCCGGAAAGGTTCGCCGGCTTCTTGTTGAGGTGTTCGCCAAGCCCGACATCGCCAAGCGCGGCCTCCGCAAGTTTCCGTGCGGCGGACCTCTCCATCTTCTTCACCCACTTCAGGCCCAGGGCGACGTTCTCAAGGGCGGTCAGATGTGGAAACAGGTTGAATTGCTGGAAAACGAACCCGACACGTCCGTGGAGATCGGATGGCTTTCGGGCGGTCATGCCCTGCAGTGTAATGTCACCGCCATCAATCGGTTCAAGGCCTGCGATGCAGCGGAGAACGGTGCTCTTGCCGGAACCGCTGCGGCCGAGAAGCACGACGACCTCGCCTTTGTGCACATCAAGCGAGACATCGTTCAGCACTTTGACGATGCCGAAACTCTTGGACAGATTCCTGACAGAGAGGAAGGGCGCGCCAGCGCCCTCACCAATGTGCTTGTGGACCTTCGACATCATCAGAACGCGCCGCGCGCGATCTTCAGCTGCTGGATGTCGGGCATGGAGCCGTAGTTCTTCTCGTAAAGCTCCGTGTAGGAACCGGCATCGATGAATTCGGCGAGGAAGACGTTGACCCAGTCGCGGAACTCGGTGTCGCCGTAACGCACGGCGATCGCGCTCGGCACGGACTGCAGGCCGCCGTTTTCGATGAACTCCATCTTGATCTGGTCGGGATGGCGGGAGCTGTAGGTCGCGCCGGTCGAATTGTCGACGATGTAGCCGTCAACCTTGCCGGTGGCGAGCTGCAGGAAGCAGGAGTTCACGTCCTGAAGCGCAACGGTCTCGGCTTCGGGGAAGGAGAGCCGCATGGCGGCCTCGAACGAGGTGCCTTCAACGACGCAGATCTTGGTCTCGGCGGTGTTGAACTCTTCCAGGGTCGAGCGGGTCTCGTCGTCACGAACGGCAAGGCCGAGCACCAGCAGGAGATAGGTCTTGGCGAAGGTTGCGGATTCGGCGCGCTTGGCGCGGGCGGTGACGCCGGAAAGCGCGATGTCGCACTTGTCAGCCTGCAGGCCCGCAATCAGGCCCGGAAAATCGGACTGGATATAGGTTACCGAGACACCGAGAGATGCGGCCATCGCCTCTGCAAGGTCGGCGGCAAGGCCTGCGGGCTTGCCGTCCTTAAGGTAGATTTCAGGCTGATATGAAGGGTCGATACAGTTCCTGAGCGTGCCGGCGGACTTAATGGCGGCGACCGATCCGCTGTAGTCCTGAGCCTGAACGCTCGGCGCGACAAAACTTGAAATTGCAAGCAGGCTGGAGAGTGCAATGATTGATTTACGCATATATGTTCCCCGTTTGATTTAATGTGATATTTCTCAAAGGATATTTTTGAGATGCCACGAGATATAAGAATCAAAATCGCAATACGTCAATCAAAAGATCGAAATTTGTGCGGAAACATTTGCTGCCTAAAATTTGCGCAGAATGACTGTGTGTTGATGTTTTGTCCGCCAGCGAAGGTGGGAAAATGTCGCGAAGAGGGGATCAGGCAGGACCTCCGTTGCGGCACAATGGAAAGATGGATTGACGTGAAATAAATATCCATTATTCTAGATATATGGATGATTCTTTGACCATCGCGGCGCTCGGCGCCCTTGCGCAGCCGACGCGCCTTCAGTGTTTCCGGTTGCTGATTTCGCGCGAGCCGGAGCCGGTGGCGGCCGGGGAGCTGGCACGGGCGCTCGGCGTGCCGCAAAACACGATGTCGGCGCATCTCTCGATCATGAGCAATGCCGGCCTGCTGACCTCAGAACGGCAGGGGCGGTCAATCCTCTATCGGGCCGATCTCGAAGGCTTTCGTCGCCTTGTCATGTATCTGCTCGAGGATTGCTGCGGCGGCAATGCCGGGCTCTGCGCGCCGCTGATTGATGCGCTTACCGCCGGATGTCAGCCGGCCCAGGAGAATGATGAATGTCGCTGTTCGAACGCTACCTGACCCTCTGGGTCGCGCTCTGCATCGTCGCCGGCGTGGCGCTCGGCCATACGATACCCGGCGCCTTTCACGCCGTCGGCGCGCTGGAAGTCGCCAATGTCAATCTGCCGGTCGCGGTGCTGATCTGGCTGATGATCATCCCTATGCTGCTGAAGATCGACTTCTCGGCGCTCTCCGAGGTCGGCCGCCACTGGCGCGGCATCGGCGTCACGCTGTTCGTCAACTGGGCGGTGAAGCCGTTTTCGATGGCGCTGCTCGGTTGGCTTTTCATCGGGTATCTGTTCCGCCCGCTTCTGCCGGCGGACCAGATCAGCTCCTATATTGCCGGCCTCATCATTCTGGCGGCGGCCCCCTGCACGGCGATGGTATTCGTCTGGTCGAACCTGACCAGGGGCGAGCCGCATTTCACCCTGTCGCAGGTGGCGCTGAACGATGCGATCATGGTGGTCGCTTTCGCGCCGGTCGTGGCGCTGCTGCTCGGCCTTTCGGCGATCACCGTGCCGTGGAACACGCTGGTGCTCTCCGTCGTGCTCTATATCGTCATCCCCGTGATCATCGCGCAGGTGATCCGCAAGGCGCTGATTTCCGGTGACGACACGTCGCGGCTTCAGGCGCTTCTTGCCCGCATTCAGCCGGTGTCGCTGGTAGCGCTTCTGGCCACACTTGTGCTGCTGTTCGGCTTTCAGGGCGAGCAGATCATCGCCCAGCCGGCGGTGATCGCGCTTCTGGCGGTGCCGATCCTGATCCAGGTCTATTTCAATTCCGGTCTTGCCTATCTGCTGAACCGGGCGACCGGCGAGGCGCATTGCGTTGCCGGACCCTCGGCGCTGATCGGCGCGTCGAACTTCTTCGAACTGGCGGTGGCCGCCGCCATCAGCCTGTTCGGCTTCAATTCGGGGGCGGCCCTTGCCACGGTCGTCGGCGTGCTCATCGAAGTGCCGGTCATGCTTTCCGTCGTCGCCATCGTGAACCGCTCGAAGGGCTGGTACGAGCGCGGCGCGGCGGTGCGTCGTGTCTCCGAAACCGCAAGCGAAAAGGCCTGAACCATGGACGTCACCATCTATCACAACCCCGCCTGCGGCACCTCGCGCAACACGCTGGCACTGATCCGCCATGCCGGCATCGAGCCGAATGTCATCGAATACCTGAAGGCCCCGCCGACGCGTGAAACGCTCGTCAGGATGATCGCCGATGCCGGACTAACCGTGCGCGAGGCGATCCGGAAGAAGGGCACGCCCTATGCCGAACTTGGCCTCGATGACGAGGCGCTTGGCGACGATCAGCTTCTCGATGCGATGCTGGAGCATCCGATCCTGATCAACCGGCCGTTCGTGGTCACTCCACTCGGCACCCGCCTGTCGCGCCCCTCCGAAGTCGTCCTCGACATTCTGCCGGCCGATGCCTTCAAGGGGGCTTTTACCAAGGAAGACGGCGAGCCGGTGCTTGACGAAAAGGGCGCACGGATTGGGTGATCTCCCCGCCGAAAAGCTGGTGGCAGCGCGTGCTGTTCATATGCCCGATCGGGCAGGCGTGCGAGATTTATGAGTTTCCTTCATCTTTGTCATCGCGGGAAAGGTGATAGTTTCTGGCAGTGATCGTCTCCATCTACCTGGTGTGACCAGAATCATTCAGGAGACCTGCTTTGCCAGTGCAAACCAAAGCCACGAATGCCGTCGAGCGCGACGGCACTACCAATACCGGCCGTCGTAACCTGCTGAAGGTCGCCGGTGTCGGCGCCGTTGCTGTCGGCGCAGCGTCCTTTGCCGCTGCCCCTGCATCGGCCCAGACGATGGACATAACCAGCGAATGGGACAAGACCTTTCCCAAGAGCGACAATGTCGACCACAAGAAGGTAACCTTCACCAACCGCTACGGTATCACGCTCGTCGGTGACCTCTACACGCCGAAGGATACAGCCGACGGCTCGCTTCCGGCCATCGCCGTTGCCGGCCCGTTCGGTGCGGTCAAGGAACAGGCCGCCGGACTTTACGCCCAGACCATGGCCGAACGCGGTTTCATCACGCTTGCCTTCGACCCGTCCTATGTGGGTGAAAGCGGCGGCGAACCGCGCAGCGTCGCCTCTCCGGACATCAACACCGAAGATTTCATGGCGGCGATCGATTTCCTCGGCCTGCATGACAATGTCGACCGCGAACGCATCGGCATCATCGGCATTTGCGGCTTCGGCGGCATGGCGCTGAACGCTGTTGCGGCCGACAAGCGCGTCAAGGCTGTTGCCACCACCAGCATGTACGACATGTCACGCGTGATGGCGAAGGGCTATTACGATGCCCTGACCGACGATCAACGCGCCGCAGGTCTGCAGCAGATGAGCTATCAGCGCTGGGAAGACGCCGAAAGCGGCGAGCCGGCATTGGCCGGTGGGCTGCCCGATAGCCTCGACGGGATCGAAGATCCGGTCACCCGGATGTATTACGGCTACTACAAGACGGATCGCGGCTATCACAAGCGGTCTGTGAATTCGAACGCCGGCTGGACCGTGACCAATCCGCTGTCGTTCATGAACATGCCGCTGTTGACCTATGTCGATGAGATCTCGCCGCGCCCGATGCTGGTGATCGCGGGCTCCGAGGCGCATTCGCGTTATTTCAGCGAGGACGCCTATGCCGCGGCAGCGGAGCCGAAGGAGCTGATGATCATCGAAGGGGCCGATCATGTCGACCTCTACGACCAGACCGACATCATCCCCTTCGACAAGCTGCAGGCCTTCTTTGACGAACACCTCGCCTGACGGGGCGATCCCGGCTTTGCCGCAATCACCCAAGACAAGGCCACCGCAGATCGCGGTGGCCTTCACGTCGTCGGTGCGCGCATTGCCAAACAGCGAATTCATGCGCAGCCTGCGGAATACAATTCATTTCGAGCGCGGCTGTCATCGCGGCGTATTGGGCTGTCCAGATTTCAGCGGGCGCGTCGCAATGGTCCCGCAAGCTCCATTTTTCAGGTCGTCTGTGAGGCTGTAACCAACGCTAGATCCAACATTCATGGAGACGAAACATGAGCTCTTCTTCCGAAAACGCGACGATACGCGCCAGGGCCGTTACCTATACGGGCCCCGGTGGCGAGGAGGTCATCTCGATCGCGGAGCGCGTGGTGCGCGCGCCGAAATCAGGCGAAGTGCGCGTCAAGGTCGCAGCCGCCGCGGTCAGCCCCACCGATGTGCTTTTGCGCAAGACCGGCGGCCCGGCACCTTTCAGGCCCGTGACGCCGGGTATGGATTTGGCGGGTACCGTGGAATCGGTGGGACCTGATGTTACCCGGCTGGCTGTCGGTGACGAGGTCATGGCGGCGGTGCTGCCCGTTCGCGAGGATGGCGGTGGCCAGGCATCTTACGTCGTCGTCCCGGCCGCTTCCGTGGTTGCCAGGCCGAAAACGGCGAGCCTTGTCGAGGCTTCCACCCTTCCGATGAACGGACTGACCGCTCTTTACGCGTTGGAAATTGCCGGGTTGAAGCCTGGCCAGGTCTTCGCGGTCAGCGGAGGCGCCGGGTATATGGCCGGCTTTGCAATCGCCTTTGCCAAGGAACAGGGGCTCAGGGTGATTGCGGATGCCAAAATCGAGGAAATGGACAAGGTCGCCGGCCTGGGTGCTGACGTGGTCGTTCCGCGCGGTTCCGATTTTGCCGGGGCCGTTCTGAAGGAATTTCCTGAGGGCGTCGACGCCCTTCTCGATACGGCCCTGCTGGGCGAAAGCAGTTTCCCGGCGATCCGCGACGGCGGCGTCTACATCCCCGTCCGCGGCTGGTCCGATCCCGAAAGCGAGGCCCGCATCCGGATCAAGCCGGTTATGGTGCCGGACGTATTCGAGCGCACCGAATGGCTCGAGAAGCTGGCCGATGCGGTGGACAAGGGTGTCATCGCGCCCGGTGTCTACGGCGAATTTTCGCCGGAGCGTGTCGCCGAGGCACAGCGCCTGACAATGGCCGGCGGCATGCGCGGCCGAGCCGTGATCGTTTTCTGAAGGCGCTTATTCTCAAAAAAATGATCGCCGGGGCTTGCTGTCCCCGGCGAGCTGTTGGCGGCGAAGGGGAAATGATCCCGCGGATGAACAGGCAAGAAGTCTCGCCGTCACCCCCCGACAGCCGCCCCCACCAGCGCCTTCGCATCCTCGCTTGCCCATTCAGCCGGGCCGTTCATCGAGCCCAGCAGACAGCCGTTTTCGTCGATCAGCATCGTCGCCGGCAGGCCGAAGACGAGGCCGTCCTTTTTCAGGGTATTGAACGTATTCATCGTTTCGTCGCGGTAGAAGGCGAGGTTGGTGATGCCGATGTCGTCCATGAAGCGGACGGGTTTTTCGTCCGAGCCGGTATCGATGTTGACGGCGACGACCTCGAAATTGTCGCTGCCCATCTCGGCTTGAAGCGCTTCGAGCGCCGGCATTTCCTCGCGGCAGGGGATGCACCATGTCGCCCACAGGTTCATCAGCACTGTCTTGCCCTTGAGGCTTTCAAGCGTCGTCTCGCCGTCGATATTGCGGAAGGAAAGGTTCTGCATCGGGCGCGGTTTTTCGGCGGGCACAAAGGCGGCGACCTCGCCGGCGGCGAGCGGTTTGAGCTTTTCGGCGGTCTCGACAGCCGATTGGCATTGGCCGGCATCGGCGATCGCACCCGCACCATTGCCAGAAACGGCGTTTTTCACGTATACCGCCACGGCGCCGGCAATCAGGCCAGCGGCAAGCGCGATCAGAACCAGTTTGGCGGAGACGGGGCTTTTACGGCGCTTCTCGGTCATGTCATTCTCCAGATAGGCTATTCATGTCTGATACCAAGACCTCGAACAAGATGTGGGGCGGCCGTTTCGCCTCCGGTCCCGATGCGATCATGGAGGAAATAAATGCCTCCATCGATTTCGACAAGGCGCTCTATAACGAGGATATCGACGGCTCGATCGCGCACGCCACCATGCTTGCCGAAAAAGGCATCATTTCGAAAGAGGATGTCGTCTCAATTATCGAGGGTCTGAAGACAATTCGCCGTGAGATCGAGGCGGGCGAATTCACCTTCTCGCGCCAGCTTGAGGATATTCACATGAATATCGAAAGCCGGCTGCGCGAATTGATCGGCCCGGCCGCCGGAAGGCTCCATACCGCCCGCTCGCGCAACGATCAGGTAGCGCTCGACTTCCGCCTGTGGGTGAAGAAGGAATTACAGCGCACCGAGGCGGCACTCACCCGGCTGATCGGCGTGTTCCTGACGCGCGCGGAAGAGCATGCCGATACCGTCATGCCTGGCTTCACCCATCTCCAGACCGCCCAGCCCGTCACCTTCGGCCACCACTGCATGGCCTATGTCGAGATGTTCGGCCGCGACCGGAGCCGCGTGCGCCACGCTATCGAGCATCTGGACGAAAGCCCGATCGGCGCCGCGGCGCTCGCGGGCACCGGCTTTGCTATCGACCGGCACATGACGGCGAAGGCGCTCGGCTTTTCCGGAGGGCCGACGCGCAATTCCATCGACACGGTCTCCGACCGCGATTTCGCGCTGGAGTTCCTGTCGATTGCCTCAATCTGCGCGACGCATCTTTCGCGGCTCGCCGAGGAAATCGTCATTTGGTCGACGCCGCAGTTCAATTTCGTGCGGCTTTCCGACAGTTTTTCGACCGGCTCCTCGATCATGCCGCAGAAGAAGAATCCGGATGCGGCGGAACTGGTGCGCGCCAAGACCGGCCGCATCAACGGCTCGCTGGTAGCGCTTCTGACGGTGATGAAGGGCCTGCCGCTCGCCTATTCCAAGGACATGCAGGAAGACAAGGAACAGGTCTTCGATGCGGCGAAGAGCCTGGAGCTTGCGATCGCGGCGATGACCGGCATGGTCGGCGACCTCACCGTCAACGTCGCCTCGATGAAGGCTGCCGCCGGTTCCGGATTTTCCACCGCGACGGACCTTGCCGACTGGCTGGTGCGCGAGGCGGGCCTGCCCTTCCGCGATGCCCATCATGCGACGGGTGCCGCCGTGGCGCTTGCCGAAAAGAAGGGCTGCGACCTTGCCGAACTTTCGCTGGAAGAACTTCAGGGCATCAATCCGGCGATCACCGAAGGCATTTTCGACGTGCTGACGGTGGAGGCCTCCGTCGCCAGCCGCAAGAGTTTCGGCGGCACGGCGCCGGATGAGGTCCGGAAGCAGATTGCCTGGTGGAAGGCGCGCAACTGAGCACGCCGGCTTCACCCGCCGACCCCGAAAAACACCGCATTGACAGTTTTGCCCTTCCGTCCGATTCTTGAGCGGAACCTGCGGGAGGCACCGCGATGGCGGAGAATGTCACCAATGAACTCATTCTGGAGCATCTGCAGGCCCTCCATGTCGATGCAGGAAGGGCGCGCGAGGAGCGTCGCGAAATTCGCGATGAGCTCCGTGCCGTGATGGCCCATGTCGCAGCGCTTGTTCAAAGCGACCTCAACCGTGACAGCCAGCAGGCCAGCATCTATGCGCGCCTCGACCGCATCGAACGACGGCTTGAGCTTTCCTACGAGGAATGAATTCCGCCTGCTTCCTTGCAGCCAATCGGCAAATTTGGGGTGCACAAGCGGAATATGTTCCGCTATCAGAATGGGCGAAGGGCGTTCCGGACTTTCCGGCGCCAGATTGTCCGGGGCATGCAATGAGAAAATTCACGATCGCGGTTATCGCCTTGATGCTCGGTGCGCTCGCGCTTTCGGGCTGCGGCCGCAAGGGACCGCTGGAACTGCCGCCGGAAACGGCAAAGCAGCAGGCGGCCAATGCGCAGCAGCAGGACATCGAGGTCGCGCCGAACGACAAACCCGTCGTGCTTGATGGCACCGGCCGCAGCATCGAGCTCGGACCGGCCGCGCAGGGGCAGGACGAGGGTGATTCCTTTTTCCTCGACGCATTGATCCAGTAGGCCCGAGGCTTTTTCCGTGAACCATTTCGAATATCGCGATGGCGTGCTCCACGCCGAATCCGTTTCCATCCCGGCGATTGCCGCTGCGGTCGGAACACCGTTCTATTGCTATTCCACGGCCACCTTCACCCGGCACTACAAGGTCTTCGCGGAGGCCTTCGCTGGCACGGACGCGCTCGTCTGCTACGCGGTGAAGGCCAATTCCAACCAGGCGGTGCTGAAGACGCTGGCCAAGCTCGGCGCCGGTATGGATGTGGTTTCGGAGGGCGAGCTGCGGCGCGCGCTTGCCGCCGGCGTGCCGGCCGAAAAGATCGTGTTTTCCGGAGTTGGCAAGACCGTGCGCGAGATCGACTTCGCGCTCGATGCCGGCATCTACTGCTTCAACATCGAATCGGAGCCCGAGCTTGAGGTGCTGAATGCACGGGCCGTGGCCAAGGGGCTGACGGCGCCGGTCTCCTTCCGCATCAATCCGGATGTGGATGCGAAGACCCATGCCAAGATTTCGACCGGCAAGAAGGAAAACAAGTTCGGCATCGCCTTCGCCCGTGCGCACGATGTTTATGCGCACGCGGCCGAACTGCCCGGCATCCGCGTGACCGGCATCGACATGCATATCGGCAGCCAGATCACCGAGCTTTCGCCCTTCCGCGATGCTTTCCGGTTGATGAAGACGCTGGTGACCGAGCTGCGCGCGGCCGGCCACGCTATCGACCATGTCGATGTCGGCGGCGGGCTCGGCATTCCCTACGAATTCAACAACAATCCGCCGCCGGAGCCGCTGGCCTATGCCGCCGTCATCCGCGAGGAACTGGCCGGTCTCGATTGCCGGATCGTTGCCGAACCCGGCCGGATGATCGCCGGCAATGCCGGCATCTTCGTCACCGAAGTCATCTATGTGAAGGACGCCGAAGCGCGAAGTTTCGTGATCGTCGACGGCGCGATGAACGATCTCGTCCGCCCGACGCTCTACGACGCCTATCACGATATTCGCCCGGTCACGCTGAAGCCGTCGGCGGCGCGCATCACCGCCGATGTCGTCGGTCCGGTTTGCGAGACTGGCGATTATCTGGCGCTCGCCAGGGAAATGCCGCGTCCCGAACCGGGCGATCTGATCGCGGTGATGACCGCGGGCGCTTACGGCGCGGTCCAGGCCGGCACCTACAACACCCGGCTTCTGGTGCCGGAAGTGCTGGTCGATGGCGACCAGTTCCATGTTGTGCGCCCGCGTGGAAGCTATGAGGAACTGATCGGCCTCGATTCCCTGCCGGATTGGCTATAGCCGCACACTTTCGTGAAGGCCGAATTTGGTACTTCACCTCGCTATCGACACAAAGCATGCTATCCTTGACGAACGAGGTTCAAGCCAACAGACGGGTTGATGATCGGACACGATGCGAGCAACCATGACCGGCGCGAAAGCGCGTTGACCGGGCGCATCCGGCGCAAGGTCGCGCTGGCGCGTGCGAGCCTGTTTGTCGAGCGGTTGCTGACGCTGGGGCTTTGGCCCGTCTGCGTCGTTTTGCTTTTCGTCTCGCTTTCCTGGTTCGGCGTCTTCCATATCCTGCCTTACGCGTTGCGCCTGACGTTGCTGGTCATTCTGGCCGCGGGTTTTGTCGTCAGCCTGTGGCCGCTGCGGCACCTGCGTTTTCCGAGCCTTGCTGCGGCGGAGCGGCGGGTGGAAGCAAAGAACGCTCTTGCCCATCAGGCAATCTCGGTGCGCGCCGATCGGCCCGCGCATGAAACGCCCGAGGCGCTGGCGCTCTGGCGCGCGCATCAGGCGCGCATGTCGCGGGACCTCGATAGTCTGGATAGCGGCTGGCCGGCGCCGGATTTTGCCGGTGCCGATCCTTACGGCCTGCGCGCGGTTCCCGTGCTGCTGATCTTTGTCGCCTTCTGCTATGCCGGCTCGTCCGGTTCGGGCCGCATGGCCGATGCCTTCTTGCCGCCGGCCGAAGAGCCCGAGACGACGGTGGCGTTGCGCTTCGACGCCTGGATCTCGCCGCCGGCCTACACACGCAAGGCGCCCATTTATCTGCAGCAGGATGGCGGGGATGCGATCGCCGACATTCCGGAAGGCTCGGTGCTGACGGTCCGCCTCTCCGGCAACGGAGCGGAAAAGGCGATCGCCTTCGAAACGGCTGATGGCGACGCCCAGGCACCCGATGAGGAGACCACCGGTCCGCTTGCAAGCAGCGCCACGTTCACGCTTTCGCAAAGTGGTGCGCTGAGGGCGGCGGGTGGTGAGTGGAATATCGCTGTCGTGCCGGACGAAGCGCCGGTCATCGCCTTCAAGGGCAAGCCACGGGCTGCCGCCAATGGCGCGCTCGAAATCGAATACACGCTGACCGATGACTATGGCGCCACCGCTGCCCGCGCCGAGATCGAACCTGTCGACGCCGACCCGTCGGCAAGCCCGGTCTATCCGTTGCCCGAGTTTGTCCTGAACCTGCCCTCGCGGGCCAGCAAGGATCATTCGGCGCTCACCAGCCGCAACATCACCGAGCATCCGCTCTCCGGCACGAAGGTGACGGTGACGCTGGTTGCCGAAGATGCGGCCGGCCATATCGGCAAAAGCCCTGCGCTCGAAATGGTGCTGCCGGCGCGGCCGTTCTACAATCCGCTGGCTGCGGCCATCGCCGAACAACGGCAGATCTTCGCGCTCGACAGCCGCAGGATGCCGGAAGCGCTGCAATATAGCCGGGCCATGACGCTGCGGCCCGAGGAGACTATCCCCGACATCACCCAGTTCCTGCTGATCAAGTCGGCCCAGACCCGCATGGCGGTCGCCTATGACGACGCGGCTTTCCGCGATACCGCAGACTACATGTGGCAGATCGCGACCGGCATCGAGGATGGTGCGCTCTCCGATGCCGAACGGCGGCTGCGCGAGGCGCAGGACGCGCTCAGCAAAGCGCTGGAAGAGGGCGCATCGGACGCCGAGATCGCCCGGCTGATGCAGGAATTGCGCGATGCGATGCAGAACTACCTCTCCGAGATGGCGCAGCAGATGCAGCCGTCCGACCAGCAGATGCCGGCGAACCAGCAGGCGCTGCGCCAGAGCGATCTGGACAATATGCTGAACCAGCTCGAAAACCTGGCGCGCTCGGGCAACCGCGATGCGGCCCAGCAGCTTCTGTCGGAGCTTCAGCGGATGATGAACAACCTTCAGCCGCCGTCATCGATGGCTCAGAACGGCCAGCAGAACTCCGAAATGCGCCAGCAGGTCGACAAGCTCGGCGAACTTATTCAGGAGCAGCAGCGACTGATGAACGAGACCTTCAATCTCGACCGCGAGCTGCAGGATCGCGAGCAATGGGGAGACCCTCCGCCCGGAGAGCAAGGTCAGCAGGGTGAGCAGGGACAGCAAGGTCAACAGGGCGAGGGCGGCCAGAAGGCGCCCCGTGACATGACCGCCGAGGAGCTGCGCGAAGCGCTCAAGAACCTGCAGCAGCAGCAGCAGGATCTTGCCGGCGAGTTGCAGCAGCTTCAGGACAAGCTGGCCGAACTCGGCATGCCGCCATCCGAAGGCTTCGGCGAGGCGGGCGAGGCGATGAACGGCGCCGCCGGCGCGCTTGGCGAGGGCGATGGCGGCAGCGCTGTCGAGGGCCAGGGCAATGCCCTTCAGGCCCTTCGCGATGGTGCCCAGCAGATGATGAATTCGCTGATGGCGGGGCAAGGCCAGCCGGGGCAGGGGCAGCCCGGCCCGAATGGCCAGACCGGCTGGGGCAACCAGGCGGGCCGCGATCCGCTTGGCCGTAATCAGGGAACGGATGGTCTCGACTTCGGCGACGACGTGAAGGTGCCCGACGAAATCACCGTCCAGCGCGCCCGCGAAATCCTCGATGCCATCCGCGAGCGCCTCAACCAGCAGGCCCCGCTGCCTTCCGAACCGCCCTATCTGGAGCGGCTTCTGGAGCCGCAATCTGAAAACTGACAACCGTCAATATGTGGAAAAGCCGCAATGCCGGCGCTAAATCTCATCCGGGGGGCACGGCGACGTGCCCCATTTTCGTTTTGTGAGGTTAGTTATGAACAACAGATTTGAGAGCAAGACCATCATCGTCACCGGCGGTGCATCCGGTATCGGCGAGGCTTGCGTCCATCGTTTGGCCCAGGAAGGCGCCAATGTGGTGGTTGCCGATCTCAACGCTGATCATGCCGAGAAAACCGTTGCCGACGTCAAGCAGGCCGGAGGCAAGGCCGCCGCGTTTGCGCTCGATGTCAGCGATCCCGAAGCGGTGAAGGCCATGGTGACGTTCGCGGTCGAAACGTTTGGCGGCCTTTACGGCGCCGTGAACAATGCTGGTATCGGTGGCCCGGCCCTGCCGATCGGCGATCACGATATCGACAGCTGGAAGAAGGTGATCGATGTCGATCTCAACGCGGTCTTCTACTGCATGAAATACGAGCTCGAGGCGATCGAGAAATCCGGTGGCGGTTCGATCGTGAACATGGCTTCGATCCTGGCGACCAACGGGTTTGCGACGGCGCCGGCCTATGTGGCCTCCAAGCACGCGATCATCGGCATGACCAAGTCGGCCGCGCTCGAATATTCCAAGCGCGGTATCCGCGTCAATGCTGTCGGCCCGGGTTTCATCAACACGCCGCTGTTCAAGGAGAAGATGGATCAGGAAACGCGCGATGCGCTTGTCAGCCTGCATCCGATCGGCAGGCTTGGCGAGACGCCGGAAGTTGCCGCGCTGACGGCCTTTCTGCTGGCCGAGGAAGCATCCTTTGTGACCGGCAGCTATCATCTGGTCGATGGCGCCTACAGCGCCCAGTAATCCAGAGACAAAACGCCGCAGCCCTCAAGCCGCGGCGTTCATCGGGGCAAACCCTGCCACCGATCATTCTGAAGTCAGGGACTTATGCCGCCAGGGCGCGCGCCACGGCGCGGCGGATATCCGGCAGGGCAAAGGGCTTCGGTACGACGTCGACGATCTTTTCCATCAGGTCGTCGGCGCGTTCGCGCTGCTCGGCGAAGCCGGTCATCAGCAGGATCTTCATGCCGGGATGGTCGTTCGCGGCCGCATGGGCAAGAGCGATACCGTCCATGATCGGCATGCGGACATCGGATAGCAGCAGGTCGTACTGGCTTTCGGAAAGCCGCTCCAGTCCCTCCGCTCCATCGCCGGCCTCAACGGTTTCGTGCCCGTCAAGGCGCAACGCCCGTGCCACGAAGGCACGCAGCGAAGCCTCATCTTCCGTAATCAAAATCCTGGCCATGGCGCTTCCAAGCTCTCTCTGTCTTCATAACCCGTATTTCATGCCCGTTGTTCCACGGGCTTTGTTGAGGGAGAGAATGACCAGAACTTCCTAGCGAGAAGTAAACATCGGAAATTGACGGGACGTGTAGTTAACAAGCTGTTCCGACAGCATTTATGCTTGATTAAGCATCACCCGTGACAACGCCGACGAAGGGCAGCTCGCGGAACGCATAGGCAACATCCATGCCATAGCCGACGACGAACTTGTCCGGGCAGTGAAAGCCCGAATAGTCGGCTTCCAGCGTTTCCTGGCGCTTGTTCTGCTTGTCGAGCAGCACCGCGATCGAGACGTTGGCGGCACCACGCTCCAGCATCAGCTCGCGCGCAAAGCGCAGCGTGCGGCCCGACTCAAGGATATCGTCGACGAGCAGAACGTCGCGGCCTTTCACCGTGCTGTCGATGTCCTTCACGAGGCGAACACCCTGGCTGACAGTGCCGGTACCATAGCTCGACAGCGTCATGAACTCGACTTCGGGGGCGAGGCCAGTGTGGTGCAGCGCGCGGATGAGGTCGGCGGCAAACACGAAGGACCCCTTCAGGATCGCGATCACCAGCAGGTCGTCGGAAGGGCCGGCGGCAATCTCGCGGGCAAGTTCCTCATTACGCCTTGCGATCTCCTCGGTGGAGAACAGAACTTCAATCGTCTTGCCGCGAACGACGTGCATCTCGGAGGCTCCTTCCCCGTCGGCGCCAGAGCGCCGTAGTTGTCTACTATATAGCCGAAGTGTCGGTTTTTAGAGGCTTTGGGCGGTAACGGCAATCGCAAGCCCGAAAGCAGTGCGAAAACACCGTGGATATCGTTGCGGCGGTTGCAGGCTTGCAGCCAGCCTCTGACCTGATATTCATGGGAACGATTTGATGGCGCACGAACGGCCGGGCGGATGGCTTTGATACAGTTTGAAAATGTCGGGCTGAGATATGGCATGGGGCCGGAAGTGCTTCGGGATATGAGCTTTGATATCCCCAAGCATTCCTTCCAGTTCCTGACCGGACCATCGGGCGCCGGCAAGACGACGCTTTTGCGGCTGATGCTGATGGCGCTGACGCCGACACGCGGCCTGATCCGTCTGTTCGACCGCGACATCGCCGTCATCCCGCATCGCGAACTGCCGATGCTGCGGCGCCGTGTCGGCATCGTGTTTCAGGATTTCCGCCTTCTCGACCATATGACGACCTATGAGAATGTCGCCCTGCCGCTGAGGGTCCGCGGCAAGGAGGAGGTCTCCTATCGCAATGATGTGATCGAGCTTCTGAAGTGGGTCGGGCTTGGCGAGCGGCTGCATGTGCGCCCGCCGGTGCTTTCCGGCGGCGAGAAGCAGCGTGCCGCGATTGCGCGCGCGCTGATCGACCAGCCCGAAGTGCTGCTGGCCGACGAGCCGACGGGTAATGTCGACCCGCCGATGGCGCGGCGCATTCTGAGCCTGTTCGTCGAGCTCAACCGGCTCGGCACTGCGGTGGTGATCGCCACCCACGACATCGCCCTGATGGACCGTTACGATGCGCGGCGGATGATCCTGACGGATGGAAGGCTCGAGATTCATGAGTAAGCCGCCGCGCTCCATCCGCGATCCGCGCCTCGAGGAGGAGCGGCGTCTTGCTGAAGAGCGGGCCGAGGCCGAGCGTCTGGCCGAGGTTCGCCGGCTGCAGGCGATCCGCCGGGAGGAGGAGCTTGCCTTTCGAAGGCGCGAGGAGGAAAGGCTGCTGGAGGAACGCGCCGCCGAAGAACAGCGCGCCCGCCGCCAGCGTCCCTCGCAAGCGACGCCTGTACCGGCCGATCAGCAGCCGGCCTCACCACGACGCCCGCCTTCCGCTGAGGCGCGGCCCACGCCCCCCCACGCCGAGGAGCGGCCGTCACGCCCGGCACTGCCACGCGCGAGCTTCAAGGAGCCAACGTCCGCGCGGCGGCCGAAGACCGGTCAACGACAGTCGCGCAAGCCGACGCCGATCGTGCCGCCATCCAACGTCCAGTCGCGGGCGCTGATGGCGGTCATCGCGATCATGGCCTTTCTCGCCTGCCTGACGCTTGGCGGCGTGTCGATGGTGCGGGCCACCGCAACCAGCTGGCAGGGCGGCATCTCGCGGGAAATCACGATCCAGATCAAGCCGCAGGAAGGGCGCGACATGAACACCGCGCTGCTCGATGCGCGCGATATCGCCATGCAGTTCGTCGGCACGCTCGACGGCCGCATCGTTGATGAGGCGGCGACCGAGCGACTGCTGGAGCCCTGGCTCGGAACCGGGCTTGATTTCGATGAGCTGCCCGTGCCGCGGCTCGTCATCGTTACCATCGATGAGGACAATCCGCCGGATTTTGCTGCCATGAACCAGGCGCTGCAGAAGGCCGTGCCGGGCGCCTATCTCGACGACCATCGCGCCTGGGTGAACCGGCTTTCGGCGATGGCGGACGCGACGACGACGATCGGCGCCGCGATCATGTCGCTCGTCTTCGGTGCAATGGTGCTGACCGTGGTGTTTGCGACCCGTGGCGCGCTCGCTGGCAGCCGCGACATCGTCGAAGTGCTGCATTTCGTCGGCGCCGAGGGAAGTTTTGTCGCGCGTCAGTTCCAGCGGCATTTCTTCAACGTGGCGCTGAAGGGCGCATTCGTCGGCGGTTTTCTCGCCTGCCTGTTCTTCGTGATCGCCCGCCTGTGGCAGCACAGCTTTCTCGCCACGCCGGGCGCCGACCAGGCGACGGCGCTGTTCGGCTCGATATCGATCGGCTGGAGCGCTTATTTCGGCATCTTCGTCACGATACTGGTGATCGCCGCGCTGACGACACTGACGGCGCGTCTGACCGTCATCCGCACCATTCGCGAGATCGATCGGGTGCGCTCCGACCCCGAACGAACTGACGTCTGGTAAGTATTTGCCGACAAAACATCCGGCCCGAATTTTATCTCGATTGCCTGTCATGTATTAAGAGCGGGCCTTGCGAATGATTCGGAAGGCGGAGAGGTGAAACCGGTCGGTTCAGAACCGGGCATCAACAGGACGGAAAGGCATGGCGGACCGGGTGCGCAACCCGAACGTAAGGGACCCGAACAACGATTCCGGGCGCGGCCGCAGCCGCTCCTGGGGCGGTGCTGTTGTGCGCGCCTTTGCCACCCTCTTGCTCATTGCCGGCGTCTTCTTCGGTGGCGGCTTCGTCTGGTTTGCGATCAACGCGCTCACCGCCCGGCCACCGGCGATCTACGAGACCGATGCGATCGTGGTGCTGACCGGCGGGTCGCGGCGGATCGAGGCGGCGCTCAGCCTGCTCGCCGAAGGTGCTGGCGAACGGCTGCTGATTTCCGGCGTCAATCCCTCGACCACCGCCGAAAGCATCCGCAAGACCGTCGATGGCGATGTCGCGCTGTTCGAATGCTGCGTCGATATCGGCTACGAGGCGCTTGATACCTACGGCAATGCCGTGGAAACCAGCAAATGGATTGCCGAAAACGACTATCGGCGGGTATTGGTGGTCACCAGCGCCTATCATCTGCCGCGCAGCCTGTTCGAGTTGCGCCACATCGACCCGGGAACCATCTTTGTCGGCTATCCGGTGCCGATTGGCGAGGAGCCCCGGAACCTCGTGGCCATCGGACGCTATGCCAAGCTGCTGGGCGCTGAATATATGAAATTCATCGGCGCGCATGTGCGCGCTCTCACCGGATGGAAGGCCCTGGAGCCGGCCGGCGGCGAGCAGCAGGGAGGGGCCGTATGACGGCATTGAGATCGGTTGCCTTCAACATCGCCTTCTATCTCGGAACGGCGGTGATGATGATCGTGATGTCGCCCTACTATTTCCTGGCCTCGCGCAAGAATGCCTATCGTGTCGTCGTTCAGGGCTGGGGCCGCTTCGTCAATAGCCAGATGCGCCTCTGGGCGGGCGCAACCTTCGAGATCGAAGGTCTCGAGAACCTGCCGCAGGGGGCGGCGATCATCGCCCCCAAACACCAGTCTGCCTGGGACACGATCATGCTCCTGCCCTCCGTGCCGGATTCGGTGTTCATGCTGAAGCGCGAGCTGATCCAGATGCCGCTGTTCGGCTGGTACCTGAAGAAGCAGCGGCAGATCGCCGTCGACCGGGCCGCCACCGGCCGCGCCATGGCCGAAGCGATCCAGGCGACGAAGGCAGAGGTCGAGACCGGTCGCCAGCTCATCATCTTTCCGGAGGGTACGCGCCGCCCGCCGGGTGCCGCAGCAGACTACAAGCGCGGTATCCAGCGCCTCTATCGCGATCTCGGGGTTCCGGTCGTGCCGGTCGTGATGCATCCCGGGCTTTTCTGGCCGCGCGGCAAATTCCGCCGGCAGCGGGGGCATTTCAAGGTGCGTGTCCTGCCGCCGATCGCGCCAGGCATGGAACCGCGCGCCTTTTTCGATGAACTGGTCCAGACGATGGAACGCGAAAGCGACCGGCTGCTGATCGAGACCGTGGCCGAGAACCCACATCTCGTCCTACCCGCGGAGACGCAGGCACGGCTTTCCGCCCTCAAGGGCTGATCAGGCGCCGCTATTGCGCTTGACCGGGCGCGGGTCCTCGTTCGTAAGCAGGGCCGCCACCGCTTCCAGAGCGGCATCCTCGATATCCATCTCGCGCAGGTGTCGGGCGGTGTTCAGCACGTAATCGCGATTGGGGCCTGCCTGACCGTGGGCGTTCTTGACGATGGTGGCCGCCTTCTCGACGTCGACGGCGCCTGCATATTGGGCGTGCGCGCGGTCCACCACATAGCAGACGGCCGGTACATGCTCGCCGCTCGGCAGCCGGACGGGCAGAACCAGCTCGCGGTAGACATTGGTCACCAGCTCGCGTTCACGCAGATAGGCCATGACGGTGTCCTCGTCATTGCCCTTGACGGCGAATGCCAGACCCTCGCAGAAACCGCCACGATCGAGCCCGAGAACGAGACCCGGCGCCTCGGCTGTGCCGCGGTGGACAAAGGAGCGGATGCACAGGCTGCGATGATAGCCGGAGAGGCGGGCGTGGACGCGGCGGTGGCTTTTAAAACCCGGATTCCACATCAAAGAGCCGTAGCCAAAAACCCAGAATTCGTCCATATGCTATGCCAAGCCTCGAATACACGTTGATGATCGAAAGTGGAGAAGCGGCATGGCAAGGTCAACCCGTGGGAGAAAACTTCTCAAGTGGACCATTGTCGTGGTCGTCATCGTCGCCATTCTCTATGGCCTCGCCTGGTTCTTCATTGCCCGCACCGTCAAGTCGCGCATCTTCACCCTGCTCGAAGGGCAGGGCGATCGTGACGTCGTGGTCGCCTGCGAGGATGTCGGCTATCAGGGCTTTCCCGCCGATTTCGGCTTTTCCTGCGATGGCGTTCATATCCGCGACCGCCGGACGGACACGACCTTCGATACACCGCGCTTGCTTGCCAAGGCGCCGGTTTATTCGCCCTGGACGGTGTTGGCCACGATCGAGGGACCGGCGACGGTTGCCAATGACGAAGGGGTCATCCTGCGCGCGGAATTCGGTCATCTCGGCGGTAAGCTGATCTATGGCTCCAGCGCACCGCGACTTGTGACCTACGATCTTTCCGATCTGGTGCTGCGCTTTTCCGATGCGACCGGGAGGCAGGGGACGCTGACGACGGAAAAGGCCCAGGGCCTCGCCCGCAACACTGATGGCGACCTGGATGTCGCGCTCTCCGTCAGCAATGCCATTCTCCGGCCGCAGAACGCCGGCGAGGCACTGGAGCCGGTATCCCTGAACCTGCTCGCCACCGTCGATGACGCAGGGCCGCTGCTCGGCAAGCGTATCCGGCCCCAGATGCTGCGCGGCAAGAGCGGTATCCTCAATCAGGCGGTGGTCGTGGTGGGCGAGAGCAACTCCAACCTGGCGCTATCCGGTCCGTTCTCCTTCGATCAGGACGGCTATCTCGACGGCCGCTTCTCGTTCGAACTGACGGGAATCGATGCGGTCTCCGGTGCGCTGCAGCTTGCGCTGCCGCAGGCGGCTGATCTGGTCGCAACGGTAACAGGCCTGGTCAAGGCGTTCACCTCGGGCCAGCGCACGCTCTCGCTCGATGTCAGGGTGGCCCATGGGCGGGCGACGATGGGGCTGATCCCGCTTGGCCAGATCCCGCCGATCTGAGCAGCGGGATCTGGAAAATCAGTTCTTCTTGGAAAGTCCGTGGCGGCCGAAGTCGGCGGCTTCGACGTCCTGGCCGGCCTCGATAATCGAGCGGCGGACGGCGCGGGTGCGGGCGAAGAGTTCGAAAAGCTTGTCGCCTTCGCCCCAGCGGATGGCGCGCTGCAGATAGGCGAGATCTTCCGAAAACCGCGCCAGCATTTCCAGGATCGCATCGCGATTGTGCAGGCAAACGTCGCGCCACATGGTCGGGTCGGATGCGGCCAGGCGGGTGAAGTCGCGGAAGCCCGATGCCGAATACTGGATGACTTCCGACTCGGTCACTGTTTCCAGATCATCGGCCGTGCCGACAATGTTGTAGGCGATGATGTGCGGCAGGTGGGAGACGATGGCAAGCACCTTGTCGTGGTGCTCCGGCGTCATCCGGTCGACCTTCGAACCGAGCGTGCGCCAGAAGCTGGCGAGGCTTTCGATCGCCTGCTCGTCGGCCCCTTCGGCCGGCGTCAGGATGCACCAGCGGCCCGCAAACAGCCCCGCGAAACCGGCATCCGGGCCGGAGTGCTCGGTACCGGCGATCGGATGGCCGGGGATGAAGTGGACGCCTTCCGGCACATGCGGCGTCATCTGGGCGATGACGGAAGCCTTGGTCGAGCCGACATCGGTGAGGATGGCGCCCTGTTTCAGCGACGGCGCGATCTGCTCGGCGACAGTGCCGGAGGCGCCGACAGGAACCGATACGATCACGAGGTCGGCGCCGCGGGCGGCATCAGCCGCCGACGTCGTGTAGCGGTCGCCAAGCCCCAGTTCCTCAGCCCGCCGCAGCGTTTCCGGGGAACGGGTGGAGACGACGATTTCCTTCGCCAGTCCATGGGCGCGGATGTCGCGTGCAAGCGACGAGCCGATGAGGCCGATGCCGATCAGGGTGACGCGTTCGAACGGTTTCATGCCGCATCCGCCTTGCCGGCCAGGAAGCTTTTCAACGCGGCGATGACACCGAGATTGGCCTCTTCCGTGCCGACGGTCATGCGCAGCGCATTGGGGAAGCCATAGCCCGCGACGGCCCGCAGCACATAGCCTTTCGAAGAAAGGTATCGGTCCGCATCGGGGGCGCGAAGCCCGTCCTCATCGGGGAAGTGGATGAGTAGGAAGTTTGTCACCGAAGGCGTCACCGTCAGCCCGAGCGCCCCGAATTCGCGCGTCAGCGTCTCAAGCCACTTGGTGTTGTGCTCTATCGCCTTTTCCGTAAAACCGGTGTCGGAAACGGCAGCGGCGGCGGCGGAAATCGCGGCGGCATTCAGGTTGAACGGCCCACGCACCCGCTCGATCGCCGAGACGATGTGGCTCGGGCCATAGAGCCAGCCGACGCGCAGGGCGGCCAACCCGTAGACCTTCGAGAAGGTGCGGGTCATCACCACGTTCTCGCTTTCCGAGACGAGTTCGATGCCGGCACCATAATCGTTGCGGCGGACATATTCGGCATAGGCGGCATCAAGAACCAGCAGCACGTTCGGCGGCAGGTTGTCGTGCAGGCGACGGATCTCGGAGAACGGTACGTAGGTACCGGTGGGGTTGCCCGGATTGGCGATGAAGACGAGGCGTGTCTTGTCGGTCACGGCGGCGAGGATGGCGTCGACATCGACGGTCGCGTCCTTCTCCTTGACGGTGACCGGGATGCCGCCATTCGCCATGATCTGGATCTTGTACACGAGGAAGCCGTGCTCGGTGATGATCGCCTCGTCGCCCTCGCCGAGATAGATATGGGCGAGAAGACCGAGCAGCTCGTCGGAACCGTTGCCGCAGACGATATTCTTCGTGTTGAGGCCGTAGAGGCCGGCGATCGCTTCGCGCAGCTTCGTCGCCTGGCCGTCCGGATAGATTTCGAGATGGCCCGCGATCTCCTGCATGGCGGCGATCGCCTTCGGGCTCGGCCCGAGTGGCGTCTCGTTCGACGAGAGCTTATAGACCTTCGCCACGCCTTCGACATGATCCTTGCCGGGCACATAGGCGGCAATATCCATGATACCGGGACGGGGAGTGGGCTTCATCGTCGAATTACGCATCGAAAAACCTCGAAAAGGCGTGTTGAAACGCGGACAGCAATAATCACCAACGGCCCGCTTGTCGAGGCCGCAAACGCGCTTCAGGGATGGTGCGTGCGCGTCGTCGGAACGCCTTGCGGGGAAAGCGCCGGCACCAGAACCTTGCGCTGGGCGCGGGCGGCGACCGGCAGGCCCTGATAGAGCCGTTTCTGCGCCTCGACAATGATGACGCCGGAAAAGGCCGGCCAAAGCGTGCGGCCCGAGCGCTCGAAACTGGAACGGAATTTCAGCACAGCGCGGCTGCGCGAGGGCGGGAAGAACAACGCCTCGGCAAAGGCGCCGGGCGTGAAGTTGGTCTCGCGCAGGAGCTGGATGATCTGGCCCTTCGAGTAGGGACGGCCATTGCCGAAGGGCGTGTGCTCCAGCCGCGCCCAGACGCCGCGGCGATTGGGGGCAACGATGATCAGCCGGCCGCCGGGGGCGAGGATGCGCCAGAGTTCGCGCATCATCTCGGCCGGACTTTCGGCGAATTCGAGAGCGTGGACGAGCAGCACGCGGTCGATCGAGGCATCCGGCAGCGGCAGGTCGCAGTCATCGACCAGTGCGGTGGCCGAGGCCTCGCCCGCCGGCCAGTTGACCGCGCCCTGCGAGGCCGGCATCAGCGCCATGGCGCGCTCGGCGTCGGCTGCGAAACGGTCGAGATAGGGCAGGCTGTAGCCGAGCCCGACCAGCCGCTCTTCCGGCATGCGCGACCAGATCGGCGCGATCGCCATTGCGATCGAATGGGCGGCAAGCCGCCCGAGGCGGGAATGATAAAAGGCGCGGAGGTCGACGATATCGGCGTTCATGATCAGAGTTAATCCCGGCTCCGGTTGGACTTCAAGTCCCAAGGCACTACATTCGTTTCAGTTTGCAGCCTTCGCGAGGAAAGCTTCCCATGACTTCACTGGAAATCGCCGTCTTCATGTGCCGTTCCGACAATTACGGTGTGCTGGTTCACGATCCCGAAACCGGCGCGACGCTGAGCATCGACGCCCCCGACGGCGACAAGGTGATTGCGGAGGCCGACAAGCGCGGCTGGACCATCACCGACCTCTTCACCACTCACCACCACAAGGACCATGTCGACGGTAACCTGACGCTGAAGGAACGCTACGACTGCCGCATCGTCGGCCCGGTGGAGGAAGCCGTGGTGATTCCTGGACTCGATCTTGCCGTCGCGGAGGGCGATGAGCTCGAATTTTCCGGCCGAAAGGTCGATGTGATCTGGACGCCGGGCCACACCGCCGGCCATGTCTGCTATTCGATCCCTTCGGAAAAGCTGCTGTTTTCCGCAGACACCTTGTTTGCGATGGGTTGCGGCCGGCTGTTCGAGCGCCCCGCTTCCGACATGTGGCCGTCGCTCCAGAAGCTGATGGCGCTGCCGGACGACACCGAGGTCTATTTCGGCCACGAATATACGCTCGCCAACGCCAGGTTCGCCTTGACCGTCGATCCGGAGAATCAGGTGCTGAAGGAGCGCGCCGAGGCGGTTGCCGAGCTGCGCGAGGCCGGCGACTTCACGATCCCGACCACGATCGGCCTCGAGAAGAAGACCAACCCCTTCCTGCGCGTCACGGATTCGGGCTTGCGCAAGGCCATCGGCATGGAGGGCGCCACGGACGCCGAGGTGTTCGCCGAAGTGCGGGTTCGGAAAGACAATTTCTGATGACTGCCGACGAAATCATCGCAAAGCTTGGCCTTCAGGGCCACCCTGAAGGCGGTTGGTTCGCGGAAACCTATCGCGATCTTTCCGATGGCACGGAGCGTGGGGTTTCGAGCCTCATCTACTTCCTGCTGAAGGCCGGCGAGCGCTCGCACTGGCATCGCCTGCACACGGCGGTCGAGGTCTGGCACTACTATGCCGGCGCGCCGTTGATCCTGCATCTCTCCGCTGATGGTGCCGCGACCGAGAGCATGACGCTCGGGCCGGATCTGGCCACAGGCGCTCGGCCGCAGGCCGTGGTGCCTCGCGGTGTGTGGCAGGCGGCGGAAACGACCGGAGACTTCACGCTGGTCGGCTGCACCGTCGCGCCGGGCTTCGCCTTCGACGATTTCGAACTGGCGCCGCCGGACTGGACGCCGAAAGCCTAGGATTTCTTTCCCAGAATCATTTCGCGGGCGGCGAGAACGGCGCCACCGGTGATCAGCAGGCAGGCGACGACGACGCGCCAGCCGGGCTCGCCGAATCGAAACAAGATGAGGATGATGGTCGACAGCAGCGGTGCGGCATAGCTCGCAGCGCCCAAGACCTGGATGTTGCCGCGCTTCACCCCGAAATCCCAGGCATAGAAGGCGAGGCCGACGGGAAACAGGCCGAGACCGATGACGGCGAGCCATTCGCCGGCACTTGCCGGCCACACCGTCGTTTCCAGTAGCACGTGGCAGACCAGCGAGAGCACCGCGGTCGCGAGGCAGAAACCGGTGACGACATCGGTCGAGACCTTGGCGAAGGAGCGCGAGATCAGCGAATAGCCGGACCAGGTGAAGGCGCAGAGAAAGGCGCAGATGTAGCCGAGCGTGTAGGCGCCGGAGAGCGTCAGGCCGCCGCCGCGTGTCACCAGCAGCGCCGTGCCGGCAAAGCCCGCAACCGCGCCGGCAATATGGTGCCACTTCAGCCGCTCGCCCGGCAGCAGCGCCGAACCGACCACGATCAGCAGCGGCCAGAGATAGGCGATCAGCCCGGCATCGACGGCGGGCGCGTTCCGCAGCGCGGTGAAATAGAGGAAGTGATAGCCGAACAGTCCGCCGATACCGGCAACCCAAACCTTTGCGGGCTGGCGCAGGGCGGCGCGGCGCGCCGGCCTTGCGGCGAGAACCGCAATGCCGGGAATGCTGGCGATCGCAAAGGCGATGGCGGAAAGCTGGAACGGCGGCACCTTGCCGGAAGCCGCGGTGAACAGCGCCAGGAACGACCACATGATGACGGCCGTGAAGCCGATCAGCGTCGCGCGCAGATGGGACGTCTCGGCCACCTGGTCAGACGCCGAACTGCGAGGCGTAGATCGTCAGCTGGCCGATCTTCAGCGGGATCTTGGCCATGACCGGTGCGTAGATGTTGAGCTCGTCGTTCAACGCGAACCAGACCACCAGCTCGCGGCTGTTGGCGAGGTATTCGATGTCGTCATCCTTGCGCTCGTAGCCGGCGATCGGCTTGAAGCGGATGGCGCAGCCGACGGCACGGCCGGAAAAGCCCTTGGTCGAAAACGGCCGGCTGCCGGCGGAAGCAAGTTCGAGGTTCAACCGCGTCTCGCCGTCAAAGATCGCGATCGATCCCTGGCAGGGATTGGGCGAGGGCGGCAACAGCAGCGCCGAGATCGGGTCGATGACATTGCGAAGGTGGCTGGAGCGCACGTCCACCCAGTCATCGCCGCGCGGGCCGGGATCGGGCGTTATCGTCGAACCGATGACGCGCTTGCGTGAGAATTCCGCCGCGTAATCGCGGGCATAGTCGCCGTCGCGGTACTTGAGGAAGAAATGGCGCGATTCGGGTCCGCCGTTCTGCCACACGCCTTGCGCCTTCACGCCGACGGCGATGTCGGAGAACAGGCTGCCGATGCCTGCGGCCTTGATATCGGCCTGGATGGTGTAATCCCCGTCCTTCACCTCCGTATTGAACGCCGCATCGGCGATCTTGATGCCGGAAAAGGAGAGCGTGTAGACGGTTTTCTGGGTGACGTCCTCGGCCTTTGCAGCGGTGCTGCATCCGAAGAAGACCAAGGCGATTGCAAGGTATCGGTTAAGGCTTATGGGCATCTGGCACTCTCGCTCGGGTCATTCAGGGCGCTTGCGGGGGCGTTCGAAACAGAGCCGATCATCGCACGGATGGACGACAAATCTGTGTTTCGCCGAAGCTTAACATTGTTTATGTCTCAGCCTGCCGTAAAAAAACAGCGGTAAATTTCAGGGCGTTTTCGAAAAACCGGTCGCCCGCCTTGACCTTTCCAAGTCCAAAGATTATAGAACCGCGACTTTCCAATTAGCCGCCAATTGGATCGCGGGGCTCTGACGTCCCGTTGCAAGCCTGTGGCGAAGACGAGAATAGGTGTAACCATGTCCCGCATGTGCGAATTGACCGGCAAGGGCGTGCTGTCCGGCAACAATGTCAGCCACGCCAACAACAAGACCCGCCGCAAGTTTCTCCCGAATCTGTGCCGCGTGACCCTGATGTCCGAAGTGACCGGCCAGAGCTACCGTCTGCGCGTTTCTGCCGCAGCCCTGCGCTCGGTCGAGCATCGCGGCGGTCTCGATGCCTTCCTGATCAAGGCAGCCGACACCGAGCTTTCCCCGCGCGCACGTCTGCTGCGCAAGGAAATCATCAAGAAGACGGCCGAAAAGGCTGCTGCCTGATTCCAGGCACTGATACCTGAACTGGAGAGCCTTGCCGCACCGTGGCAAGGCTCTCTTTATTCCCGCTCCAGCTGGTGGCATCACCCAGGGTAAAAAAATGCGTCAGACTCAATCCGTCATCATCTACAGCCTGCTGATGGCAGGCGTGGTTCTCGCCTCCAACATTCTGGTCCAGTATCCCGTTCAGGGAACGGTTTACGGCATTTCGCTGGCCGACCTTTTGACCTGGGGCGCCTTTACCTATCCCTTCGCCTTTCTCGTCAACGACCTGACCAACCGTCAGTTCGGCCCCTCGGCTGCGCGCAAAGTGGTGTTCGCCGGCTTCGTGGTCGGTGTCGCCTTCTCGTTCTATGCCTCGGTGCCGCGGATTGCGATCGCTTCGGGAACGGCCTTCCTCATCGGCCAGCTGCTCGACGTCACCCTCTTCAACCGGTTGCGCCGCCAGACTTGGTGGAAGGCGCCGCTGATCGGTTCGCTGTTCGGCTCGACGATCGATACGGTGCTGTTCTTCTCGATCAGCTTTGCCGCCGTCTTCGCCTTCATTGGCCCGAATGACGAGTTCGCCCTCGGCTTCGCCCCGCTCTTCGGCGTGTTCCCCATCGACATTCCGCGCTGGATTTCGTGGGCACTCGGCGATCTCTCCGTCAAGCTTCTCTTCAGCCTGATCATGCTTTTGCCCTACGGCGCGCTGATGACCCGGCTGAAGCCGATGCGGGCGGTGGAGGCCTAAGAGCGCTCCACCAGCACCTTTGCCGGTCACTCGCTCCCTTAATCTCCCCTCAAGAAGGGAGATTGGGATGGCGGGGCTTCGAGAATCAAGCCGTGAGCTTGACCCGGACTTCGTGCTTGTCGCCGATCTTCGCCACGATCTCGCACGGGGCGGTGAAGGCGACGGCGCCGCAGAGCGATCCGGTGGTGATCAGCGCGCCGGCATCCAGCATGCCGAGGCGGTTCTCGCCGGAGAGCGCGCAGGCGATGATCGGGGCGATTGCGTCACCGAAGGGGTGCTTGGCCGGCTTGTTGTAGATTTCCACGCCATCGGCGGTGACGACGAGCGGCATGCCGTCAATCGCGGGGCCGCCCTCAAAGGGCTCCGTGCCGACGATATAGCCGACGCCTGAGAGGTTGTCGGCGAGCTGGGCGGCAGGTGTCGCCTGCTTCTGGTCGTCAAAACGGGTGGCGCAGATTTCGATGCCAAAGACGAAATGGTCGACCGCCGGCAGCACCGCATCGATCCCGCCGCGCGCCATCTCGGCGGTCACCGGCTTGCCGAGAACAACCGCCAGCTCGACTTCGAGGCCGATGACACCACGGGCCGGGACCGACAGCGCCTCACCGGAATTGACCACGCGTTCGGCAAAGATCGGCGCGGCAGAGCCGGCTCCGTCAGCAGCCATCATCACCTTGAAGGCATCGGGCTTGGTCCCGAGCTTTGCCATCACCTCGGCCTGCACGGTGCGAGCCTCGTCTGCACTGATGGCGTTGAATTCCTGGTGGTCTATCGCCTTGCCGGTCTTGTGGGCTTCGACAATCTTCTCCGCGTAATTGTTCTGCACGGGGTCATTCCTCGAACTTGCATTGGGGGACGGCGTGGGCGCCGTCAGGCGCCTTGCCTTACGCGAGGGTCATACTCCGCTTTGCCGCCGATGGAAATGCGCTGGCGCAATTGCGGTCAGGCCTTCGCCGCGGCAAGGGCGCGAAAATGATCGGCAAGTCTCAGCGTTCCGTGGCAGGGGGCAACCATGTCGCTGCGCGAGGCGGCGACGAAGAACTCGAAGGGACCGTAGGCCTGCTGCGGGGTGACGCGGCGGATCAGCTTCAGCGCGCCATCGGCGATAGGGTAGGGCATGTGCAGGAAGCGCGGCTTGCGGCCGAGCGCTTCGAAGGCAAGCTGACCGATCTCGTCAAACGTCATGATGTCCGGCCCGCCGGCCTCGATATAGGGCGCGCCGGCTTGCACCGCGTCGACGCAGACCGCGGCCAGATCGTCGCCATCGATCGGATTAACCCGCACGGAGCCGTCGCCGAAGAGGAAGACGCGTCCCTTGCGCGCCATGTCGAAAACACTCTCCATGTCCGAGAAATAGCCTGTCGGCGCGATGACTGTGGCGGCAAGCGGGCTTTTCTCCAGCGCCTCGACGAAATCCTGCTTGGCGCGGGCAAGGGCGCTTTCCCTGGCAAGCAGCGCGCCGTTGAAGACGTGGACATAGGCGAAGCGGGTGATGCCCGCGGCCTCTGCCTCGCGCAGAAGGTTGAGGTTGGCCTGATAGTCGACGTCGCGATAGGTGAGGCCATCGGTCTGCCGGGTGATCCCAAGTGCCGAGATCACGGTGTCGCAACCCGCCATGCTGCCGCCAAGCGCCGCCGGATCGGTGGCCTCTGCCTCGACGAGACGATCCGCGTCGAGGCTGATTGCGCCCGCCCGCTCCCGGTCGCGCACCAGCGCCGTCACGGCAAGGCCGCTTGCGCGGAAGGCGCGGCAGAGGCGTCGACCGAGATATCCGGTCGCACCGGCGACGAAAATGCCGGGCATCAGGCTTTCAGCTCTTCGTAGGAGACCATCACATGTTCGGCGAAGGCCGGGCGCCTGGTGAGGGCGTCGTAATAGGCTTCAACCACCGGCCGTGACGGGCGCTCCATGTCGATGGTGTAGTAACGATAAAGCAGGTGCCCGAACATGATGTCGGCGAGTGTCAGGCTTTCGCCGGCAAGGAATGCGTGTTTCTCGAGCTCAGGGGCGGCAATCCCGAGCAGGCGGTCGAAACTGGCGATGGCGCGGCTGACAGCGGCAAGATCGCGCTTCTCGGCGGGCGTGCGCACCATCACCCAGAAGATCGGCATGGTGAAGGCGGCGGCGGCCGTCACCTTGCCCCATTCTGCCCACTTGTCGACCTGGGCGCGGGCGACGGGATCTGCGAGCCAGAAGCTGTCGTTACCGTAGCGCGCCGCGAGATAGCGGCAGATCGCCCCCGATTCGAAGATCGGCTCGTCATCGCCGTCCCTGATCACCGGGATGAGGCCGTTCGGGTTCATCGCCCGGAATTCGGGCGTGTCGGTCCCGCCGAATTTGCCGCCGGCATCGTGGCGCCTGTGGGCGATGCCGAGTTCGCCGACAGTCCACATCACGGCCTGGACGTTGGAGGAGGTATTGCGGCCCCAGATGTTCAACATAAGAGATTCCTTCAAGACGGTGCCCGCCCGGACATGATCTTGATCAACGCGGGTAAGGGGCAGGCTGGTAGTTAGAACCAGACTTTCGACCTTATCGAAGCGCTGTGCAACGACAGAGAGCCACGGAAACCATGCAACACCTGAATTTCGATGCCTTTCCTCCGCAAACCATGGCCGAGAAAGCAGAAGCGGCGGGCCTCGCCAAGATCAGGAAAGATCCGCTTTCGCTGTTTCTCTCGGCGGTCACGGCCGGCGCCTATATCGGCATAGCCTTCATCTTTTACACGGTCGTGACGACCGGCAACGGCGACATGGGCTGGGGCGCGAACAAGTTCATCGGTGGCCTCGCCTTCAGCCTCGGGCTGATGCTTGTGGTCGTCTGCGGCGCCGATCTCTTCACCTCGACCGTGCTGACGATCGTCGCCAAGGCGAGCGGCAAGGTCGGCTGGGGCGCCTTCGCCAAGAACTGGCTGATCGTCTATGCCGGCAACTTTGTGGGCGCCATCGGGCTTGTCATCGTGATGCAGATCGCGCGTCACTACGACGGCGATGGCGGACAGCTGGGAATCAATTACATGCAGATCGCCCAGCACAAGCTGCATCATGGCTTTGCCGAAGCGATCGCGCTTGGCGCGATGTGCAACATTCTCGTTTGCCTCGGCGTGTGGATGAGCTATGCCGGACGCTCGCTCACCGACAAGCTGCTGGCGGTGGTGCTTCCGGTCGCCATGTTCGTCGCCTCGGGCTTCGAGCACTGCGTCGCCAACATGTTCCAGATCCCGATGGCTATCCTGACCAAGAATGGCGCCGGGCAGGAGTTCTGGACGATGGCCGGTGCGCGGGCGGCCGATTTTGCCGATCTCACCTGGGCGAATTTCCTGGCGCACAACCTTCTGCCGGTCACCATCGGCAATATCCTCGGCGGCGCCTTCGTCGGCCTCGTCTACTGGCTGATCTATCTGCGCCCTTCGGTCCGCAACGTCGCCCACTGACCACGTGCGACAAAGCGCTGGTTAGAGAACGGTTGCTAACCCCTCCCTTCCTCACTATCGTCTCTTCGATTTTGACAGAGGGAAGGGCTACTTAAATGACATATCTCGGCGATCGGCTTCCGGAAGTGGAGCGCGTCAGGGGGCGCTGGGGCTGGGTGCTGGCTTTCGGCATCCTGCTGATCGTGTTCAGTCTCGCACTGCTCGGCAATCTTGCCGTGGCGACATTCGCATCGGTGTTTTTCTGCGCGATCATGCTGATCGTCGCGGGTGTTGTGCATCTTTCGCAGCTCTTCTACCGGCGTTCGACAGGGCACGTGGTGTTCTGGGTGCTGAGCGGCCTGCTCTATGTGATCGCGGGCATCCTGCTGCTTAGAAACCCGCTGCTCGGTTCCAGCCTCTTCACCATCTTCATCGGGGTGTCGCTGGCGGTTGCCGGCGGTTTCCGGATCTATCTCGGCATGACCATGCGTCCGGTAAAGGGCTGGGGCTGGATGATCTTCTCCGGCCTGGTGCTCGTGCTTGCTGCCGTGCTCATCGCCTCGAACTTCCCGCAGAACAGCCTGTGGCTGCTCGGCCTGTTCGTTGCGGCCGACTTCCTCGTTTACGGGATTTCGCTGGTGGTGTTCGCACTGGCGCTGAAGCCGCGCGCTTAAAAACCGAAACTAGAAGACCCGGCGCAGCCTGCGCCGGGTCTTGCCATTCAGACAGACTGCGGTCCGAAGGAAGCGAAACATGTCTTCAGACGGTTCCATGCGCTACATAACCATCAGTGGTTTCGGCGGCCCAGACGTGATGCAGATGGCGACCGGCCCGAGGCCGCGCCCCGGTCCCGGCGAGATCCTCGTCAAGGTCGCAGCCGCCGGCATCAATAGGCCGGATGTGGCACAGCGGCAGGGCCAGTATCCGCCGCCGCCCGGCGCCAGTCAGGTCATGGGCCTCGAGGTTGCCGGAACCGTCGTCGAGACAGGCGCGGCGGTGACCGAGTTTGCCCCTGGCGATCGCGTCTGCGGTCTCGCGAACGGCGGTGGCTATGCCGAATACTGCCTGCTGCCGGCGGGCCAGGCGCTCCCCGTTCCCGATGGCATGGATGACGTGACGGCGGCCGCCATGCCCGAAACCTTCTTCACGGTCTGGGCCAATCTGTTCCAGATGGCAGGACTGACCGAGGGCGAGAGCGTGCTCATTCACGGCGGCTCAAGCGGCATCGGCACCACCGCCATCCAGCTTGCCCGCGCCTTTGGCGCAACCGTGTTCGTCACCGCCGGTTCGGAAGCCAAGTGCGAGGCCTGTGTCGCGCTCGGGGCTTCCGCGGCAATCAACTACCGGGAACAGGATTTCGTCGAGGTGGTGAAGAGCCTGACCGACGGCAGGGGTGTCGACGTGATTCTCGACATGGTCGGCGGCGCCTATTTCCAGCGCAATCTTTCGGCACTGGCGAAAGACGGGTGTCTGTCGATCATCGCCTTCCTCAGCGGACCGAAGGCCGACAGCGTCAATCTCGGGCCGATCATGGCCAAACGCCTGACGGTGACCGGCTCGACGATGCGGCCGCGCACCGAGGTCGAGAAACGCCAGATCCGCGACGAACTCAGGGAGCAGGTCTGGCCGCTGCTGGCCAAAGGCGCCATCAAGCCGGTGATCGAGCGGGTCTTTGCATTCGAAGACGTCGTCGCTGCCCATCGGCTGATGGAAGACGGCAGCCATATCGGCAAGATCGTGCTGAGCTTCGAGTGAGTTTCACTCTTGAATTCCGTCAAAAAATAGAGGCAATTCGGGTGTAGTGATGCCGCCTGAAGCGGCACTGCGGGAGGTTTTGTGATGGCGAATCCGGTTCTTGTGGAAGTAACGCGCGGTGGTCGGGTGGAAAGCCGCCATCATGGCATGATCGCCGTGCTCGACGCCCACGGTCATGTGGCCTACGCTGCCGGCGATATCGATGCGGCGATCTTTCCACGGTCGGCCTGCAAGGCCATCCAGGCGCTGCCGCTTGTCGAAAGCGGGGCGGCCGACGCGCTCGGCTTCACCGACCGCGAGATCGCGCTCTCGGCCTCCTCGCATTCGGGCGAGGACGAGCATATTGCGCTCGCCGGCAGCATGCTCGCCAAGGTCGGCCGAAGCGTCGCCGACCTCGAATGCGGCGCGCACTGGTCCGGCCAGCAGAATGTCCTGATCCATCAGGCGCGCACCCGGAAGGCGCCGGATGCGCTCTGCAACAATTGCTCCGGCAAGCATGCCGGGTTCATCTGCGCCTGCTGCCATCTCGGCGTCGACCCCAAGGGCTATACCGGTTACGAGCACCCGCTGCAGCGGGAAATCCGCGTGGCGATGGCCGATGTCACCGGCGCCCATATCGGCGAGGACGTGGCCGGTATCGATGGCTGCGCCATACCGACCTATGCCGTGCCGGTGAAGGCGCTGGCGCAGGGTTTTGCCAAACTGGTGACGGGTACCGGCCTGTCGGAAGGTCGGGCGGCCGCCGGCAAGCGCATCCTTACCGCATGCATGGCCGAGCCCTTCTACGTGGCGGGCACGGACCGGGCCTGCACCGAGCTGATGCAGGCCGCACCTGGGCGCATCTTCGCCAAGACCGGCGCCGAAGGCGTTTTCTGCGCGGCGCTGCCGGAGCACGGCCTCGGCATCGCGCTCAAATGCGAGGATGGCGCCACCCGCGCCGCCGAGGCGATGATCGCGGCGGTGCTGATGCGCTATTTCGCGGATGATGCTGAAGTGACGGCGGCGCTTGAAGCGATGGCGAATAGAACGCTCATCAACTGGAACGGAACCGAAGTCGGCGCCGTCAAGGCCGTGCTTCCGCACTAATCCTCTTCGACAGCGGCGGAGAGGCGCCGGCGCAGGGCATTCAGTTCGGCGAGCAGGGTGCGGGCTTCCTCCAGGCTGCAGCCGGTCTTGACCGCGATCGAGCGGGCGACCTCGCGGGCGTTCTTCTTGGCCGCGTTCCCCTTCGCCGTCAGGGCGACGGTTACGCGCCGCTCGTCTTCTTCCGCGCGTTTGCGCTGAACATAGCCTGCCGCTTCCAGCCGCTTCAGCAGGGGAGACAGCGTCCCCGAATCAAGACCGACGCGCATGCCGATCTCGTTGACGGTCAGCGGCTTGCCCTCCCAGAGTATCATCATCACCAGGTATTGCGGATAGGTTATGCCAAGCTCCGCCAGCAGCGGCTTATAGGCGCGCGCAAAGGCGTGCTCGGCCGAATAGACGGCAAAGCAGAGCTGGTGGTCGATGTTGAGAAGCGGCTCGGGCGCTTCGGTTTCGTAAGCGTTCATGCCGCCAATATAGAGCCTACGATAAAATTTGCCAAATTATATTGCGCACAATTAAACAGTGTCCTATATAATTTGTGCAGTTCAAGCGAAGGAACTCTTTTCGGTTCCGCGCGTCGTTCAAACACCACGTCGGCAAAGGAGAATTGATATGATCAAGAAGCTCTACACCACCAAGGCCACCTCCAAGGGCGGTCGCGAAGGCACAGTCAGCACCGAAGACGGCCTGTTCGAAGCAAGCATGGCACTGCCGAAGGAGATGGGCGGTTCCGGAAAGGGTAACAATCCCGAGCAGTTTTTCGCCGCCGGCTATGCTGCCTGCTTCAATTCCGCGCTTCACAACGTCGCGGCCTCCAAGAAGGTCAAGCTTCCCGAAGGCACCACGGTTTCCGCCACGGTCAGTGTCGGTCCGCGTGACGATGGCGGCGGCTTCGGTATCGAGGCCGAACTGACGGTTTCCATTCCGGGGATCGATCGCGCCGAGGGCGAGGAACTGGCGCACGCCGCCCATATCGTCTGCCCCTACAGCCATGCACTGCGGGTCAACTACGAGGTTCCGGTATCGCTCGCCGATTGATTTCGATTGTTGAGCGCGCCGTATCCGGACAAGTCCGGGTGCGGCGCGAATGCGTTTCGGTGCCTGTCAGTCATTCGTCGGCTGGCTGGCCGTCACGTACTGGTAGACAAGCTTGGACGATCTGTCCGGCTGGACCTTGAACACGTTGGCATACTGCACACCGAACTTGCCATAAGTGTCGATGGTGAAGGTGCTTCCCACGGGCGCCTTTTCCGTCTTTCCCGGATGGGGAACGGCGCTTTGATCGTGAATGAAGGGCGCGGCAAGCACCGGGCTTGCTGCAAGAAACAGGCAGGCTGCTGCCGCTACGAGATGTCTTTTCATCACATTCTCCGCATTGTTCCGCTTGCCCGATAAGGCGCGGATATCAGAACGCCAAACGTCGGCCGGAAAAGCGGCCAAACCTTGTCGTTTCCGATGGCGGGCGTTCACGCTTTTGTGGCGACGAGGAAAAGGCGCGGGAATTTCAGCAGCACCCGGCCGTCTTCCATAGCGGGATAGCTCTTCGCGATCCGCTCGGTATAGGCGGCGAGAAAATCGCCCTCAGCCTCGGCGGGGATGCGGGCGAGATAGGGCCGCAGCCCGGTCCCCTTCACCCATTCGACGATCGCCGCGGCATCTGCAAGCGGGTGATGATAGGTGATGTGGAAGAGATCGAGCCGTGCTGCGAACGGCTTCAGCCGGTCATAATAGGTTTTCGGCGCAGGCAGGGGTGACCGGCGAACGCTGCCACCAGAGAAATGTGCGGTAAAGGCCGGATCCCGCGCCGTTTCCTCCATGGCTAGATGGCTGGGCTCCGCCAGATTGTCGGGCATCTGCACGGCAAGAACGCCGTCAGCGGCAAGAGCACCCATCAGTCGCGCCAGCACTGAAAGATGATCCGGAACCCACTGGAAGACCGCGTTCGAAAACATCAGGTCGGGCGGGCTTTCCGGCAGCCACTCCTCGAGATCAACCTTGTCGAAGCGGGTCCCGGGCATCCGCGCTCGGGCCTTTGCCAGCATGTCGTCATCGACGTCGTTTCCGGAAATCCGCGCATTCGGAAACCGTTCGGCAAGGAGTTCGGTGGAATTGCCCGGCCCGCAGCCGAGATCGATGACCGTGCCGGGCGAGATGTCGGGAAGGGCGTTGATGAGGTCGCGGGCGGGGCGGCTGCGCTCATCCTCGAATTTCAGATATTGCGTCGCCGACCATTCCATCCTGTTTCCCTCAAAGTCCGTCAAGGCTCGGCAGGATCAGGTTCGGACCCATGCCTTCATATTCGTTCGGCGTCTGGTGGCGGTTCACCCAGACGGTGCGGAACCCGAAATTGGCGGCGCCCGCAATATCCCAGCGGTTCGACGACTGGAAGGAAATCGCGTCGGGATAGACCTGATAGGCCGAAACCGCGAGATCGTAGACTTCGGGCGCGGGCTTGAAACGGCGGAGCTGCTCGGCCGAGAACACGTCGTCGATGAGGGTCTCGATGCCAGCCTTCTTCACGGCCGCGTCGATCATCGCGTTGGTGCCGTTGGACAGGATCGCGACCTTTGCATCGCGGGCCTTCAATGCGGCTAGCACGCGCGGCACTTCCGGATAGCAATCGAGCGTCCAGTAGGCTTCCAGCAGGTCGGCGCGCAGGTTCTTGTCGAGCAGGCCGACCGAATGCATGGCGAAATCGAGCGAGCGCTCGGTCAGCGTCCAGAAATCCTCATATTCGTCGGTCAACGTCAGTACCCAGGAATATTCGAGCTGCTTGGCGCGCCAGATGTTGGAGAGCAGGCGGTATTGTCCGCCAGCACGGTCCTGGTGTTTGCGGGCGGCGGAATGGACGTCGAACAAGGTGCCATAGGCATCGAAGACATAGGCCGAGCAGGACATGGGGATTGAGCCTCCGGTGTGTGTGACCTGTACAACCGCCAGAACGCGCGATCGTTCCCAAGGCGGTCTCGGGTTTCGCGGTCCGACGACAGCGCAGGCTGGCCCCTGCGGCACGTTCTTGCGCAGTCATATTCCTTTCGCGTGCCGCGATCAACTCGACCGCCGCGCAAGGAAGTTGCGCCAACGTGCGCGATTTTGTTCTTGACCTTGGATGGCGATGCGAATTGATTGTGCGCGGTGATTTCACGCCGCTTATCCCGCATGGCGCATGATCAAGGCGCGGCCTGCAGCAAGGCCGGTGCGGGCGGATGGCGTTCTGCAAGGAGAATGGAAATGGCAGTCGATACTTCCCCGTCCTCGACGACTTGGACCTATGTCGATGGCGAGTGGCTTCCCGGCAATCCGCCGCTGATCGGCCCGACATCGCACGCAATGTGGCTTGCATCAACCGTGTTCGATGGTGCCCGTTACTTCGAAGGCATGGCACCGGACCTCGACCAGCATTGCCAGCGTATCAACCGCTCGGCTCGTGCGCTCGGCCTCGCGCCGACCATGCAGCCGGAAGAGATCGAGGCGCTGGTCTGGGAAGGCCTGAAAAGATTTGACAAGGATGCCGCCGTCTACATTAAGCCGATGTATTGGGGCGAGCATGGTCAGGCCGGTCTGGTGCCGGTCGATCCCGCCTCGACCCGGTTCGCGCTCTGCCTGTTCGAGACGCCGATGCGTTCGACCGTACCGGTCAAGCTCACCGTCTCGCCGTTCCGCCGCCCGTCGCCGGAAGTGGCGATGACCCATGCCAAGGCCGGCAGTCTCTATCCGAATTCCGGACGCATGATGCTGGAAGCGCGCAGCCGCGGCTTCGACAATGCGCTCGCCTGCGACATGAACGGCAACGTCGCCGAGACCGCCTCGGCCAATATCTTCCTGGTCAAGGACGGTATCCCGATGACGCCCGCCGATAACGGCTGCTTCCTTGCCGGTATCACCCGCAAGCGCATCCTCAAGCTGTTCCGCGACAACGGCATTCCGGCCGAGGAGCGGACGCTGACGGTAAAGGACTTCATGGAAGCCGACGAACTGTTCCTCACTGGCAACTACAACAAGGTCGTCCCCGTCATCAAACTCGACGACCGCGACTTCCAGCAGGGGCCGAGGGCCAAGAAGGCCATGGAACTCTACATGGACTGGGCCCGGGCGACCTGCAAGTAAGGCTGATGGAGCCTTCAATCAACTCGCCTGCTTCCTCGGAAGTCGGCGAGTTGGATATGTGCCTTGAGGCTTGCTCCTAACATTCTCTCCCGCCTGCGGGAGAGATGTCGCGAAAGCGACAGTGAGGGTGATGCTGCATTTCATTTCGTGAGGGCGCTCGCGCGGAAACACTCGCCCCTCACGGCCCCTTTCGGGGCATCTCTTCCCTCCGGGGCGAGAAGAAATGCGGGCGGCAAGGCGGCTCCATATGCAACCGCCGTGCCTTAAGGGAGAGATTGCAGTCGGCAATCTCCGCTTAGATACTCTCCGAAATCATCGTCTCGAAGGATTTGGTCACTGTTGATGCGGTGGCGATCACGGGCTGGCGCTTCGTCCAGTCGGTGCCTTGTTCGAAACCGCGGCTGGTGCCGCCGGCTTCGCGAACCAGCAGCAGGCCGGCCACGCAGTCCCAGGCGTTGAGGCGCGGTTCGTAGAAGCCGAGCAGGTTGCCCGCGGCGACCAGCGCCAGTGAATGGGCGGCCGAGCCGAAGCGCAGATACATGCTGCCGGCCGACATCAGCCTCGTCACGAGCGTGCCGACATGGCCCGCAAATTCCGGCGCGCCGGGGCCGACACCGAACAGGCCGGCGTCAAACGGCGTTGTCTCATCGACGTGGATCGGCCTGTCGTTGCAGAAGGCGCCAGCGCCGTCGATGGCGTGATAGAGCTTGTTCTGGGCGGGCACGAGGATGCAGGAAAGCACCGGCTTCCCATCTGCCAGAATGGCAATCACGACCGTCCAGGTGGGCAGGCCGTGGAGGAAGACCGTGGTGCCGTCGATCGGGTCGATGACCCAGGTATAGCCGCTCTTGCCATCCTTGCCGCCATGTTCCTCGCCAAGCAGGCCGTCTTCCGGGAAGCGCTCGAGGATCGCCTTGCGGATCGTCTCCTCGACGTTGCGGTCGGCCTCGCTCACGGTGTCCTGACCGCTGGTCTTGCGCTCGATGGTCAGCTTTTCCAGCCGGCTGAAATAGTCGAGCGCCACGTCGCCTGCCGCACGGATGATGGTCTTGGCCGCCGCGAGTCTCTCGGCGCGGGCGGCTTCTTTGCTGTCTGTTGTCATGGAATTTACGCTTGCTCTTCTTGTTGTTGCTGCCGGCCTGCCGTGGTTCCGCGCTTGACGAGCGCGACATCGATCGTGGCGACGTGGGGCGCCACCGCGTCCGACCGCATGCGCCCGACAAGCGCTTCCAGCGCCTCTTCGGCAACGCGATCGGGATTTTGCCGGACCGTCGTCATATCGTAGCTCGCCCAGGCGGCTTCGGGAATGTCGTCGCAGGCAACCAATGAAAAATCCTCGGGAAAACGTGCGCCCGATTGCTTGCGGACGCCATCCATGAAGCCGAGGGCGAGAAAATCATTGGCGCAGTAGATGCCGTCGACCGACGGCGAGGCGGACAGGAAGGCCGTGGCTGATTCGGTTCCGCCAGCATAATTTTGCCGAGCGCCGTAATAGCGGCCGGCAATGGTGATGCCGAACTCGGCGCAGGCAGCGTCGAATGCCTTCTTGCGCGTGCCGATCGAATAGGAGGGGCGGTGCTGGCCGGCATAGGCGATCTTGCGGCAACCGATGCGGTAGAGCTCCTCAGCCGCCAGCCGGCCGGCCTTGGCGTGATCGTGGCCGACACTGGCGACCCGGCCACCGATGGTGGCCTTTTCGACCAGAACCAGCGGCACGCCGTGGCGCATGCATTCCGCCGCGATCGCCTTGGGTGGCGTATCGGAGGTGACGATGGCGCCGGAGACGTTGTAGTGCAGCATCATGTCGGTGAGGTGCGAGATGTCGTCGCCGGTGCTCCACGGCAGCAGAAACGGCCGAAAATCACGGGCCACGAGCCCGCGCGCCAGCCTGTCGACCAGAAGTGCTCGCAGCGAGTGGTCGAGGTCGGAGACGACCATTGCCACAAGCTTGGTGCGTTGCATGGAAAGCGAGCGGGCCAGGAAATTCACGCGGTAACCAAGCTGCTCGGCGGCCTCCCGTACCTTTTCCCGCGTTGCCGGTGCCACACTGGCGCCGGGGGTGAAGGTGCGCGACACTGCCGATCGCGAAACGCCGGCAAGGCGGGCCACATCATCGGCGGTTGCCGGTCTGAAACGCTCTTCGCCGTCATCGCTCATGGAGAGGGTCCTTGCGCTGTGCCGCGAGCAGTTCGGCGCGGGAAAGCGTCACAAGCTCCGGGCAGTTGGAGCATATGCCGAGTACCGGCAGGCCGACAAGGTCGGCGAGCACCGGGTTGCGTTCCTCGTGCCAGAGGACGACGCCGAGCTCTTTCTCGGCGGCGGATGCAAGCAGCGCCGGCGTCACCAGCGTCTGCGGGGCGGGTGCGGCGCGCTCCCAGCAGAGATGAACGATACCGGCGCCAGTCTCATATGCGGCTGCGAACGGGTCCTCGCCCGAGCGCACCAGCACCGACAGCGGAAAGCGGCTTCCTGCCGCCGCCATGTCGCGAACTTCGTCGTGGTTGAAGCTGCCGAAAACGGCAGCTCCGAAACCCCATTCATCGAGCAGGGCCATGCCGACGCGCCCGGCACCCCTGGCCTTGACCTCGACATAGAGCGCCTGGTCAAGTTCCCGTGCCAGATCGACCACGGCACGGAAGGTCGGCAGGTCCGGCACGGCGGCGGCAAGATCGGCGGCCGTGGTTTCGGCGATCATCCGGTCGATGCCGAAGACATGGGCTGTCGAGGCATCATGCGAGATGACCGGAACACCATCGGCCGTCAGATGTAGGTCGATCTCCCACATGTCGGCGCCGAGCGCGGCCGCATGCGAGAAAGCGGCGAGCGTGTTCTCGGTGCGATAGGCAGAGGCGCCGCGATGGGCGATCGAGGAGGGCCTGCCGCCGGGGCGGCGGGCAGGCCAGAGGTCGAGGCGGGAGACATCCATCTCAGAGCCGCTCCCCGTGGCTGTCGAAGACCAGGACATGGTCGATATCGACGAACCAGTCGACGCGGTCGCCCATGCCGACATCCTGGCGCACCGGCTGGATCGAGCGCAGCAGCACGCCGGGTGCCGCCTCCACGTCGAACAGCATCTCGCGGCCCTGCGGCTCGACGAAGCGGATCACCCCGGAAAGTGGCGCGCCGCCATTCGTGCCGAAATGCTCCGGCCGAATGCCGTAGGTGATCGGCGTGCCGGGGGCGAGGTCCTTGAGGCGGGCCGGAAGCGGAAGGCGGATATGGCCCTCACGCTCGAAGGTGGCGCCTTCGCCGACTTTGCCTTCGACGAAGACAATCGGCGGGTTGCCAAGGAAGCCGGCGACGAACTGGTTGGCCGGCGCGCGGTACATCTCCGTCGGGGTCGCGATCTGCAGGATCTTGCCCTTGTTCATGATCGCCACCCGGTCGCACATGCTCATCGCCTCGACCTGGTCGTGGGTGACGAGGATGGCAGTAATACCGGTCTCGAGCTGAATGCGGCGGATTTCCGTGCGCATTTCCAGCCTGAGCTTGGCATCGAGATTGGCGAGCGGCTCGTCGAGCAGCAACACGTTGGGGCGGCGAACGATGGCGCGGGCAAGCGCCACGCGCTGCTGCTGGCCGCCGGAAAGCTGTGCCGGGCGACGCTCCAGCAGTTCCTCGATATGGATCAGCTCGGCGATTTCGCGCACCGCCTTGTCGATTTCCGCCTTCGAGCGCTTCTGCACCTCCAGCGGAAAGGCGATATTCTCGAACACGGTCATGTGCGGATAGAGGGCGTAGTTCTGAAAGACGACGCCGACATTGCGCTTCTGCGACGGCAGATCGGAAAAATCCTTGCCGCCGAACAGAATGCGCCCGCCATTGACCCGGTGAATTCCGCAGATCGCAAACAGCGTCGTCGACTTGCCGCAGCCGGAAGGGCCGAGCAGGGCCAGCATCTCGCCTTCCTCGACGGTGAGGTTGAGATTCTCGATGACTTTGACGTCGTCGAAGCTTTTGGTGAAATTGTCGAGTTCGAGACGCATCAGCCCTTCGTGCCTCCGTTGAAGATGTTCATCAGCCGGTTCTGGAAGATGAGGAAAAGCAGAAGCACCGGCAGGGTGTAGAAAAGACCGACCGCCTGGAACAGCGAGAAGTCGTAATTGGCCGTATCGGGCGCCGACAGGGTGGCGAGGAAGACGGAGAGCACCCGGAAATCGGCGCTGGGCGCCAGTACGCGGGGGAGAAGGTATTCGCCCCAGCCTTCGAGAAAGGCGAAGGCGCCGAGCGCGACGAAGCCCGGCCGGATCTGCGGCAGGACGAGCCTGCGCCAGACGGTGAAGCGGCTCGCCCCATCCTGGACGCCCGCCATCTCGATTTCCCACGGAACCGCGTCGTAGAAGCCCTTCATGATCCAGACGCCGAGCGGCAGCGTCAGTGCCGCCTTGACCAGCACGATGCCAGTCAGCGTGTTGTAGAGCCCGGAAAAGTTCAGGATCAGGAATATGCCGATCAGGAGCGTTACCGCCGGAAAGGCGTGCAGCACCATCAGGCCGCCCAGGAAGAACGAGCGGAACGGCATGTTGAGCCGCGACAGCGCATAGCCGCCGGTCGAGGAGATCGTCAGCACGATCACCGTGCAGCAGGAGGCGAAGATCAGCGAGTTGAGCGTCGGTATCCAGACATTGCCGGCAATGGACGGATCGATGAGGAAGCGCCAGTGCTCGAGCGTGAAGGATGTCGGGAAGAGGGCGCCCGGCGGCGTGTTCGAGAAGGTGTCGAGCACGAGGTAGACATACATGATGATGATCGGTGCAGTGAGCAGCGTCAAAAGCACGATGATCGGGAACATTGCGAAGTTCTTGGTCATGGGCTTTCCTCAGAACTCGATCCGCGGCTTCGTCAGAAGCTCGTTGAACTTGAAGAGCCGCAGATAGAAGATCGACGCCACCAGACCGATGACAACCAGCACCAGCGCCATTGCGGCACCAAGGCCGTACTGGAGATTGCCGGTGTAGTTGAAGAGGGCGGTCTTGAAGGCGGAGAGCGACCAGACCGTGGTGGAACTGCCGGGACCGCCGTTGGTGGTCAGCCATATCAGTTCATAGGACGCGATCAGCGACAGCGTCTGATAGGATGTCACGAACAGGATCGGCCAGCGCATCTGCGGCAGGATGATGCGGCGGACCTGCTGCCAGCGATTGGCACCGTCGACTTCGGAGGCCCAGATCTGCTGGATCGGGATCGAGCGCAGGGCGCCGGAAAACAGCAGCATGCCGAACGAGGCGCCGACGAAACCATTCGAGCAGATCATGGTGATCCAGGCCGTGACGATCGAGCCCTTCATGTAGTTGAAGCTCGGCAGGCCGAGATGGGCGGCCAGCGTCGGCAGGAAGCCGGAATCCCAGGTGAACCACTTCCACAACACCGCATAGAGAACCATCGGGGTGATGCGCGGCAGGAGCCACAGCGCGCTGAAGATGCCGCTTGCCCGCTTCGGCAGGTAGAACATCAGGATCGCGAGGAACAGGCCGAGGCTGACATTGAAGAAGGCCAGCGTCAGGCCGACGTAAAGAACCGTATTGCCGATGAGCTGCAGCGTGTCGGGCGCGCTGGCGAGCTTGCGGAAGTTATCCGTGGTCAGCACGTGGCCGGTATAGCTGCGGTGAACTATCAGGTCGCGGGTCTCTTCCTCAACCTCCGGCGCCACGGCTGTGAGCACGGCCGACAGTTCATCGGGTGTTCGATAGCGGGTGTTGAGCGCGGAATGGGTGAAGGCACGCGCTGCCTCCTTGACGGCGCGCGGCGAACGCGGCGCCGAGCGCAGGCCGCGCAGGGCCCGTTCGAAGTCGCGCGCGTCGCTAAAGCTCTGGCCGGCGAAGTTATCGAGAATATCGTCGGCAAAACGCTTGTCGACGCCGGCAGCGATCGCGGTATCGTGGCCGGCCGCGTCGACGGTGAAGGTCTCGCGCGAGACGGCGTCGACATCGGCCTGCGACAGCCCCTCCGACTTCAGCCGGCGCAGCAGCGTGTCGGTCAACATGTATTCGCCGCGGCCGATACCGGTCGACGTACTCATGTTCGTAAACGAAAAATAGGCGGTAAAAACCACCGGCATGATGAAGAAAAGTATGAGCAGAACGAGGGTCGGCGTCAGAAACGCCAGACCCAGCAAGCTGGTCCTGGTTCGCATCCTCTGATCCTTTAAAAATGCCCGGCCGACGGGGAGCCGCCGGCCGGTTTGTCACAATCGGATCAGCGGACGATCAGGTCGTCGCCAACATCGGCATGAAGCTTGGCTTCCAGATCGTTGACCGCCTGCTCGGGCGTGGCCGTGCCGGTCCAGACCGACTCGAGGCCGGCGAACATGTCGTTCTGGAAGATGCCGACATTGACGTTGTTCGGCGTGGCATTGGCATCCGGCAGGAAGGCGCTTGCCTCCGACAGCCAGCGATCGTTGGCATAGAGCGGTACGTTGACCTCATCCTCACCGATGGCGAGGTGGCCCGACTTGACGGCGTGGAACGCGTTCAGCTCGGGGCTCGATGCGCGGGCGATGAGTTCGGCAGCGATCTCAGCCTCGTCTTCGCTGCCCTGCGCGGTCAGCAGATAGGCGAGGGGATGGGTGATCGAGTTGGCGCGACCGTTTTCGTTGCCGGCCGGGATCAGCGTGTACTGAACCTTGTCGAAGAAGTCGGTCATGCCGTTCTGGCGGGTCCACTGGGCATAGTGCCAGGAGCCGCCGTGCCAGACGCCGTATTTGCCTTCGACGACCGAGCCGTGCCAGGTGTCCCAGGGCAGGCCGAGATAGGTGGAGGAGACGACGCCATCGTCAACGGCATCGGCAAAGAACGTGTAGAAGTCCTGCATCGCCTGCTTGTCGAGCACCAGCTTGCCGGATTCTTCGTCGGCAATTTCTCCGCCGAAGGACTGGTAGAACTGCCAGTAGTCGCCACCATTGGACGGACGCGGCGCAAAGCCGTCGCCGGCGGCCACGGCGCCCTCGTCCTGCATCTTCTTGACCGCGTCGAGCATGTCATAGAGCGTGAATTCTCCCGACTTGACCTTTGCAGGCAGGTCCGCGATCTCGGCATCGCTCCAGCCGATGGCCTTGAGGCCGGGGATCGACCAGTACATCACACGCGCTTCGGCGTCCTGCGGCACGCCCCAGATCTGGCCGTTATAGGTGACCACGTCCCAGAGGTTCGGATAGATCTGCGACAGCGGATAGGTGTCGGTGTAGATATAGTCGCCGATCGGGCGCAGCAGGCCGGACTTCGACCAGGTCGGAATGTCGTCATGGCCGGCGACGAGAATGTTGGGGCCATTGCCGGCTTCGCCGGCGAGCGTCACCGCCTGGCGGAAATCGTCCCAGCCGGACCAGGACTGCTTCTCGATGTTGATCGTCAGCTCTTCGCCATTGATGGCGGCTTCGCGCTCGAGCAGGTCGGCGGCAAGCTCGATGTTGTCGAGGCGATAGTTCTCCGTCGGGTTGGTGCCACCAGCCCAGACGGTGATGGTGTATTCCTCGGCAGCGGCGGTAACCGTCGTGCCAGCAAGAATGACCGCGGCAGCGGCCAATAGCTTTGTATTGGTCATGATTAATCCTTCTCCTCCCATACGCGTGGAGGTTTTGCACACGCGTGCATCCAGCTTGGCACAGCTTGCACGCGCTTGCAAAAACTTATCGACCACGCTCACGACAGACGAATTGCAGATTTTTGAAGCTTTTAAGACAGGGTTGCAGGCGGCCGGGGGGTACCTGGCCTCGTGCCTTATCAACGGGGCACCCCGTTCCGGCACTTATCCACAGGCCGGCCCGGGCACAAAACAGTGCTGCCAGAGCGCGCGGCGTCCGTCCGAAAGGGCGCCTCGGCGCCGTGTTCAAAAAGTTGGAACCTGATTTGAATCCGCTTGCGTGGCTTCGGAAAAAGATGTAGCTACGGATTGCTAACTCGTGACAGCAAGCGTTTCTGGGAGGAAATGCGCGGTTGCGGCAAGGTGAGGCCGTCGGCAAAATCCGACACAGAGACCAGCCTTTGCGCATCGCTTCTTCCCCGAAAAACGAAAACTCCGTCTCCCACGGACGATGCCACGGTCAGCGTGGAAATTTGAGCGAGGCATTTGAAAATGACGGCCACCAACGGGGCACAAGATCATCACACGGGCGTATGGCCCGTCATGCTGACTCCCTTCACCGAAAATCTCGAAATCGATTGGGCATCCCTCGAAAGGTTGATCGACTGGTACATCGGTGCCGGCGTTCACGGCCTCTTCGCCAACTGCCAGTCGAGCGAGATGTTCTTTCTGAGCGACGAAGAATCGCTGAAGCTGACGCGTTTCGTCGTTGACTATGTGGATGGCCGGGTTCCGGTCGTCGCTTCCGGCCACACGGCGGTTTCGCCGGCACATCAGGCCGAACAGCTTCAGGCGACCGCGGAATGCGGTGTCGACAGTGTCATCATGATCTCGAACCGCCTGGCGAGTTCCGACGAAAGCGATGCGGTTCTGCTGGAGCGCCTCGCCGCGCTGACGGAAAAGGTTCCGCAGAAGGTCGGTATCGGCGTCTACGAATGCCCTTATCCCTATAAGCGCCTTCTGAGCGACGAAGCGGTTTCCTGGGCTGCGGCATCCGGCCGTTTCACCTTCCTCAAGGATACCTGCTGCAACATCGAAACTCTGCGCCGTCGCGCCAACCTGGTGGAAGGCACGGACCTGCACATCGCCAACGCCAATGCGCAGACGCTTCTGGAAAGCCTGAAGGCCGGCTGCCATGGCTATAGCGGCGTGATGGCCAACTTCCATCCGGCCCTTTATGTTTGGCTGACCGAAAACTGGAAGGCCGAGCCCGAAAAGGCCGAAGTTCTGTCCAACTATCTTTCGGTTGCTGCGATGACGGAAAGCATGGATTACCCGCTTTGCGCCAAGGACTACCAGAAGGAAATCGGCAACTTCGCCGGCATGTACAGCCGCACGCGGCCGATCAACGGCTATTTCGGCAATCACTTCTCCTCGACCGTGCGTCAGATGATTTCGCTCGGTGAAGAGGTTACGGCATTCCTCGGACTTGCCGAAGAAAAAGAAGAAATGCGTCTCGCTGCCCGCTAAGGGCAGCGTGGGAGGAAGCGATCATGTTCACGGCACGGCTCAAAAGCCGCAGCTTCATCGTCCCGCAAGGGCATGACCTGTTCAACAATTGCCACGCCTCGACTGTCGTGGTGTTGCCGGACGGAACGCGTCTCATCGCCTTTTTCGGCGGCGAGCGCGAGGGCGCCGATGACGTCGCGATCTGGACCGTGCGTGGTGACGGCGAGGCCTGGCATCCGCCAAGGCGCCTCTTCGCCGAGCACGGTCTTGCCCACTGGAATCCCGTTCTTCTGAACGAGGGCAACACGGTCTATCTGTTCTACAAGGTTGGCCCGACGGTTCATGACTGGGTCACCCGCTGGAGCGTTTCGGACGATGGCGGGCTGACATGGTCGACGCCCGCCGAGCTCGTTCCCGGCGACAAGGCGCCGCGCGGTCCGGTCAAGAACAAGCTTCTGGTGATGTCGAACGGCGGCTGGCTTGCGCCAGCTTCCATCGAGGCCGGCAAGCTCTGGGATGCCTTTGTCGATATCTCGGCTGACAAGGGCAAGACCTGGAGCCGTGTCGATATTCCCTTCACCCACCGCGAAGCCGGCAAGGCTGGCGAGGCGGGCGGCGTCTGGTCGGGACTTGCCGACAATGCGCTGTGGGAAACCGATCCCGCCAAGGTGTTCTCCTGGGACGGTGTCATCCAGCCGAGCGCATGGGAATCAGCCCCGGGGCATATCCATCTGATGATGCGATCGACCCGCGGCTTCATCTACCGCTCCGACAGCGCCGATTTCGGCCAGACCTGGAGCGAGGCCTATCCGACCTCAGTGGTCAACAATAATTCCGGCATCGATCTTGCCGATGCAGGAGGTGTTCTGGCACTCGTCTACAATCCGAACGGTGGCAACTGGGGGCGGCGTTCGCCGCTGTCGGTCGCGCTCTCCACGGATAATGGCGGTGCATTCCACCAGGTTCTCGACCTCGAAACGGAAGAGGGAGAGTTCTCCTATCCCGCCATCATTGCGCGGGAAAAGGAGCTTCATGTGACTTACACGCATAACCGTAAGTCGATCGTATACTGCCATTTGTCTTTGGAGGATGGCTAGTACTGCCGCAGGCCTTCGGGGCCAGCGGACTAACCAGAGCAACTACAGGGAGTTGAGAATGTTAAAAGCTATTGGATTGGCACTGTGCGGCGTACTCGCCATTGCATCCGTGCAGGCCAGCGCTCAGGAGCTGACCTACCCCAAGAAGAACATCACCGTCATCATTCCGAAGAATCCGGGCGGTGGTACGGACACGTCGGCTCGTCTGACGCTGGAATATGCGAAGAAGTACCTGCCTGAAGGCGTCATCTTCGTTCCAGAAAACAAGCCGGCCGGCAACGGCGTCACCGGTCTCATCGAGGCCTCCCGCGCCAAGCCCGATGGCCAGACGCTGGTCATGACCACGGTCGAGCTGGCGATGTTCCCGCATCAGAACAAGTCGCCGGTCACCTACAAGGACTTCACCGGTCTCTTCGCGCCGATCGCTGACCCCTGCGCCCTGATCGTCAAGGCCGATGCGCCTTACCAGACGCTCGAGGAATTCGTGCAGTACGCGAAGGATCATCCGGGTGAAATCCAGGTCGCCAACTCTGGCGCCGGTGCCATCTACGACCTCGCCACCACGAACATGGAGCAGCAGCTCGGCATCGAGCTGAAGCACATTCCGTATTCGGAAGGCACGGGTCCGTCGATCGCCGCGCTCGTGGGCGGTCACGTCGATGCCGTCATCACCACGCCCGGTTCTGCCAAGCCGCAGATCGACGCCGGCGCGCTGAAGATGCTGGGCGTCATGGACACCAAGCGTTTCGACCTGTTCCCGGACGTTCCGACCTTCAATGAAGCCCTCGGCGCCGGTACCAACACGACGATGCGTGCATGGGCCGCAATCGCCGGTCCGGCCGATCTTCCTGAAGATGTCACGGCTCAGCTCGTCGACGTTTTCACGGCCGTTGCCGCTGATCCCGAATTCCAGCAGGCCATGAAGAACCAGGGCATCATGCCGAGCACGCTTGTCGGAGACCAGGTCTCCGAGATGATGCAGCAGGATGACGAAATGTACGCAAAGCTGATCGCCGACACCAAGGCGGCCAACTAACGACGGCTAACCTGAACACCACCCGCGACCGCATGTGTCGCGGGTGGCTGGACGGGAGGAAACAATGCGAAAACTCAATATAATCGTGGCCGCCCTGTCCATTCTGTTCGGTCTGGCCATTTTCTGGTTCTCTCGTGGACTGACTATAACGGGCTCCGACGGCGTGCCCGGTGAGGCCTTCTGGCCGCACATGATCGCCTGGCTTCTGATTGCACTTGGCATTCTCCAGTTCGTTGAAGTCATCTTCTTCTCCGCCGTCAATGCGGGCCGAGAGGTTGCCCTGTTCGCTCCAGAACAACGCTGGGCCTATCTCGCCGCAATCGTCGGCTTCTGCTTCGCCGGGCTCATGGCCTGGGCAGGGTTCCTGGTGGGCGCCGTGATCGCAATGCCGGCCGTCATGCTCATCATGGGCGAGCGTCGCCCGCTCGTGATCGGAGTTACGACCGTCGCCGCCGTTGCGGTGATCTGGATCTTCTTCGTCCACGTCTTCCACATCTCGCTGCCGCTTCCGGCATTTCTCGAATAGTCGGCGGAGGGTTCGAACATGCATGATATTCTTCAGGCCGCGGCCATCGTCTTCAGTTGGCAGGCACTCCTGGTCACCTTCCTTGGCGCGCTCGCCGGCATCATCATCGGCTCGCTGCCGGGCCTGACGGTGAACATGGGCATTGCGCTGCTGATGCCGCTGACCTTCACCTTCGACGGCATGGAAGGCATACTGATGCTGCTCGGCGTTTATTGCGGCGCCATCTACGGCGGCTCGATCAGCGCCATTCTCATCAACACGCCCGGCACGCCGGCATCGGCCGCCACCGTTCTCGACGGCTACCCGATGACGCTCAAGGGCGAGGCAGGGCGCGCGCTCGGCCTTTCAACCGCGAGCTCGATGTTCGGCGGACTGTTCAGCGCGCTGGCGCTGGTCATCATCGCGCCGCAGCTTGCCAAGGTCGCGACCGGGCTTTCCGCGCCGGATTATTTCGCCCTCGGCGTCTTCGGCATCTCGATCATCACCTCGGTCTCGTCGCATTCGGTCATCAAGGGCCTGATGGGCGGCGCCGTGGGTCTGTTCATCGCCACGATCGGTCTCGATCCGATGACCGCCGGCATGCGCTTCACCTTCGGTTCCTATTACCTCATGGGCGGCCTCTCCTTCGTCCCGATCCTGGTCGGCCTCTTCGCCTTCTCCCAGGCGATGCTGGGTGTCGAGGAGAACATTCGCGAGAACCGCGAGGGCATCGTCCGCAAGGTTAACGCCAAGATCACCCGTGTTCTGCCGACATGGCCGGACTTCCGCCGGGTGCTGCCGACCTATGTGCGCTCTTCGGCGATCGGAACGGCTATCGGCTCGATCCCGGGCACCGGCGGCGATATCGCGTCCTTCATCTCCTACACCGAGGCCAAGCGCTGGTCGAAGCATCCGGAAGAATTCGGCAATGGCTCGATCGAGGGCGTCTCTGCCCCGGAAGCCGGCGCCAATGCGGTGGCTGGCGGTGCCATGGTGCCGCTGCTGACGCTCGGCATTCCCGGTGACGGCGCGACCGCGATCATGATGGGCGCCTTCATGGTGCAGGGTCTGCAGCTCGGCCCGCTGCTCTTCACCGAGCACGCCGTCGACGTCAACACCATCTTCATCGGCCTGTTCGTCGCCAACCTGATGATGGGCATTCTGGGCTTCTCCAGCCTGCGCCTCTTCAGCCGCGTCATGTCCGTGCCGCGCAAGATCCTGGTTCCGATCATCTTCGTGCTCTGCACGGTCGGTGCCTATTCGGTCAACAACACGATGACGGATGTCTTCGTGATGATGACTGCCGGCGTTCTCGCCTATGTGGCGCTGAAGCTCGACTTCTCGATGTCGCCGGTCATCATCGGCATCATTCTGGGGCCGATGATCGAGGGCAATCTCAGGCGTTCGCTGATCATGTCGGACGGTGATCCGTCGATCTTCGTCACCAGCCCGGTCAGCGCCATCTTCCTTACGATTGCGATTCTGACGCTGCTGCTGCCGATCGTCGGGCCGAAGATCAAGGCGTTCCGCAAGATGCGCGCTGCGTCCGGCGGCAAGGCCGAGAACGAGACGTAATACGCGGCCCCGGTCCGCCGGGGCTGCACACTTCATATTCGGGGAGGAGGCCAGTTGGGCTTCCAAGGAGCAAAACAAAATGACGACAAATATTCTGATGGTTGCAAGCGGCGACCTGCGCGAGAGCGCCAACGTCAAGTGCTGGCCGGCACAGAAGGAGCTTGAGGACAAGCTCACCGAAGCGGTCGCCAAGTTCGGCGGCAAGGTCGAGCGCGCCCATAAGGTCAAGGCCGATCTCGGCCACGGCTTCATCGCCAGCCAGAAGGAAGGCCTCGAGGTCTTCGCCAATATCGACCGCAAGGCGCCGATCATCGTCGCCGAGGCCGTGTGGCAGTACTCGCAGCACCTGCTGGCGGGCCTCATCGCCCATGAAGGTCCGATCCTCACTGTCGGCAACTGGTCGCCGACCTGGCCCGGTCTCGTCGGCCTTCTGAACCTCAATGGTTCGCTGACCAAGGCCGGTGTCGAATATTCCTCGCTCTGGACCATCGACTTCCAGGACGAATGGTTCCTGACCCGTCTCGAACAGTGGGTGAAGACCGGCAAGGTCAATCAGGATACCTCGCACGTTAAGCCCTATACGCCTTCCAGCAATGAGAAGGTGCTGTCGACGGCCAGGACGATCGCCGACGATCTGCGCAACCGCCGCTCCATCATGGGCATTTTCGACGAGGGCTGCATGGGCATGTACAATGCCATCATCCCCGACGAACTGCTGTTCCCGCTCGGTGTCTTCAAGGAGCGCCTGTCTCAGTCGGCACTCTACTACGCCACAACGCAGGTGCCGGACGCCGAAGCAGAAGCTGCCTTCGACTGGCTCGTCGAAAAGGGCCTGAAGTTCCACTTCGGCACCAACGGCGCCGAGGATCTGGTCAAGGAACAGGTTGTCATCCAGTGCAAGATGTACATCGCCGCCGTCCGCCTTGCGGAACAGTTCGGCTGCGAGACGATCGGCATCCAGTACCAGCAGGGCCTGAAGGATCTGCTGCCGGCGTCCGACCTGGTGGAAGGCCTGCTGAACAACGCCGAGCGCCCGCCGGTCAAGGGTATCGACGGCAAGATCATTCGCGACGGCAAGCCGGTCACCCACTTCAACGAGGTGGATGAATGCGCCGGTCTCGACGCGCTGCTGATCAATCGTGTCCACTCCGCCATCGGTCAGCCGCTCGAAACCACGCTGCACGATCTGCGCTGGGGCGACAATGACCCCACCGGGACGACCGACGAGTATGTCTGGACCTTCGAAATCTCGGGCGCGGCGCCTGCCGCCCATCACGGCGGTTACGACAAGTCGTCCTCGATGCGCCAGCCGGCGATGTTCTTCCCGGCCGGTGGTGGTACGCTGCGCGGCGTTGCCAAGCCCGGCGAGATCGTCTGGTCGCGCATCTTCCTGATGGACGGTGCCCTGCACATGGATATCGGTCGCGGCAAGGCCGTCGAACTTCCGGAAGAAGAGACCGAACGTCGCTGGAAGCTGACCGACTACGCCTGGCCGATGATGCACGGCGTGCTCTACGGCGTTTCCCGCGATCAGATGATGGCCCGCCACAAGGCAAACCACATTCAGGTCGTCTACGCCAACAGCGCCGACGATGCCGATTTCGCCATGGCGGCCAAGGCGGCCCTTGCCCATGAACTCGGCATCAAGGTGTCGTTCTGCGGCACGGACGCCAAGGGCGGCGCGCTGAAGAGCTGATAAACCGCGCCCCTTCCCGGCGAGACCGGGCAGGGGCCTCTTTTCTCGGGGCGGAAGATCATGAGCACACATTTCATCGGCATCGACGTCGGGACCGGCAGCGCCCGGGCCGGCGTGTTTGACGAAAACGGCCGCCTACTGGGCGTTGCCAAGAAGGACCTGACGATCTGGCGGGAGCCGGGCGGCATCGTCGAGCAGTCCTCCAACGATATCTGGCAGGCGATCTGCTATTGCACCAAGACGGCGATCGCGCAGGCGGGCATCGACCCCGCTACCGTCAAGGGGCTCGGCTTCGATGCCACCTGCTCGCTGGTGGTGCTGGATGGCGAAGGCGCACCACTGGCCGTCGGTCCCTCCGAGGATGCGGCACGCAACATCATTGTCTGGATGGACCATCGCGCTATCGGCCAGGCCAACCGCATCAATGCCGGTGGCTATGACGTGCTGAACTATGTCGGCGGTCGCATCTCTCCGGAGATGGAAACGCCGAAGCTTCTCTGGTTGAAGGAAAACCGGCCGGAAACCTTTGCCAAGGCGCAGCATTTCTTCGACCTGTCGGACTTTCTTTCGTGGCGGGCTACGGGCTCGACGGCACGCTCGGTCTGCACCGTCACCTGCAAATGGACTTATCTGGCGCATGAAAAGCGCTGGGACGGCGACTACTTCCGCGCCATCGGTCTGGAAGAGCTCGCTGAAGATGATTTCGCCCGCATCGGCTCGACGGTCGCCGATATCGGTACGCCGCTCGGCGACGGACTGACGGCGGAAGCCGCGGCCGAACTCGGCCTCGTTGCCGGAACCCCGGTCGGCGCCTCGCTGATCGACGCCCATTGCGGCGGCGTTGGCACCTTTGCCTGCAAGGGCCCGGACGGCGAGGAACTGCCGCCGGCCACCCAGATGGCGCTGATCATGGGCACGTCCGCCTGCGCCATGACGCTCGCCGACGAAGCCAATTTCGTCGATGGCGTCTGGGGCCCGTATTTCGGGGCCATGGTGCCCGGCTACTGGCTGCTTGAGGGCGGACAGTCCGCTTACGGCGCAGCACTCGACTATCTGCTGACGCTGCATCCGGCCTATATGGCGGTCAAGGCGAAGGCGGAGGCCGCCGGCAAGGCGCTGCCGTTCTATCTCGAAGCCGAAGCGATCGCCAAGGCGGGCTCGGCCGAAGACGCGGCAAAACTTGCTGCGGGTGTCCACGTCGTGCCGGAATTCCTCGGCAATCGTGCGCCTTATGCCGATCCGGAAGCGACCGCCGTGATCTCGGGCCTGACGCTCGACACGTCGGAAGAAAGCCTGGTGAAGCTCTATGTCGCCGGTCTTTGCGGCCTCTGCTACGGCACGCGCCAGATCATCGAGGCCGAAAAGGCGAAGGGCCTGCCGCTCGAAACCCTGGTCGTCAGTGGTGGTGCGGCCCAGAGCGCGCTCTTGAGGCGCATCCTTGCCGACGCCACCGGGCTGAAGGTCGCGCTTCCCGATACGGCGGAGCCGGTGCTTCTCGGCGGTGCCATCCTTGGTGCCGTTGCCTCCGGCCACGCCTCCGACCTGAAGGCGGGCGCGGAGAAGATGTCCTCGATCCGCGAGATCATCGCGCCGGCCGGCAGTGCTGCCGCAGCGCTGCACGCCAAAAAGTTCGAGGCTTTTGCCATGCTGCAGGACGCCGATCGCAAGATCCGCGCCCTGATGCAGGACTAAGGGTTCCCATCCTCCCAAGGGAACCGCTGCGGTGGCGATGGGCGCGCGGGCATTTCTGCCTCGCCCCATCGCCGCTGCTGGCAGGGCGGCTTGGAGGGCCGCCGCATCTCGGGGGCGGAATCCTGTGATTCCGTTGAAATTTCGCTTTTGAGCCGCAGCAAATTCGTGGCTCATGGGCTGTCTCCGGTCCATCGGCCGGGGAGAAAGAGGAGAGCATGGCGAAGACCATCGCCGAAATTGCTGAGGAGACGGGCTATTCGCGCACGACCATCACGATGGTGCTGAGCGGACGGGCCAACGAATATCGCATCAGCGAACGGGCGCAGAACGCCATCAACGCCTATGTCGCCGAGCACGGCTACACCATCAACCAGACCGCCCGCAGCCTGAAGACGCGCCAGAGCCAGACCGTCGGTTTCGTCGCGCCCGACATCGCCAATGCCTTCTTCGCAAGGGTGATGGCCCATCTGGAAGAGTTCTGCCGCGCCGAGGGCCTCGTTCTGGTGACGACCTCGAGCGCCGAGGATCCGGAGGTCGAGGCGCGGGCACTGTCGAGCCTCGTCGCCCGTGGCGTCGACGGCCTGGTGCTCGCCCCTTGTACGCCGCGCCCGCGCGAGGCCGCCCGCAAGCGCGCCAAGGCAACCCCACTCGTTCTGATCGACCGCGCCTGGCCGGGTGACGCAGCGCCGGCCATTGCCAGCAATCACGAGGAGAATGCCCGGCTCCTGACCGAAGGCATTGTCGCCGCTGGCGTTGAGGATATCGCCTTTCTCTGCGGCCATCCCGACAATCCGAGCATCGGCGCCCGTGTGACCGGCTTCTATGGTGCGGGAAAGGCAAGCGGCATCGACGAGCGCAAGCTGCGGGTTCTGACCGCGCGCCACGACAGCGTCGCCGCCGGCGAAAGCATGATGGAAGGCCTGCTCGCCGCCGACAACCTGCCGCCGGCCATCCTCTGTTCATCGCTGCTGGTGCTTGAAGGCGCACTGCGCCGTCTCAAGCGCGAAAGGGGAAACGTGCCCGCCGATCTGATCGTCGGCACTTTCGACTATGACGGCTTTCTTGAGCTGTTGCCCAACCCCGTCATCGTCGTGCGTCAGGATGAAGAGGCGTTGGCACGCGCCGCCTTTGACGCTCTGCGGCGGCAGATGAAGGAAGGCAAAGCGGAGAAGCAGGCAGAAAAGGCCGATCCGCCCCCCCGAAAGGTGATCGCTGCCGACCTCATGCGCCTTGGCACCTGGAACCTCCCGCACCCCGACGAAGCCGTCTGATGCTGGTGAACGTGTTCGGTGGCCTGTTAGCGACAGGTGTTAGCGGTGGTCGTGAAGCGCCTCGTCGAGGCTGATGATTTCGACGCCGGCGTCGCGCATTTCGGCAAGCGCTTCCGTCACGCCCTCTTCGGTGATCCCGCGGCAACCATCGGTGACCAGCCGGACGGTTGCGTGCGGCAGCATGGCGCGGGCATCGAGCGCTGAAAAGCGGACGCAATAATCCGTCGCCAGCCCGACGATATCGAGCACCGTCACGTTCTTTTCCTTCAGCACTGCGTCAAGGCCGGTAACGGCATTCTTGTCGTTGTCGCGGAAGGCGGAATAGGAATCGACGGCTGGGTCTTCGCCCTTGCGCTGGACATAGTCGATGGCGCTGACGTTGAGGTCGGGATGAAAGGCGGCGTCTTCCGTGCCCTGCACGCAATGGTCCGGCCACATCATCTGTGGCTTGCCGGCGAGCTCTCCCACTTCGAACGGCGCCTTGCCCGGATGAGAGGAGGCGAAGGAACCATGCCCCGGGGGATGCCAGTCCTGCGAGGCGACGACGAAGCCATAGCCGCCGCGCTCGATCAGCGTGTTGGCGACCGGCACCACCGCATCACCCTCTGCGACGGCGAGATTGCCGCCCGGGCAGAAACCGTTCTGGATATCGACAAGCAGCAGCGCCTTCATCACACATCTCCATTCGCGTCACCGGCAAATTGCCACGGCGGACCGGCGCTTGTGAAGGGTGGAAATGGCGTCAGGACAGATAGAAGGCGACCGGGCGCGGCTCGTCGAAAAGATAGCCCTGCAGGCATTCGCAACCGCGCTCGCGCAGCCATGCCTCCTGCTCTGGCGTTTCCACGCCCTCGGCGACGATCGAAAGGCCGAGGTGATGGGCGGTGGCGATGATGAGCTCGACGAGCGAGCTGTCATTGCTCTCGTCTGGCAGGCCGGCAATGAAGGTCTGGTCGATCTTCAGCTCGTCGATCGGCAGCTGCTTGAGATAGACGAGCGCCGAATAGCCCGTCCCGAAGTCATCGATCGACAGCCGCACCCGGAGCGCACGGATTTTCCGGAGCTGCGACAATGCCAGCTCGAAATTCGCGATCATCAGGCTTTCGGTCATTTCCAGCGTCAGATGCGAGGGATCGAAGGGATAGCGTTGCAGCAGCTCCGCTAGTCCGTCGACGAACTCGACCTGTAGGAGCTGCTGCACCGAGACATTGACCGAGAGGTGAACATTTGGATGCTTGCACAGGAGCTGCGCCGCTTCCTCCAGCACCCAGGCGCCGATGGGGACGATCATGCCGGTGCTTTCGGCAACGTCGATGAACCCGCCGGGGCTGATCGTGCCGCGTTCGTGATGCTGCAGCCTGAGTAGCACCTCGAAATGGCGCTCCGAGGTATTCAGATAGACCTTGGGCTGGAGGTAGAGGCGGAAGCCGTCATTGGCAAGCGCCTGGCCGAGCGCGGTTTCGAGATCGAAGCGCTCGACGAGATCGTCATCCATGTTGTTGTCGAACCAGGAGAGCTGTCCACGGCCCCTGCGCTTGGCGGCATGCATGGCGAGGTCGGCTCGGCGCAGGACTTCCTCCGCGCCCATCGCATCGTCGCCGACCATGACGGCGCCGGCGCAGGTGCTCGGCGTGATGTGGCTGGTGTTGATCACCGCCAACTGCGAAAGCGCCTCAATCAGCGCTTCGAGTTTCGCCTGCGCCCTTTCGCGGGCGGTCTCCGGATCGGTGCCCAGGCCGGAGAGCAGTACCAGGAATTCATCGCTCGAAAGCCGTGCCGCAAAGCTGCCGGCCCCGATATTGTCTTTGAGCCGGGTACCGATGATGCGCAGAAGGCCGTCGCCGACATTGTGGCCGAAGATCGAGTTGACGGCAGCGAAATTGTCGACATCAAAGATGACCAGCGCCAGATACTGATTTTGCTGGCGATGCGAGGCGAGGAAGCCGATCAGCACGTCGTGTGCCTTGGCGCGGTTGGCGAGCTTGGTCAGCGGGTCGTAGAAGGCGAGCGATTCAATCCGGGCCTCGATCTGCCGCCGTTCGGAAATGTCGCGCCAGACATTGACCGTGCCGAGGCGCTCGCCGCCAGCGTCGATCACCGGCGCCTTGATCATTTCCAGCGCATATTTCCGGCCGGTGGGACTGGCGACTTCGCCCTGACTGACGAATTCTTCCTCGTTGTCGATCTCGGAAAACACCTGCTGCTTCAAGAGGGCGTCATTACTGTTTCCGAATATCTCGACGTCGGTTTTGCCGATGATCATTTCGGCGGGCTTGCCGACAAACTCCGCGGCCGCCTGGTTGCAGGCGGCAAGCCGGCCGTCGGACCGCTTGAAGTAGATCTGGTCCGGTATGGCGTCGATGACGACGCGCAGCAGCAGGTGCTGGCGCGCGAGTTCCCGCACGAGATGCCGCCGGCGCAGAACGAAGATCACCAGCAGCACGACAATCGCCGCGAGGACGGCGATCGCGACGCTCAGGGTGAGTGTCAGCAGGCTGTAGCTCTGGTCGAGCTCGGCCGACTTGGCGCGCACCGCATCCTCGAGGTTTTTGGAATAGGTCGCCGCCGGCTTGCCCGCTTCCGGCTGGGACCCATCTTCGGTGACTAGCGAAAGAAGGGCGCGCCGATTGTCGAAGTCGGTGGCCCAGGACAACAGCCTGACGGCATGAACGGAACCGTCGGCGAAACGGTGGGGCACGACGAAATCATGTTTCTGATCTGAAATGACCTGCTCGATATAGTCGTTGATCCGCTCGCGCGACATCTGGTTGAGATCGAAGATATAGAGCTGACTGAAGGCCTTGGCGTCCCAGCCATAGAGCGCCTGGGCCGCAGGATTGGTCGCGAGGATGCGTCCGTTGCCGGGGTCGACCACGAGCATCGCGACCGGGCTTTTTTCGAACAGGGCGGGCAGGGGAAAGGCTTTCCTGTCGGTCTGCGAAGAGGCCGGGTCGGTAAACAGAACAATGAAAAGGCAGAATGCAAAAGCCAGTTTCGCACAGTTCCCCAGTGTCTGCCCCGGCATTCGCATTTCGTGATGTGCCCCGTTCAAGAAGTATGATCTTTGCTAGATCTAGGTGTAATTTATTGTTGCGCACCGTGAACGCGAGCTGAACGTCGATGAGATATCGAAGACAGCGCGATCATCACCAAACGGATAGCATGGGAAAATTTTCAAGAAGTTACTAACATTGTCATCGTTCCATTAAGTAGGAACAATACGGTGGCGATCTGAATGAGACTTTGCGCGAACGAAGGTTTTCCGCTGCCGTTGCCTGTTCATTTGAACGCGTCAAACAGCGCGCTCACACAGGCTGTACGAAGCCGTCGAGGACTCTTTTCCGCCCGGCCTTGTCGAAGTCGATAGTAAGCTTGTTGCCCTCTATCTCCACGATATTGCCGTTGCCGAACTTCATGTGGAAGACGCGGTCGCCGATGGAAAAGCGGGATGGCGTTTCCTCGGTGCTGCGCGCCACAAGCTCGCCCTCGATCGTGCGTCCGCGCGGTCCGCTCTCGCCATAGCCGATGCGCTCGACCGCGTGGCCGGAGCGGCTGCCCCAGTTGTCGCGGGTGGCGTCGTTGCTGTTCTGCTGGGCCCGTTTCCAGCCCGGCGTGGCATAGGTGTTGGAAAACGGCTCGGCGCGATCGAAGCGCGACTGGCCGTAGCCTCCATAGGAGACCTCCGTCTCGCCCACTTCGACATGCGCCTCCGGCAATTCATCCAGGAAGCGCGACGGCATGGTCGATTGCCAGAGCCCGTGAATGCGGCGGTTGGAGACGAACCAGATGTGGCAGTTCCGCTTGGCGCGGGTGATGCCGACATAGGCGAGGCGGCGTTCCTCCTCCAGCCCGGCGCGGCCGGATTCATCAAGTGCCCGCTGATGCGGGAAGAGGCCTTCCTCCCAGCCCGGCAGGAACACGGTCTTGAACTCCAGTCCCTTGGCCGAATGCAGCGTCATGATCGAGACGGCATCCATGTCCTCGTTCTGGTCGGCATCCATGACCAGCGAGACGTGTTCGAGGAAGCCGCGCATGCTTTCGAACCCCTCCATGGAGCGGATCAGCTCCTTGAGGTTTTCGAGCCGGCCGGGGGCCTCGGCAGAACGGTCGTTCTGCCACATCTCGGTATAGCCGCTCTCGTCGAGGATCTGCTCGGCAAGTTCGGTGTGCGGCGTGGTCTCCAGCAGTTCCTGCCAGCGGGTGAACTGGGTCACGACGTCGAACAGCGCCTTGCGCGGTTTCGGCTTCAACTCGTCGGTGTCGATCATCTCGCGGGCGGCGGCGAGCATCGGAATGTTGCGGGAGCGCGCATAGTCGTGGATCTTGCGCACGCTTTGATCACCGAGCCCGCGTTTCGGGGTGTTGATGATGCGCTCCAGCGCCAGGTCGTCGGCCGGCTGGCAGGTGAGCCGGAAGAAGGTCATGGCGTCGCGGATCTCCAGGCGCTCATAAAAGCGCGGGCCGCCGATGACGCGGTAATTGAGGCCGAGGGTGACGAACCGGTCCTCGAATTCGCGCATCTGGAAAGAGGCACGCACGAGGATCGCCATGTCGTTCAGCGCTTCGCCCTTCTTCTGATACTGCTCGATCTCCTCGCCGATCGCACGGGCTTCCTCTTCGGAATCCCAGGAGGCGTGGACCTGAACCTTGTCGTCTTCGGGGTCGGAGCGGTCGGTAAACAGTGTCTTGCCGAGGCGGCCGTCATTATGGGCGATCAGGTTGCCGGCAGCACCCAAAATATGGGCTGTCGAGCGGTAGTTGCGCTCAAGCCGGATCACCTTGGCGCCGGCAAAATCCTTCTCGAAGCGCAGGATGTTGTCGACCTCGGCGCCACGCCAGCCATAGATAGACTGGTCGTCGTCGCCGACGCAGCAAAGATTGACGGTCTCGCCGGCGGGACGCTGGGCGAGAAGCCTCAGCCACATGTACTGCGCGGTGTTGGTGTCCTGATACTCGTCCACCAGAATGTAGCGGAAGCGGCGATGGTATTCCTTGAGCACGTCCGGATTTTCGCGAAACAGCCGGATCGGATGCAGCAGCAGGTCGCCGAAATCGCAGGCGTTGAGCGTCTTCAGCCGGTCCTGATAGGCCTGATAGAGCTGCCGACCGCGGCCATTGGCGAAAGCGCGGGCGTCGCCTTCCGGGATCAGCTCGGGCGTCAGCCCCTTGTTCTTCCAGCCGTCGATCATCGAGGCAAACTGCCGCGCCGGCCAACGCTTGTCATCAAGCTCTTCGGCCTGGATGAGCTGCTTGATGAGGCGGATCACGTCGTCGGTGTCGAGGATGGTAAAATCCGACCTCAGGCCGGCAAGCTCGGCATGGCGGCGCAGAAGCTTCACGCCGATGGAGTGGAAGGTGCCGAGCCACGGCATGCCCTCGACGGCGCCGCCGACAAGCACGCCGATGCGCTCCTTCATCTCACGCGCTGCCTTGTTGGTGAAGGTGACGGCGAGGATCTGGCTCGGATAGGCGCGACCGGAGGCGAGGATATGGGCAATGCGGGTGGTCAGCACCCGCGTCTTGCCGGTTCCGGCTCCTGCCAGCACCAGCAGCGGGCCTTCGGTCGTCTCCACGGCGTCGCGCTGTTCGGGGTTCAGCCCGATCAGATAGTCCGGCGCTTCCGGCGCCCGCCGGGCCGCCATGGCACGCGCAGCAATGGAGCCGGCGGCCGAGGCTGCCGGCTGGCGCGGCGTCGGTTCGTCGTCGTCGAAAAACGGAATGTCGTCGTGGCCCTGATTCATGGATGCCAATTTAGTGGCTCACCTGCAAAAGGCAAAGAGATGATACCGGCAAACATGAATAAAATAGGAACATTTGCATATCGGACCCGACCCCGCGCGGCATTGCGGGACCGGAGTAGCCACTGAACTCCAGGTTACATTACAATTTGGAGAGGTTGGGATTAGACGCTTGCAGATCGCAAACCGATCAGGATACTCGAAGCCTGCAACGTTTCCGTATGCGCTTTCTTTTCAAGTCATTGCGTCAGGTCTAGCCGGGGTTATCAATGCGTCTATACAAACAGGCTGCCGTCAGTCTTGGTGTTCTGGCCGTGGGGGCCGGAGCCTGGCTTCTGCTGGCGCCTGACGGCCGCGCATTGTTGGCGAGCGCCGGGCTCGTTGAAAATACGGCGAGTGAAGCGCCGCGCACTCCGGGCGGTGGCGGCCGTGGCGGTTTTGGTGGCGCGGGCATCGCGGTCGTTACCGCGCCGGTGACCACCGGAACGCTCAATGACGAGCTAAGCGCGATCGGCGACGGCGAGGCCGAGCAGACCGTGACGCTGAAGCCCGAAGAGGCCGGCACCATCACGGAAATCCTGATCGGCTCCGGCGAGGAGGTGGAGAAGGGCGAGGTTCTGGTGCGGCTCGATAACCGCGAGCAAACGCTTGCCCGCGACCAGGCGAAGGTCGCGCTCGAAAGTGCGGCTCGTCAGGCTCAGGTCAACCGCAAGATCAAGTCGTCGATCTCCGAAACCGAAGTCTATAACGCCGAGATTGCCGAGAAATCCGCCGAACTCGACCTGCAGAATGCAGAGCTTGCCCTGTCGCGGCGCGAGATCGTTGCTCCGATCTCAGGTGTTGCCGGCATCGTCGACGCCAATGTCGGCGACTATGTCACCACGACCTCCGAGATCGTGACGATCGATGACCGGTCTTCCATCCTCGTCGATTTCGCCGTGCCGGAACGGTTTGCCGCCTCCGTAAAGGCCGGGCAGGCTGTCGAGGCAAGCCTCGTTTCTGCGCCGCAGATGCGTTTTGACGGCGAGGTTTCGGCGGTCGACAACCGCATCGATGCGGCAAGCCGTACCTTCATGGTGCGCGCCAGCATCGCAAACGACGATGACGCGCTTCGCGCCGGCATGTCCTTCGAGGTCAACATGCATTTTCCCGGCGACCAGTATCCCGGCGTTGATCCGCTGGCTGTCCAGTGGGACAGCACCGGCTCCTTTGTGTGGCAGCTCGTCGACGGCAAGGCGACCAAGCAGCGCGTGCGCATCATCCAGCGCAACCCGGACGTGGTTCTGGTCGATGCCGAGCTTAAGCCCGGCGACATGGTGATCACCGAGGGCATCCAGCGGCTGAGCGAAGGCGTTGCCGTAACGCCTGCCAATTCGGCAGCGACTGAGGAAATGGCCGGAGCCGGGGGGACCCGCTCATGAGCCGCGACGACGAGCCTTCCGTCTCCGGTGACAGCGAGAACCCCGGCGTAGCGCCCGGTGAGGAAACCTCCGCGGACTATGCCACCGAACACGGCTTCACCGCGCTCTTCGTGCGCCGGCCGATCCTGGCGTTGGTTTTCAATGCGCTGATCGTCGTGGCCGGCCTGGCCGCCTATTTCGGCGTCGAGGTTCGCGAGCTCCCCGATGTCGACCAGCCGGTCATCACGGTGCGCACCAGCTTCTCGGGCGCCTCGCCGGAGACGGTCGACCGGGAGATCACCTCGGTGATCGAAGGTGCCGTTGCCCGCGTCTCGGGCCTGCAGTCAATGTCGTCGCGATCGCAGACCGGCTCAAGCCGGGTGACGCTGGAGTTCAGCAAGGACACCGACGTCAACGTCGCATCGATGGATGTCCGCGATGCGGTCGGCCGCGTTGAGGGCCAGTTGCCCGACGATGCCGATGAGCCGCGCATCGTCAAGGCGGATTCGGATTCGCAGCCCGTCCTCCGTCTTGCCGTCACCTCCACAACGATGAATATCGACGACCTGACAAAGCTCGTTTCCGACGAGGTCGAGGACCGCCTTGCCGCCGTGCCGGGCGTGGCCGACATCGAGGTCTACGGTGACCGTGACAAGATCTTCCGCATCGACATCAATCAGGCCGCCCTTGCCAGTCGCGGCCTGACGGTTGCGGACCTCGCTTCCGCGCTCTCGGACGTCTCTTGGGACGTTCCGGCCGGCTCTCTCACCTCGACCACACAGGACCTCTCCGTGCGCGCGACCGCCGACGTCACCACGCCGGAAGCGTTCAAGGACCTGATCATCGCCGACAATGTCCGGCTCGGCGATGTCGCGACCGTCATCTTCGGCCCTGACACCGCGGCCACGGCGCTGCGCTACAATGGCCAGCCGGGCATCGGCCTCGGTATCATCCGGCAGGCGCGATCGAACACGCTGGAGATTTCCCAGGGCGTGCACCGGGTCGTCAGCGAGCTGTCCGAGACGCTGCCGGAAGGCACCGAGATCCAGATTTCGAGCGATGACGCTGTCTTCATCGCCGGTTCCATCGATGAGGTGGTCCGCTCGCTGATCCTGGCTTCGCTCATCGTCGTCGCGATCATCTATCTGTTCCTGCGCGACTGGCGGGCAACGATCATCCCGGCGATCACGCTGCCGGTGGCGCTGATCGGTACGCTTGCAGCCATCTATGTTGCCGGCTTCTCGGTCAATATCCTGACCTTGCTCGCCATCGTGCTGGCGACCGGCATGGTGGTCGACGATGCAATCGTCGTGTTGGAGAACATCGTGCGCTTGCGGGCCAAGGGCATGGGCCCGCGCGCCGCCGCCGTGCTCGGCACGCGCGAGGTGTTCTTTGCCGTCATAACCACGACTGCGACGCTTGCGGCCGTGTTCGTGCCGCTCTCCTTCCTGCCGGGGCAGGCGGGCGGGCTGTTCCGCGAATTCGGTTTCGTGCTGGCCTTTGCCGTTTTGCTCTCCTCCTTCGTCGCGCTGACGCTCTGCCCCATGCTCGCCTCGCGCATCCTGGTCGAGCACAAGCATGTGAAGCCGGGGCACATAGCCCGGCTCGGAATGGCTTTTACCGGCCTTTACGCGCGCACACTGCGCTGGTCGCTTGGCGCACCCATGGTGGTTCTGGCCTTCGGTGCGCTTTTGATGTTCGGCGCCTACATCGCCTATACCAACATCACAAATGAGCTTCTGCCGAAGGAGGACCGCTCGTCGCTGATGATGCGGATCTCGACGGCGCAGGGCGTCAGCCTCGACTACACCCGCGACCGTATCCAGCAGGTCGAGGAGAAGCTGCAGCCGCTCGTCGACAGTGGCGAAATTGAGAGCATCTTCTCGATTTCCGGCTTTGGCAGCTCCACCAATAGCGGCTTCATGGTGATGACACTGGCGCCATGGGACGAGCGGACCCGCAGCCAGGACGAGATCGCCCGCGACGTCAATGCGGCTGCCGCGCAGGTGCCGGCCGTGCGAGCGTTTGCCTTCCAGCCGAATTCGCTCAACATCCGCGGCGGCGGCAGTGGCCTCAGTTTCGCGCTGGTCGGTGCTACGCATGAGAGGCTCGCCGCGGCAGCCGCCACGTTGGTAACGGAGATGGAAGGCGATCCGACCTTCTCCAATCCCCGCCTCGGCAATGACGCGACCCAGGCGCAGATATCCCTGACGCTCGACCGCCAGCGGGCCTCCGATCTCGGCATCGACATCTCCGCCCTGTCGCAGGCGCTGCGAGCGCTTCTCGACGGTAATTCCATCGCCGATGTCTATGTCGACGGCGATGCCTACGACGTTCAACTGGAGGCCGATACCCGCAAGCTCGATGATCCGACCGATCTTCAGAATATCTTCCTGAGGACATCGGATGGCCGTATCGTGCCGCTTTCCACCATCGCGACGTTGACCGAGAAGGCGATCGCCCCGACACTCGAGCGTGAGCAGCAGCTTCCGGCGGTGTCGATCTCGGCGAGTCTTGGCGATGGCGTCGCGCTCGGCCAGGCCTATAACCGGATGGTCGAGCTCGCCGAACCGCTGCTGCCCGCCGGCGCCCATATCGAGGCGCAGGCGGAGGCGGCTGCCCTCAGCGAAAATGCCTCGGGCATGAGCATGGTGTTCGGCTTTGCCATCGTCATCGTGATGCTTGTGCTCGCCGCCCAGTTCGAAAGCTTCTGGAGCGCGCTGATCATCATGGCGACCGTGCCGTTCGGTATCGGCTGCGCCGTCATCGCCATGCTGATTACCGGAACCAGCCTCAACATCTATTCCCAGATCGGTCTTGTCCTCCTGATCGGCGTAATGGCGAAGAACGGCATCCTGATCGTCGAATTCGCGAACCAGCTTCGCGACAGAGGCGAGAGCGTGCGCGAGGCGATCGAGAACGCGACGATGCTGCGCCTGAGGCCGGTGATGATGACGATGATCTCGACCGTGCTCGGCGGCATCCCGCTGGTGCTGGCCTCGGGTGCCGGCGCGGAAGCACGTGTTGCGCTTGGCTGGGTGATTGTCGGCGGACTGGGGCTCGCCACCATCGTGACACTCTATGTCACGCCGGTCGCCTATCTGATCCTCGGACGGTTCTCCAAGCCGAAGGCGGACGAGGAGCAGCGTCTCAATGTCGAGATGCACCAGGCCTCCATGCTGGAGCAGTAGGCCGCACTGCCGGCCGCGTCTGCTGGAGAGCGTAGTCGTGATGGGGGCGTCTTATGCCTTTGACTTGCTTCTGCGGCGGACACCTGCTGTTATGTCGGCCTCAAACGATGAGTCCGGCTCGGCCGGCTTTTGATCCTTGAAGGGGGAAACATGTTCTACAAACTCGTACCTGCGGCTTTCGCCGCCGCCCTGCTTGCGGGCTGCTCCAGCACGTCGATGAACGAGCCTGCGCCGAAAACCGTCACGGTTACCCAGATCTCGGTCGACGATCCGGCCTATATGGACAACCAGGAGAGCGAGTTCCGCCAGCAGCTCGAAGGCACCGGCGTCACCATCGTTCACACCGACAAGTATATTGCTCTGGTGTTCCCGTCCTCGATCACCTTCGCAACCGACAAGTCCGATATCGTACCGGCCTTCGGCCCCGCGCTCGATGTCATCGCCGGTCTTCTGCAGAAGTACCAGGCCACCAATCTCGACATAAACGGCTATACCGACTCGACCGGAACAGATGCCTACAATCTGAAGCTCTCGCAGATGCGGGCGAATTCGGTTGCGGGCGCGCTGATCCAGCGCGGCGTCAGCCCGATGCGCATCAAGCCCGTTGGTTACGGCAAGGCTAATCCGGTGGCCAGCAACGATACCGCCGAGGGCCGTGCCAAGAACCGCCGCGTCGAAATCCGCATCGCGCCGCCGGCTGATCCGATGGCGCCGGGCATGAGCGGCTGATCAATCCGGTCCGGGCATTGCCCCGGACCATCCCCGCTCTATTTTGGCAGTGGGAGCCATATGTTTGCCGCAATGGCACGGCTTGAACTGAATAACTGTTTTTTTCGCACCCGAGGGACAAAATGCTGAAAAACCTGACGATTGCCGCCGTGGGCCTGGCCTTTCTGGCGGGCTGCACCACCACTGATCCTTATTCCGGCCAGCCGGTCGCCAACAATACCGGCACGGGCGTGCTGGCTGGTGGCGCACTGGGTGCGCTGACCGGTCTGGCCATCGGCGGTGACGCCAAGGGAGCGGCCATTGGCGGCGCCATCGGCGCGATCGCCGGCGGCGGCATCGGCGCATACATGGACCAGCAGGAAGCCGAATTCCGTCGCGCGCTTGCCGGTACCGGCGTTTCCGTCGTCCGCAACGGCGACATGCTGACGCTCGTCATGCCGGGCAACGTCACCTTCCCGACGGACCAGTACTCGATCCTGCCGAACTTCTATTCGACGCTGAACGCCGTCGCGACCGTTCTGGCCAAGTACAACCGCACCGCGGTCAACGTGAACGGCTATACCGACTCGACCGGTTCTGCCGAATACAACCAGACCCTGTCACAGCAGCGCGCCAACAGCGTCGCCAACTACCTGATCCAGAGCGGCGTCAGCGGCAGCCGCATCTCCGCCGTCGGCTTCGGTCCGAGCAACCCGGTCGCTTCCAACGCGACGCCGGAAGGCAGGGCCCAGAACCGTCGTGTCGAGGTACAGATCTCTGCGGTCAAGATGTAAGGCCGATCGACCAACTCAAAAAAAGAAGGCGCCCATCGGGCGCCTTTTTCAGTTTGGGACTTTCGCAGTCTTCTGCGGGAGGAGCTCAGCGAAGCTTCAGATTGACGGGCCGGTGGCGGCCGCCGCTCTTCGGAATGTAAAGGTGAATGGTGACGTACGGCTTTGCGCCGCGCGCGGCACGCTCGCCCTGGCTGGTCAGCATGTTCACCAGCTCGCGTGCCTTGTAGCGGCTCTGCGAGCGGGCGTATTCGGCCAGCTTGTGGGCCGCTTCCTGAAACGGGCTGAAACCGCGACGCTGGGCAAGTGTATTGGTTGTCATAGATCCGGATCGCTGCTTCCTGTTCACGTCAATCCCCATAGCTACGCAAGACAGTTGCTGGATTGAGCTTTCGCTTTTCTTGCTTTCGAAAGCCTTGACGCCGAATCTAAATGGTAAACGTTTCCAAACTCTTTACGGAAAACGCCGGCCCGCATGCGGACCGGCGTTTTCTGTTTTGAAGCTCTGGAATGGAGCGGGCTTTTACTGCAGGCTGGCCCAGCAGCTCACGCCGCTGCTCTTCAGTGCCCGGCAGGCCCGGACGGCTTCTTCCTGGTCGGAAAAGCCGCCGAAGCGGGCGCGGTATATCTGCTGGCCACCGCTGTTGTAGGCAAGCGCGAAGGGCTCGGAGCTGTCGAGCGCACCGCCGGCCTGGCCGCGCGTGCGATCGAGGATCGCCTTGGCGCCTTCGGGCGTTGCTGCCGTGCCGACCTGGACGACCCAGCCGCTCTTCGGGCGAACCGAGTTGGTCTTGATCGAGCGGTCGGGCGCGGTCGCGGCCGCGGCAGGGGTGATGATGGCGCTGCCCACGCTATCTGCGACTTCGTCGGCCGTGTCGAGGATATCCTCAACGCTCAGGCCGTCGTCGGGCTGCTCGACACGCTCTGTCGGAACCGGAACATTGGCGATGAGATCGGCCTGCGGGCCCGAGAGAGCGGCAGTGGCGGCCGGTACGGCATCGTCATTGGCCGCATAGGCAAGCGCGACGCCCGCATTGTCGTTGACCGGACGCGGATAGGGGATCGGACCGGTCTTCGGGAATTGCATGGCAAGCCGGGTGCTGCTGGCGCCACGGGCGATGACGAAACCGCCGCCGCGACCATTCGAAGCCTTCGACATGTATTTCTCGATCAGGCCGGTCACCCACTTGTCGCGGCTTGCGGCCGTGGAGCCGCCCATAACGACGGCAACGATCGACCGGTTGCCGACGACAGCGGAGGTGGCGATGTTGAAGCCGGAAGCATTGGTATAGCCGGTCTTGATGCCATCGACGCCCTTCACCTTGCCGAGCAGGTGATTATGATTGCCGATCGAATATTTGCCGTACTGGAAGCTGCGGGTGCTGAAATAGCTGTAGTACTGCGGGAAGTGCTGTCTAAGGGCAATGCCGAGGCGGGCCTGGTCGCGCGCCGTGGTCTTCTGCGCGCTGTTCGGTAGGCCGTGGGCGTTGCGATAGGTGGTGTGGGTCATGCCGAGCGAATGCGCCTTGTTGGTCATCATCCGGGCAAAATTGTCTTCCGATCCGCCGAGATATTCGCCGAGCGCCGTCGCGACGTCGTTGGCGGAGCGCGTCACCAGCGCGTAGATCGCGGTCTCGGCGGTGATGCTGCCGCCGGCCGGAATGCCGAGCTTGGTCGGCGGTTCGGCTGCGGCATTCTTGGAGAACGGAATCTTCGTGTTCAGCGAAACGCGACCTTCGTCCATCGCTTCGAACAGAAGATAGAGCGTCATCATCTTGGTCAGCGATGCGGGATAGCGCGGGGCATCGGGATTGTCGCTGTAGAGCACCTTGCCGGTGTTGGTGTCGATGACGATGGCCGCGTCATTGGTATCGGCACGCGCCTCTACGGCGGCAAGGCCGGTGAGGAAAACCAGGATGGCGGCCAGAACCGTCACGGCGTCTGACAGTCGGCTCAGTTGAAAGCGGCGGGAGGCCTGTCTCTGCATTCGATAAACTCTTGCGAAATCTGGCGGTTGTTGTTCCTGGCAAAGCCGTGAACGGATGTTACCGGTCCGGCGCCAGCGAGGCTAGACTGCCGGTTAGTCTCATCACTTTGCGGTTAACATTCATTTAAGCTTTTCAAGCTGTCCGCGGCTTTTAGCGATCAATTCCCCGAAGACGGAAGCACGGTGTGCGTCGCCCCCCTACATGACCAATGTGTAACCCTTACCGCACGCGCTTTTCAAGGGCGTTCGTATCGGATAAGCAGGTCGCGAACAGGAGGCAACCTTATGCGCACACCGCAAGCCGGTAACCCGACCCGCCCACCGCGCAATCCGCCGGTCAATCTGCCGGGGGCGGTGCTGTCGGCGCTCGGCATCCTGTTCGCGATCTTCCTGGTGCAGGAATATTTTCTCAGCTATGCGACGAACTTGATCGTCTGGCGCGATTTCGGCTTCATGCCTGCGCGTTACGTTCATCCGCTCGGCGAGCAGGACCTGGCCTGGCTCTGGTCGCCGGTCACCTATTCGCTTCTGCATGGCGGCTGGGCTCACATCATTTTCAATTCGCTCTGGCTGGCGATCTTTGGCGCGCCGGTCGCGCGGCGGATCGGAGCCGTGCGCTTTCTCGCCCTCTGGGTGACGAGCGCTGCAGCCTCCGCCTTCTTCTTCGCCGCCGTCGACTGGGGCGCCGTCGCAGTGCTGATTGGGGCTTCCGGCGTCGTTTCCGCCTATATGGGAGCGGCCTGCCGGTTTGCCTTTGCCGGCCGCGGCGGGCTCTCGCCCTATGCCCATCTCAACCGGCGCCTGACCATCCCGGAGGTCTTTGCCGATCGCACCGCCCGCGCCTTCGTCATCATCTGGCTTCTCGGCAATCTGCTGGTGGCCGTCGGTGTCAGCCTTGCCGGTGTTAGTGCCGGTGAGATTGCCTGGCAGGCCCATATTGGCGGTTTCCTTTTCGGCTTTCTCGCCTTTCCGCTGTTCGACGTGAAGCTGCCGCACACGCTCGGCTATTGACACCCCCGGACCGTCGCAAGCTTGCAATCGCGGGACACCTCATGCACCATTCCGGCAGGCGCCTGCGGAGGAGGCGGGCGCGAGCCGTGAACGAGGAGGTTTCCATGGCGATTACGGTCAGAATGATACTTGATCAGAAGGGGCGTGCGGTCGTGACCGCGCCGGCGGGAACACCGATTGCCGAAATGGCGTCGATCCTGCACCAGAACCGGATCGGCGCTGTGGTGATCGTCAGCGCCGACAACAAGATCGCCGGCATCTTCACCGAACGCGACCTGGTCGGCGCCATCGCCAAGCATGGGGCCGCGACACTCACCACGCCAGTCTCCCAGGAGATGACCGAGAAGGTCTATCGCTGCGAGGAGGGAACCACGGTCAACGAACTGATGCAGGTGATGACCGAGCGGCATTTTCGCCATGTGCCGGTCGAGACCGAGGGTCGGCTTTCGGGCATCATCTCGATCGGTGACGCGGTGAAGTCCCGCATCCGCGAGGTCGAGCAGGAAGCGGAGCACATCAAGTCCTATATCGCGGGCTGAGCCCGGATCAGGACTTGCCGTAGACCGCCTGCGGATCGAAGGCGCGGTTGTCGTCGATGCTGTCGAGCACGGCGGCGCCGTCCCTGACGCTGACCTTGCGGTAGAAGCAGGAGCGGCGGCCGGTGTGGCAGGCCGCGTCATGGCCTTCCATGGCCACCTTCAGGAGCACGGCATCCTGGTCGCAATCGGCCAGAACCTCGGTCACGCGCTGCAGGTTGCCGGAGGTCTCGCCCTTCTTCCAGATATTGCCGCGCGAACGGCTGAAGTAGTGGGCAAATCCGGTCTCGATCGTCAGCGCCAGCGCCTCGGCATTCATGTGCGCAAGCATCAGCACGGCATTATCGCGCGCGTCGACCACGACGGCGGTGACGAGGCCGTGCGCGTCGAAACGCGGGGTGAAGGTTTTCGCTTCATCAAGCAGGGCCTTGTCCTGCGGCGGCTTTTCGAATTGGAGCATGGTTTTTCCTGTCTGCGGGCGATGTGATAGCCCGCCGCGTCCCTTCTTGCAATCGTCGCCTCTTGCCCCGGCCTTGCCGCACGCCCATGTTTTCCTGTAACCACACTTAGTGACGAACGCCGCTGGAAACGCCATGGACGACATCTACTCAGCCCGAATTCTGCAACATGCCGGCAACGTGACCCGGCTTGGCGCGCTAGAGGATGCCGACGGCATGGCGCCGGCCCATTCCAAGCTCTGCGGTTCGCGCCTCACCGTCTATCTCAAGCTGACCGATGGTCGCGTCAGCGATTTTTCCCACGAGCTCAAGGCCTGTGCCCTCGGCCAGGCATCCGCGGCGATCATGGCCGAAACGGTTATTGGCGCCACTCCGGGGGAGATCCGCGCCGCGCGCGAGGCGATGCGGGCAATGCTGAAGGCGGGGGGCGAAGGGCCGGAAGGCCGCTTCGAGGAGATGCGCTGTCTGCTGCCGGTCAGGGATTATCCCGCGCGCCACGGCTCGGTGATGCTGACCTTCGAGGCGACGGTGAAAGCGCTCGACATGGCCGAAGGCGAGGCGGTGCCTCAGCCGGCCGGAACGGCCAATGTGTGAGAGTGGCCACCCGGCCGCCTCGCGCAACTGGCAGGGGCCGTTTCGCAAGACGCCGGGTCGGCTCCTCGGCCTTGGCTTCATCCGCGCCTACCAGCTCACCTTTTCCAGCCTTATCGGCCAATCCTGCCGGCATTTGCCAACCTGTTCGGAATATGGATACGAGGCGATCGCCCGCCATGGCCTCTGGGCCGGCGGTTTCCTGACGCTGTTTCGCGTCGGCCGCTGCGGGCCGGGAGGGACATCGGGTTTCGATCCTGTCCCGGAGCTACTCGAACCGCGCTGGCGGTGGTATCTGCCGTGGCGTTATCTGGAGGCGGGCCGGCGTCACGACGGCGCGTAGCGTGCGATCACCAGATAACCGGGCGTCGGCTGGCCGTCTTCGAAACGGACATTGATGTCGGTGACTTCGAGGGTTTCGAAACCAGCCTCCGCAAGTGCGTTCGAAATGTAGGCGAGGCTGTGACCGAAACGGTGATGCGGGCCGACGGTGTAACCGCGCCCCTTCAGGGCATCATCGGGGAGTGTCTCTGCTGAGAAGGCGAATGTGCCGCCCTTTTGCATATTGGCCGCTGCGCCGGCAAAAATGGGCTCGAGCGCGCCGAGATAGGGCAATACGTCTGCGGCAACGACGAGGTCGAACGCCTCCTCCTCGTTTTCCTGCAGGAAGTCGACGACCTCGGCCACGAACAGGGTGTCGTAGACCTCCTTGTCATAGGCGATGCTGACCATGTTCTCCGAAAGGTCGAGTCCGGTGATGTCATCGGCCATGTCGCGCAGCGCCGTGCCGGCAAGGCCGGTGCCGCAGCCGAGATCGAGCATGCGCTTGAAACCGCCGAGTTCCAGCGACTGGAAACGCTGGCGTACGATCATCGGCACGCAATAGCCGAGCTGTTCGACAAGGATGTCCTCGAAATCGTCGGCATGCTGGTCGAACAGGGTCTCGACATAGGCATCGGGCGCCTTCAACGGGGCCTCGCCGTGGCCGATGGCGGCAAGGCGGACGGCCGCGCCGCCATGATCGTCCGGGTCGAGCGCCAGCACGGCGCGATAGGCTTCGGCGGCGGCTGCGAAATCCCCGGCCTTTTCCAGCGCCAGGGCCTGATTGTAGGCCTTCGCCAGTTTCTTTTCGTTGATCTTGCCTGCCATGGGTCTCGTCTCGGCCATTGAGGATTGAGCGCACGCTCTACGCTGCTGCTCGCCCCGGCGCAACCGCAAAAGGGTGTTTCAAGAAAGGTGCGGCGCGAGCTCGCGGGCGCGATCGAGATCTGCCGGCGTGTTGATGTTGAAGAACGGGTCGACTGCCCCGAGCGGTGTGCTGACCATCGGGAACTCGACCGTGATATGGGGATAGCGTTCGATGACATCCGTCATCCGGCGGCTGCCGCCCTCCCGAAGATGGTCCGCGAGTGACTCGGCAAGGTCGATCGGCCAGATGCCGAAGGCGGGATGTCTGTGACCTTCGCAGGCGGCAATTGCGATATTGCCGCCATCGATGAAGCCGGCGCTCAGCCGGTGCGAAATATCCCTCGGGAAGAAGGGACTGTCGACCGCGATGGACAGCATATGGGTGGCCGGTTCGCCGCGAAAGCGGCAGAGTGCTGCCGCAATGCCGGCAAGCGGTCCGTCGAAATCCGTGCCTTCATCGGTGACCAGGCCGATGCCATCCGGAGGGTTGATGTCTGCCGTGTGGCGGCTGATGACCATCGGGCCCACATGCGGCGAAAGCCGAGCGATGGCGTGGTCCAGAAGCGTCCGGCCGGCGATGCGCAGCCTTGCCTTGTCGGTGCCCATCCGCCGCGACTGTCCGCCTGCGAGAATGACAGCGGGAAGGCCGCAGTCGCTCATGGTCCTTTCCCGTCTTCATCCGGTGGCACCACGACGGTGCCGCGCGCCGCCGGCACCAGCGTTTCCGGCGCGAGGTTACCCTGCGCGACGCGCTTGCGTTCGCGATAGAAGGAATAGAGGCCGGCAACGACGACGATCGCGCCACCGACGAGGACATTCGGGCCGGGATAGGCTGAAAACAGCAGCATGCCGAGAAGCGTCGCCCAGATCAGGCCCGCATAGCGGAACGGCGCAATATAGGAGATATCGCCGAGCCGCACGGCGAATACCAGGAACTGGTAGCCCGACAGCAGAAACAGTGCCGCAAGCAGGAGCTTCGCGGTGATCGGCAGCGACATCATGCTCCAGTCCTGCTCGATCGATCCGAGAATGGCCCCGCCGATCGTGAGCGTCAGAGCGGTCCCGAGCGTGATGATGATGGCGGGGATGTCGGTACGGATCGTCTTGGTGAGGAGGTCGCGCCCGGATGCCGCCAGCATTGCCACCACAGCGAAGACCGCACCTTGCTCGAAACCGTCCGGGCCCGGCTTGATGATGATCATCACGCCGATGAAGCCGACGATGATCGCGCTCCAGCGGCGCCAGCCGACGGGCTCGCCCATGAACAGCGCCGCCCCGAGCGTGACGGCGAGCGGAAGACACTGGATGATCGCGGCCGCATTGGCGAGCGGCATCTGCTTCAGCGCCTCGAGGAAAGCGATCGCCGCCACCAGTTCGCAGCAGCTGCGCAGCCCGACCCTGATATCGAACATCGCCCCGAGCCGGGAAAGGACGCGGCTGCGCCAGGCGATGCCGACCGCAAAGATGGAGAGGATCAGTCCACGCACGAACATGATCTGGCCGATGCCGATTTCGGTTGTCAGAAGCTTGACGGTGGCATCATTGATCGAGAACGCGGCCATGGCCGCGATCATGAACAGCGCGCCGGTTACATTGGGCGATAGTCGCATCATTCGTCTCTGTTACAAGAAGTAAGTACATATAGACGAATGGGCAGACTTGGAAGTGATCTCGATCAGATGAGGCTACCCGCCGGTAACACTCATGTGCCGCGAGACCGCGATGCGGGAGTGGGTCTCATCGAGTTCGAAATTATGTTCCTTGGGTTTGCGCGCGATCGCGGCGTCGATAGCGGCCTTGAGAACGCCGTCGTCATCGGGGTTTTCGCGCAGCACCTTGCGGAAATCGGCATTGTCGTCCTGGCCGAGACACATGTAGAGCATGCCGGTGCAGGTGAGCCGCACCCGGTTGCAGCTTGCACAGAAATTGTGGGAGAGCGGGGTGATGAAGCCGATCCGGCCGCCGGTTTCGGTGACGCGCGCATAGCGGGCCGGGCCGCCGGTATCGAGCGGGATGTCTTCAAGCGTGAATTCGCGGCCGAGATCGCCGCGCAGCTTCGATAGCGGCAGGTAATGGGAGGAGCGATCCTGGTCGACTTCGCCGAGCGGCATGGCCTCGATCAGCGTCAGGTCCATACCCCGGCCATGGGCGAAACGAATCAGATCGGGGATTTCGTGGTCGTTGACGCCGGAAAGAGCGACCGCGTTGAGCTTTACCTTGAGCCCGGCCGCCTGTGCGGCGTCCAGCCCCTCCATCACCTTGCCGAAATCGCCCCAGCGGGTGATCGCGTGGAACTTGTCGGGATCGAGCGTGTCGAGCGAGACGTTGATCCGGCGCATTCCGGCGTCGTGGAGGGCGGTTGCGTAGCGGTGGAGCTGCGAACCGTTGGTGGTCATCGTCAGTTCGTCGAGCGCGCCGTCGGAAACGCGGCGGCCAAGCGCTTCGATGAGGTGCATGACATTCTTGCGCACCAGCGGCTCACCGCCGGTCAGCCGGAGCTTGCGCACGCCCTTGTCGATGAAGGCATTGCAGAGACGTTCGAGTTCTTCCAGGGAGAGCAGGTCTCGCTTGGGCAGAAAGGTCATGTTTTCCGCCATGCAGTAGGTGCAGCGGAAATCACAGCGATCGGTCACCGAGACGCGCAGATAGCTGATTGTCCTGCCGAAGGGATCGATCATCGGCTGGTCTGCGGTTTCCACTTTTCTTTCGGCGAGTTGAATGTTCAAGCCACATCTCCTGACTGACCCTGAACATGTGTCGAGGCTTGGCAAGCGTCAAGGGAAGTGTAAAACACTTGGCCGTGATATGACTGCATCGCGCACCATCGGGAGGTCCCATGACCGCAATACCGACCGAAATCCGGGTTTCCAAAGATCGCCGTACGCTGACGGTCACTTTCGAAGACGGCGCGCGCCATGCGCTTCCCGCCGAGATGCTGCGCGTGCTTTCGCCGTCAGCGGAAGTGCAGGGGCATGGGCCGGACCAGAAGGTGACGGTGCCGGGCAAGCGCAATGTCGAGATCATGACGGTAAGACCCGCCGGCAATTATGCCGTTCGCATCGGCTTCGACGACATGCACGACAGCGGCATCTACACCTGGGTCTATCTGCGCGAACTCGGCGAGGATGGCGATGTGCTGTTTGCCGGTTACGAGCGTGAATTGAGCGAGAAGGGCATGACCCGTGACAAGGCGGAACGGCCGCGCTGAACAGATGAGGGCGATATGAAGACTGTCGAGACCGTTGCGGAGCTGAAAGCACTTTACGGTGAACCGGGTGAGGCCTCGCTCGCCAAGGTGACGCCGGCCCTGACGCCGGCCTACCGGCGCTGGATCGAGGCATCGCCGTTCCTGGCGCTTGCCACCGTCGGGCCGGAAGGGCTCGACTGCTCGCCGCGCGGCGATGATGGGGCGGTGGTGCGCATTGCCGACGAGAAGACGGTGCTGTTGCCGGACTGGCGCGGCAACAATCGCGTCGACTCGCTCGCCAATATCGTGCGCGATCCGCGGGTGGCCCTGATGTTCATGGTGCCGGGTTCGAACAATGCGTTGAGGATCAATGGCCGGGCTGTGCTCGCCATCGAGCCGGCCTTGCTCGAAAGCTTCGAGATGGACGGCAGGCATCCCCGCAGCGTCATCGTCGTCACGATCAACGAAGTCTATTTCCAGTGCGCCCGGGCGATCATCCGTGCGCGGCTCTGGGACCCGGAACGCGTCGTCGATCCGAAGGCGCTGCCGACAGCGGGCGAGATGACGAAGCAGGCAAGCGCTGCGGCGTTCGACGCCGAGGCCTATGACCGCGAGTGGCCGGAGCGCGCGGCAAAGAGCATGTGGTGATCAGGCCTCTGCGGCGACACGCTCGTGCCGTCGCGGTCGCCCGCCGAGGATTTCCGCAACCCAGTTCAGCGACGGGATGTGCTCGCAGACGGTGAGCAGGGCGATGGTGATCGGTACGCCCAGAAACGTGCCGAACAGGCCCCACATGAAGGTCCAGAAGAAGATTGAGAACACGACGATGAAGGGCGAGATCGACAGCGTCGAGCCCGAAACCATCGGCTCGACATAGTTGCCGATGATGAACTGGATGAGATTGAGGCAGATGAACAGGGCGAGGGCCGTCTCCCAGTTTTCGAACTGGATCACTCCGTAGAGCGAGGGGAAGACGGTGGCGATCACCGAGCCGATGAACGGAATGTAGTTCAGCGCAAAGGCGATGACGCCCCATTCGACCGGAAAGTCGAGGCCGGTTACGGTGGCGGAGCCCCAGAACAGCAGGCCGGTCATGGCGCTCATCGCGGTGCGCACCAGCATGTAGCGGCCGAACTTCTTGGCGGTGTCGTCGGCGATGCGGATCAGCGTTGCGGCAAAATCTGGCTGCTGCAGGGCGCCGAGCTTGCCGCGCAGCTTGTCGACTTCGGTGAGCCCGAGAACGACATAGGCGAGTACCACCAGCCAGAAGCTGAGCGTCGTGCTGGCCTGTCCGGTCACCTGCTGGATGGTGCGCACGAGCAGGCTGACGTTGAAGACGTCGTTGAGCGAGCTTGCGACCGAAATCCCGTTGTCACCCAGCCATTTGACGGCATCCTGATAGGCGATCTGAAGCTGCCATGCCGCATTGATGAAAGAGGTCGCCATGCGGCTGAAGCCCCAGACGACCAGCATGGTGAAGACGATGAAGACAACGATGGTGGCGATGACGGTTACCGCGAGCGCCAGAAGCGGCGGCATGAATTTCTGCAGCGCGTTCTTGATCGGCCAGGTGACGGCGATGATGAACAGCGCCAGCGCCACGGGCTTCAGGAACCCGCCAGCCCAGCGGACCGCCAGCAGCAGCAGAATGACGAAAATCAGCGATGTGACGACGGTGACGGCGCGTCGCGAACCCACCGGTCCCATTTCAGGCATGCATGTCTCTTGGGTAATGTCTGCTTGAGCGGATGTTGATGAAAATGTATCGTTCCGGCCGACCATGCGCAAGTGAAGTCTTGGCCTTGCAGGGCCAGGAGGGGAAGGAGAGGCGATGAGCGAATTCACCGAAACTGTCAGCAGCCCGGAGGCGGTGCTGGCATTCTGGTTCGAGGAATTGACGCCGAAGGACTGGTTCGATCCCGAGGATCGGGACGGCCTCGACCGCACGATCCTGTTCCGCTTCTTCTCGACTCACAGGGCGCTCGCACGGTCGATCGGCGGCGCTTGGCGTGCGACTCCGGAGGGCCAGCTTGCCGCCGTCCTCGTGCTCGACCAGTTTCCGCGCAACATCTACCGCGGTACGCCGATGGCCTTTGCCACGGATGTTCTGGCGCTTCGGGAAGCCAAGCTCGCGATTGCGAGCAGCGCGCACGAGAAGCTGCCCGCGGAGCGCCGCGCCTTCTTCTTCATGCCGTTCGAACATTCGGAGGATCTCGCCGATCAGGACCGTTCCGTCGCGTTGTTCGAGAAACTGGGCAATCCCGAATATCTGAAGTTCGCCGAAAGCCACCGCGATGTGATCGCCCGCTTCGGCCGCTTCCCTCATCGCAATGCGACTCTGAAGCGCCGCTCGACCCGCGCCGAGCTCGGCTATCTTGCAAGTGAGGAGAATACCGGCTGGGGACAGAAATAGCATCGTTGCGAAATCGGAAGGTCGCCGGCGCGTCCGTCTGAAAAAGTTCACAAATATCCTGCAGTCGTCGCGACATGAATGCTAGCCTGATGTTCAGCCCGGGCCAGAGGAAAGGGATCACGGTTTGAGATACGCCACGTCTGGTTTGCTACCGGCCCTTGTCGCCCGTCTGTTGCTCGTTGCCCTTGTCTGTGCCTTCGCCGGAAGTGCCCTTGCCCAGACGAAACCGGCCAGGAATGCCGCGCCGGCGTCTGCGTCGGCCGCCGACCCCTTAGTGCAGGATGCCAATCAGCGCCTCGACAGTGTGGAAAAGACACTGTCCGATATCGCCAAGCAGGTGGCCAAGGGCGACCTGGACGACGCGACGCTTGCCGCGCTGCAGACGCAGGTGGATGAGATCGAGAGCGAGCTCGGCAAGGGGCAGGACCTGATCGAGACACAGCTTTCGAATGTGCGCGACAGCCTTACCGAGCTTGGCACGGCGCCCGGTCCCGGCGAGCCACCCGAGCCGGCGGTGACCACGGATGAGCGCAATCAGCTTCTCGCACAGCGTTCCGAGATCAACGCCGTCTCCGACAAGTCGACGAAGCTGACCACCTCGGCCAACGCGCTCTCGAACGAGATCAGCACCAAGCGGCGCGAATATTTCAAGCAGACGCTGTTCAAGCACACGGCGCTGATCGAACTGTTTTCGACCGACTTTCGGCCGCTGATGAAGGATGAGGTCGACAATTTCGCGGCGACCTACGGTGCCTGGCTGACCTATGTCTGGGAAAAGAAGCGCGTCGAATTCGCTCTGTCGATCGTTATTTCCGCCTTCGCCGCCTTCTTCCTCTATCGGCTTTCCGGCAAGTTCGTCGAGCGCACCAAGATCGACTTTCAGGAGGAGGAGCCGGACTATGTCGCGAGGCTGCTGGTAGCGTTCTGGACGACCATGGTGCCGATCATCGTGCTGGTCGTGTTCCTGATCGCCTCCTTCATCCTGCTTGAGAGCATGAACGTGCTGCTGCCAGATGCCCGGCGGTTCGTCGGCGTGGCGTTTGCGGTGTTCGCGATCATCACCTTCGCCTATCTGCTGTCGCGCAACACGCTCGCGCCGGGCCGGCCGCAATGGCGGCTCCTGCCGATCAGCGACAGCGCCGCGCGCAAGCTGACCCTGGCGCTGACGACCATGGTCGCCGTCAACTGGCTCGACCGGCTGTTCGCTGTCCTGAACGATACGCTGAACGCCGACGTTCATCTCGAGGTGATGCGCAATCTGATAACGGCGGTACTCATCGGCAGCATCCTGATCGCGATCTCCTTTATCAAGCTGAGGGCAGGAGAGGGGACGGTGGCACCTGGGCGCGGCCTTCTGAACTTCCTGCGCCCCTCCTTCATCAGGCTCGTCGTGCGCCTCGGCGGCGGCTTCGTGGTTTTGAGCGCGCTGACGGGATATGTCTCGCTGGCGCGGTTTGCCGCCATGCAGGTGGTGCTGACCGGCGCCGTGCTGATCACGACCTATATCGGTATCCTCGTCGGCCAGGCGGTGGCGCAGCCGGGCGGCATGATGCGCACCAGCTTCGGGCGGCGCTTCGTCGAGCGGTTCTCGCTGAGTGCGGTGCGCGCCGACCAGTTGTCGCTTGTCGCCGGGCTTGTCACTTATGTCGTGGCGCTGGTGATCGGCATCACGCTCCTGCTGCTCTCCTGGGGCGTCCGGTTCTCGCAGATCAGGCTCTGGGCCGAGAACCATCTGACCGCGATCAAGCTCGGCTCGATCTCGATCTCGCTCGGCGGCATCTTCATCGGCATTCTGCTCTTCATCGGCGCCTTTCTGGCGACGCGCTGGTTCGAGAAGTGGTTCGACAGCAACGTGCTGTTGCGTTCGCGCGCCGATGCCGGCGTGCGCAATTCGGTGAAGACGGGAATCAACTATCTCGGCATCGTGCTGGCCGGCCTGCTGGCGATCTCGGCGGCAGGCGTCAATCTCTCGAGCCTTGCCCTCGTGGCTTCGGCCCTTTCGATCGGCATCGGCTTCGGTCTCCAGACCATCGTCTCGAATTTCGTCTCGGGCCTGATCCTGCTCGTCGAGCGGCCGTTCAAGGTCGGAGACTGGATCGTCTCCGGTTCCGCCGAGGGCTTCGTGAAGCGCATCTCGGTGCGCGCCACCGAGATCGAGACCTTTCAGCGCCAGTCGATCATCGTACCGAACTCGGAGCTGATCAACGCCTCGGTCGGCAACTGGATGCACCACAACCAGATGGGCCGCTCGGAAGTGGCCGTCGGTGTGTCCTACGACGCGGATCCGCGCAAGGTGATGGAAATCCTGATGGAGATCGGCACCTCGCATCCGCTGGTGCTGCAAAACCCTGAGCCGATGGTGATCTTCGTGGGCTTCGGCGAATCGTCACTCGATTTCGAGGTGCGGGTCTATCTCGCCGATATCTTCAACGGCATCACGGTGCGCAACGATATCCGCGTTGCGATCTATGAGCGCTTCAAGGCGGAAGGCATTTCCATTCCCTTCCCGCAGCGCGACCTTCACATCGTTTCCGGCGGCGGGCAGACCGATGCGCTGGCACAGGAAATCGAGAAGCGTGTGCAAAGGGCGAAGGAAAGCGGCATCGAGACTGATGCCAAGCCGGCTTACGATCATCCCGATGCCGGCAATGACGATGACGGCGCTCGCTGAGCCGCCGCCAAATCGAACCGCGTCGCGCCCGCAGCCATGCATGTCGCAAACGGGCTTTCGGGGGCAGGGGCCGGCATTGCATAGTCTTGAGAATGCCTGCGGGCGCGAAATTCTCAGAGGCGGAACGGATGACGACGAAGACAAGGGCTTTGGTGATCGGCGGCGGCGTGGTTGGCGTGTCGACGCTCTACCATCTGGCGAAGAAGGGCTGGTCGGACGCCGTCCTGATCGAGCGCAAGGAACTGACCTCCGGCTCGACCTGGCACGCCGCCGGTCTGCTGCCGCTCTTCAACATGAGCTATTCCGTCGGCCAGCTGCACAAATATTCGGTCAATCTCTATTCGTCGCTGGAAGAGGAGACCGGGCTCAATGTCGGCTTCTCGAAGGTCTCGAACATCCGTCTGGCGATGACCAGGGACCGGATGGACGAGTATCTCTATTATTCCGGCATCGCCGAGACCATCGGGGTCGACGTAAAGTTCCTGTCGCCCGAAGAGGTGAAGGAGGTCTGGCCGCTCTGCGAGACCGATGGCCTGCTCGGCGCGATCCAGCATCCCGATGACGGCTATATCCAGCCGGCAGACCTGACGCAGGCGCTGGCGAAGGGCGCGCGCGACCGCGGCGCACGGATCATGCGCAACACCACGGTGAACGCGATCCACCAGAACCCGGACGGCACCTGGCATGTTGAGACCGACAAGGAGGCCTTCACCGCCGACCACGTCATCTCCTGCACCGGCAATTTCGCGCGCAAGACAGGCGAAATGGTCGGGATCAACGTCCCGGTCATCCCGGTCGAGCACCAGTACATCGTCACCGAGCCGCATCCGGCCATTCTGGAGCGCAAGAAGCAGGGCCTGCCGGAGATGGGCGTGCTGCGCGAATCCGACAGCGCCTGGTACATGCGCGAGGAGGCGGGCGGGCTGATCCTCGGGCCTTATGAAGCCGGCGCGCCGGTCTGCTATGTCGACGGACCATCCGACGACAGCGAATACGAGCTGTTCCAGGAGGAGCTCGACCGGCTGATGCCGCATATCGAGACGGCCTTCGCCCGCGTTCCGGCCTTTGCAGAGGTTGGCATCAAGAAGGTCTATAACGGTGCGATCGCCTATACGCCGGACGGCAATCCGATCGTCGGCCCGGCGCCGGGGCTGAAGAATTTCTGGCTGAACGAGGGACACTCCTTCGGCATCACGGCCGCCGGCGGCGCCGGCTGGCAGCTTGCCGAGTGGATCGTCGGCGGCGAGCCGACCGTCGATCTCGCCGGCGTCGATCCGCGCCGTTTCGGACCCTATGCGACGGAAGGCTATCTCATCGCCAAGAACGAGGAGGCCTATGCCAACGTCTTCACCATGCACTATCCCGACGAGGAGCGCTCCGCCGCTCGGCCGCTGAAGACCGCGCCGGTCTATTCGCGGCTGAAGGCGGCGGGCGGCGTGTTCGGCTCGGTCTATGGCTGGGAGCGCGCCAACTGGTATGCGCCGGCGGGCTATGCGCTCGATGAAAGCGAGCTCGGCGTCGGCGCCGATGTGATCACCAGCCACAATCACGCGCCGGCGCTGGACGATGGTCGGATCGTCGAGAAATGGTCGTTCCGCCGCTCGAACTATTTCGAGCATGTCGGCAACGAGGTGAAGCATGTGCACGAGCATGTCGGCGTGCTCGACATGACGCCGTTTGCCAAGATGGAAGTCTCCGGTCCCGGCGCCCGCGCCTTTCTCGATTCGATCTTTGCCAATGCGGTGCCGAAGAAGCGTGGCCGCATCGCGCTTTGTCATCTGCTGGGGCAGGCCGGCGGGGTGAGGGCGGAATTCACGCTCTATGAATGGGCACCGGGCCGCTTCTATCTGGTCTCCGGCGCGGGGCTGGAAAACCATGACCACGACCTGTTGGCAAAGCTTGCGCCGAGCGACGGTTCGGTGACGCTTCGGCCGCTGACCATGGAAATGGGTGTTCTGGTCGTCGCCGGACCGAAATCGCGCGATCTGTTGAAGAAGCTCACGCGGAGCTCGCTGGAGAATGCCGATTTCCCCTGGCTCACCGGTCAGCCGATCGCGATCGGTGCGGCGAGTTGCCACGCACTGCGCGTCAATTTCGTCGGCGAGCTCGGCTGGGAGCTGCATCACCCGATCGCGATGCAGACCTATATCTTCGACAAGCTGATGGAAGCCGGCGCGGAATTCGGCATCAAGCCTTTCGGTATCCGGGCGATGAACGCGATGGCATTGGAAAAATCCTACCGCGCGATGCAGCGGGAGATGTCGATCGAATACACGGCCTACGAATCAGGCCTCGACCGCTTCATTCGTCCAACGAAGGACTTCATCGGCAAGGAGGCGTTGCTGTCGAAGAAGGAAGAAGGGCTTTCCGCCGTCTTTTCCACGCTGATCGTCGACGGCATCACCGATTGCGATGCCCGCGGCTCCGAAGCGATCTATGACGCCGACGGCAATCTCGCCGGCCGGGCGACCCAGGGCGGCTTCGGCTGGCGCATCGGTCATTCTATTGCGCTTGCCATGCTGAAGCCGGACTATGCGACCCCCGGCACCAAGCTGAAGATCAAGATCCTCGGCGCGCTCTACGATGCGACCGTGGTGGAGGAGAGCCCGTTCGATCCGGACAATGCGGCACTGGGGGCGTAGGGGCTGGAGGAGGGGCAAGCAGTCACTGCGGGGACAGGTGGCCTGCTTTTCCTGAACGCTTCCCCGGTAATCATCAAAAACACTCTTGCCAAGCGCGCCCCATCCCCGTAAATGGGGCGCCAGATCAGGTCGGGCGGCGCGGAAACGCATGCAGCCGGATCCGGTGAAGGGGTATAGCTCAGTTGGTAGAGCGGCGGTCTCCAAAACCGCAGGTCGGGGGTTCGAGCCCCTCTGCCCCTGCCATTCGCGCTTCGGCGTGGAATGTCGAAATTTCGGATCAGTTTCGTTTTTCTCTTGAATTGGGGAAAAACGATGATATGTAATGCAAAACAGACTCGCGGTGCGTGGAGCTGGAAACTTCCGCTTTACGTGCCGTAAAGGCGTGGGCAGTTTATGGCATCGAAAACCAATCCATTCACGTTTCTGCAGCAAGTGCGCGCTGAGACGGCCAAAGTCGTTTGGCCTTCACGGCGCGAAACTGTGATTTCCACCCTCATGGTGATGGTGATGGTTGTCGTGGCAGCGTTCTTCTTTTTCGCTGCCGATCAGCTTTTGAGCTTGGCGATGAATTTCATCCTCAATCTCGGCGCCTGATCGGGAAAAGGGGAGAAGCAAGATGGCGATGCGCTGGTATATTGTACATGCCTATTCCAACTTCGAGAAGAAGGTGGCCGAGGCAATCGAGGAGAAGGCCAAGCAGAAGGGCCTCGATCATTTCTTTGATCGTATCCTCGTTCCGACCGAAAAGGTCGTTGAGGTCCGTCGCGGCCGCAAGGTCGATTCGGAACGCAAGTTCTTTCCGGGTTACGTGCTGGTGCGCGCCGACCTGAATGACGAGGTGTTCCACCTGATCAAGAATACGCCGCGGGTCACGGGCTTTCTCGGCAGTGACCAGAAGCCGGTTCCGATTCCGGACTCCGAGGCCGAGCATATCCTTGGCCAGGTGCAGGAAGGCGTCGAGCGCCCGAAGGCGACGGTATCCTTCGAGATCGGCGAGAATGTCCGCGTTTCCGACGGTCCGTTCGCATCGTTCAACGGTGTTGTACAGGATGTCGATGAAGAGCGCGCCCGCCTGAAGGTCGAGGTTTCGATCTTCGGTCGTGCCACGCCGGTTGAGCTCGAATACGCTCAGGTCGAGAAAGTTTAAAAGGTTTGCCCTTTGGGGCATTTTCGCGTGGAAGAACGGACGCTTAGCCGGTGTCCATTGATGTTCGCACCACGCAACCGCAGCCGCCGGCAGATGCCGGCATGAAGGGCCGGCAAGCCGGTCTGAATAAGGAAAGGCAGAGTAATGGCTAAGAAAGTTGCAGGCCAGCTCAAGTTGCAGGTCCCGGCAGGTTCGGCTAATCCGTCCCCGCCGATCGGTCCCGCGCTTGGTCAGCGTGGCATTAACATCATGGAATTCTGCAAGGCGTTCAATGCCGCCTCGCAGGAAATGGAAAAGGGCATGCCGATCCCGGTCATCATTACCTATTTCCAGGACAAGTCCTTCACCTTCGTCATGAAGCAGCCGCCGGTCTCCTACTTCCTCAAGAAGGAAGCGAAGATCAAGTCTGGCTCCAAGACGCCGGGCAAGGCCGCAGCCGGTTCCATCTCCGCCGAGCAGGTCCGCAAGATCGCCGAAGCGAAGATGAGCGACCTCAATGCCGCCGATATCGAAGGCGCAATGCGCATGGTCGAGGGCTCCGCCCGCGCCATGGGCCTGGAAGTGACGGGTTGATTGCCATGACCAAGATTGCAAAGCGTATCCAGAAGAACCGCGAAGGCATCGACGCCAACAAGCTGTACTCGCTTTCCGAAGCCGTGCAGCTCGTCAAGGAGCGCGCCACCGCCAAGTTCGACGAGACCATCGAAGTTGCGATGAACCTCGGTGTCGACCCGCGTCATGCAGACCAGATGGTCCGCGGCGTGGTCAACCTGCCGAACGGCACGGGCCGTACCGTGCGCGTTGCCGTTTTCGCCCGCGGCGCCAAGGCTGATGAAGCCAAGGAAGCCGGCGCGGACATCGTCGGTGCGGAAGACCTGGTCGAAACCGTTCAGGGCGGCACGATCGATTTCGATCGCTGCATCGCCACGCCGGACATGATGCCGCTCGTCGGTCGTCTCGGCAAGGTGCTCGGCCCGCGCGGCATGATGCCGAACCCGAAGGTCGGAACGGTCACGATGGACGTCAAGGCGGCTGTTGAAGCTTCCAAGGGCGGCGCTGTCGAGTTCCGCGTCGAGAAGGCCGGTATCGTTCACGCTGGCGTTGGCAAGGCCTCGTTCGACGTCAATGCGCTGGAAGAAAACATCCGCGCCTTTGCCGACGCTGTCGTCAAGGCAAAGCCGGCAGGCGCCAAGGGCAACTACGTCAAGCGCGTTGCGCTGTCCTCGACGATGGGCCCGGGCGTCAAGATCGACTTCTCGTCGGTCGGCGCGTAAGCCACGAATTCTCCGGAAGCTTCTGCTTCCGGTAACAAGTTTCCGGGCTCCAGGGCCCGGAAAAATCCGGAATGAAAATTCCGGTTTCCTGTCCGAGATTGCAGGTGGGCAACCTTAATTCATTGCCTGCATGAGACGGGTGAGACCCAATTTTTACCGTACGGTGCGGCGGCTCTGGCCCCAAGCCCTTTGGCGGAAAAGTTTGGTTCGAACCTGGTTGTGCCTAGGCGCTTGAGAAATCGCGCGCCAAAGGGGGCAGGATCCTCGAGCGTCGCTTGGGATCTTGGATAAAAACAAGAAGCCCCATGCGGCAAAGGCAAACCGGCAGGTCCGATAATGGTCCTGTCAACTGGAGATAGGCAGTGGAAAGAGCGGAAAAACGCGAATTCGTCACGGAACTGAACGAAGTCTTCAAGGCTTCCGGTTCGGTTGTCGTGGCCCACTATGCCGGTGTCACCGTTGCGCAGATGAACGACTTCCGTTCGAAGATGCGCGCTGCGGGCGGCACTGTCAAAGTCGCGAAGAACCGCCTGGCCAGGATTGCCCTTCAGGGTACGGAGTCCGAGGGAATGGCTGACCTGTTCACAGGTCAGACGCTCATCGCTTATTGCGATGACCCGGTGACGGCTCCGAAGGTCGTCATGGATTTCGCCAAGGGCAACGACAAGCTCGTTGTCATCGGCGGCGCCATGGGGGCAACCGTGCTCGATGCTGATGGTGTCAAGTCGCTTGCGACGATGCCTTCGCTGGACGAGCTGCGTGCGAAGCTGGTTGGTATGATCCAGACCCCGGCTACCCGCATCGCGACGATTGCTTCGGCACCCGCAAGCCAGCTTGCGCGCGTGCTCAACGCCTACGCCACGAAGGACGAAGCCGCTTGAGGCGGTTTTTCGCTGTTTACGAAAATTTCGACCCAGTTCGAACCAGACACACTAAAGGAAGACTAACATGGCTGATCTCGCCAAAATCGTAGAAGAACTCTCTGAGCTGACGGTTCTCGAAGCTGCTGAGCTTTCCAAGATGCTCGAAGAAAAGTGGGGCGTTTCCGCCGCTGCTCCGGTTGCTGTTGCTGCTGCCGGTGGCGTTGCCGCTGCTGCTGAAGCCGCCGAAGAAAAGACCGAATTCGACGTTATCCTGGCTGATGCCGGCGGTAACAAGATCGGCGTCATCAAGGAAGTTCGCGCCATCACCGGTCTCGGCCTCAAGGAAGCCAAGGACCTCGTCGAAGGCGCTCCGAAGCCGGTCAAGGAAGCTGTTTCCAAGGCCGAAGCTGACGACCTCAAGGCCAAGCTGGAAGCAGCTGGCGCCAAGGTCGAGCTCAAGTAAGCTCTACTATTTGTGTCTTGCGGGCGGGTCCTCCGCCCGCAGGGCCAAAACTGATTTGAAACCATTACCCAAAGTCCCTTTTCGGGCCTTTGGGTAATGGGTTCTCAAGAAGACCCTTTGATGATGACGGAGCCGACTGGCCATCGGTGACCGTCTGTTGCAGGCCCGGATGCAGATTGACAAGGAGCGACGATGGCTCAGACCCTTTCCTTTAATGGTCGCAGGCGCGTACGCAAGTTTTTCGGAAAGATCCCGGAAGTCGCGGAAATGCCGAACCTCATCGAGGTTCAGAAGGCATCATACGACCAGTTCCTTATGGTAGACGAGCCCAAGGGCGGTCGTCCCGACGAGGGGCTGCAGGCGGTTTTCAAATCCGTCTTTCCGATGACCGATTTCTCGGGCGCTTCGATGCTCGAATTCGTTTCCTACGAGTTCGAACAGCCGAAGTTCGACGTTGAGGAATGCCGCCAGCGCGACCTCACCTATGCAGCGCCGCTGAAGGTGAAGCTGCGTCTTATCGTGTTCGATATCGACGAAGATACCGGCGCGAAGTCCATCAAGGACATCAAGGAACAGTCCGTTTACATGGGCGATATGCCGCTCATGACCAACAACGCGACGTTCATCGTCAACGGTACCGAGCGCGTTATCGTCTCGCAGATGCACCGTTCGCCGGGCGTGTTCTTCGACCACGACAAGGGCAAGAGCCACTCCTCCGGCAAGCTGCTGTTTGCTGCCCGCGTGATCCCGTATCGTGGTTCCTGGCTCGACATCGAGTTCGACGCCAAGGACATCGTCTATGCACGTATCGACCGTCGCCGGAAGATCCCGGTAACGTCGCTGCTGATGGCGCTCGGCATGGATACCGAGGAAATCCTCGAAACCTTCTATGAGAAGGCGCCCTACACGCGTGATGGCGAAGGCTGGAAGGTTCCCTTCTCGCCGGAGCGGCTGCGCGGCCAGAAAGCCGTCACCGATCTCGTCGACGCCGACAGCGGCGAAGTCGTCATCGAGGCCGGCAAGAAGCTGACTCCGCGCATGCTGAAGAAGCTTTCCGACGGCGGCGTCAAGGCGCTGAAGGTCAGCGACGAAGAGCTTTACGGCACCTTCCTTGCGGAAGACATCGTCAACATGGAAACGGGCGAGATCTATCTCGAAGCCGGCGAAGAGCTGGACGAGAAGAACCTTGCCGGCATCATCGAGCAGGGCATCGACGAACTGTCGATCCTCAACATCGACCATGTCAACGTCGGTGCCTATATCCGCAACACGCTGGTTGCCGACAAGAACGAGAACCGCCAGGACGCGCTGTTCGACATCTACCGTGTCATGCGCCCCGGCGAGCCGCCGACCATGGATTCGGCCGAAGCGATGTTCAACTCGCTGTTCTTCGACGCCGAGCGCTACGACCTTTCGGCCGTCGGTCGCGTCAAGATGAACATGCGTCTCGACCTCGACGCTCCGGACACCATGCGCGTGCTGCGCAAGGACGACATCCTGGCCGTCGTCAAGACGCTGGTCGACCTGCGTGACGGCAAGGGCGAGATCGACGACATCGACAATCTCGGCAACCGTCGTGTCCGCTCCGTTGGTGAGCTGATGGAGAACCAGTATCGTCTGGGTCTCCTGCGCATGGAGCGCGCGATCAAGGAACGTATGTCCTCGATCGAGATCGACACCGTGATGCCGCAGGACCTGATCAATGCCAAGCCGGCAGCTGCTGCCGTGCGTGAGTTCTTCGGCTCCTCGCAGCTTTCGCAGTTCATGGACCAGATCAACCCGCTGTCGGAAATCACCCACAAGCGTCGTCTTTCGGCACTTGGCCCGGGCGGTCTGACGCGCGAACGCGCCGGCTTCGAAGTCCGCGACGTGCATCCGACCCACTACGGCCGTATCTGCCCGATCGAGACGCCGGAAGGCCCGAACATCGGTCTGATCAACTCGCTTGCGACCTTCGCCCGCGTCAACAAGTACGGCTTCATCGAGAGCCCGTACCGCAAGATTTCGGATGACGGCAAGCTGACCGACGATGTGATCTACCTCTCCGCCATGGAAGAGGCCAAGTACTACATCGCCCAGGCCAACTCGGTGATGAACGATGACGGCACCTTCTCCGAAGAGTTCGTCGTCTGCCGTCATGCCGGCGAAGTCATGCTGGCCCCGCGCGAAAACATCAACCTGATGGACGTTTCGCCGAAGCAGCTCGTTTCCGTTGCCGCCGCTCTTATTCCGTTCCTGGAAAACGACGACGCTAACCGCGCGCTGATGGGCTCGAACATGCAGCGTCAGGCCGTGCCGCTTCTCAGAGCCGAAGCTCCGTTCGTCGGTACCGGCATGGAACCGGTCGTTGCCCGTGACTCGGGCGCTGCGATCGCTGCCAAGCGTGGTGGTATCGTCGACCAGGTTGACGCGACCCGTATCGTTATCCGCGCCACCGAAGACCTCGATGCGTCGAAGTCGGGCGTTGATATCTACCGGCTGATGAAGTTCCAGCGTTCGAACCAGAACACCTGCGTCAACCAGCGTCCGCTGGTGCGCGTCGGTGACATTCTGAACAAGGGCGACATCATCGCTGACGGTCCGTCGACGGATCTCGGCGACCTGGCGCTCGGCCGTAACGCGCTCGTCGCGTTCATGCCCTGGAACGGCTACAACTACGAGGACTCGATCCTGCTTTCCGAGCGGATCGTTTCGGATGACGTCTTCACCTCGATCCATCTGGAAGAATTCGAGGTCATGGCCCGTGACACCAAGCTCGGTCCGGAAGAAATCACCCGCGACATTCCGAACGTTTCGGAAGAAGCGCTGAAGAACCTCGATGAAGCCGGTATCGTCTACATCGGCGCGGAAGTGCATCCGGGCGATATTCTCGTCGGCAAGATCACGCCGAAGGGCGAAAGCCCGATGACGCCGGAAGAAAAGCTTCTGCGCGCCATCTTCGGTGAAAAGGCTTCGGACGTTCGCGACACCTCGATGCGCATGCCGCCCGGCACCTTCGGTACCGTCGTTGAAGTTCGCGTCTTCAACCGTCACGGCGTCGAGAAGGACGAGCGCGCCATGGCGATCGAGCGTGAGGAAATCGAACGCCTCGCCAAGGACCGCGACGACGAGCAGGCCATTCTGGACCGCAACGTCTATGCCCGTCTTTCCGACATGCTGCGCGGCCAGACCTCGATTGCAGGCCCGAAGGGCTTCAAGAAGGGTGTCGAGCTCTCCGATGAGGTGATCCAGGCCTATCCGCGTTCGCAGTGGTGGATGTTTGCCGTTGAAAGCGAAGACGTTCAGGGCGAACTCGAAGCGCTCCGTGGCCAGTACGACGAATCCAAGAACCGGCTTGAACAGCGGTTCATGGACAAGGTCGAGAAGGTCCAGCGCGGCGACGAAATGCCTCCGGGCGTGATGAAGATGGTCAAGGTCTTCGTGGCTGTGAAGCGCAAGATCCAGCCGGGCGACAAGATGGCTGGCCGTCACGGCAACAAGGGTGTGGTCTCCCGCATCCTGCCGGCCGAGGACATGCCGTTCCTGGAAGACGGTACGCATGTCGATGTCGTGCTGAACCCGCTCGGCGTGCCGAGCCGCATGAACGTCGGTCAGATCCTCGAGACGCATCTGGCCTGGGGTTGTGCCGGCATGGGCAAGCGCATTGGCGAGATGCTCGAAGAGTATCGCGAGACCAATGACATCGCGCCGCTGAAGGAAACGCTGACCAAGGTCTATGCCTCGGAAGCCAAGGACGAAGTCTCGACCTTCGATGACGAGAGCCTGGTGCGTCTGGCCGATGAAGCCAAGCGCGGTGTCTCGATTGCAACACCGGTCTTTGACGGTGCGCATGAAGGCGACGTCTCGGAAATGCTGTCCTGGGCAGGCTATGATCCGTCGGGTCAGTCGGTTCTTTATGACGGCCGTACCGGCGAACCCTTCGACCGCAAGGTGACCGTGGGCTACATGTACATGATCAAGCTCAACCACCTGGTTGACGACAAGATCCACGCCCGTTCGATCGGTCCGTACTCGCTCGTCACCCAGCAGCCGCTCGGTGGTAAGGCGCAGTTCGGTGGCCAGCGCTTCGGCGAAATGGAGGTCTGGGCTCTGGAAGCTTACGGCGCCGCCTACACGCTGCAGGAAATGCTGACCGTGAAGTCGGATGACGTTGCCGGTCGTACCAAGGTCTATGAAGCCATTGTCCGTGGTGATGATACGTTCGAAGCCGGTATTCCGGAAAGCTTCAACGTTCTCGTCAAGGAAATGCGCTCGCTGGGCCTGTCGGTTGAACTCGAAAACCAGGCCGAGGCTCCCGAAGAGCCTGAGGCAGAGCTTCCCGACGCTGCGGAATGACAAAACGGCAGGCGCGCCCGCCAAGAGGCGCGTCTGCGACCTTCCCCGCTTACCGTAAGCGCGGAATGTCAATTTTGCCGCATTTTGCGGCCATAACCGTTTCAAAAGACAGCTGATCCGCCACGGGGCTTTGTCGGTGATCTGTCAGCAAGGGCGATGCCGCCCATCAAGGAGACAGGCATGAACCAAGAGGTCATGAATCTTTTCAATCCGCAGGCGCCTGCGCAGGTCTTTGATTCGATCCGGATCTCGATCGCCAGCCCGGAAAAGATCCTTTCCTGGTCTTATGGCGAAATCAAGAAGCCGGAAACCATCAACTATCGTACGTTCAAGCCCGAGCGCGACGGCCTGTTCTGCGCGCGCATCTTTGGTCCGATCAAGGACTACGAATGCCTGTGCGGCAAGTACAAGCGCATGAAGTACAAGGGCATCATCTGCGAAAAGTGCGGCGTCGAAGTGACGCTGTCGCGCGTTCGCCGTGAGCGTATGGGTCATATCGAGCTTGCTGCTCCGGTTGCCCATATCTGGTTCCTGAAGTCGCTTCCGAGCCGTATCTCGACCCTTCTCGACATGACGCTGAAGGATGTCGAGCGCGTTCTCTATTTCGAAAACTACATCGTCACCGAGCCCGGCCTCACCGACCTGAAGGAGAACCAGCTCCTTTCGGAAGAAGAGTACATGCTCGCCGTCGACGAATTCGGCGAGGACCAGTTCTCGGCCAATATCGGTGCTGAAGCCATCTACGAGATGCTCGCCAGCATGGATCTGGAGAAGATCGCCGGCGACCTGCGTGCCGAGCTTGCCGAGACCACGTCCGACCTGAAGCAGAAGAAGCTTCTGAAGCGTCTGAAGATCGTCGAGAACTTCATCGAATCCGGCAACCGTCCGGAATGGATGATCATGAAGGTCGTTCCCGTGATCCCGCCGGACCTCAGACCGCTGGTTCCGCTGGACGGCGGCCGCTTTGCGACCTCCGACCTCAACGATCTCTATCGTCGCGTGATCAACCGTAACAACCGTCTGAAGCGTCTCATCGAGCTGCGCGCGCCGGGCATCATCATCCGGAACGAGAAGCGCATGCTTCAGGAATCGGTTGATGCGCTGTTCGACAACGGCCGTCGCGGCCGCGTCATCACCGGCGCGAACAAGCGTCCGCTGAAGTCGCTCTCCGACATGCTGAAGGGCAAGCAGGGCCGCTTCCGTCAGAACCTGCTCGGCAAGCGCGTCGACTATTCCGGCCGTTCGGTCATCGTGACCGGTCCGGAGCTGAAGCTGCACCAGTGCGGCCTGCCGAAGAAGATGGCGCTCGAGCTGTTCAAGCCGTTCATCTACGCCCGTCTCGACGCCAAGGGGTACTCCTCGACCGTCAAGCAGGCGAAGAAGCTGGTTGAGAAGGAGCGTCCGGAAGTCTGGGATATCCTCGACGAGGTCATCCGCGAGCATCCGGTTCTCCTGAACCGCGCGCCGACGCTGCACCGTCTGGGTATCCAGGCCTTCGAACCGACGCTGGTCGAAGGCAAGGCGATCCAGCTGCATCCGCTCGTCTGCACGGCCTTCAACGCCGACTTCGATGGTGACCAGATGGCCGTTCACGTGCCGCTGTCGCTCGAAGCCCAGCTTGAAGCCCGCGTGCTGATGATGTCGACCAACAACATCCTGCACCCGGCCAATGGTCAGCCGATCATCGTGCCGTCGCAGGACATGGTTCTCGGCCTCTACTACCTCTCGATCATGAACGAGAAGGAGCCGGGCGAGGGCATGGCGTTTGCCGACATGGGCGAACTGCATCACGCGCTGGAGAACAAGGTCGTCACGCTGCACACCAAGATCAAGGGTCGCTTCAAGACCGTTGACGAGGATGGCAACGAGGTCTCCAAGATCTACGAAACCACGCCCGGCCGCATGATCATCGGCGAACTTCTGCCGAAGAACGCTGCCGTGCCGTTCGAGACCTGCAACCAGGAAATGACCAAGAAGAACATCTCCAAGATGATCGACACGGTCTATCGTCACTGCGGCCAGAAGGACACTGTGATCTTCTGCGACCGGATCATGCAGCTCGGCTTCGGCCATGCCTGCCGCGCCGGCATTTCGTTCGGCAAGGACGACATGGTGATCCCGGATGCCAAGCACACGATCGTTGCCGAGACCGAAGCTCTCGTGAAGGAGTACGAGCAGCAGTACAATGACGGCCTGATCACCCAGGGCGAAAAGTACAACAAGGTCGTTGATGCCTGGGGCAAGGCTACCGAGAAGGTCACCGAAGAGATGATGGCCCGCATTCGCGCGGTCGAATTCGACCCGGAGACCGGTCGTCAGAAGCAGATGAACTCGATCTACATGATGAGCCATTCGGGCGCGCGTGGTTCGGTGAACCAGATGCGTCAGCTCGGCGGCATGCGCGGCCTGATGGCCAAGCCGTCCGGCGAAATCATCGAGACCCCGATCATCTCGAACTTCAAGGAAGGCCTGACCGTGAACGAGTACTTCAACTCGTCACACGGTGCCCGTAAGGGGCTGGCCGATACCGCCCTGAAGACCGCGAACTCGGGCTACCTGACCCGTCGTCTCGTCGACGTCGCACAGGACTGCATCGTCAACACGCCGGATTGCGGTACCGACAAGGGCCTGACCATGACGGCCATCGTCGATGCCGGCCAGGTGGTTGCCTCGATCGGCCAGCGCGTGCTGGGTCGTGCGGCTCTCGTCGACATCGAGGATCCGGTCACCGGCGAACTCATCGTCGAGGCCGGTCGTCAGATCAACGAAGCCGATGTCATCAAGATCGAGGCCTCGGGCATCCAGTCCGTCCAGATCCGTTCGGCGCTGACCTGCGAAGTGCAGACCGGCGTCTGCCAGGTCTGCTACGGTCGCGACCTTGCCCGTGGTACCCCGGTCAACATCGGCGAAGCTGTCGGCGTCATTGCCGCGCAGTCGATCGGTGAGCCCGGTACGCAGCTGACCATGCGCACGTTCCACCTTGGTGGTACGGCAACCGTGGTTGACCAGTCGTTCCTGGAATCCTCTTACGAGGGCACCGTGCGGATCAAGAACCGCAACGTTCTGCGCAACTCCGACGGCGTTCTGGTGGCGATGGGCCGCAACATGGCGATCCAGATCCTCGACCAGCGCGATCAGGAGCGGTCGTCGCAGAAGGTTGCCTATGGTTCGAAGCTGTTCGTGGACGATGGCGACACCGTTCGCCGCGGTCAGCGTCTGGCGGAATGGGACCCCTATACCCGCCCGATGATGACGGAAGTCTCCGGTACGGTCGACTTCGAGGACCTCGTCGAAGGTCTGTCGGTCACCGAAACGACGGACGAGGCCACCGGCTTCACCAAGCGTTCGGTCATCGACTGGCGCTCGACGCCGCGCGGTTCCGACCTGAAGCCGGCGATCGTGATCAAGGACGCCGATGGCGAGGTGATGAAGCTGCCGCGTGGTGGCGAAGCCCGCCTGCCGCTGTCGGTTGACGCGATCCTCTCGGTCGAGCCGGGCCAGAAGGTCAGCCAGGGTGACGTGCTTGCGCGTTCGCCGCTGGAAAGCGCCAAGACCAAGGACATTACCGGTGGTTTGCCGCGCGTTGCGGAACTGTTCGAAGCCCGCCGTCCGAAGGACCATGCCGTGATCGCCGAGATCGACGGTACGATCCGCTTCGGCCGCGACTACAAGAACAAGCGCCGCATCCAGATCGAGCCTGCGGAAGATGGTGTCGAGCCGGTGGAATATCTCATTCCGAAGGCCAAGCCGTTCCATCTGCAGGATGGCGACTACATCGAGAAGGGCGACTACATTCTCGACGGCAACCCGGCTCCGCACGACATCCTTGCGATCAAGGGCGTCGAGGCGCTGGCTTCCTACCTCGTCAACGAGATCCAGGAAGTCTACCGTCTGCAGGGCGTTGTGATCAACGACAAGCACATCGAGGTGATCGTTCGCCAGATGCTGCAGAAGATCGAGATCACGGCTTCGGGCGACAGCGAGTACATCACGGGTGATGTTGTCGAGGCGATCGCCTTCGAGAACATGAACGAGGCGCTGATCGAGCAGGGCAAGCGTCCTGCCGAAGGCGAGCCGGTGCTGCTTGGCATCACCAAGGCTTCGCTGCAGACCCCGTCCTTCTTCTCGGCGGCTTCCTTCCAGGAAACCACCAAGGTGCTGACCGAAGCGGCAATTGCCGGCAAGGTCGATACCCTGCAGGGCCTGAAGGAAAACATCATCGTCGGTCGTCTGATCCCGGCCGGTACCGGCCGCGCGATGTCGCAGATCCGCCGCATCGCGACGACCCGCGACGACCTCATCATCGACGCCCGCCGCAAGGCTTCCGGCGCCGACGAGGCGACGCCGATGCTGTCGCAGATGAACGAAGAGCCGCAGCCGGGCGAATAGGCCCCGCGGATATCATGAGACGACAAAGAAAGGCCCGGCAGATCGATCTGCTGGGCCTTTTCATGTCTAGAAGATGTGTGCGACGCGGTTATTCGGTCAATAAAGTGAAATCTGCTTGCGGGCGTGTAAACGGTATTTTCACTCTGGATCGAAAATAGTCAATGTCTAGTCGTTCAATTCACTATGCTTTGCGCCCGTTACTGTTCCATCCAAATATCGTTGTTGTCGACAATCAGATTAAAGTTTTTCTTATTATCGAGTAGCTGCCTCTTTTTTTCAAACCGAAGTGCCGTATAAATTTTTCCATCGTGTTCGAAAAGAAAATATCCTGAGGTATTCGATCCTGAGTTTCCAACGACGATAACGATGGATTTAGTTTGAAGTTCATGCTGATTGTCTACCCAAGGTGTCCAGTATCCTAAACCAACCATAGTTTGTCCGGCCGGTACAAGAACGTTATTTTTTGTATCTTCTAGTTTTGTTACAACCAAATCGTAAAGAGATCTGTTTGATACATTTTCTAATGACATGTTTAGCTCCCAGTATTAATAATAATAATTTAACTTAGAATAAATGAAATAATAGTCAATATAAATGTAAAATTTAAAATAAACGTAATTTATTAGTAGTTTTATATGAATATGTTATTTTTGCATTAACATCACGGATTTTCCACTGTTTTGGGTACGGTGCGATGGAGTATTTTCCAGCCCAACCTTCAGGACGAAAAGATGCGATCAGGGCGGGCGATAGCCCGGGTACCAAGAAGGACAAACCGGCAATGCTTGGCCGGAAGACTGTGATGCTCACTGGACCGTCAAATACCTGGAGGCGAGGCGTCTGGAGGCAACGCGCCGCATTCCGACAGGACGCAACAGTGCGACATTGCCGTGCCTATGTTCGGCTACACGAACCACGCCGGAATTGGCCGGTTCCACGGCTTCGTCCTAGGGGCGTACTCTTTAAAAAGCCTATGCCGACAGAGGTGGGGCTCTTTCGACACGAGAAGGAGAGTGGCTACTCCTATGAAAGCTTCACAATCGCCACTTCGCCTTCCATCGCCGTCTGGTAGGCGGAGGCGTGGGGTTCTTCGTCGGGGATCTCGGTGATCAGGCCGATCTGGTCGAGGTCGGCTTCAGAATAGCCTTCATTGGCGAGCGCGTTCAGCGTGTTGCGGACAGCGGTGTCCTCGTCGGGGGCGGCGATCAGCACGTGGACCTCGGTATCGCCGTTCCATTCGTGATAGACCTTGCCGGTGATGATGAAGATCATGCGCTCGCCGTCGCTGGTGTAGCCGGGTATGGCAATCATGTCGGGCCTTTCTCTGAAGCTGATGATCGACCTCCTTCGCGATGAGCGCGGGGAGGGGGAGGATATTTGGCGTTTGGCCAGCTGTCGGAATGATACCGCAATCGAGGGGAAGATTGCGACCCTCGTTTTTAGCTGGTTGCTTTTATGGAAAATATATACCATAAGTTGCATTAAGGCCAGGCAAGGATGACTCCTGATGTACACGATCATCGACACTCCGTGGGATACAACCTCCTATATTCCCCAGCTCAAAAGCGGCGGTGTCGAGACCGTCATCCGCTACTACAATCTTGAGGATTCATCGTCTCTGCCGGAGAAGCAATTCGGCGCGGATGAGGCCATCGCTCTCGCGGCGGCGGGACTGTCGATGGCCGTCGTCTTCGAGCAGACCGGCGGGGCGGGCGGCAAGATCAGCGATCTCGATGGCGAGACCGGCAGCCGCGATGCCACACAGGCACTGAAGCTTGCCGGAGAGATCGGCCAGCCGCACGGCTCGGCGATCTATTTCTCGGTCGATTATGACTACGACTCGAGCGCCGATCTGCAGAGCATCAAGGCCTATTTCGCCGCCGTCGATGCGGCGCTGCAAGGCGCTTACAGGGTGGGTGTCTACGGCTCCGGAACGGTCGCATCCGCAGTGCAGCAGGCGCGCTATGCTGAATTGATCTGGCTTGCCGGCTCCACTGGCTGGTCAGGCACGCAGCAGATGCTCGGCGGCAATCAGTGGGCGCTGTTCCAGCGCGAGATGGAGATCGCCAAGCCGCTGCCGCATGACGGCAATACCGCTTCGTCTGCGTTTCCGAACTTCGGACAGTTCACCCTTGGAAGCGGGCCGGTTTCGTGAAGCTTCCAAGCTCCCAGGCCACCTTCTGACCGCAGTCGCGCCTTGAGCAAACAGCAAAAGGCGCGTATAGAGAGGTCATTGAAAGCGAAGGGATGCACACGACGATGATTTCTCACCTCAAGACAGCACACGTTCTGGCTTCGAGGGAGAATTCTATCCATGCATGCGTCAATCACGCTTTCCTGCCTGTCCTACAGCACTGCTGACAGCCACACGCTTTTCAAAGATATTTCCGCAGTGTTCGGCAAGGGCCTGACCGGCTTTGTCGGTCGCAATGGCGTCGGCAAGACCACCCTGCTGAAACTCATTGCCGGCGAACTGTCGCCGGCGTCCGGCAGTGTCGAGGTCAATGGCCGCATCGCCAGGCTCGAGCAATCGGTTGCTGCGGGCGAGCGGGAAACGCTGGCCTCGCTTTTCGGCATCGCGGCGAACCTCGAGGCGATCGAGCGGGCGGGACGGGGTGAGGCGGACGCCGAACTCATCGCCGGCATCGACTGGGCGGCGGAGGAGAGGGCGGAGGCCGCACTCGCCCGCTTCGGCCTGGCCTTCCCGCTCGCCACGCCGCTCGCCCGGCTTTCGGGTGGTGAGATGACCCGCGGCCGGCTGGCAGCATTGCTCTTCGATGAGCCGGACTTCATCCTGCTCGACGAGCCCACCAACAATCTCGATGCGGATGGGCGCGACGCGCTTCTGCAATTCCTGCATGCGTTCAGCGGCGGAGCGCTCGTGGTCAGCCACGACAGGGCGCTGCTGGAGGCGATGGACGCGATCGTCGAACTGACCTCACTTGGGATGACCCGCTACGGCGGCAATTTCGGCTTCTATGAAGCGGAAAAGGAGGCCGAGCGTCAGGCGCGCGAACATGCGCTGGGCGAGGCGGAAAAGGAAAGCCGCAGGGTGGCCGGGGTGGTCCGCCAGAGGAGCGAGCGCAAGGCGAGGACTGATTCAAGGGGAAGGGCGCTGCGCAAGCGTGGGGATATGCCCAAGATGATGCTCGACGGTATGAAGGCGACGTCCGAGGCAACGGCCGCGCGTCAAAGGGATCTGTCGCAGCGGCAGATGGAGCAGGCCGAAGAGCGGCTCGCTTCCGCCAAGGCGCGCTTCGAGGTGGTCCAGCCCTTCGCCGTCGCGCTCTCGCCTTCGGGGCTCGCTTCCAGCAGGCACGTAATCAGCGTGACCGGCCTTTGCGGCGGATATCGCCCCGAAGTGCCCCTCTTTGCCGATCTCACCTTCGAGATGGCCGGGCCGGAGCGGGTGGCGATTTCCGGGGCGAACGGCACGGGCAAGTCGACCCTGCTGAAGCACCTCGCGGGCCGGTGTCGGCCGCTGTCAGGCAAAGCAGAGATCCTTGTTCCCCATGCCTTCTTCGACCAGACCGTGTCGCTTCTCGATCCAGCAGAGACGGTGCGCGACAACTTCCGCCGGCTCAATCCGGACGATGACGAAAATGCCTGCCGCGCCACACTGGCCCGGTTCCGCTTCCGCGCCGATGCCGCCCTCAGGCAGGTTGCGACGCTGAGCGGCGGGGAGACGCTCAGGGCAGGGCTTGCGGTTGCGATCGGCGGCAGCAGGCCGGCGCAGCTCCTGATCCTGGATGAACCCACCAACCACCTTGATCTCGACACGCTGGCCACGCTAGAGACGGGGCTCAATGCCTATGACGGCGCCTTGCTCGTGGTCAGCCACGATCCGGTGTTCCTCGCCAGAATCGGCATCACCCGCCAGATTCGCCTTGGACCACGGGGGAAAAGGGGCGACTGACATTTTCTTGCGTCAATCGCTACAAGGAATGCCGAAAATTGCCGAACTCGGGAATGCCGCCCCTAAAGCCCTGCCAGACAGCGCCTCAGGGTTAAGATTTTCCGCCGGCGCCCTTGACGAAGACAAGGGATTTGAGTATGTCGGCGCCAACAGAACCCAAGTGAGGCTTGGCCGTTCGGGAAGCCAAATGTCCCGGAGTTCACCTCGGACTAGGTTCTAAACAGCACGTTGAAGATCAAAATGCTGCACGCATGACGCGGCAAGGCGCCTGTGTCCTCTGCTTTAAGGTCCATCTGCCGGGTAGGCGGGTCGGGCCGTGCTTGTGCGCATATAGGCGTTTATGTGCTTCTTTATCGCCGGCGACGGCATGAAATGCCCCAGAAGGGCGATGAGACACGAATATTAAGGGATGGGTATATGCCTACCGTAAACCAACTGATCCGCAAGCCGCGCCAGCCCCAGGTCAAGCGGAACAAGGTTCCCGCGCTGGAACAGAACCCGCAGAAGCGCGGCGTCTGCACCCGCGTCTACACGACGACGCCGAAGAAGCCGAACTCGGCTCTGCGTAAGGTTGCCAAGATCCGTCTGACCAATGGCTTCGAAGTCATCGGTTATATCCCGGGTGAAGGCCACAACCTGCAGGAACACTCCGTCGTCATGATCCGCGGCGGCCGCGTCAAGGACCTTCCGGGTGTCCGCTACCACATCATCCGTGGTGTGCTCGATACCCAGGGCGTTAAGAATCGTAAGCAGCGTCGTTCGAAGTACGGTGCGAAGCGTCCGAAGTAATTCGGTTTTCATTTCTCTGGCGCTGCGCGAGGTTCTCCGCGTTTTAAGCGCCGCAACTGTTGAGAGACAAAAGCATGTCACGACGCCACAGTGCAGAAAAGCGTGAGATCAACCCGGATCCGAAGTTCGGCGATCTGGTTGTCACCAAGTTCATGAATGCCGTCATGCTGCACGGCAAGAAGTCGGTCGCAGAGTCGATCGTCTACGGTGCGCTCGACGCCGTCGAAGGCAAGATGAAGCAGGACCCGGTCGAGGTCTTCCATCAGGCGCTCGACAACGTCGCGCCGCACGTCGAGGTCCGTTCCCGCCGCGTTGGTGGTGCGACCTATCAGGTTCCGGTTGACGTTCGTCCGGAGCGCCGCCAGGCACTCGCCATCCGCTGGATGATCGCTGCTGCCCGCAAGCGCAACGAAACCACCATGATCGAGCGCCTTTCGGGCGAGCTCATGGATGCGGCGAACAACCGTGGTTCGGCTGTCAAGAAGCGTGAAGACACGCACAAGATGGCTGACGCGAACCGCGCATTCTCGCATTACCGCTGGTAATCAAGATCCGAGGGAAGGCCTAACATCATGGCTCGCGAATATAAAATCGAAGACTACCGTAATTTCGGTATCATGGCGCACATCGACGCTGGCAAGACCACGACGACCGAGCGCATCCTCTTCTACACCGGCAAGTCCCACAAGATCGGTGAAGTTCACGACGGCGCGGCCACGATGGACTGGATGGAGCAGGAGCAGGAGCGTGGCATCACGATCACGTCCGCTGCCACCACCACCTTCTGGCAGGGCCGCGACGGCAAGAAGCGTCGCTTCAACATCATCGACACTCCCGGACACGTTGACTTCACCATCGAAGTCGAGCGTTCGCTGCGCGTTCTCGACGGTGCTGTCGCGCTTCTCGACGCCAATGCCGGTGTCGAGCCGCAGACGGAAACCGTCTGGCGCCAGGCCGACAAGTACAACGTTCCGCGGATGATCTTCTGCAACAAGATGGACAAGATCGGCGCCGACTTCTATCGCTCGGTGTCCATGGTCAAGTCCCGTCTCGGCGCGATCCCGGTTGTCATTCAGCTGCCGATCGGCGCTGAAAACGACTTTGCCGGCGTGATCGACCTGATCGAGATGAAGGCTCTCGTCTGGGACGGCGAGCATCTTGGTGCGCAGTGGGATGTCACCGACATTCCGGCTGACATGAAGGAAAAGGCTGAAGAATACCGCGAACTGATGATCGAAACGATCGTCGAGGTCGACGAGGCGGCTATGGAAGCCTACCTTGAAGGCGAAATGCCCGACAACGACAAGATCCGTCAGCTCATCCGTCGCGGCACGATCGACGTGCAGTTCTTCCCGATGCTGTGTGGTTCGGCCTTCAAGAACAAGGGCGTTCAGCCGCTTCTCGACGCTGTTGTCGACTTCCTGCCGTCGCCGATCGATATCCCTGCGATCAAGGGTATCGACGTCAAGACCGAAGGCGAAATCGAGCGTCACGCTGACGACGAAGAGCCGCTTTCCATGCTGGCCTTCAAGATCATGAACGACCCCTTCGTGGGCTCCCTGACGTTCTGCCGCGTTTATTCCGGCACGATCGAGAAGGGTTCGTCGGTCATGAACACGGTCAAGGAAAAGCGCGAGCGCGTCGGCCGTATGCTGCAGATGCACTCGAACTCCCGTTCGGACATCGACGTTGCCTATGCTGGTGACATTGTTGCCCTGGCCGGCCTGAAGGAAACCACGACCGGTGACACGCTCTGCGACCCGCTGAAGCAGGTTATCCTGGAGCGCATGGAATTCCCCGAGCCGGTTATCCAGATCGCGATCGAACCGAAGACCAAGGGCGATCAGGAAAAGATGGGTCTCGCGCTCAACCGTCTGGCTGCCGAGGATCCGTCCTTCCGCGTCAAGACCGACGAAGAATCCGGCCAGACCATCATCGCTGGCATGGGCGAGCTTCATCTCGACATTCTCGTCGACCGCATGAAGCGCGAGTTCAAGGTCGAGGCCAACGTCGGTGCGCCGCAGGTTGCCTACCGCGAAACCATCACGGCCGCGCACGAAGAAGACTACACCCACAAGAAGCAGTCGGGTGGTTCGGGTCAGTTCGCGCGCGTCAAGATCCTGTTCGAACCGAACCCGGATGGCGAGGAATTCGTTTTCGAATCCAAGATCGTCGGCGGTTCCGTTCCGAAGGAATACATCCCCGGTGTCCAGAAGGGTATCGAAAGCGTTCTGTCGTCCGGTCCGCTCGCGGGCTTCCCGATGCTCGGCATCAAGGCGACGCTTCTCGATGGTGCTTACCATGACGTTGACTCGTCGGTTCTCGCCTTCGAAATCGCTGCCCGTGCATGCTTCCGCGAAGCGGCCCGCAAGGCCGGTGCCCAGCTGCTCGAGCCGATCATGGATGTCGAGGTTGTGACCCCGGAAGATTATGTTGGCGACGTCATCGGCGACCTGAACTCCCGCCGTGGCCAGATCCAGGGCCAGGAATCGCGCGGCAATGCCGTCGTGATTGAGGCGCAGGTCCCGCTCGCCAACATGTTCAAGTACGTCGACAACCTGCGCTCGATGTCGCAGGGCCGTGCCCAGTATTCGATGGTCTTCGACCACAATGCGCCGGTACCGTCGAACGTCGCACAGGAAATTCAGGCAAAGTACTCCGGTCAGAAGTGACCGGGGTTACCCGTTACGTCGAATAGCAATAACCCCGTCGCGGGTTCTGAAAGAATAGGAGCCTTAAAATGGCAAAAGCAAAGTTTGAGCGGAGCAAGCCGCACGTAAACATCGGCACGATCGGCCACGTTGACCATGGTAAGACGTCGCTGACGGCTGCGATCACGAAGTATTTCGGTGATTTCCGCGCCTACGACCAGATCGACGCGGCCCCGGAAGAAAAGGCCCGTGGCATCACCATCTCGACGGCACACGTCGAGTATGAAACCGACAAGCGCCACTACGCGCACGTCGACTGCCCCGGCCACGCCGACTACGTCAAGAACATGATCACCGGTGCTGCCCAGATGGACGGCGCGATCCTGGTTTGCTCGGCTGCCGACGGCCCGATGCCGCAGACCCGCGAGCACATCCTGCTTGCCCGTCAGGTTGGCGTTCCGGCGATCGTCGTGTTCCTCAACAAGGTTGACCAGGTCGACGACGAAGAGCTTCTCGAGCTCGTCGAAATGGAAGTTCGCGAGCTGCTCGACTCTTACGAGTTCCCCGGCGACGAAATCCCGATCATCAAGGGCTCTGCTCTTGCTGCTCTGGAAGATTCGGACAAGAAGATCGGCGAAGACGCGATCCGCGAGTTGATGGCTGCTGTCGACGACTACATCCCGACGCCTGAGCGTCCGGTTGACCAGCCGTTCCTGATGCCGATCGAAGACGTTTTCTCGATCTCGGGTCGTGGTACGGTCGTGACCGGCCGTGTCGAGCGCGGCATCGTCAAGGTTGGTGAAGAAGTCGAAATCGTCGGTATCAACCCGACGCAGAAGACGACGGTTACCGGCGTTGAAATGTTCCGCAAGCTGCTCGACCAGGGCCAGGCAGGCGACAACATCGGCGCGCTGATCCGCGGTATCAACCGTGACCAGGTCGAGCGTGGCCAGATCCTCTGCAAGCCCGGCTCTGTTACGCCGCACACGAAGTTCAAGGCTGAAGCCTACATCCTGACGAAGGAAGAGGGTGGCCGTCACACGCCGTTCTTCACGAACTACCGTCCGCAGTTCTATTTCCGCACGACGGACGTGACCGGCATCGTGACGCTTCCGGAAGGCACGGAAATGGTCATGCCTGGCGACAACGTCACTGTTGACGTTCAGCTGATCGTTCCGATCGCGATGGAAGAAAAGCTGCGCTTCGCGATCCGCGAAGGCGGCCGCACCGTCGGCGCCGGCATCGTCGCTTCGATCGTCGAGTAATCGACGGGCCTTCGGGCTTGAGGCCGATTTCGTAGGGGCGGGTTACCCGCCCCTGCAGATATTTGGAAAGCCGGCAAGCCCGGAACTGAAGTTAACAACGCGCCCGATCGATGACGAGACGGCGGAGAGAATAAGAAGACAAGGACGAGTCGCATGAACGGCCAGAATATCCGCATCCGCCTGAAGGCGTTTGATCACCGGATCCTTGATGCCTCGACGCGTGAGATCGTTTCCACGGCCAAGCGTACCGGCGCCAATGTGCGCGGTCCGGTTCCGCTGCCGACCCGGATCGAGAAGTTCACCGTCAACCGCGGTCCGCATATCGACAAGAAGAGCCGCGAGCAGTTTGAAATGCGCACCCACAAGCGCCTGCTCGACATCGTCGATCCGACCCCCCAGACGGTCGATGCGCTGATGAAGCTCGATCTGGCCGCTGGCGTAGACGTCGAAATCAAGCTCTGATTTTCAGGGCGAGGGAATAACGAAACGGGACCAATCGCTTCACGTCGGAAACGGCGTGGATGATGTCCCAAACGGAGACACGCGGGGGCTTATTGCCTCGGCCGGAACTCTTAAAGGAATGAACCGATGCGTTCAGGTGTGATAGCACAGAAGGTGGGAATGACCCGCGTCTTCAATGACGCAGGAGAGCATATCCCTGTAACAGTTTTGCGAATGGACGGCTGCCAGGTCGTCGGCACGCGCACCAAGGAAAAGAACGGCTACACCGCCGTTCAGCTCGGCGCCGGCGCCAAGAAGGTCAAGAACACGACCAAGGCCGAGCGCGGTAATTTCGCCCTGGCCTCCGTCGAGCCCAAGGCCAAGGTTGTCGAGTTCCGTGTATCGGAAGACTTCCTTCTCGATGTCGGCGCCGAACTGACGGCCAGCCACTTCGTTTCGGGTCAGCTCGTCGACGTGACCGGTACCACCATCGGTAAGGGTTTTGCCGGTGCGATCAAGCGCCACAACTTCGGTGGCCTGCGCGCCACCCACGGTGTTTCGGTTTCGCACCGCTCGCACGGTTCGACCGGTAACAACCAGGATCCGGGCAAGGTCTGGAAGGGCAAGAAGATGGCTGGTCACATGGGTCAGACCCGCGTGACCACGCAGAACCTCGAGGTTGTCCGCACCGATGAAGAGCGCGGCCTGATCCTCGTGAAGGGCGCCGTTCCCGGTTCGAAGGGTGCGTGGATCACCGTCCGCGATGCCGTGAAGTCCGGTGTTCCTGAAAATGCGCCGCGGCCGGCTGGCCTGCGTGCAGCTGAAACCAATGGAGCCGAATAATGGATCTCACTGTTAAAACACTTGAGGGCAAGGACGCCGGCACGCTCAGCCTGAAGGAAGAGATCTTCGGCCTGGAACCGCGCGAAGACATCCTCGCCCGTATGGTGCGCTACCAGCTCGCTCTCAAGCGTCAGGGTTCGCACAAGGTCAAGGGCCGTTCGGAAATCGCCCGCACCGGTTCGAAGATGTACAAGCAGAAGGGCACGGGTAACGCCCGCCACCATTCTGCACGCGCTCCGCAGTTCCGCGGCGGTGGTCGCGCCCATGGTCCGGTTGTCCGTGACCACGCGCACGATCTTCCGAAGAAGCTCCGTGCTCTGGCTCTGAAGCATGCGCTTTCGACCAAGGCGAAGTCCGAGAACCTGATCATCATCGACGATCTGGTCGCCTCGGAAGCCAAGACCAAGGGTCTTCTGGCGAAGTTCGCCGGTCTCGGCCTCGACAATGCGCTGATCATCGGCGGCTCGGAAGTTGACGGCAACTTCAAGCTTGCTGCTCGCAACATTCCGAACATCGATGTTCTGCCGGTTCAGGGCATCAACGTTTACGACATTCTGCGCCGCGGAAAGCTCGTTCTTTCCAAGGCTGCGGTCGAAGCTCTGGAGGAGCGATTCAAATGAGCGATATCCGCCATTACGACGTGATCGTTTCGCCGGTCATCACCGAAAAGGCCACGCTGGTTTCCGATAACAACCAGGTCGTGTTCAACGTTGCGAAGAATGCGAGCAAGCCCGAAATCAAGGCCGCCGTCGAAGAGCTCTTCGGCGTCAAGGTCAAGTCGGTCAACACGCTCGTCCGCAAGGGCAAGATCAAGCGCTTCCGGAATTTCTCCGGCAAGCAGAAGGACGTCAAGAAGGCGATCGTCACGCTGGCCGAAGGTCAGTCGGTAGACGTGACGACCGGCGTTTGAACAGGCCCGTTAGGGTAAAAACCCAATAGGGAATGATAAGATGGCATTGAAAACTTTCAATCCGACAACGCCGAGCCAGAGGCAGCTGGTCATCGTCGACCGGTCGGAGCTTTACAAGGGCAAGCCGGTCAAGGCACTGACCGAAGGCCTTTCGTCCAAGGGCGGCCGTAACAACTACGGTCGCATCACGGCCCGTTTCCAGGGTGGCGGCCACAAGCGCAGCTACCGTCTCGTCGACTTCAAGCGCCGCAAGTTCGGCGTCGAAGGCACCGTCGAGCGTCTGGAATACGACCCGAACCGTTCCGCCTTCATCGCCCTCATCAACTATGATGACGGTGAGCTGGCTTACATCCTGGCGCCGCAGCGTCTTGCTGTCGGCGACAAGGTTCTGGCCTCGGACAAGGCAATCGACGTCAAGCCTGGCAACACCATGCCGCTGCAGTACATGCCGGTTGGTTCGATCGTGCACAACGTCGAGATGAAGCCGGGCAAGGGCGGCCAGATCGCCCGTTCGGCTGGCACCTACGTTCAGCTCGTCGGCCGCGACCAGGGCATGGCGATCCTGCGTTTGAACTCAGGCGAGCAGCGCCTGGTTTCGGGCACTTGCCTTGCAACGATCGGCGCTGTATCGAACTCCGACCATTCCAACACGAATGACGGCAAGGCCGGTCGTTCGCGTTGGCGGGGTAAGCGTCCGCATAACCGCGGCGTCGTCATGAACCCGATCGACCACCCGCACGGTGGTGGTGAAGGTCGCACCTCGGGTGGTCGTCACCCGGTCTCGCCCTGGGGCAAGCCCACCAAGGGCAAGCGTACGCGCAAGAACAAGTCGACCGACAAGTTCATCATGCGCTCGCGCCACCAGAAGAAGAAGTAAGAGAGGTAGTCCTAGATGGCTCGTTCAGTATGGAAGGGACCGTTTGTTGACGGCTATCTTCTCAAGAAGGCTGAGAAGGTGCGTGAAGGCGGTCGCCACGAAGTGATCAAGATCTGGAGCCGCCGCTCCACGATCATGCCGCAGTTCGTCGGTCTGACCTTCGGCGTCTACAACGGATCGAAGCATATTCCGGTATCCGTTTCGGAAGAGATGGTCGGCCACAAGTTCGGTGAGTTTGCACCGACGCGGACCTATTACGGTCACGGCGCCGACAAGAAGGCGAAGAGGAAGTAACAATGGGCAAGGCAAAAGCCGCACGCCGGCTCAAGGAAAACGAGGCGCAGGCCGTTACGCGCACGATCCGCGTAAGCCCCCAGAAGCTCAACCTCGTCGCAGCCATGATCCGTGGCAAGAAGGTTGACAAGGCTCTGGCCGAACTCGAATTCTCGAACAAGCGGATTTCGGACACCGTCAAGAAGACGCTCGAGTCCGCGATCGCGAACGCTGAAAACAATCACGACCTCGACGTCGACCAGCTCGTCGTCGCGGAAGCTTATGTCGGCAAGTCGATTGTCGCCAAGCGCTTCATGGTTCGTGGTCGTGGCCGCGCATCGCGTATCGAGAAGCCGTTCTCGCACCTGACGATCGTCGTTCGCGAAGTCGAAGAGGAGGCCGCATAATGGGTCAGAAAATCAATCCGATCGGTTTCCGTCTCGGCGTCAACCGTACCTGGGACAGCCGCTGGTTCGCTGACAACCACGAATACGGTAAGCTGCTCCACGAAGACCTGAAGGTCCGCAGCTACATCCAGAAGGAACTGAAGCAGGCGGGTGTTTCCAAGGTCGTCATCGAGCGTCCGCACAAGAAGTGCCGCGTCACCATCCACTCGGCTCGTCCGGGTCTCATCATCGGCAAGAAGGGCGCGGACATCGAAAAGCTGCGCCGCCAGCTCGGCACGATGACGGATTCGGAAATGCACCTCAACATCGTTGAAGTGCGCAAGCCGGAAACCGACGCAACGCTGATCGCACAGTCGATCGCGCAGCAGCTCGAGCGCCGCGTGGCGTTCCGCCGTGCGATGAAGCGTTCGGTTCAGTCGGCCATGCGTCTCGGCGCCGAAGGCATCCGTATCGTTAGCTCGGGCCGCCTCGGCGGTGCTGAAATCGCGCGTACCGAATGGTATCGCGAAGGCCGCGTTCCGCTTCATACGCTGCGCGCCGACATCGACTACGGCACGGCGGAAGCTGAAACCGCATACGGCATCTGCGGCATCAAGGTCTGGGTCTTCAAGGGCGAAATCCTTGAGCATGATCCGATGGCCTCCGAGCGTCGCGCGACCGAAGGCGACAACAAGGGTAACAGCGGCAACAATCGCCGCCGCGAAAACGCCTGATCGGGCGCTTTCCGCGAAGTTCGGAGATAGAAAAAAATGTTGCAGCCAAAGCGTACAAAGTTCCGCAAGCAGTTCAAGGGCCGCATCCATGGCGTTGCCAAGGGCGGCAGCGATCTGGCTTTCGGAGAATATGGGCTTAAGGCGCAGGAACCCAACCGCGTCAACGCACGCGAGATCGAGGCGGCCCGCCGCGCGATCACGCGTCACATGAAGCGTGCCGGTCGCGTGTGGATCCGTATTTTCCCTGACGTTCCGGTCACCTCCAAGCCGACCGAAGTGCGTATGGGTAAAGGTAAGGGCGGCGTCGATTATTGGGCAGCCAAGGTCAAGCCCGGCCGTATCATGTTCGAAATCGATGGCGTGAGCGAAGAGCTTGCCCGCGAAGCCCTGCGCCTCGGCGCAGCCAAGCTTTCGGTCAAGACGCGCTTTGTCCAGCGTATCGCAGAGTAAGGAGTGGTACCGATGAAGACTTCTGACGTACACGCCATGACCGAAGACCAGCTCAAGGACGAGCTCGCCAAGCTGAAGAAGGAGCAGTTCAACCTGCGCTTCCAGAAGGCGACCGGCCAGCTGGAGCAGACGGGACGCATCAAGGAAGTGCGTCGCGACATCGCGCGTGTGAAAACCATTGCCGCCCAGAAGGCGGCAGCCGCCAAGGCTTGAGATTAAAGGACCGACAAGAAAATGCCTAAACGCATCCTGCAGGGCGTTGTCGTCAGCGACAAGAACGATAAAACGGTCGTAGTCCGGGTTGAGCGTCGTTTCGCCCACCCGCTGTTGCAGAAGACGGTACGCCGCTCGAAGAAGTACAAGGCGCACGACGCCGAGAACCAGTACAAGATTGGTGACACCGTATTCATCGAAGAATGCGCACCGATCTCCAAGGACAAGCGCTGGACGGTGGTTTCCGCCCAGGCTTAACCGGAAAGAACACAGTGATTTCGCCACGGCCCTTGCGCTTTGGCGAAATATCTGTATGAAGCACGGCATTGAAGTGCAAAGGGCGTCCGGCAACGGGCGGCCTTTTCCGTAAGGGCGCCTCCCCGGTTTCGGGGTGCGGACGGTCTGATACCGGCCCGGCGACCTGAAAGACGCTGCTGAAAAAGACGCTCCGGCAGAGACGATATCCGCATTGAGCGGGTCGGGGTCACGGCCGGAAGGATAATTTGAGCGGACGCCAGGCTCGAAAAGGGCAGGGCGGACGCTTCGATACGTGTCGATCAAGCTGGTCTAGGGGGTGGCTCACGCCCAACCGGGCCGGTAACAACAAGAAGGCGACCTGATATGATTCAGATGCAAACAAACCTCGACGTGGCGGATAATTCCGGCGCACGTCGTGTCATGTGCATCAAGGTTCTGGGCGGCTCCAAGCGCAAATATGCCTCGATCGGCGACATCATTGTCGTTTCGGTCAAGGAGGCTGTTCCGCGCGGGCGCGTCAAGAAGGGCGATGTGATGAAGGCCGTTGTCGTCCGCACGGCAAAGGACATCCGTCGTGCCGACGGTTCCGTCATTCGTTTCGACAGCAATGCTGCCGTTCTGATCAACAACAACAAAGAGCCGATCGGTACGCGTATCTTCGGGCCAGTGCCGCGCGAACTGCGCGCCAAGAGCCACATGAAGATCATCTCCCTGGCTCCTGAAGTTCTGTAAGGGGAGCGCGAACAATGCAGAAGATCAAGAAGGGCGACAAGGTCGTCGTGATCGCCGGCAAGGACAAGGGCCGCACCGGTGAAGTTGTTTCGGTTTTCCCGAAGGAAGACCGCGCCGTCGTTTCCGGCATCAATGTCGTTCGTCGTCATCAGCGCCAGTCGCAGACGACCGAAGCCGGGATCATCTCCAAGGAAGCGCCGGTTCATCTGTCGAACCTCGCCATCGCCGACCCCAAGGACGGCAAGCCGACCCGTGTCGGTTTCAAGGTTGAGGGCGACAAGAAGGTCCGTTTTGCCAAGCGTTCGGGAGAAGTGATCGATGGCTGATGCAAAGTACATGCCGCGGCTGAAGAAGGTCTTCAACGACCAGATCCGCGCCCAGATGCAGGAGCAGTTCTCCTACGCCAACGAAATGATGATGCCGCGTCTGGACAAGATCGTCATCAACATGGGCGTCGGTGAAGCTGTCAATGACTCCAAGAAGCCCGCAACCGCTGCCGCCGATCTTTCGGCGATCTCCGGCCAGAAGGCTCAGGTTACGCATGCGCGCAACTCCATCGCCGGCTTCAAGGTCCGCGAAGGCATGCCGATCGGCGCCAAGGTGACGCTGCGCGGCGACCGCATGTATGAATTCGTTGACCGCCTCGTCAACATCGCGCTTCCGCGCGTTCGCGACTTCCGGGGCCTCAATCCGAAGAGCTTTGACGGCCGTGGCAACTTCGCCATGGGCATCAAGGAGCACATCGTGTTCCCTGAGATCGAATACGACAAGGTCGATCAGATGTGGGGCATGGATATCATCGTTTGCACGACGGCTAAGACGGACGACGAAGCACGGGCGCTCTTGAAGGCGTTCAACTTCCCGTTCCGCCAGTAACCGTAACGACGAGCGTAGAAAAGGAAAACGACATGGCGAAAGTAAGCGCAGTCGAAAAGAACAAGCGCCGCCGCGCGACGGTTGCCCGGGATGCTGAAAAGCGTGCCGCACTGAAGGCGATCATCAAGAATCAGGAACTGCCGATCGAAGAGCGTTTCCGGGCTTCCCTGAAGCTTGCCGAAATGCCGCGTGACGGCTCCAAGACCCGTATCCGCAACCGTTGCGAAGTATCCGGTCGTCCGCGTGCGTACTACCGCAAGCTGGGCATGTCCCGTATCGCACTTCGTGACCTTGGCAACACCGGCAAGGTGCCGGGCGTCGTCAAGTCGAGCTGGTAAGGAGGCGTTCCATGGCAATGTCTGATCCCCTGGGCGATATGCTCACCCGCATCCGCAATGGCGCCTCCCGCCGCAAGTCCTCCGTCTCCACGCCGGCTTCCAAGCTGCGTGCACGCGTTCTGGACGTTCTGCAGGCTGAAGGCTACATCCGCGGTTACACCCAGACCGAATTCGAAAACGGCAAGTCCGAGATCGAAATCGAGCTGAAGTACTACGAAGGTTCGTCGGTGATCCGTGAGATCGCCCGCGTATCGAAGCCGGGCCGCCGGGTTTATGTCTCGGTCAAGTCCATCCCGCAGGTCGCAAACGGTCTCGGTATCACCATTCTCTCGACCCCCAAGGGCGTGATGGCTGATCACCAGGCTCGCGAACAGAATGTTGGTGGCGAGGTTCTCTGCTCGGTCTTCTAAGGCCCGAGCAGATCCTCCTAGCGAAACAGACAGGTAGAAAAAATGTCTCGTATCGGTAAAAAGCCCGTTCAGGTTCCGAAGGGTGTGACGGCGTCGGTAGACGGCCAGAAAATCACTGCCAAGGGCCCCAAGGGCGAGCTGGTCTTCGTCGCCAATGACGAAGTCAGCGTCAAGCTGGAGAACGACGCCATCGTTGTTGCTCCGATCAATGAGACCAAGGACGCGCGCTCCAAGTGGGGCATGTCGCGCACCATGGTCGAAAACCTGATGAAGGGTGTCACCACTGGCTACGAGCGCAAGCTCGAGATCAACGGCGTTGGCTACCGTGCGGCGATGCAGGGCAAGAACCTGCAGCTCTCGCTCGGTTTCTCCCACGAAGTTGTCTACCAGCCGCCGGAAGGCATCACGATCGCTTGCCCGAAGCCGACGGAAATCACCGTCACCGGCATCGACAAGCAGCAGGTTGGCCAGGTGGCCGCGAACATTCGCGAATACCGCGGTCCCGAGCCCTACAAGGGCAAGGGCGTCAAGTACGCGGAAGAGCGGATTGTCCGCAAAGAAGGCAAGAAGAAGTAAGGAACACCGGATATGGCAAGCAGGAAAGAAGCGATTACGCGCCGCGCCAGCCGCGTGCGCCGTCAGCTCAAGAAGGTCGCGAACGGTCGTCCGCGTCTTTCGGTTCACCGTTCTTCGAAGAACATCTATGCCCAGGTTATCGACGACGTTGCCGGCCGCACGCTGGCCGCCGCTTCGACGCTCGACGCTTCGCTGCGTGGCGATCTGAAGACCGGTGCTGACCGTGCGGCTGCCGAAGCCGTCGGCAAGCTCGTCGCCGAGCGTGCCGTCAAGGCCGGCGTTTCGGAAGTTGTCTTCGACCGCGGCTCGTTCATCTTCCACGGCCGCGTCAAGGCGCTGGCCGATGGCGCCCGCGAAGGCGGTCTGACGTTCTGATGGATGCCGGCTCCGGCCGGCTCCTCTCCGGCGCCCCTGGCTTGCCTCGGGCGCCTTCAGCGTTCGGCCAGGGCGATACTGACCCCTCGATGGTTCAAGTCGCCCTCGGTCATTCACCGGCCACAGTGCTTTCGAAGCGGTGGCCAATGCATATGCCGATTGCACCCGGAAAAGAAAAAGGAACAGGACAATGGCACAGGACAGGCGGGGATCGCGCGACGATCGCCACAACAACAGGGATGAGCGCGACAGCGAATTCGTTGACAAGCTCGTTGCCATCAATCGCGTTGCCAAGACCGTCAAGGGCGGCCGTCGCATGGGTTTTGCAGCCCTCGTCGTCGTCGGCGATGGCAAGGGTCGCGTAGGCTTCGGCCACGGCAAGGCACGCGAAGTGCCGGAAGCCATCCGCAAGGCGACGGAAGCCGCCAAGCGCGAGATGATCTTCGTGCCGCTGCGCGATGGCCGTACGCTGCATCACGACGTCAAGGGCCGTCACGGCGCCGGCAAGGTATTGCTGCGCACCGCCAAGGCCGGTACCGGTATCATTGCCGGTGGTCCGATGCGTGCCGTTTTCGAAACGCTGGGCGTTGCCGACGTGGTTGCCAAGTCGACCGGTTCGTCCAACCCCTACAACATGGTCCGTGCGACGTTTGACGCCCTGAAGAGCCAGGTTCATCCGAAGGATGTTGCTGCTCAGCGCGGCCTCAAATACGCCACGCTTCAGGCCCGCCGCGAAGCTGCCGGCGCTGTCGTCGACGAATAAGGGGAGACGCATCCATGGCCAAAGCTAGCACCAAGAAGACCGTTACCGTCGAGCAGATCGGCAGCCCGATTCGCCGTCCGGAAGCCCAGCGCAAGACGCTGATCGGCCTCGGTCTCAACAAGATGCATCGCGTCCGCACGCTGGAAGATACCCCCTCCGTGCGTGGCATGATCAACAGTATTCCCCATCTCGTCCGCGTCGTCGACGAGAAGTGAGACGGGAGAGCAAGATGAAACTCAACGAAATCAGGGATCGCGAAGGCGCTACCCATTCGAAGAAGCGCGTTGGCCGTGGCATTGGCTCCGGCAAGGGCAAGACCGGTGGACGCGGCGTCAAGGGCCAGAAGGCTCGTTCGGGCGTAGCGATCAACGGCTTCGAGGGCGGCCAGATGCCGATCTATCGTCGCCTGCCGAAGCGCGGCTTCGTCAACATCTTCGCCAAGAAGTATGTTGAAGTATCGCTCGGCCGCCTGCAGGCCGCCGTCGATGCCAAGAAGCTCGACGCCAAGAAGACGGTCAATGCCGAAGCGCTTCTGGAAGCCGGCGTGATTCGCCGCGCCAAGGATGGCGTCCGGGTCCTCTCCGATGGCGAACTGAAGGCCAAGCTGACCCTCGAGGTTGCCGGCGCTTCCAAGGCCGCTATCGAGAAGATCGAGAAGGCCGGCGGTTCGATTACCGTTGCCGCCGCAGCCAAAGACGCCGAATAAAATCGGCCCACAACGCAAAATGATCGCCCGGAGTGCTTCACACCGGGCGTTTTTTCTTCCATATGTGGCCTCGGTCACCGGCTGAAGGTCTTCTTCTCGCCGGTGATTGATCGCGAAGACGACTGAGCGCTTTCAATAGCTGCCTTGTCATCCTGCGATAAGGCAACCGAATGTTCCGGCCATCCGGCCGGGGCGGCGACGCGGAGAGACGCATGGCTTCTGCAGCGGAACAACTAGCTTCCAACCTGAATTTTTCAACCTTCGCCAAGGCGACGGATCTCAAGAAGCGTATCTGGTTCACCCTTCTGGCGCTTCTGGTTTACCGGCTGGGCACGCATATCCCGCTTCCCGGCATCAATCTCGATGCCTATGCCCAGGCCTTCCAGGGGCAGTCCGAAGGCATTCTCGGCATGTTCAACATGTTCTCCGGCGGGGCCGTGCAGCGCATGGCGATCTTCGCGCTTGGGATCATGCCCTACATCTCGGCCTCGATCATCGTTCAGCTTCTGACGGCGGTTGTTCCTTCGTTGGAAAACCTGAAGAAGGAAGGCGAGCAGGGCCGCAAGATCATCAACCAGTATACCCGCTATGGCACGGTCGTGCTGGCGACGGCGCAGGCCTACGGCATTGCGATCGGCCTGCAGTCCGGCAACAATCTGGTCACCGATCCGGGCTGGTTCTTCATCATCTCGACCGTGATCACGCTGGTCGGCGGCACCATGTTCCTGATGTGGCTCGGTGAGCAGATCACCTCGCGCGGCATCGGCAACGGCATTTCGCTGATCATCTTCTCGGGCATCGTCGCAGGCCTTCCGGCCGCTGTCGGCAACATGCTGGAGCTGTCACGCGTCGGCTCGATCTCCGCATTCGTGGCGGTCCTCGTCCTCGTCGTCGTCGTCGCCGTGTTTGCGCTGATCGTCTTCGTCGAGCGCGCACAGCGCCGCCTGCTGATCCAGTATCCGAAGCGCCAGGTCGGCAACCGCATGTTCCAGGGCGACACCTCGCACCTGCCGCTGAAGCTCAACACTTCGGGCGTTATCCCGGCGATCTTTGCATCCTCGCTGCTGCTGCTGCCGGCAACGCTTGCTGGCTTCACCTCCAGCGACCTGCCGAACTGGGCGACGGCAACGATTGCTGCTCTTGGCCACGGCCAGTTGCTCTACATGATCGTCTACGGCCTGCTGATCATGTTCTTCGCTTTCTTCTACACCGCGATCGTCTTCAATCCGAAGGAGACCGCGGACAATCTGAAGCGGCATGGCGGCTTCATTCCGGGCATCCGTCCGGGCGAGCGCACCGCGGAATATATCGACTATGTGCTGACCCGCATTACCGTGGTCGGTGCCATTTATCTGGTCTTCGTCTGCATCCTGCCGGAAATCCTGGTGGCGCGGACTGGCGTATCCCTGGCGCTCGGCGGCACGTCGCTGCTCATCATCGTCAGCGTCACGCTGGATACCGTTTCGCAGATCCAGGGTCACCTGATCGCCGCGCAATATGAGGGGCTGATCAAGAAATCGAAATTGCGTGGAGGCAAGAGGGGACGATGAGGCTTATACTTCTGGGGCCGCCCGGTGCAGGCAAGGGGACGCAGGCACAGCGGATTGTTAACAAGTTCGGTATTCCGCAGCTTTCGACGGGCGATATGTTGCGCGCCGCTGTGGCCGCGGGCACCGATGTCGGCCTGAAGGCCAAGGCGCTGATGGATGCCGGCGAACTGGTGCCGGATGACGTGGTCAATGCCATCGTTTCCGATCGCATCGAGCAGGCGGATTGCGCCGACGGTTTTATACTCGACGGCTATCCCCGCACCCTGGTGCAGGCCGATGCTGTGGATGCGATGCTGAAGGACAAGGGCCAGGCGCTCGACGTCGCGATCGAACTCGCGGTGGATGATTCGGCCATGGTCGGCCGCATCCTGCGTCGTGCCGAAGAGGCGAAGGCCGCTGGCCAGCCAGTGCGCAAGGATGATAATGCCGAGGTCTATGCCGATCGGCTCAGGGCCTACTACAAGAGCACCGCTCCGCTGATCGGCTACTACTATGCCAAGGGCAAGCTCCACACGGTGGACGGCATGGCCGACATGGACACGGTCACCGCCAGCGTCGAGAAGATCCTGTCGGGCGTCGCTGCCTGAGCAGGTGTCGGCGTGCCGGAAGACGGCGCGCCGACGTCACAAAAATGAAGGAAACGGTTGCATTCAGGCGCTGTTTCCGCTAAGAGCGCTCCAACTCGCGACATGGGGCATGAATGTCTTGAGTCCCTTTTGCATGCAAATCGGACTGTTGTCGCGGCTGAGCAGATTGAGGCGGTCACCCGCCAGATGAAACCGGCGGCTCGCCTGCTGCCCATTGATAATGCTTTAAGGAGAATCGGCGTGGCTCGTATTGCTGGCGTCAACATCCCGACTGCCAAGCGCGTAGTGATCGCGCTGCAGTATATCCACGGGATCGGACCGAAATTCGCTCAGGAAATCTGCGAGAAGGTTTCCATCCCGGCCGAGCGCCGTGTGCACGAACTGACGGACGCTGAAGTTCTTCAGATCCGCGAAGCCATCGACCGCGACTACATGGTCGAGGGCGACCTTCGTCGCGAGAACTCGATGAACATCAAGCGCCTGATGGACCTCGGCTGCTACCGCGGCCTGCGTCATCGTCGTGGCCTTCCGGTTCACGGCCAGCGCACGCACACCAATGCCCGTACCCGCAAGGGCCCGGCAAAGGCGATCGCAGGTAAGAAGAAGTAATTTTCGGAACGTATCTGTTCCGGACGAAGCCGGCGGGATGAACGCCGGCTTTCTGCGTATCGCAGCTCAGGCTTGAGAGCGCAGCAACAACAAGAATGATTGGGGCCTGCCGGCCCCCGTCGGTGGAGCCGCTGGTGTTACGGCGGTGCAGAGATCAACGAAAGGGAAGTCATGGCCAAGGAAGCCACCCGCGTTCGCCGCCGCGAGCGCAAGAATATCTCGTCGGGCGTTGCCCACGTAAACTCGTCGTTCAACAACACGATGATCACCATCACGGATGCACAGGGCAACGCGATTGCCTGGTCGTCCGCCGGTGCCAAGGGCTTCAAGGGTTCGCGTAAGTCGACCCCGTTTGCTGCCCAGATTGCTGCTGAAGACTGCGCCAAGAAGGCCCAGGAGCATGGCATGAAGTCGCTGGAAGTCGAAGTCTGCGGTCCGGGTTCGGGTCGTGAGTCGGCTCTGCGCGCGCTCCAGGCTGCCGGTTTCGTCATCACGTCGATCCGCGACGTTACGCCGATCCCGCACAACGGCTGCCGTCCGCGCAAGAAGCGCCGCGTCTGATCATCTGTCACTTTGCTCCGGCGCTTCTGGCGTCGGTTCTACGAAGCTCGGCCGTCACGATTGGATAGTGCGGCGAACGAAAGGTAGAAATTATGATACAGAAAAACTGGCAGGAACTGATCAAGCCCAGCAAGGTGGAATTCACCTCGAGCGGCCCGAAAAAGGCCACGCTCGTCGCTGAGCCGCTGGAGCGCGGCTTCGGCCTGACGCTCGGCAATGCGCTGCGCCGCATCCTGCTGTCCTCGCTGCGCGGCGCTGCCGTGACTGCGGTTCAGATCGATGGCGTTCTGCATGAATTCTCGTCGATCCCGGGTGTACGTGAAGACGTCACCGATATCGTCCTGAACATCAAGGAAATCGCCATCCGCATGGAAGGCGATGAGGCCAAGCGCATGGTCGTGCGCAAGCAGGGCCCGGGCGTTGTCACCGCCGGCGATATCCAGACGGTGGGCGACATCGAGATACTGAACCCGGAACTGGTACTGTGCACGCTGGACGAGGGCGCTGAAATCCGCATGGAATTCACCGTCAACAACGGCAAGGGCTACGTGCCTGCCGAGCGTAACCGCTCGGAAGACGCGCCGATCGGTCTGATCCCGGTCGACAGCCTGTACTCGCCGATCCGCAAGGTCTCCTACAAGGTTGAGAACACCCGTGAGGGCCAGGTTCTCGACTATGACAAGCTTCTGATGACGATCGAGACGGATGGTTCGGTCTCCGGCGAAGACGCGGTTGCCTTTGCAGCCCGCATTCTCCAGGACCAGCTTTCGGTCTTCGTCAACTTCGAGGAGCCGCAGAAGGATACGGAAGAGGACGACGTCACCGAACTCGCCTTCAACCCGGCCCTTCTCAAGAAGGTCGACGAACTGGAGCTCTCCGTCCGCTCGGCCAACTGCCTGAAGAACGACAACATCGTCTACATCGGCGATCTCATCCAGAAGACCGAAGCCGAAATGCTGCGTACGCCGAATTTCGGTCGCAAGTCTCTGAACGAGATCAAGGAAGTGCTGGCCTCCATGGGCCTGCATCTGGGCATGGAAGTGCCGGCCTGGCCGCCGGAAAATATCGACGACCTCGCCAAGCGGTACGAGGATCAGTACTAATCAATCATACTGTGGGCTTTCAGCCTGCAAGTGAAGGAGAATAGCAATGCGCCATAAAAGTGCAGGCCGCAAGCTGAACAGAACGGCAAGCCATCGCAAGGCGATGTTTGCCAACATGGCCGTCTCGCTCATCGTGCATGAGCAGATCGTTACCACGCTGCCGAAGGCGAAGGAAATTCGCCCGATCGTCGAAAAGCTCATCACGCTCGGCAAGCGTGGCGGCCTTCACGCGCGCCGTCAGGCGATCGCGCAGGTCAAGGATGCCGAGGCCGTCAAGAAGCTGTTCGATACGCTCGCTCCGCGTTACGGCGAGCGCAACGGCGGCTACACCCGCATCATGAAGGCCGGCTTCCGCTACGGCGACAACGCCCCGCTCGCCGTCATCGAATTCGTTGACCGCGACGCCGACGCTAAGGGCGCCGCCGACAAGGCCCGCGTCGAAGCCGAAGCGGAAATGGAAGCCGCGTAAGGTCTTCTGACCGACGTGGATTAATTGAAAGCCGGGTGCGAAAGCGCCCGGCTTTTTTTCTGCTATGCTTTTGTCAGGCGAGGCGGCCATGCGACCGCTTCGCCGGCAACAGGGCGTTACTTCACCCAGTCCTTCTGCGGCAGGACGATGCCGTTCTCGGCCAGGAATTTCTCCACATGGACCGTCTCGCCGGTTTCCATCGAACGGTTGGCCGCGATGCCGGTGAGGATCGACCAGGCGCCGTCGACGTGGCTCGAGGAGCGGCCGTAACGGTCTGCCTCGGCGTCGGGATCGAACAGGTAGCCGAGCATGACCGGATCGGCGCCGCCGTGATCGCCGGCACCTTCCCAGACCTTGAGGTTTTCCGGCTGCTGGCCAGCGATATGCAGCGTCGTCGTCATCGATTCGGAGCCGTCAGCCTTGTCGCGCTTGCCGCCGAAAACGCCGTGGACCTCGACATGACGGTGCGAGAGTTCGCCCTTGGTGCCGTAGAACTTGATTTCGAGGCCTTCCCAGGGGCTGTAGGCGCAGAGCGTGTAATTCAGGCTCGCGCCGCTTTCATAGCGTGCCTGGACCTGCATCGTGTCCTCGATGGTGATGTCCTCGTCGAAGACGCAGCGGTCGCGCAGATAGCCGTCGAGGTCCTCCGCATCCAGATAAAGCTCGCGAAGCGCCGGATCAGCCTCGAGATCGAGGCGGAAGTCGCACCGCTCCGCGACCGGACAGTCATGACAGCGCGGGCCGTGCTCCGACAGGCCGAGCTTCTCGGCCATTTCCGGGCGGTAAAAGGCGCGCTGTCCCTGGGCGCTGACTTCGGTCGGCGTGGAGCCGAGCCACCAGTTGACGAGGTCGAAGTGGTGGGTGGACTTGTGGACGAGCAGCCCGCCGGACTGTTCCTTGTAGCGGTGCCAGCGGCGGAAATAATCGGCGCCGTGAACACGGTCGAGATACCAGCGGAAGCTGACCGCCGTGATCTCACCGATCGCGCCCGACATCAGGATATCCTTCAGCTGGGTGCGGGCCGGGGTGTAGCGGTAGTTGAAGGTGACGGTCACCTTGCGGCCGGTCTCGGCCTGGGCGTCGAGGATCGCCTTCAGCTTGGAGAGATCGACGGTCATCGGCTTCTCGGTCATCACGTCGCAACCGGCGCGCATGGCGTCAACGATATATTCGTGATGCAGGTAGTCGGGAACGGTGACGACGACGGTATCGGGCTTCTGCTCCTCCAGCAGTTCGGGAAACTGCGAGGCGTGATAGGTGGCGATGCCGTTGCCGCCGGCGGAAACCGCTTCGGCCGACAGCGACAGCCGCTTTTCGTTGATGTCGCAAAGCCCGACCAGTTCGTTGCGGTCGGCATAGGTGTCCGATATGGCGTTGCGGAACATCTTGTGGCGCGAACCGGTTCCGACGATGGCGTATTTCATGAGAATGCCTTTTAGAATGGGCGAATGCCCGCCTCCTGAACGACCGCTAGCCGAAGAGAGAGACCTCCACCCATTCGTCAGCCGTCGTCGCGATACTCATGCTTTTTACCGAGATAGTCGGTTACTTGGTAGTAGCCTTTGGCAGGCTCGCGCAGAAAATCAGGGCCAATCGGCACTTTTCCGTGGCCGCCCGGTATGTCGAGCACATAGGTCGGCTGGCAGATACCGGAGACGCGACCGCGCAACTCGCGCATGATCTCCTGACCGCGCGCGATCGGCACGCGGAAGTGGCTGACGCCGCGCGCCTTGTCGAGATGATGCAGGTAATAGGGCTTCACCCGGTTGGCGACGAGGCCGCGAAAGAGGGCGGCGAGCACGGTGGCATCGTCGTTGACGCCCTTCAGCAGCACGGTCTGCGAGAGCAGCGGAATGCCGTTGTCGGCAAGAAGCGCCAGCCCCGCCTTCACCGGTTCGGTGAGCTCTGCAGGATGGTTGATATGGATGGTCACATCGACAGCCTTGCCGGCGCGCTTCAGGGCGGCGACAAGCGCCGCGCCGACACGATCCGGTTCCACAAGGGGCACGCGGGTGTGGAGCCGGATGACGCCAAGATGGGGGATCGTGCCGAGACGGTCCATGATGTCGCCGAGCCGGCGGTCTGAGAGCACAAGCGGGTCGCCGCCGGTGAGGATCACCTCGAAGATCGCCTCATTTGCGCGGATATAGTCGAACGCGGCTTCGAGCTCGTCTGCGCTCAAAGCCTCTTCCGGATGGCCGACCTTCTCGCGGCGGAAGCAGAAGCGGCAATAGACCTGGCAGGTATGCGTCGGCTTCAGCAGCACACGATCGGGATAGCGGTGGGTGATGCCCTTCACTTTCTCGAAGACGCCGTCGCCGATCGGGTCGTCCATTTCCTCCGGTCGATGGTCGAGCTCGCGGACATCCGGCACATACTGGCGAAAGACAGGGTCTTCGGGCGAGACGGCCTGCATCTGCTCGCGCACATGGGCGGGAATGCGGATACGGAAGTTCTCCTCGACGGCGCGGAGTTCCAGAGCGGCATCAGGCGGCACCAGGCCGGCCTCGACGAGGCCGGCCGTCCCGGTCACCGCTTTCGCGTTCGCTCTGTCTCTCGGTTTCATTCTGCCGTCCTTGGATAATCGCGCCATCCGCCGGATGGCCGTCTGGGACGGGTTCTAGTCGATTGGCGGCAAAACGCCAATGCTTCAGCCGTGCTGGTGGTGCCGGTGATCCTCGTGGTGATGATGGCCGCAGCAGCTGTCGCCATGCCCATGCCCGTCATCCTCCAGCGAGGCCGCAAGCGCCGCCGCGCCGCCAGCGCGATACTCGCGGAAGGACTGCGTGAGGATCTGGAAGGAGGAGGTCAGAAACAGGCCGGCCATCACGAAGGCGACCGCGAGGTCCGGCCAGGCTGTGTTCGAGCCCCAGACGCCGAGGGCCGCGATCATCACGATGACGTTGCCGATCGCATCATTGCGCGAGCAGAGCCAGACCGAGCGGACATTGGCATCGCCATCCTTGTAGCTGACCAGCAGCAGCACGGTGGCGAGATTGGCGGCAAGCGCCAGGAAGCCGATGATGCCCATCACAGGGGCCTCGGGCATGCCAGCGCCGAAGATGCGCCAGACGGTGGAGCCAAACACCCACAGGCCCATCAGGAACAGGCTGATGCCCTTGGCGGCCGCGGCCATGCTGCGGGTCTTCAGCGAAGCGCCGATCACGGCCATCGAGATGCCGTAGGTCAGCGCATCGGCGAAGAAATCGAGTGCATCGGCCTGCAGCGCCTGGGAGCGGGCAAGCTGGCCAGCCGTCATCTCGACGATGAACATCGCCGCGTTGAGGAAAATCACGATCCAGAGTCGCTGCTTGTAGGTCTCCGACATGCCGTCGAAAGGCCCATGGCTGTGTCCGCATCCTGCACTCATTGTCTGCCACCTGTTGTTTTTCCGGTTGGCAGGCACCATAATTCCTCTAGCGACTAGAGCTTCAAGAGGTTTTTTCGACATGCTTTCGATTGGCGAGCTTTCCCGCAGGACCGGCGTGAAGGTGCCGACCATCCGCTATTACGAGACGAGCGGCCTCATCCGTCCGGCCGAGCGGTCTGAGGGCAACCAGCGGCGTTACGGCGAGGACGAGCTCGAGCGGCTCGCCTTCATCCGCCACGCGCGTGACCTCGGCATTACCATCGACGCGATCCGCGAATTGCTGGAGCTTTCGGCCCATCCGGAGGAGCCATGCGCGCGTGCCGACGTGATCGCCCGCGAGCATCTCGACGCCGTTCGGGCCAGGATTGCGCGGCTGAGGCGGCTCGAGGATGAGCTGGAACGGATCGTCTCGCGTTGCGACGGCCATGCCGTGGGCGACTGCTACGTCATTCGTTCGCTCTCCGATCATGGCCTATGCGTCCACGAGCACGACTGAGTTTTCGAATTGACAATCCTGGCGTTTGAGCGCATTGGATTTGTCATGATCAGACACGCACTCACCACCGCGAAGTATTTTTGGCTGTTCCGATAGGAGCGGCCGCGTTTGATCTTGTTCAACACCGGTCGCCAGGGGCGGCAAGGTGTTGAAAACGTCACGTCCCCGGCGGCACTGAAAACGACCAAGGGACGAAGACAATGATAGATGATCAGGATGAAATCTCGCTACCAAGACCCGCACTGATGACCATCAGGAAGGCGGTCGCGAACGATATTCCGCAACTCGTTGAAATGATCGGCATGCTCGCTGCCTTCCACGGCGATACCTCGGAGGCGAGCGAGGAGGGGCTCAAGCGCGATCTCTTCGGCCCCGCGCCGTGGGTGACGGCGCTGGTAGCCGATGCCGGAGCGGAGCTTCTCGGTTACGCCATGTTGGCACCGCTCTACCGTGCCCAGCAGGGCAAGCGCGGCATGGATCTCCACCATCTCTTCGTGCGCGAAGGCCACCGCAACTACGGTGTGGGCCAGCATCTGATTGCCCGTGCCCGCGATTTCGCCAAAGCCGCCGGCTGCGCCTATCTCTCCGTCAGTGCCGCGACCGGCAACATCAACGCCCACCGTTTCTACCAGCAGATGGAATTCAGCGCCCGGCCTGTGACCGGCATGCGCTACCTCCAGACGCTGGCGTAATGAGGCGGCTTGCAGCATCGGCCCGAAAATCGGAATCGATTTTCGGAAAGCACGATGCGTAGATTCAATAGGTTTAGAGCGTCCTTTGTGCATCCGAATGGATGCACGGCGCTCTAGTGCGCTGGCACGGCCTTCAGATAGGCTCCGATCGCCTCAAGGTCCGAGCGAGGCAGATGCGACATGTTCTGCTGGACCTCGACCATGGAGCCGCCGGCGGAATCGAAATCGGGCGTGAAGCCGGTTTCGAGATAGTCGGCGATCTCGCCCGCCGACCAGTTGCCGATATCGGGCGAGCCGGGCGTGATGTCCGGTATCCGGCCTTCGCCATCGGGATTTGGCCCGCCGGCCAGCCACTTGCTGTATTCCGGGCCGCCAAGCGCGTTGCGCGGTGTATGGCACTCGCCGCAATGGCCGGGGCCTTCGACAAGGTACTGGCCGCGCATCACTTCGGGTGAACTGCTTGCAAGTTCGACCCTGGGCTTGTCGACGAAATAGAGAAGCTTCCAGAAGCTGAGCGCCGGACGCAGGTTGAACGGGAAGGCGATCTCGTGCGGCTTGCTCGGCTCCGGACTCGGCGGCAGGGTGCCGATATAGGCATGCAGGTCCTTGACGTCCTGATCCTTCATCCGGACGTAGGAGGTATAGGGCAGGGAGGGGTAGAGGTTGCTGCCATGCCGGTCGATTCCCTTCTTCACTGCATTTGCGAAGTCGACGAGTGACCAGTTGCCGATGCCGTGGCTTTTGTCCGGGGAGATATTCGGCGCATAGAAGGTGCCGAAATCGCTGTGGATGGCAAGACCGCCGGAGAGCACGAGGCGTTCCTCGCCGGTCGTACCGGGCGCGGCGTGACAGCCGGCGCACCCACCAGCCCAGAATACCTTTTCGCCATTGTCGACATTGGCGGCTTGAAGCGTCTCGAAATCCGCCGGATCGAGTTTGGCGGGCGTGAAGGCGACCGCGAACGCGCCGCCCATGAACAGCGCCGCGACGATAAGAACGACGACAACAAGTTTTTTCACCGGACGCCTCCCTGGACGCTGATCTCCGCCCGCCGAGAGCGCCGGACGGAGCCGATTCTAACGTAAGGCGCGGAAAACCGAAACCGGTTTTCCGCGTCACGCATATCGAGAGCGTAACAGCACCTTGCGCCGCAAAAGAGGCGGCGCGCGCAAGGGCGTCAGTTCTTCACGCGATAGAGCTGGTGGCAGGTACCGCAATTGGAGCCGAGCGACTTCACGGCTGCGCCGACAGCGGCCTGATCGGCGGGGAGATCGGCAAGCAACGCATCCGCGGCACTTGCGAGCTTTTCGGAGTGGGCGGTGAAATCGTCCATGTTTTCCCAGATTTTCGGGCTCGCCTCGGTGTCGAGGCCGGTTTCGGAGCCGGGCGGGAAATGGGTTGGAAAGTCCTTGGCATTGGCCGAGATTGTCGACAGCGCGCCTTCGACGACGACCGGATCGTAGGCATTCTCGCCCTTGGCGATGGCGCCGAGCTGGCCCATGGCGCGGCCGATGCCCTTCATGTCATCCTGACGCAGAATCTGCGGCGCGTCCTCGGCGACAACAGCGCCAGCGCCAAGACAGAGCGCGACAACGCCGGCGATCAAATAACGGTTCTTCATAAAGCCTCCTTCACTGCAAGGCGGCCTCTCTGCCGCCGCGTTCATATCGTCAGTATGAAGGCTAAGTGTGTAAAGATGAATGGCGGTTGGCCCGTCAGCCACGGTTCTCACGAATTATTGATGATTTACCAGAATGCGTGGAAATGGTGCGTCGGTCCGTGGCCCGAGCCGACCGACAGCGAACCGGAAGCAGCGATTGCGTGAGTGACATAGTCCTTTGCCGTGCGCACCGCCTCCTCGATCGAGGCACCCTTGGCGATCTCGGCGGCGATGGCGCTTGAGAGCGTGCAGCCGGTGCCATGCGTGTTCCGGGTGTCGATCCGTTCGCCCTCGATCCAGGTGGAGCCTTGTGCGGTGACCAGGAGATCAGGGCTGTCGCCACCGTCGAGATGGCCGCCCTTGAGGAGAACTGCCGTCGGGCCGAGCGCCCTCAGGTCGTTTGCCTGGGCGAGCATCTCATCGCGGCTTTGCGCTTCCGGCCTATCGAGCAAGGCTGCTGCTTCCGGCAGGTTCGGCGTGAGCAGAACCGCGAGCGGCAGCAGTTCGTGCCGCACTGCCTCGATCGCATCTTCGGGCAGCAGGCGGGCGCCGCCCTTGGCGACCATGACCGGATCGAGCACGACCGGGGTCTGCACCTGCGTGCGCAAGCTGTCGGAAATCGCGCCGGCGATATCGGCACTGGCGATCATGCCGATCTTGATGGCGCCGACCGCGATATCATCGAAGATCGCGGCAATCTGCTCGGCGACGAAGGCCGATGGAACGTTGTGGACCGATGTCACGCCCTGCGTGTTCTGCGCCGTCAGTGCGGTCAGCACGGCCATGCCATAGGTGCCGCGTGCCGAAAATGTCTTGAGGTCAGCCTGGATGCCGGCGCCGCCTGAAGGGTCGGAACCGGCGATCGATAGAACGTTCGCAATCATCTCTTTGCCTTTTCGATGGCCCGGGCGAGCGCAAGTGTCGCCTGATAGGGATCGGGCGTGCCGCAGATCGCCGAAACGACGGCAATGCCATCAGCGCCCGCTTCGAATGTGGCGCCCACATGGCTTTCTTTCAACCCGCCAATCGCCACGGTAGGCAGTCCGGCAAGGGCGATGATCTGCTTCAACCCGTCGAAACCGACGGGCGGTTCGTGGCCGGGTTTGGTCGATGTCGCAAAGACCGGGCCCGCACCGATATAGTCTATGCCGGCCGGATCGAAGCGCTTCGCGATCTCAATGCCATCGACCGAAACGCCGAGCAGCTTGTCTGGGCCGATCATGGCCCGAACCTGTTGCGGGCGCTCGTCGGACTGGCCGACATGGACACCGTCGGCATCGATCGCGATCGCCGCCTCGACGTCGTCATTGACGATCAGCCGTGCCGGCGTGCCATCGGTGACCGCCTTCAACTGGCGACCAATGTCGATGCGTTCCGATGTCGTCGCCTCCTTCATGCGTAGCTGCACCATGGTCGCCCCGCCGCGGATCGCCTGCCGCGTGGTCTCGACCATGCCGTAATCGCCGCAAAGTTCGGGATCGAGCACGAGGTAGAGGGAAAGGTCGAACTTCATGCGATTTCGACCTTTGCCTTGAGTTCTGCCGGGTTGATCGCGGCGAGCGTGTCGAGGAAGGCGACCTGGAACGAGCCGGGGCCCTGGGCCAGCTGATGCGCGCGCTTGCCGGCAACGCCATAGAGCGCCAGCGCGGTGACGGTTGCCTCGAAGGCATCGTCGCGCCAGGCGCCGGCGAAGGCGCCGACGAGGCAGGTCAGCGCGCAGCCGAGTGCCGTCACCTGCGGCATCAGCGCCGAACCGCCACCGATGCGGGCCTCGCGCTCGCCATCCGTGACAAAGTCAGTTTCGCCCGTGACAGCGACGACCATCTTGCGTTCGCGGGCGAGTGCGCGCGCGGTCTCCTCCGCCGCCTCCACGGTGTCCCCCGCATCGACGCCCTTGCCGCCGCTGGTGGCACCCGAGAAGGCGAGGATTTCAGACGCATTACCGCGCAGGATGGTTGGCCCGAGGTCGAGGATCTCTTGCGCGGCCCTGGCCCGATAGCTGGTGGCGAAATGGGCGACGGGATCGAGCACCCAGGGCGTGCCTGCCGCCTTGGCGCCAGCCGCCGCGGCCTTCATGCCGGCGATCCATGGCGGCGACAGCGTGCCGATATTGATGGTGAGCGCCGAAACGATGCCGGCGAACTCGCCGGCTTCCTCCTCGGCATGGATCATCGCCGGCGAAGCACCGGCAGCCAGCAGCACATTGGCGGCGATGTTCATCGCCACATAATTGGTGATGCACTGCACGAGCGGTGTCTCGGCGCGCATTTTTTCGAGGATGGTGTCGACGGCGATCGTTGTCATGATGGTCTCCCTGTGTGTGGCGGGGAAACGCTCAGGGCCGGCAGAAGATCGAAAGCGGACCCGAGTGACTCCCTCCGCCGGTATGATCCGGATCAGGTTCGAAGGGTGCTTCTCAGCCGGCTTCCACCGACGCCCCTGTCGCTCTTGTGGGGTCGTTATAACAGAAAAAATCCGCTTGGTAAGGGGCGGCGTTACTCCGGCGTGGGGGGCCGCCATCCCATGTCGCCGCAAGGTCCGGTGGTCGCGAGGACGGCTGCGAGATCGCGGTCCCTGACCGCCTGCTCGACGAAGCGCCTTCGCTCGGGCGAAAGCTGGGCGGCGAGATTGTCCTGGTTCCAGGCGCGATACCAGTAGATGAAGTCGTCGTCGAAGAGGCGCTGCTCGTTGGCCGTCTGCGTGCCAGTCAGGCTTAGCCGCAGATAAAAAAGCACATCCGGATTCAACGGCGTCATGCCCTCGCCATTGTCTGTCACGAGGAAGGAAAGCAGGGCGGCCTCGCTGCCTCTTTGGGCAGCTTCCTGTAGACGATCCATCAGCGCGGCGAACTCGGCCTCCCGCTCGGTTTCGGGCTCGCGGGAAAACTGGCCGCAATAGCGGAGATCGCTTTGCACAAGTTCGCCCTTGGCCAGCCTGAACATCTCCATAACATAGGGCAGAGTCATGCAGGTGTTGAGATTGTCGAAGGCACTATCTGTCTGAATGTATGCGCGCCAAAGTGCATATCGTTCGTCCGGTGGTCCTTCCTGTGCATATGCCGGGTAACGCTTCTCGTAGATTTCGTAGTGCCCGCGGAGATAGTCACCGCAGTCGGGGATGCGGGGATTGTATTCGAGTTCGGAGGTCACGAATTCCCATTCCTCGAACGTCATTTCCGACCGGACGGGCTGCGGGTGGTCCTCGAAAGACCAAGCGAGGGCAGCGGGAGCTGTCACGACGAACAATATGAAGGTCAGCAGCGCCCGCATCTGCAGTTTCCTACAAAATTCCCGCTAGGTAGTTGAAGTGTAGCATTTCTCCTCGTTTGAAAAAAGATGGAGAAATGTCAATGGCTACTGATAGCAGGCGCTGTCGTGAACTTGGTCAGAATGCAAATGAAGCGCGTGCATTTTTGAAGCAGGCCGTCCGAGAGGAAGAACTGAACAAGCAAGAAGTCCGCAAGCTTGAAGAATTCATCTCACAGAGCCAGGGCAAGCTGATAAACTTGGAACAAGGGCTATCGATCATACTTGCCAGTGCCGTAGATCTCCTGAGATCCCTTATGAAAAGCAAGCGGCGCCTTCCGTTTCCAAAGCCGGAAAGCGCACCGGAAGCGATCGCACAGTTCAAACTCATTGCAGATGAGAAAGCGCAATTGAAAGAAGCGAAGCAACTTCTCGCTTATAGACGAGACCAATTGGCCCAGAAGCGTCGAGACATCCCATATTTTCAAGGAGCGCTCAAAAAAAACGCCGACGTCCAGAGACGAAATGGCTGCTAAAGCGACGCTTGCAATCGGGTATAGTGAGGTTGTCATATCTGCCTCCGCCCCGGCATACGGGGCGGAGGCAGCGATCGTCACTTCATCGTTGGCATCGAGAATTCGGCGCCCGAGCGGATGCCCTTCGGCCAGCGGCTGGTGATGGTCTTCATGCGGGTGTAGAAGCGAACGCCTTCCGGGCCGTGCATGTGATGGTCGCCGAAGAGCGAGGCCTTCCAGCCACCGAAGGAGTGGAATGCCATCGGAACCGGGATCGGCACGTTGATGCCGACCATGCCGACGCGGATCTTGTGCGCGAATTCGCGGGCGGCGTCGCCGTCGCGGGTGAAGATCGCCGTGCCGTTGCCGAATTCGTGGTCGTTGATCCACTGGGCCGCCTCGTCGTAGCTCTGCGCACGGGCGATCGAGAGCACCGGACCGAAAATCTCCTCCTTGTAGATCTTCATGTCGGTGGTGACGCGGTCGAACAGGGTGGCGCCGACGAAATAGCCGTTCTCATAGCCCTGCAGCTTCAGTCCGCGGCCGTCGACGACGAGATCCGCGCCTTCGGCAACGCCGGAGTCGATATAGGAGAGGATACGCTTCTGCGCCTCGGCCGTGACGAGCGGGCCCATATCGGCTTCCGGATCGGTGCCGGGGCCGACCTTCAGGGCAGCAATGCGGGGCTTCAGCTTCTCGATCAGCCGGTCGGCTGTTTCATCACCGACAGGCACGGCGACCGAAATTGCCATGCAGCGTTCGCCGGCAGAGCCGTAACCGGCGCCCATCAGCGCGTCGGCGGCCTGGTCCATGTCTGCGTCGGGCATGACGATCATGTGGTTCTTGGCACCGCCGAGCGCCTGGCAGCGCTTACCGGCTGCGGTCGCGGTGGTGTAGATGTAGCGGGCGATCGGCGTCGAGCCGACGAAGGAAACGGCCTCGATATCAGGATCGGTGAGGATCGCGTCGACGGCTTCCTTGTCGCCCTGCACGACATTGAAAACCCCGTCGGGCAGACCGGCTTCCGTCAGCCATTCGGCGATCTTCAGTGAGGCGGAGGGATCGCGTTCGGAAGGCTTCAGAACGAAGGTGTTGCCGCAGGCAAGCGCCACCGGGAAAATCCACATCGGCACCATGGCCGGGAAGTTGAAAGGCGTGATGCCGGCGACGACGCCGAGCGGCTGGCGCATCGACCAGCTATCGACGGCGGTGCCGACGTTTTCGGTATATTCGCCCTTCAGCAGCTGCGGGGCGGCCGTGGCGAACTCGACCACTTCCATGCCGCGCTGGATTTCGCCCATGGCGTCGGAAATCACCTTGCCGTGCTCGGCAGTGATGATGGCGGCGAGCTCTCCGATGCGGTCCTCGAGAATGCCGAGGAACTTGTTGAGGATGCGCGCGCGCCGCAGCGGCGTCGTGCCGGCCCAGCCGGGAAACGCCGCCTTCGCCGCTTCGACCGCAGCGCGGACATCGGCAGGGCTTGCCAGCGAAAGCTCGCCGCTCTGCTCGCCGGTTGCCGGATTATAGGTCGGAACGGTGCGGCTGCCGCTGCCGGCCACGCTGTTGCCGCCGATGAAATGCTGGATCGCCTTCATGATGTTTCCTCTGGTTTTTGGCACCGGGTCGCGTCCCGGCTGTTCAGTTCGATGCTGGCACTCGGCTTGATTTCGCATAGCCCCCTTCGATCTCTCCACTCAAGGCGGGAGATTGTTGGTTGAGAGGCATCGCCCAGTCCGCTACGCCAACACCTTCGCCTATTCATTTCTGCAAAGAAACAGGATATTTCAAAAATCCATTGTGCGTAAATTGAAGGGCATGGGCATATGGACTGGGATCATCTGCGGGTCTTTCTCGCGGTGGCGCGGCGTGGGCAGATGCTTTCGGCGGCGCAGGCGCTGGGGCTGAACCACGCGACGGTGGCACGGAGGATCAACGCGCTCGAGGAGGCTCTGGGCGAGCCGCTGTTCGAGCGGCGTCCTTCCGGCTCGACGCTGACGGAGGCGGGCGAGCGGCTGCTGACGACGGCAGAGCGGGTGGAGACGGAAATCCTCAACGTCACCGAAGAGACCCGTGCCCACGGCGCCGGACTTTCCGGAACGGTGCGCATCGGCGCGCCGGATGGGCTCGGCACCTATTTCCTCGCGGCCGAACTCGGCAGGCTGCAGCAGGAGCATCCCGATCTCATCGTCGAACTGGTACCGCTGCCGCGCACCTTTTCGCTGTCCAAGCGCGAGGCAGATCTCGCCATCGCACTCGATCCGCCGGAAGAAGGACGGCTGGTGGTCTCGCGGCTCGCCGACTATACGCTCGGCGTCTATGGGGCGGAAGATTATCTTGCGCATGCGGGCGTACCGGAGGAAGAGGAGGCGCTGGCCGGCCATGTCGTGGTCACCGGGGTGGAGGACTACGCCTATGCATCGTCGTTGAACTATGCCGGGCATCTGGCGCGCTTTGCCGGTCGGCAGTTCCGCTGCGCCGGCGTCGCGGGGCAGATGGAAGCGGTGAGGGCCGGCATCGGCGTCGGCATCCTGCATGATTTCGCCGCCCGCGATGTGCCGGGGCTCAGGCGGATCCTGCCCGGCATCGGCTTCCGTCGGTCCTATCACCTGCTGTCGCATCCCGACACCGGCAGTCTCGCCCGCATCGCGCTGCTGCGTGGCTTTCTGACCCGGCGTTTCAGGGAGGAGAGGGCGCGGTTTGCGCCCTGAAATTCTGCTCTGACGGTCAGCTCGGCAGGCCGAAAACCTTCTCGAGCCCTTCCCAGGTCTCGTCCATGGCGTAAGGGCCGATCACGGGAATGCCGATATGACCGTAAATCGGGGAGAGCTGCCATTCGGCCTGCTCCTCACCGATGCCACCAAGCTGCTGGAGGTAGATCACCGAGGCAAGCCCGGTGCGATCGGCACCTGCCTTGCAATGGATCAGGATCGGCTTCGGCGCATCGCGCATCAGCGCGATCAGCTCCATGCTGCGGTCGACGGAAAGCATCTCGCGGTCGGACATGCCGAAATCGATGTGCTCGACGCCGAGCTTGCGGCTTGTGGCAACCTCAGCATCGTACCAGCCCTTACCCGGGCGGGCGCCCCGCAGGTTGATGATCGTCTTGATGCCGTAGCGCTGCACATAGTCGGAAAGTTCGGCGGCATCCGGTTGAGCGGAGCGATAGAGCTCGCCCGCCTTAACCTCGTGGAAATTGCCTGAGAGCTGCAGGCCGCCGAGATAGAGCCCGGAGGCAAGTGTAAAGAGCCCCAGGCCGCCCAGCGCGCGCCGCACGATCCGCTTCATCCTGCCTTTGTGCCTGCCTGCGATCATGTCCGTTTCCTCGGAAAGCAGTTTCGAATGTTTCTAATCTTTTGCCGGCTCTTCGGCAAGTCTCCTGTGATCTGAGACCAGGCTTTCCGCAAGCCTCGCCATGGTATCACCATCGGCCGCATCGATGAGCGTGATGTCGTGACGGCGCGCGGCTTCGAGCCCCTCTGCATTCTCCCGCAGAGAGCGTTCGGTGAAGACGTCAACGAGCGCACGCGCCTCGGTGCTCAGCGTGTCGTACTGGCTGCTGATGCGGATGCGGTCTGTCAGAAAGGCGGGGTCGGCGTGGAGAAACACGCGGGCGGTGGCATTCCATCCGGCCATATATTCCGGACGCAGGGCCGAGCCTTCGAGGACGAGGCCCGCTGCGGGGGCCGTCTCGATCAGGTTTCCAAGCCGCGGGCGCATGTTCTCATGATGCACCTTCAGGAACCAGTGGATCGTCTCCGGCGAAAGGCTCCGGTAGAATTCGGCAACCTCGGGCCGCACCACCGGCCAGGGCCGGCCGGGATGGCGGCCAAGCTTGTCCGTGGACATGACATCAATGCCGAGCCGGTCGCCGAGCCGGGCGGCGAGCGTGGATTTTCCGGTGTGCGACGTGCCGCCGATCAGGATGATGGTCATGTCTTGTCGAAGAGCTCGGCGAAATCCTCGGCCGCGTAGACAGGGCGGATCTCGATTTCGCTCGGGCCGGGCATCGGGTTCGGGCAGCGCTTTACCCATTCCACCGCCTCGTCCATGTCCTTGACCTGCCAGATCCAGTAACCGGCGACAAGCTCGCTGGTCTCGCCGAAGGGGCCGTCGATGACGGTGCGGCCGGCGCCATCAAAAGCGACGCGCTTGCCTTGCGAGGAGGGCTTCAGACCGTCTGCCTCCTGCAGGATACCGGCCTTCACCAGTTCCTCATTGAAGCGACCCATCGCATCCAGCAGTTCGATGGTGGGCATCACGCCCTTTTCGCTCTCAGCGGTCGCCTTGACCAGAATCATGACCTTCATGCCTGTCTCCTCCGTCACTCCAGAATGCCTGACCGATCTTTTTGCACCCTAGGCACGCAAAAGGTGAACACTGTGTCCAATAAAGCGAAGCCTGTTTTTTGATCTCGATCAGGCGGCCAAATCGATCGAAGCGTAGTTTTGGCCTCGAACAAAAGGTTGCTCCGGACAACATCCGGTTGACATCCGACAAGCCGCCGGTCCGGCATCAAACGGAAATCCCGTCATCCTTCGCGATGACGATCTGACCGACGACAGGTCCGACCTTTCGCTCAAGCGAATTCGTCAGAACTCTTTCAAAAGGCAGAGTGCCATGATTACCGAAATTGACAAACGCTTTCTCCTGGTCATGCGTTTCCTGATGGCCTGGACCTTCCTCTACGCGTCTTCGCACCAGGTCTTCGACCCGAACTTCAGCGTCACCGGCTTCCTCAGCCACACCACCACCTTCCATTGGCTGTTCGCGCCGCTCACCGCGCCGGCCATCGCGCCGGTGATGAGCTTCCTGGTTGCCTATGGCCACCTGGCGATCGGTCTGTCGCTGCTCTTCGGTTGCCTGGTGCGCATCAGTGCTCCGATCGGGGCCGGCATCCTGTTCTTCTACTGGATGGCGCACATGACCTTCCCGTTCATCAGCGATCACAACAACCTGCTGATCGACTACCACATCGTCACCCTTCTTTACATCGCCATCAAGGGTGCGGGGCAGTGGGTCGGCATCGATGGCTGGCTGGCCCGGCAGGAAACCGTTCGGGCACATCCCGGCATGCTCAAGGTGGTCGGCTAAGGCATAGCTCCGATCCGACAAAAACGCCCGCGACCATCGGCGCGGGCGTTTTTGTCGCTTGGGAGCTTCTGTTCTATTTCGGCGCCATCTGCATCCGGGCTGCCTTCCTACGGGCGCGCTTGCGCTCCATCAGGGTCGGCCGCAGGAAGCGGTAGCCAAGCAGCAGCACGGCGATGGCGATATAAATCATGATTTCCGGGCCGATCACCTTGCGGGCCATGGCAAAATGCAGGGTGCCGAGCGCCGTGATTTCGTAGATGAAGGAGTGGATCCTGGTCCAGTTCTTCTTCAGCTTGCGGATCGACCAGTTGTTGGAGGTCAGCGCCAGCGGGATGAGGAGCACCAGTGCGATCATCCCGAAGGTGATGAACGGCCGCTTGATGACGTCCTGAACGACCGTGTTGACGTCCATGCGCTGGTCGAGCACGAAATAGACCAGGAAGTGGAAGCACACATAATAGAAGCCGAGCAGGCCGAGCGCGCGGCGATAGCGCAACAGGTTGACGTCGGCGAGCTCGCGCAGCGGCGAGATGCAGAGCGTCAGTAGAATGAAGCGCAGCGCCCAGATGCCGAGAAGATGCTCGAATGTCTTCACCGGGTCGACGCCGAGCTGGTTGGTGGCGCCGAGGTAGAAATACCAGACGGCCGGCAGCAGGCCCACTACATAGAGGGCCCAGACCGAGGCCGGTCGCCACCAACTGGCGGCCGGGCGTTGTGTCGCTGCGTTGGCGTTCATCGTGTCCTGCCGGTCAGTAGTTTGCGGTGAGGTCCATGCCGGCATAGAGGCTCGCGACCTCGTCGCCATAACCATTGAACTTCAACGTCGGAATGCGTTCTCCGCCGAAAAAGCCGCCGCCGGAGCCGATCACGCGCTCGGAGGCCTGGCTCCAGCGCGGATGCGGCACATCCGGATTGACGTTGGCGTAGAACCCGTACTCGTTCGACTGCAGCAGGTTCCAGCTGTTCGGCGGCTGCTTGTCGGTGAGCGTGATCTTGGTGATCGACTTGATGCCCTTGAAGCCGTATTTCCACGGAACCACCAGCCGCATCGGCGCGCCCGACTGGTTGAGCAGCGTCTTGCCGTAAAGCCCGACGGCGATGATCGTGAGCGGGTGATTGGCTTCGTCAAGCCGAAGACCCTCGACATAGGGCCACGGCATGGGCTGGCCGAAACCGCTCTGGCCGGGCATTTCCTTCGGCCGCACCACACTTTCGAAGGCGACGTATTTGGCCGATCCGGTTGGCTCTGCCATATCGATGATCGATTTCAGCGGAATGCCCACCCAGGGGATGACCATCGACCAGGCTTCCACGCAGCGCATCCTGTAGACGCGGTCTTCCAGCGGGAACTTGGTCATCAGGGTTTCGATGTCGACGGTCTGCGGTTTCTGCACCATGCCGCCGATCTCGAAGGTCCAGGGATAGGGCTGGAATCTTTCGGAGTTGCGGTAGGGATCTTCCTTGCCGGTGCCGAATTCGTAGAAATTGTTATAGTGGGTGATGTCCTCGTAGCTCGTCACCTTACGGTCGGCAGGCGCGGGGAAGGGGCCATTGACGGTCTTCAGATCTTCGCCCTGCTTCAGGTCGTCCGCAGCGGCGAATGCACCGGGCGCGCCAAGGAACGTGGCGCCGGCCGCGAGCCCTGCGATGAGCGTACGGCGTTTCAGATAAAGATGTTCCGGGGTGATTTCCGAAGCCGGAATATGCGGCGGCTTGTAGGCGGACATGGGCTGCCTCCCGTAATGTTCGTGCTGAACCTGATACGCAGGAACATCGCCGATAGTTTCATCTTTAACAAGAAACGTTGCGACCACATTTTTGTGTAGGGGTTGTGAGGCTGAGGCGCGACGCGGTAAAACTGCATCGGTTGCCGGAACCGAACTACGTCTTTTCCTCGCCATGCGGCTGCGAGATGCCGTCTCCCAGAAGTTCCTCGACGAACCATGCCGCGAATTGGGCGCGCCCGGAAACGCCGGACTTTGCATAGATGCGGGTCATCTGCGTGCGCACAGTGCCCTGGGCCGATCCCCTGAGGCGCGCAATCTCGGCGATGTCGATGCCCTTCAGCGCCAGCATGCCAACCTCGCGTTCCGCCGCCGTCAGCCCCCATATGTCGAACTGCGTTTCGATGATGCGAACGAAATCGCCGCGCGCGATATCGAGAGCGCGGCCCTGAGCGGCCATGCGTTCGAGCGTCAGCCGCAATTGCCAGGCGGCCATGAAAATACCGAACACGAGCACGAAGGCGGTCAGCGCCTCGATGACGGATTCGACGCCGAGGGGGCCATCGACTAGGTCACGAACGGCATCGGCGACGAAGAAAAGTGCGGCAATGCTCTGCAGCACCATGAAGAGCGCAAGGGCGACCGTTTGCGACCGCCCTTGCGCCTTGATCTTGCGGATTTTCATCAGCGGGGTGGACCCTTGATCATCGGACGGACGAGATTTCGCCTGAGCGCGTAGCTTTCGGCCGCAACGCCCGCGACATGAACGAGCGCCAATACTAGCATGAGATTGGCCGCCGTTTCATGTATCGCTTTTGCGATGTCGCCCGTTCCACCTTCGCCCTCGCCATCCGTTACCATTACGGACCAGTCGCCCTGTTCCACTGCCGCCCGCTCCTTGGCGATGGCGACCGGCGTTTTTGCGTCCGTCATGATCAACCCGGTCGCGATGACTGCGGCGAGACATATCCAGAGCGCATAGACCATCATCGTTCCGGCAGGATTGTGGGACGGGTATTCCCTGGGCCTTCCGCGCAGAACAGCGAGAAGATGCGAAACCGCGGCACGCGGATCCGGCAGGAAGGAGGAAAACCGCGCTTCGTCTGGTCCGATGAAGCCCCAGACCAGACGGATGACCAGCACGGCCATCGCGATCCAGCCGATCCAGACGTGAACGGTTCCACCCGGCTTGGAGATCAGGCCGTTGACGATGACGGCGATGGCGATGATCCAGTGACTGAGGCGCACGACGGGGTCCCACGGATCGGGCGGGGCAATCGCTGCCCCTTTCCCTGTTCGGCTGTCGGTCGGCATATCAGTCTTTCCCGGAGATCTTGGCGATCGCGCCGGTCTTCGGGTCGATATAGACCTCATGCATCATATTGTCCTGGTCATAGCACCTGGCCTCGATCATGCGGCCCTCGGCCTCAAAGCCCTTGAGATTGCAGCCGGCCTTCTGAAGAGCAGCAGCCGCATCCGTCGGGTTGGTGCCGACAATATCGCCGACGACCGGCATGGCGAAGGCCGCCGCAGGGACGGCGATGATCGAAACGGCGAGCATCAGGGAACGGATCATGGGAATTCCTTTCTTGCTGAGGCGCCCCGGACGTGGAGCGCAACGGCTTCCGATCTGCTGCCGGGCGGTCGTCTCGTCCATCTGCTTATGGCTGAGCGGTGGCCGCGTAAGCACTTGCTGAGGGGCAAGACACGGGTTGCGGCCATAACCGTACCGGAGAGTACCGTTTTGCCGCCAAGCGATAGTGACAGCCCTGCGAATATGCGGTACCACGCAGACAAAGAGGCGTTTCTGCGCGTGTCGCAGCAGTATATCGAGGAGGGCCGGACTGGCCGGATATGCTCATCGCCCCGATTTTAAGAAAGGAAGCCCCATGCCTGCCTATCGTTCCAGAACGACGACCCATGGTCGAAACATGGCCGGCGCGCGCGGTCTCTGGCGCGCAACCGGCATGAAAGAAGGTGATTTCGGAAAGCCGATCATCGCCGTCGTCAACTCGTTTACCCAGTTCGTGCCGGGTCACGTGCACCTGAAGGACCTCGGCCAGCTTGTCGCGCGCGAGATTGAAAGCGCCGGTGGTGTCGCCAAGGAATTCAACACGATCGCCGTCGATGACGGTATCGCCATGGGCCACGACGGCATGCTCTATTCGCTGCCGTCGCGCGAGGTCATTGCCGACAGTGTCGAATACATGGTCAACGCCCACTGCGCCGACGCGATGGTCTGCATCTCGAACTGCGACAAGATCACGCCCGGCATGCTGATGGCGGCGCTCCGCCTCAACATTCCGGCAATCTTCGTTTCCGGCGGACCGATGGAAGCCGGCAAGGTGGTGCTGAACGGCAAGGAGCAGGCGCTCGATCTGGTCGACGCCATGGTCGCCGCCGCCGATGACAAGTATTCCGATGCCGATGTCCAGGCGATCGAACGCTCGGCCTGCCCGACCTGCGGTTCCTGCTCCGGCATGTTCACCGCCAATTCGATGAACTGTCTGACGGAAGCGCTTGGCCTGTCGCTGCCGGGCAACGGCTCGACGCTTGCTACCCATGCGGATCGTCGGCGCCTGTTCGTCGAGGCCGGCCACCAGATCGTCGATCTGGCCCGCCGCTATTACGAGCAGGATGACGAGGCTGCGCTGCCCCGCACCATCGCCAGCAAGGCCGCTTTCGAGAACGCCATGACGCTCGATATTGCCATGGGCGGCTCGACCAATACCGTGCTGCACATTCTGGCGGCTGCCCACGAGGCGGAGCTCGATTTCACCATGGACGACATCGACCGGCTGTCGCGCCACGTGCCCTGCCTCTGCAAGGTCGCGCCCGCCAAGAACGATGTTCACATGGAAGACGTTCACCGCGCCGGCGGCATCATGGCGATCCTCGGCGAGCTGGATCGCGCCGGCCTGATCAAGCGCGAGAGCCCCACCGTGCATTCGTCGACCCTCGGCGATGCCATCGACCAGTGGGACATCGTGCGCACCAATTCGGAAAGCGTCCGCAATTTCTACATGGCGGCCCCGGGCGGCGTTCCCTCGCAGGAAGCCTTCTCGCAGAACCGCCGCTGGGCCGAGCTCGACCTCGACCGCGTCAAGGGTGCGATCCGCAATGCCGAGCATCCCTTTTCCAAGGATGGCGGGCTTGCCGTGCTGAAGGGCAATGTCGCGCTTAACGGCTGCATCGTGAAGACGGCTGGCGTTGACGAGAGCATCCTGAAGTTTTCAGGTCCGGCCGTCGTTTACGAAAGCCAGGACGCCGCGGTGAAGGGCATTCTCTCAAACGAGGTGAAGGCCGGAGATGTCGTCGTCATCCGCTACGAGGGGCCGAAGGGCGGGCCGGGCATGCAGGAAATGCTGTACCCGACCAGCTATCTGAAGTCGAAGGGCCTCGGCAAGGATTGCGCGCTGATCACCGATGGCCGCTTCTCGGGCGGCACGTCCGGTCTTTCGATTGGCCACGTCTCGCCAGAGGCCGCGCAGGGCGGTGCCATCGGCCTCGTCCGAAACGGCGACATGATCGATATCGATATCCCCGGCCGCACCATCAGCCTGCGTATCTCGCCTTCGGAGCTTGAAGCGCGTCGTGCCGCTCAGGATGAGAAGGGATGGAAGCCGGAGCACCCGCGTCGCCGCCAGGTGACGACGGCGCTCAAGGCCTACGCCGCCTTCGCCGCCAGCGCCGACAAGGGCGCTGTCCGGATCCTGCCGGAATAAGCAACCGGATAACCGACGGAAAACAACAAAAAGCGCGGGCTCAGGTCCCGCGCTTTTCTTTTGAGTTCAATGCCGATCAGAGCGGCTTGTCGATGCCGTCGTAAAGCTTCTGAAGCTGTTCGATCCGCGTGTCATAGGCCTTGCCAATGCAGCTGACATCGGTGCCGCAGGCTTCGCGGGTCTGGAGCCAGGCCTTCTGGTCGTCGCCCATGTTGCCGGAAACGCCCATCGCGAACAGGCCCTTCAGCATGGTGTACATCGTCGCCATCTTGACGTCGTCGTCGTTCAGCGCGCGGTTGTCGCAGATGGTCTTCTCATTCGGCGTCAGGCCGGATGCGTTGCAGTCGAAGCTCGCGGCAGCGGCCGGCGTCGTTGTGACGAGAGCGCTGCCGATGCAGGTCGCGGTCGTGAAGACGGCGGCCATGGCGATACGTGTTGCCTTGTTTTGGAAGTTAGTCATTGCAATCTCCTTCTCGTTCAAATTGCAGATAATCGAATTCGCTGAACAAATTATGACCATTTCGAGGTATTTGCGGTTGCAGCGACCGCAAGAGGGAACTCTTCGTAAATCAGGCGATTAAGCTTTCGGGCCAGCAGACCGTCTGGCTTCGCTATCGCAACGGAGTGCTTCAATGGCTTTTTCCATTTCTCGTCGCAGTCTTCTCACCGGCACAGCGGCCGGTGTCAGCCTTGGCGTTGTCGGCAGCGCGCTGGCGGCCGAACAGAAACCGCAAGCGCAGACCGCCGCGGCGGCCAGCCGGTCTGAGAAACCGAATGTGATCCTGATCGTAACCGATACGACCCGGCGCGACCATATCGGCGCCTATGGCAATGACTGGATCCAGACACCGAACCTCGACAAGCTCGCCGCCGACAGCCTGCGCTTCACCCGCGCAGTACCGGAGGCGATGCCCACCGTGCCGGCGCGGCGGTCGATCCACAGCGGCATGCGCACCTTCCCCTTCCGAAACTGGGTCAAGCGCAGCGGCAACGAATCGGGCGTCTGGGGCTGGCAGCACATTCCCGATGACCAGCCGACGCTTGCCGAACAGATGTCGGCCGGCGGCTATACGACGATCCTGGTCTCGGATAATCCGCACACCTTCAAGCCCTCGATGAATTTCGCGCGCGGCTTCAAGTCGCTGCAGTGGATAAGGGGGCAGGAGGGCGACGACTACATGCCGCCATGGCTCGCCGACGACCGGTTCCTCGATCAGTACATGTACCAGGATGCCGGCGGCGAGGAACTGACGTCCAAGGGCGAAAACCTGCTGCTTGCCAACGAACTGAAGCAGTATCTTGCCAACAATGCCGATCGTGCCCGCGAGGAGGACTATCTCTGCGCCAAGGTGTTTCGCACCGCCGCGCGCATGCTCGAAAGCACGCCGCCCGACCAGCCCTTCTTCCTGGCGATCGATTCCTTCGATCCGCATGAGCCCTGGGATGCACCGCGCCACTATGCCGATCTCTACGATCCCGGCTATACCGATCCCGAGCCGGTTTCCCCGCGTTACGGCAAGAGCGACTACCTGACCGATCGGCAACTCAAGCGCATGCGCGCGCTCTATGCCGGCGAGATGACCATGGTCGATCGCTGGATCGGCTATTTCATGGGGCAGGCGGAGCGGCTCGGGCTCCTGGAAAATTCGCTGGTGATCATGACCAGTGACCACGGCATGGCGCTCGGCGAGCATGGAGCGCTCGGCAAACCGTCCTTCGCGCTGTGGCCGGAGATGACCGACACGCCGTTCTTCATCCGCCATCCCGACGGCAAGCGCGCCGGCGAGGCGATGGACTACTTCGCATCGACCCACGACATTGCCCCGACGATCCTGTCCTTCGCCGGCATCGAACCGGAAACCAGGCTGGACGGTGTCGACCTGATGCCGACGCTGGAGGGCGAGACGCCATCCGATCCGCGGGATTACTTCACCTCCGGCATGAACGATTATGTCTGGGTCTCCGACCGGCAATATACGATGATCTCGAAGAACGATGGCAGCGAGGCCGTGCTTTACGACATCGTCGCCGATCCCGATCAGCAGAACGACATTGCTGCCGATAATCCGGATATTGTGAAACATATGTTCTCGCTGGTTCTGAAGGATGCCGGCGGAGAACCGCTGCCCAGCTACGCTTAGTGCGGGAAGGAAAGTGAATACAAACGGATCGATTGCAAAATCGGTCCGTTTTTTAATGTTCTTGCCCATTGTTCCGCCCATTTTGACCCCATAAATCGGCTGCGAGGGAGTGGCGTGGGTGTCTTGCGCCCGTGCCACGCATTTCTGGCGCTGATCTGATATCATCAGGTCGAAAAGCGCGCTCACCCATGGACGTATCGAGGAAGACAGGACCAAGATGACCGCAGCCTTCACCCGCATTTCCGCCGCCGCCCTTATCGTCGGCATGAGCTTTACCGGCGCGCTCGCCGACGACGTCCGTGCCGTGCCATCCTCCCAATCCGACGTGATGATGTCCTATGCGCCCCTGGTGAAGCAGACGACGCCGGCGGTGGTGAATGTCTACGCCGAACGCATGGTGACGCGGCGGATGTCGCCGCTCTTCTCCGATCCCTTCTTCGGCCAGTTCTTTGGCCAGCAGATGCCTGGACGGTCGGAAAAGCAGATGGCGCTCGGCTCCGGGGTGATCGTCGCCAAGGACGGCATCGTCATTACCAACAACCACGTGATTGCCGACGCCGACGATGTCCGGGTCGCGCTATCCGATGGGCGCGAATTTCCCTGTAAGGTGCTGATGAAGGACGATCGCTACGATCTGGCGGTGCTGAAGATCACGTCGGACGAAACCTTCCCGACCATCCCGATCGGCGATTCCGATGCCGTGGAGGTCGGTGACATTTCGCTGGCGATCGGCAATCCGTTCGGTGTCGGCCAGACGGTGACGAGCGGCATCATATCGGGGCTTGCCCGCAACTCGATCACCGACGGCGAGTTCGGCTTCTTCCTGCAGACCGACGCGGCCATCAACCCCGGCAATTCCGGCGGCGCGCTGCTCAACATGAAGGGCGAACTCATCGGCATCAACACGGCGATCTTCTCCAAGGGCGGCGGTTCGAACGGCATCGGCTTTGCCATCCCGGCCAACATGGTCAAGGTCTTCGTCGCCGCTGCCGAAAGCGGCCAGGACTATTTCCAGACGCCCTATGTCGGGGCAACCTTCGGGCCGGTCTCTTCCGATATCGCCGAGGCCGTCGGCCTGAAGGCCGCGCGCGGCGCCATCGTCTCTGCGGTGCGCAAGGGTGGTCCGGCAGACAAGGCCGGGCTGAAGGCCGGCTCCGTGATCGTTGCCGTCAACGGCACCCCGATCCAGCATCCCGATGCTCTGCTTTACCGGCTGACGGTGATCGGCACGGGCAATACGGCCAATCTCTCCGTCGAGCGTGACGGCGAGCTCACCGATGTCAAGCTGCCGCTTTCGCTTGCGCCCGAAGACCCGCCGCGCGACACGCGGGTGATCGGCGGCAACAATCCCTTCGCCGGACTGACGGTGGAAAATGTGTCGCCGCGCGTGGCGCAGGAGTTGCGCCTGCCCGATATATCTGATGGTGTGGCGGTTTCCGATGTTGCCAACGGCTCGCCCGCGGCGCGGATCGGCTTTGCCAAGGGCGATATCATTGTCGCCGTCAACGGCAACGAGATCGATTCGACGGGAACGCTGGAAGACGAGGCTTCAGAAAACCCCGGCTACTGGCGTCTTTCCTTGAACCGCGGCGGCAGGATGATAAACCAGATTCTGAGATGAATGACCTGTTCGCCCCGAAAGTCCCGGAGGACGTCGAAAAGAAGCGGCCGCTTGCCGACCGGCTGCGGCCAAAGCATCTTTCCGAAGTCACCGGTCAGCCGCACCTGACGGGTCCCGATGGGGCGCTGACGCGGATGATCGCCTCCGGCTCCCTCGGGTCGATGATCTTCTGGGGGCCGCCGGGCACCGGCAAGACCACGGTCGCACGGTTGCTCTCGGGCGAGGCGGACCTCGCCTTCGAGCAGATATCGGCGATCTTTTCCGGCGTTGCGGACCTGAAGAAGGTGTTCGAGTCTGCCCGCGCCCGACGGATGAACGGCCGCCAGACGCTGCTGTTCGTCGACGAGATCCATCGCTTCAACCGCGCCCAGCAGGACAGTTTCCTGCCGGTCATGGAGGATGGCACGATCATCCTCGTCGGCGCGACCACCGAAAACCCGTCCTTCGAGCTCAACGCCGCTTTGCTCTCACGGGCCCGTGTTCTGACCTTCCGGTCGCATGACGCAGAAAGCCTGGCCGAACTGATGACGCGGGCAGAGGCGGCGGAGGGCAAGCCGCTGCCGCTCGATGACGCGGCGCGCGAGACGCTGGTGATGATGGCCGATGGCGATGGCCGCGCGATCCTGACGCTGTCGGAGGAGATCTGGCGTTCGGCGCGGGCCGATGAACGCCTCGACCCGCAGAGCCTGCTCGCGATCGTTCAGCGCCGGGCGCCGATCTACGACAAGGGCCAGGACGGGCATTACAATCTGATCTCGGCGCTGCATAAGTCCGTGCGCGGCTCCGATCCCGATGCCGCGCTCTATTATCTCGCCCGCATGTTCGATGCTGGCGAGGACCCGCTGTTCCTCGGCCGCCGGCTGGTGCGCATGGCCGTCGAGGACATCGGTCTCGCCGACCCGCAGGCCCTGGTTGTCGCCAATGCGGCGAAGGATGCCTATGATTTCCTTGGTTCGCCGGAAGGCGAACTGGCACTGGCGCAGGCTTGCGTCTATCTCGCCACCGCACCGAAATCGAACGGCGTCTACACCGCCTTCAAGGCGGCCACGCGGGTGGCAAAGGAGCACGGTTCGCTGCTGCCGCCGAAGCACATCCTCAACGCGCCGACCAAGCTGATGAAGTCCGAAGGCTACGGCGACGGTTATCGCTATGACCACGACCAGCCGGACGCTTTCTCGGGGCAGGACTATTTTCCCACCGAACTCGGGCGGCAGAAATTCTACGATCCGCCCGAACGCGGCTTCGAGCGCGAAATCGCCAAGCGCCTGCAATGGTGGGACAAGCTCAGGAAAGAGCGCGGCCGCTGAGGCCTGAATGGGCGTCGGCGGCTTTGTCCGCCAAGCTTTCAACACGCGCAACAAAGCCCAAAACGATCTCCCCCTCATGGAAAAGGATCGAATGCGGCGATGTTCACGGTAAACCCGCAATCTTCACACCGGCAGGAACTCTTTTCTTCACCTCGCGTTTACCATGCAACACGAATGGAGACGGAAATGGAAAAGCTCCCAGCCCGCTTTTTTGCCTATCTTGTGATTGCGATCGGTTTCTCGCTCGTTGTGACCATCATCACCATGGTGCCGACGCTTGAGAACGCGAAGATGTTTCTGATCCCCGCAATGCTGTTGATCGCCTGGGTCTCCGGCCCGGTGCTGACACACTATTTCGCACCGATGACGACGCGACCGGTGCAGCGCCTCCGCAAGCGGTAACACCCCCTGCCGCAGCGAAAACGCCCGGCCGCTGGGAAGACGGCCGGGCGTTTTTTGTTTGTCCTGGATGAACTTTTACTTCGGCCCCTTCGAGATCGGCTCCTGATAGGTGAAGCCCATGTCCCAGGGGAAGTAAATCCACGTGTCCTGGCTGACCTCGGTGACGAAGGTATCGACCAGGGGCACGCCCTTCGGCTTGGCGTAGACGCAGGCGAAGTGTGCCTTCGGCAGCATTTCGCGCACCTCGCGGGCGGTGTTGCCGGTGTCGGTGAGGTCGTCGATGATCAGCACACCTTCGCCGCCATCCTTCGTCAGTTCCTCGGAAATGCCCTTCAGCAGCAGCGTCTCGCCCTGGCTGGTGTAGTCGTGATAGCTCGCGATGCAGACCGTCTCGATCAGGCGGATTTCGAGCTCGCGCGAGATGATTGCCGCCGGTACAAGCCCGCCGCGGGTAACGCAGACGATCGCGTTGAACGAGCGGCCGGCGCTCGAAAGGCGCCAGGCGAGCGCGCGGGCGTCGCGGTGGAACTGGTCCCAGGAAACGGGAAAGGCTTTTTCGGGAAGGGACATGGCGTGCTCCGAACCGTCAGGGCGGCGCCGTTGCGAGCGCCTGTTGCAACAAGGATGCGCCCGCAGCTCACCGCCGCCGGGCGCAATTTGCACGCTAATAGCCGCAATCGCCGACGGAAGGCAAGCCGGAGCTTGCCTTCAGCCCTTTTGTTCCGGTGTTTTCGGCAAGGACGTTGCCGATAATGCGTTTACCGCGACATCAGCGTCACGGCCGTCATCGATTCCAGCAGGGTGCGGGTGACGCCGCCGAACAGCAATTCCCACAGGCGCGAATGGGTGTAGGCGCCCATCACCAGAAGGTCGATGGAGCTGTCGGACATGCGGTTTTCGATGAGTGTCGCCGCCTTCGCCTTGTCGGCATGCGCGTTGACGGCAGTGACATTGATGCCGTGGCGCGACAGGGTCGCGGCAATTTCGGCGCTCGACATGTCGCTGGTCTGGTCACCTGTATCGCGCGGATTGACCGAGAAGATTTCCACCTCGTTTGCCCTTTTCAGGAAGGGCATGGCGTCGAAGGTGGCACGGGCCGCCTCACGCGAGCCGTTCCATGCAATCAGTACCTTGTCGAAGGACTTCGCAGCCCGTGCGACATGCGGAACGAGGAGTACCGGCCGGCCGCTTTCGAACAGGAAGCTCTCGAAATCGGCGCGGGCATCGCCGGGTGCGTCGGGGCTCGCCTGCGGGGCGATGATCAGGTCGGCGGTGCGGGCGCTGTCAACGACGGCAGAGCCGGCGAAGCCGACTGAGGTCGCGATCTTCCGCCATTCGTAGGAAATCCCCTCGCGGTCGCAGCGGTTGCGGAAAATCTCGGCAAGCTCCGCGCTGCGTTTTTCGGCCACATCCTGAAGCGCCTGGATCGAGACCGGGTCGGGAATTTCCATCGGCGCGACGATCGGCGTGGCACTGACGGTTTCAGCGTGCAGGCCGACGAGGTGGGCGTCGAACATGCGCACCAGCTGAACGGCATAATCAAGGAATCCGCCAGCCTGGTCCGGTGATTCCATCACGGAAAGAATGGTCTTGTAGGTCATCTCGTAACTCCTTTGAGCCGTTGTTTCACCCGCTGTCGAAACCATCGGAGGCCGTTGTCCGGTCTCTTCCGTTTTCCTTACATTAACATAATGCCGGCCACGGCGAATACGAGATTAAAACGCTCGCAATCACCCGGTTTCGCTCGCCTTTCAGCCGCGTTTCCGTTCGAGGGTGACGATCATTTCGCGCACGGCCGAAGCGGCCGCTTCGACAAGGCTGCGGTCGCGGGCACGCACGACGATCTGGCTGTGGAAGCCATCGGCGCCGAAGCGGGGATAGGAGCCGATCGAGGTTTGCGGATGCGCCTTCTGGATATCGGCAAGCAGGGCGCCGTAATCACCCTCGCCATAGGGGCAATCAATGGCCTCGCTGATCACCGGGGCTGCGCCCTTGAGCGTCGGAAGAACATTGGCGAGCATCGCCTCGAACACCTGCGGCACGCCCGCCATGACATGAACGTTGCCGATGATGAAGCCGGGGGCGGCGGAGACGGGGTTTTCGATGAGGGCGGCACCTTCCGGCATGCGCGCCATGCGCTGGCGCGAGCTGGTGAACTCGACCCCGCGGCGCTGGTAGTGCGCCGTCAGGATGGCCATCGCCTCGTCATTGTAGATGCATGGACGCCCGAAGGCCGCGGAGACCGCATCGGCGGTGATGTCGTCATGCGTGCCGCCGATGCCGCCGGAGGTGAAGACATAGGTGTAGCGCCCGGAAAGCGCGTCGACCGCCTCGACGATCGCATCCTGGTCATCGGCGACGATGCGCACTTCCTTCAGTTCGATGCCGGCAAGCGTCATCTGGTCCGCGAGGTGACCGATATTGCGGTCCTTGGTGCGGCCGGAGAGCAGTTCGTCGCCGATGGCGAGCATGGCGGCGGTGGGAATCGCGGTGGCGTCGGTCATGATCGGGTCTCTTTCTGGTGGGCGGTCACACTCTTGGACATTTATGACGTTTTGTTCAAGCCCGCCGTGGGCATCGGGTGAACAGTGCGTCTTCTCTTGGCTGTCTGGACACTTCCCGACCCCGCTATTAACTCGGTGACAGGTTTTCAATCTCTGACGATGTGTCAGAACAGGAGTTTACTGAAATGGCAAAAGTTCTCGTTCTCTACTACTCGGCCTATGGCCATATCGAAGCGATGGCGAAGGCCGTAGCTGAGGGCGCCAAGTCCGAAGGCGCCGAAGTCACCATCAAGCGCGTTCCCGAGCTGGTTCCGGAAGAAGTCGCCAAGGCTTCGCACTTCAAGCTCGACCAGGAAGCCCCGATCGCTACGCCGGCCGAACTGGAAGAATACGACGCCATCATCTTCGGCGCCGGCACCCGTTTCGGCACGGTCGCCTCGCAGATGCGCAACTTCGTCGACCAGACCGGCGGCCTGTGGGCCTCGGGCAAGCTGGTGGGCAAGGTGGGCTCGGTGTTCACCGCTTCCGCAACCCAGCACGGCGGCCAGGAATCGACCATCCTCAGCTTCATCCCGACGCTTCTGCATCACGGCATGATCGTCGTCGGCCTGCCTTACGCCTTTGCCGGCCAGATGGGCGTTGACGAAGTCAAGGGCGGCTCGCCCTACGGCGCCAGCACGATCACCGAAGGCGATGGCTCGCGCATGCCGTCCGCCGTTGAACTCGATGCTGCACGCTTCCAGGGCGCCCATGTTGCCAAGATCGCTGCGAAGACCGCTGCATAAGGCATCGTCCGCAAGCTGATTTGAAGAAGCGCGGCCCCGCACGGGACCGCGCTTTTTCGTTGCCCGCTTTTCCCCGCAAATCCCCGCCCGGCCGCCGGCGCCTACGATTTCCCGCACTTGCAACGCAACTGGGGACAAGGCGCCATGCGCATCGAAAACCACCGCATTCCGGGCATCTGGTACGGCCAGTCATCCAATCTCGGCGCTCAGCGGGAAAAGCCGCCGGTCATCGTCGTGCTGCACTACACCACCGGCTGGAACGGCAAGGCGAGCCGCAACTGGCTGATGGGGGAGGCGGGCGGAACCGCAAACCGTGGCTCGAGCGCCCATGTGGTGATCGACCGGGACGGCACGGCCTGGCAGATCGCGCCGTTCAACCGCACCGCCTGGCACGCCGGGCCGTCGCGCTATGGCGAGATCGAGGGCATCAACAGCGTCTCCGTCGGCATCGAATTCGTCAACGCCGGCTGGCTGAAGCCGAACGGGCTCGGCGATTTCATCGACGCCTATGGCAAGCGGATGACAGCGCGCGACCTCAACAAGGCCGGTGGATATACGCTCGCGCCCCATGCGCGGGTCGGTTCGGGCACGTTCGCCTGGCCGCTCTTTCCCGAAGCCCAGCTTCAGACGGGGCTGGATGTGCTGCAGGCGCTGCTGGCCACCTATCCGATCCGCGCGATCGTCAGCCATGAGGAAATCGATACGCGCGGCTGGAAGACCGATCCGGGGCCGGCCTTCCCGATGGATCGTTTCCGCGGGCTCCTCGGCGAGGCCGCCGACCGCGAGCCTGCGATGGTGGTCACGGCAGGGCGGCTCAATCTGCGGGGCGGGCCGGGCACGGCCTTTGAAAAGATCGTGCCGCCCGGAACGCTTCTGAAGGGAACGCGGCTGAAGGTGCTCTCCCGCACCGGCGACTGGGCCTTCGTGGCGCCTGAAGATGTCGATGGGCGGGAAGGGGCGCTCAGAGGCTGGGTGCACGCGGCCTATATCGCCCCGGCGCTTGCGGCCTGAAACGCTTGCCTCCGGAGCGCTTGAGCTTTATATCACCGCCAGCCGCGGCCAAGGCCGCATGAAAACAAGATCTACATCCAACCTTGAACTGGACTGGCGGATCAGATGAATACACTCGGTTTTGACAAGAAGCTGGAGGACACGCGCGTTGTTGTCGCGATGTCCGGCGGCGTCGACAGTTCGGTGGTTGCCGGGCTTTTGAAGCGCGAGGGCTATGACGTCCTCGGCATCACCCTCCAGCTTTATGACCATGGCGCTGCCGTGCACCGCGCCGGCTCCTGCTGCGCCGGACAGGATATCGATGACGCGCGCCGGGTTTCGGAACGTCTCGGCATTCCGCATTATGTGCTGGATTACGAGGCGCGGTTCCGCGAAACCGTGATCAATCCGTTTGCCGAAAGCTATATCGCCGGTGAAACGCCGATCCCTTGCGTTGCCTGCAACCAGACGGTCAAGTTCGCCGATCTCTTGACCACGGCCCGCGAACTCGGTGCCGATGCGCTGGCGACCGGGCACTACATCCGCTCCAAGGCCAATCCGACTGCCAATCAGCCGATGCGCCGGGCGCTTTACCGCCCTGTCGATGCCGATCGCGACCAGAGCTATTTCCTGTTCGCGACGACGCAGGAACAGATAGACTTCCTGCGTTTCCCGCTTGGCGGCCTGCCGAAGGCGGAGACCCGCAAGCTCGCCGAGGAGATGGGCCTGATCGTTGCCGACAAGCCGGACAGCCAGGACATCTGTTTCGTGCCGCAGGGCAAGTATTCCGACGTTATCGCCAAGCTGAAGCCGAATGCCGATCTTTCCGGCGATATCGTCCATCTCGACGGTCGGGTTCTCGGCCGCCACGAGGGGATCGTTCGCTACACCATCGGCCAGCGCAAGGGCCTTGGCGTTGCGACCGGCGAGCCGCTCTATGTGGTCTATCTCGATGCGCGCTCGCGCCGCGTGGTCGTTGGCCCGCGCGAGGCGCTGGAGACGCGTCGCATCTACCTGCGCGACGTCAACTGGCTTGGTGACCTGACGCTGGCGGAAACCGCGGCGGAAGGCTTTGCCTGTTTCGCCAAGGTTCGCTCCACGCGTCCGCCGCTGCCGGCGGTGCTTTATGCCGGCCCCGATGGCGCCTATGTCGATCTTGCCGAAGGCGAGGCGGGCATTGCCAGCGGCCAGGCCTGCGTGCTGTACGATGCGCCCGGCAACGATGCCCGCGTCTTCGGCGGCGGCTTCATCAACCGCTCGGAACGCTCGGCAGAAGCGGAAACCGCGTTGAAGAGCCTGCTTGCTGCTGCCTGAGGCACGTCAGGTTGTGAGGTTCCTGTCGGTGGACATGAACAGCTTGAGGGACTCGGAGTAGCCGAGCCGGCAGAGCTGCTCGATATAGGCAATCAGCTGATCCGCCCAGCCGAAGCCCATGCGCGCGGCGAGCCACACCAGGAGTGCCGCAATCAGCACGGCGTAGACGAAGCTGCGCAGCACCATCAGCACCACGGCCAGAATGACGAAGGCGATCAGGCCGAAGAAGATCGATGGTCCGAGCGCGACGCCGTCGCCGTGGGCGAGGTAGCCCATATAGACGCCGAAGATGATGCTGACAGCGGCGCTGACGCGATCGCGGATGATGCGGTGGGTATAAGGGGATGCCATTTTGGACCTCTCTTCGGGGAGCGTCCTGCTCCCCGCTGTCAAAAAAAAACGCGGCGCACCACTTCCATGTTCCGGTGGCGAATATACCACCTTGCGCGAGGTGCGTCAGGAGAGTTCCGTAACGATCCGGTTCAGTAGCAGCATGCCCTGCGGCGTGGCGCGCAGGCGTGAATTGCCAATCCGCTCGATGAGGCCGAGATCGAGCAGGAAGGCCTCGCTTTCGGCATCTGGCATGCGCCCGGAAAGCTCGGACCAGCGGGCGATGTCGACACCCTCGCGGAGCCTGAGGCCCATCAGCAGCAGTTCGTCGGCCTGTTCCTCTGTCGAAAGCGGCGTGTCGGCCACCATTCCGTGGCCACCTTCCTCGACCTTGGCGAGCCAGGTTTCCGGGTGTCGCTCGGTCGCGGTCGCGATCTTGCCGTCACCGGTCGTAAGGCGGCCGTGGGCACCGGGGCCGATGCCGGCATAGTCGCCGTAGCGCCAGTAGGTGAGGTTATGGCGGCTTTCCGCGCCTGGCCGGGCGTGATTGGAGACTTCATAGGTCGGCAGACCGCGTGCCGCGGTCACAGCCTGCGTGATCTCGTAGAGGTCGGCAGCGCGGTCCTCGTCAGGCACGGTGAGCTTGCCGGCCTTATGCAAAGCATAGAACGGCGTGCCTTCCTCGATGGTGAGTTGGTAGAGCGACAGATGATCGGCGGCAAGGTCGATTGCCTGGTTCAGCTCCGCCTCCCAGGCCGCGTTGGTCTGGCCCGGCCGCGCATAGATGAGGTCGAACGACATGCGCGGGAAGATCTCGCGGGCAAGGCGGATGGCGCCGAGCGCCTGTTCGACATTGTGCAGGCGGCCCAAGAATTTCAGTTCCCGGTCGTTCAGTGCCTGCACGCCCATGGAAACGCGGTTGACGCCAGCGGCACGATAGCCGCGAAAACGCTCCGCCTCGACGCTCGAGGGGTTTGCCTCCAGCGTGACCTCGATACCAGCCGGCACATGCCAGGCATCCGCCACGGCATCGAGAATGCCGCCGAGGGTTTCCGGCTTCATCAGCGATGGCGTACCGCCGCCGATGAAGATGCTGGTCACCGTGCGTGGACCGGAGAGCCCGCGCATGTGCGCGATCTCACGCATAAAGGCGCGCATGAAGCGCTCCTGATCCACCGGCTGATGGCGGACATGGCTGTTGAAGTCGCAGTAGGGACACTTGGCCGCGCAGAACGGCCAGTGCAGATAGATGCCGAAACCGGGCGTGCCGTCATCCCGGTTTACCGAAATGGTGTCGAGCGCGCTCAGTGTGAAAGTCCCGTTTCGACGAACAGGCGGAAGGCACGGGCGCGATGCGACAGGGCACCACCGTCCTGAGGACCGCCATGGGTCTTTTCGTCGGTTTCCATTTCGCCGAAGGTCTTGTCATGTCCGGCCGGCATGAACACCGGGTCATAGCCATGTCCCTTGTCGCCGCGCGGCGGCCAGACCAGCGCGCCCTCGACTTCGCCGCGGAAGGTTTCGGTGTGACCGTCCGGCCAGGCGAGGCAGAGCACGCAGACGAAGCGGGCACCGCGCTGATCGGGCGTCGTCGCGCCTTTTTCGACGAGGCGCTTCTCGACCTTTTCCATAGCCATGGCGAAATCGCGACCGCCTTCGGGCTTTTCCGCCCAGTCGGCGGTGTAGACGCCCGGCGCACCATCAAGCGCATCGACGGCGATGCCCGAATCATCGGCCAGCGCCGGCATGCCGGACTTCTGCGCCGAAGCCAGCGCCTTGATTGCGGCGTTTTCCTCGAAGGTTGTGCCGGTCTCGTCCGGAACATCGAAATTGAGTTCGGCCGCCGATTTCGCCGAGAAACCGAGCGGGCCGATCAGGTCGGCAATCTCGGCAATCTTGCCGGCATTGTGGCTGGCGACGACGATGGTCTTGGTGTCGAGTTTGCGCATGTCAGGTCCTGATAAACGATGTGATTTCAGTGCGGCGAAGAAGATCTGGCATTGGCATCAAAGCCCCCAAAGCTTCGCCTCGGCACATTCGAGGCTGTTGCCGGCGGGGTCGCGGAAGTAGATGGAGCGGGCGCCGTTCGGCCAGCGGAAATCGCTTTCGATGGCGATCTCACGGGCGGCAAGACGATCTGTCATGACGTCGAAGTCGTCGCTCTCCAGCCGGAAGCAGACATGACCCGCACCGCGCGCGCCATGAGCGGGCACGGGGAGGGCATCGGCAGCAGCCGGCTTTTCCGTCTCGTCCGGATTGAAGATCAGCAACACGCCGGCGCCGCAACGGAAGAAGACATGCCGGTTTGCGACGCGGGTGATTTTTTCGAGCCCGAGAACGCCGCCATAGAAGGCTTCCGCCGCGTCGAGATCATCGACGTAGAGCGCGGTTTCCAGAATGGCGGCGACGGGGCTGGTCATCGCGCTCAGGCGGCTCCGACAGTGGTCTTCTGCATTGCGACGAGCTCGGCGATGCCGTTGCGGGCAAGATCCATCAGCGTCAGGAACTCGTCCTGGCTGAACGGCTTGCCTTCGGCCGTGCCCTGGATCTCCACGATGCCGCCGGTGCCGGTCATGACGAAGTTGGCATCGGTCTCGGCGGACGAATCTTCCAGATAGTCGAGGTCGATGACGGGCTGATCGGCGAAGATGCCGCAGGAGATCGCGGCAACATGGTCTTTCAGGACCTTGTCGGTCTTGACCATGGAACGGGCTTCCATCCACTTCAGGCAGTCGTAAAGAGCGATCCAGGCGCCGGTGATCGAAGCGGTGCGGGTGCCGCCATCGGCCTGGATGACATCGCAGTCAATGCTGATCTGACGTTCGCCGAGCGCTTCGAGATCGACAACGGCGCGCAGCGACCGGCCGATCAGGCGCTGGATTTCCAGCGTGCGACCGCCCTGCTTGCCGGCGGAGGCCTCACGGCGCATGCGCTCGCCGGTGGCGCGCGGCAGCATGCCGTATTCGGCCGTCACCCAGCCCTTGCCGGCATTGCGCAGCCACGGCGGCACGCGCTCTTCAAGCGTTGCGGTGCACAAGACGTGGGTATCGCCGAATTTTACGAGACAGGAGCCCTCGGCATGTTTGGAATAGCCGCGCTCGAATGAGACGTTGCGCATCTGGTTGAGTTGTCTGCCTGATGGCCGCATTATGTGGTTCCTTCCCGTTTTTCCGTGTTCGCGGTTCTAAGGGGGCGGCGCCGGTTTTGCAAAGGAAAACGAATTCGCCAGACGCGTCAAAGCGAATTGCGCATCCGGGCGCGGTCCCTATATAAAACAACGAACACATCATTCCACGGCAAAGGCATGACCGCAGACCAGCGACCCAGGGAAGACAGAACCGATTTTTCGCTCGACGACCGCTCGCGGGAGGTGTTTCGCAAGATCGTCGAGACATATATGGAAAACGGTGAGCCGCTTGGCTCGCGCAATCTGTCGCGCCTGCTGCCGATGTCGCTGTCGCCGGCCTCGGTGCGCAATGTCATGAGCGACCTTGAGGAGCTCGGCCTCATCTACGCCCCGCATGTCAGCGCCGGCCGTCTTCCGACCGAAAGCGGATTGCGCTTCTTCGTCGATGCCTACATGCAGGTGGGCGACCTTGCCGAAAACGAACGCGCCGAAATCGAGCGTCACATGTTGAGCGGCGAGCGCGGCCGGCCGGTCGATACGCTGCTCGACGAGGCGAGCCAGATGCTCTCCGGCCTCACGCGCGGTGCCGGTCTGGTGATGACCTCCAAGAGCGATACCGTTCTGAAGCATGTCGAGTTCATCCGGCTGGAGCCCACCAAGGCGCTGGCCGTGCTTGTCGGCGAGCACAACCAGGTCGAAAATCGGATCATCGAACTTCCGGCGGGCACCACGTCGTCGCAGCTCACCGCCGCCGCCAATTTTCTCAATGCCCACCTGAACGGCCAGACGCTGCCCGAGCTCAGAAGTGTGCTGACGCAGCTGAAGGACGAGGTCAGGCGGGAGCTCGATCAGCTCTCGCAGGATCTGGTCGGTCGCGGGCTGGCGGTCTGGTCCGGCGGCACGGAAGAGGGCAAGCCGGGACGACTGATCGTGCGCGGTCGTGCCAATCTGCTGGAAGGTCTCGCCGATGCCGGCGACATAGACCGGCTGCGCATGCTGTTCGACGATCTGGAGCGCAAGGACAGCCTGATCGAACTGATCAATCTCGCCGAAACCGGGCCAGGTGTCAGGATTTTCATCGGCTCGGAAAACAAGCTTTTCTCGCTCTCCGGCTCCTCGCTGGTGGTGGCGCCTTATCGCGACAGTGACAATCAGGTCGTGGGTGCTGTCGGTGTCATCGGGCCGACCCGGCTCAACTATGCGCGGGTCGTGCCGATGGTGGATTACACCGCCCACCTTCTTTCCAGGCTTTCCCGTTCGCGCTGAGGTGGGCAGGGCCTTGATTTTTAGGCTGAGAACCTCGATATCGGGGCCAACTATCAATTCAGGACAATCTGCGGAGACGTCATGACCGACGAGACGAAGAAGAACGGCCACGAAGAAGAAAACAAGGAAACCGTTATCGATCTTGAAACGGCTGCCGCCGAGGCTCAGGCCGAAGAGGCGCCCGAACTCGACCCGCTCGACATCCTGCGCGAGGAAAACGAAAAGCAGCGCGACCAGCTTCTGCGGCTCGCCGCCGAGATGGAAAACCTGCGCCGCCGTACGGCCCGCGACGTGAAGGACGCCAAGGCCTATGCCGTGACCGCCTTCGCCCGTGACATGCTGAACGTTGCGGACAATCTGCGCCGCGCGCTTGATGCCATTCCGGAAGACAAGCGCACCGGTGAGATCGCCGGCTTTGTCGAAGGCGTCGAGATGACCGAGCGTTCGATGATCGCCGCGCTGGAGCGCCACGGCGTCAAGGAGATCAAGGCCGAGGGCGAGAAGTTCGACCCGAACTTCCATCAGGCGATGTTCGAGGTTCCGAACCCCGAAATTCCCGCCAACACCGTGGTTCAGGTGGTCCAGGCCGGCTATTCCATCGGCGAGCGCGTGCTGCGTCCGGCCATGGTCGGTGTATCCAAGGGCGGCCCCAAGGCCGAGCAGCCTGCGGCAACCGCTGAAAAGCCTGAGTAATCAGGTCTTGAACGGGCAGCACGGCGTCGAGACGCCGTAACCCGAGCCGGTTGGCGCGGCAATCTATTGACAAGCCCTCGCGGGAGACCGCGGGGGCTTTTTGCTATGGCCTTGCTCAGATGAATTCACCCAGATGTTCCCGCATCCAGCGCGCTTCCTCGGTGGCGCTGCGGCCGAAGTGTCGTCTGAATTCCCGGCTGAACTGGGCTGGGCTGGCATAGCCGACCTCGGCCGCCACCGTCGCGATCGGCCCCTTCTGGCGAGCCAGCATCAGTCGCGCCTCGTGCAGCCTGATCGACTTGACGTACTGGATTGGCGTGCTGCCGGTCAGGGCCTTGAAATGCGCATGATAGGACGGAACGCTCATGCCAGCTGCTGCGGCAAGGTCGGGCACGGAAATCCCGTCGGCGAAGCCCGCGCGAATGGCGGCAAGGCTCTGGATGATCTTGCCGGAAGCGCCGCGCTGCTTCAGGGCGGCGACCAGTGCTCCGCCCTGCGGGCCGATCAAGACCCGGTAATGCAGCTCACGCAGCAGCGCCGATCCCAGAACGCTAATCTCCGCCGGATCGGACAGCGCCTCAAGGAGACGCCGGATCACGTCGGCGATCGCAGGTTCCATAGGGCTCGAAACGAGACTTTTCGCCGGCGCGGTCGCGATATCCAGCTGCGCGGCCTCCAGGGTGACGGCAATTTCGGCCGCAAGCTGCAGATCGAAATCGACATAGACGGCCAGCAGGGGCGTCTCCGGCGACGCTTGCGACGCCATCCGGAAGGGAACCGGAACGGAGACGGTGAGGTAGTGGTCCGCATCGTAACGGTAGATGTTGCCGTCGAGGAAGCCCTGCTTGGAGCCCTGAAGCACGAAAACCGCGCCGGGACGGTAGAGAACGGGCACATCCTCGAGAACCGTATTCGACCTCAGAATGCGAACGGACGGGAGCGCCGTGCGATTGTAGCCGGGACGCGGTGCGAGCCGCAGGGCAAGCGCCGTCATTGCGGTTTGAAAGGTCTCGTTTATAGGATCGTGCAAGGTATTCACAGTATCTGCTCTGTCTGGGTGGGTGATCCGGAATTATTTGTCAATTCATCGTTCACTTAGTTCAGGAGGCTTCCATGTCAATCAAAACCTTCTTCATCACCGGTGCGAACTCCGGTTTCGGTTTTGCCATCGCCGCCGCCGCACTCAAGGCGGGGCACAGGGTTATCGGGACCGTGCGCTCAGAAACCGCCCGAACCGCGCTTCTGGAACGGCTGCCCGAGGTTCGCGTGGTTTCCTGCGATGTGACGGAATTCGACCGGATACCGGATGTCGTCGCCACGGCGGAAGCGGAGCACGGGCCGGTCGACGTGCTGATCAACAATGCCGGTTACGGTCATGAAGGAGTTCTCGAGGAGTCCTCCCTTGATGAGATGCGTCGTCAGTTCGACGTCAACGTGTTTGGTGCCGTCGCCGTTGCCAAGGCCTTCCTGCCGCGCTTTCGCGAACGTCGCGCGGGCTTCATCGTCAACGTGACGTCTATGGGCGGGCTGATCACCCTGCCGGGGATCGCCTATTACTGTGAAAGCAAGTTTGCCCTGCAGGGTATTTCCGAGGTCATGCGGGCTGAAATGGCGCCCTTCGGCGTGCACGTGACGGCGCTGTGCCCGGGTTCGTTCCGGACCGACTGGGCGGGTCGCTCGATGGTCCGCACCGAACGGTCGATTGCGGACTATGATGCGCTTTTCGATCCGATCCGCACGGCCCGCCAGGAAAAGAGCGGTCAGCAGCTTGGCGATCCGGACAAGCTGGCGGAGGCGGTGCTGACGCTTGTGGCCTCCGACAATCCGCCGCCGCAGCTATTGCTCGGCAGCGATGCGCTCGGGCTCGTGCGCCAGCGGCTGGAACACATGACGCAGGAAATTGCGGATTGGGAAACGCTGACCCGTTCAACGGATGGATGAGAATAAGAGCCAGAACCGGGACGGCGCATCGCCCCGCCTTGGTCTCAAAGACGCTCAGGCGGCCGAGGTGTCGGGGTCCGAATTGAGGAAGGCGTAGATGGCGCTTGCCGAATTGGAGGCGCGGAGCTTGCGGGTCAGTTCCGGGTCGCGCAGAAGCCGCGCGACGCGCGACAGTGCCTTGAGGTGATCGGCGCCCGCGCCTTCAGGCGCAAGCAGCAGAAAGGCGAGATCGACAGGCTGATCGTCCAGCGCATCGAAATTGACCGGATGCGACAGGCGCGCGAAGACGCCGACGATGTGATCGAGGTTCGGCAGCTTGCCGTGCGGAATGGCGATACCATTGCCGACACCGGTGGAGCCGAGACGTTCGCGCTGCAGCACCACCTCGAAGATTTCCCGTTCGGGCACACCGGTGATGGCCTCCGCCCGGGCAGACAATTCCTGCAGCAGCTGCTTCTTGGAATTGGCCTTGAGGGCGGGAATGATCGCCTCCTGTTTCAGCAGGTCGTCGAGAGCCATGTCGGAAGGTCCTGGCATAGTTGTGGCGGGTGCTTGCGCACCCGCCGGGTTTTAGAGATCAGCCACCAATGCCGGCCGTGTCAATCCAGCCGATATTGCCATCGGGGCGGCGGTAGACGATGTTGAGCGTCTTGTTGTCCGGATTGCGGAACAGCATCAACGGCTTGTCGGTCATGTCGAGCGCCATGACGGCAGTCGCGACGGCCATGGTGCGAACCTCGGTCTTGCTCTCGGCGATGATCGCCGGCGCATAGTCCTCGGGGATTTCATCTTCGCCCTCAGGCGGGAGGTCCATCACCGAATAGGCCACTTCGAGATCGTTATGGTCGTGGTGATTGTGATCCTTGAGCTTGCGCTTGTAGCGACGCAGGCGCTTGGCAATACGCTCGAAAGCAGCTTCGAAAGCGGCCTGCGGGTCATGTGCCTTGCCGGTGGCATGGAGCACAGCGCCGCTGTCGAGATGAACCTTGCAATCGGCTTCGAAGCCGCTGCCGGCCTTCTCCACCGTCACTTGGCTGGAATAGCCACCATCAAAATACTTGGTAACCGCCTCTTCGATCTGGTCTTCGATTTTTTCGCGGAAGCTCTCGCCGACTTCCATCTGTTTTCCCGAGACGCGCACACTCATGGATGATCTTCCCTTCTTCTGGTGTTTGCCAGCATCAGCTTATGCCAACCCATGAACTCCTCCAAGGCCTTCGGCCGTGGCTGATGCTGTCCCTTGATGACCAGAGGCCATCATATTTTATTTGGGCATTTTTCGGCCGTTTGCCAGCACCGTTTCCATATTCAGGGTCGCAATCCAAAGCCGAAGTCGCATCATCCTTAACGGCGCATGGGGTCGGGGCCCGCACCAGGCCCCGGTTGCGGCGGGCTTCTAGCCCTCATGGGCCGGCAAGTCAATGACGCGGCGGGGCCCGCGGCCGGCATCAGCGCGGTGCGGCGCGATTTCGCCTATGATCCCATGACCTTGGCGTGGGCACGTTTTTCGCGCCGTCGCTGCACCGATGAGGGGATATTCATCGCTTCACGGTATTTCGCCACGGTGCGCCGGGCAAGCGTGATGTCGTCTTTCGCCAGGATCGCGACGATGTCGTCGTCGGACAGGACAGCATCCGCGGTCTCCGCGCCGATCATCTGGCGAATGCGGTGGCGCACCGATTCGGCCGAATGGGCGTCACCGGTCGCATCGGCGGTCGCGATCGAAACCGAGAAGAAATATTTCAGCTCGTAAAGGCCGCGCGGCGTCAGGATGTATTTGTTCGAGGTTACCCTGCTGACCGTCGATTCATGCATCTTGATCGCATCGGCAACGGTCTTGAGGTTCAGCGGCCGCAGATAGTGGACGCCCTGGCGCAGGAAGGCGTCCTGCTGGCGCACGATCTCGCCGGCGACCTTGAGGATGGTGCGTGCTCTCTGGTCGAGGCTGCGGGTCAGCCAGTTGGCGTTCTGAAGGCAGGTGTTGAGGAAGTTCTGATCCGCTTCCGACATGCCCTGTGCGGCGCGAACCTCTGCAAGATAGGGACGGTTGACCAGCACGCGGGGCAGGGTCTCGGGATTGAGCTCGATCTGCCAGTCGCCATCGCCGCGCGCGCTGACGATGACGTCCGGGATCACCGATTCCGGCGGTTCCACCGAAAAGGCGCTGCCGGGTTTCGGGTTCAGTGTCCTCAGTTCGCGCAGCATCGCAAGCAGGGTGTCTTCGTTGACGCCGCAGAGCTTCTTCAGGCGGGCGAAATCGCGGCGGGCCAGCAGGTCGAGATTGTCAATCAGCACCGACATCACCGGATCGAGCCTGCCGGTCTGGGAAAGCTGCTGGCGCATGCAGTCGGAGAGCGATTCGGCAAAGATGCCGGGCGGATCAAGGGACTTCAGCCGGGCCAGCACAGCAACGACGTCGGCGGACGCAACGCCGGTGAGCGCGGCGATATCGTCCACCTCGCCCCGGAAATAGCCCGCTTCATCGACATAGTCGACGAGGTAGCGGGCGATGGCCTGATCGGCCGCAGTGCGAAAGGAGAGGGCGATCTGCCCGACGAGATGATCGCGCAGGCAAGGACGTTCGGCGACGAACTCGTCGAGGTCGACATGGTCGTCACCGCCCGCACCGGGCATCGATTTCCACTGGCTCATCAGCTCCGGGGCATCCGGCCGCATCGCCGGCGCATCGTCGGTGAAGGCATTGTCGTAGTTGCTGTCGAGGCTTTCGGCGAGCTGCGGGCTTGGCTGCTGGTCGTCGCTATACCAGTCGTTCGCGATCGCGCCTGCCTCGGGCGCTTCAGCGGCGTCGGCGGCATCCTCGCCGCGGGTCTCGTCCGAGTTCGACAGTTCCAGCAGCGGGTTTTTCTCGACCTCATGAGCGATGAACTGGGCAAGCTCAAGGTGCGGCATCTGCAGCAGCTGGATGGACTGCATCAGCTGCGGCGTCATCACCATCGACTGGCTTTGTTTGAGCAAAAGGCTGGCGTTCAATGCCATGCGGACGCGAAACTCCCTTTACGATGCGCGCACCATCCCCCCGGACATTGCGACGCCTCCGAGGCCATCGCCCTACCGTTTCGGATTGCCCCCGGCCTCCGGAAAACGTGACAGGCGCCTCAGCCTCTGAAGGATAGACTGGCACGAAAATTGCTTGTTGATCAAGGCTGAATCTGCCTGCGTGGTACGCAGCACAGTTTCGCGGTCTCGGGGAGTGTGTCGGGCGATCGCGATCGTCAGCCTAGAGGCTGAAATTGTCGCCGAGATAGAAGCGGCGGACATCGCTGTTGGCAACGATTTCCTCTGCCCGTCCATGCGTCAGCACCTCGCCGGCATGGATGATGTAAGCCCGGTCGATGAGGCCGAGCGTCTCGCGCACGTTATGATCGGTGATCAGCACGCCGATGCCCCTGCGTGTCAGGTGGCGGATGAGGTTCTGGATGTCGCTGACCGAAATCGGGTCGACGCCGGCAAAGGGTTCGTCGAGCAGCATGAAGGCCGGGTCGGTGGCGAGCGCCCGGGCGATCTCGAGCCGCCGCCGTTCGCCGCCTGACAGCGCCACGGCCGGTGACTTGCGCAACCGGGTGATGCCGAACTCCTCCATCAGTTGCTCGAGCTTTTCCTCGCGTTCCTTTTTCTTCAGGGAGGTCAGCTCCAGCACGGCGCGGATATTGCCCTCGACCGTCAGGCCGCGGAAGATCGATGCTTCCTGCGGCAGATAGCCGACGCCGAGGCGGGCGCGCCGATACATCGGCAACTGGGTGACATCGTTGCCGTGCAGCACGATCTGGCCCTCGTCCACGGGGACAAGGCCGGTGATCATGTAGAAACAGGTGGTCTTGCCCGCGCCGTTCGGGCCCAGCAGGCCGACGGCTTCGCCACGACGCACCACCAGCGAAACGCCGTTGACGACGCGACGGTTGCGATAGGTCTTCGTCAGGCCCTGGGCGATCAGCGTGCCCTGATAGCGATCGCCGCCGTTGAGCGGTCGTTTGCTGCCGTTGAGTTCGTCTTCGGCTTCGCCGTTTGTTATGGTCTGTCTGCGCATGGATGTCAGTTGCTCTGCGGTGCCGACTGCGGGTTGAGCTTGACCTGTACCCGGCCGCCGCAGGCATCGAGATTGGCCTGGCTCGTGGCCATGTTGACCGTCAGCTTGCAGCCGACGAAGACATTGCCGCCTTCAGACAGCACGACCTGCTTGCCCTGCAGCACAAAGTGCTGGCTGGTCATGTCGAAATAGCCGGTGTCGCCGGTTGCCTTCTGGGTCGCGGTGTCGAGCTGGACGGATTCGCTCAGATCGATGCGCTCGATATCGCCCTGGCCGGCGGCAAGGCCGGTCGAGCCTCCGGCATAGCGCACCACCATCTTGCCCGCCTTCACCTGGTTCTCGCCCTGGATGGCCACGACATTGCCGGTGAAGGTGATGAGCTTGGTGCGGTCGTCGACATCGAACTTGTCGGCATCGATATTGATCGGCTGATCGTTGGAAATCTGGAAGCCGCTCGTGCGGGTCGACTGCGCAAAGCCATCAGCCGGCAGGACCGCGAGCACGGATGCGAGCGAAAGCGCCGCGACGGTTGCGGGTTTCGAAATGCCATTCCAGATCATGTTCAAGTTCATCGAAAACCTCATTGCTGGCCGAGCGCCGAGGGCGCGAGCTCAACATGCACGCCGCCGCCGAATTCAATTTTCTGACCGTTATCGGTGATATTTACGTTTCGGGCAACCACCGACGCCTGCGGCGAGTCGACCGAGACCGGATCATTGCTCACCAGCGTGCCCGCCTTGATGTCGATATTGGCGGACTGGAAATCGGCCGTCATGCCGTTCGAAAGCTTGATGGTGAAGGGCTCACCGATATTGAGCTGCTCGGTGAGGCGGTTGAACAGCGTGCTGGTCGCGTTGACGACCGCCGTCACGCCGTCGTCCACCGGTACGGTGGCAATCACATTCTCCAGCGTGACGTCGCTGTTATCGGGATCGGCGGCCGGCAGAAGCGCGCGATCCGCCTTCAGCGAATAGGCAATCCCGTCCTTGTTGCGCCCTGACATGCCCGGATTGGTCATGACGATCATGCCGTTTTCGATCGAGGCCGCGTCCAGCGAAAGATTGTCGGGCACCATGTCGCGCAGCAGCGTCGCGGCGATCAGGCCGGCGGTGATCAGAAGGGCGGCAACCGGCAGTAGCACCTTCAGCAGGCGCACATGGCGCGAATGCTTGGCCGCCTTGCGAAAGGCCGCGTCCACGCTCCGCCGGGGCGGGATACCGTTTTCTGCCTGCGATATGCTCATCGTGTTCCGTTTTCATCTGTTCCGGCGGCCGCCTCGCTCCGCTGTAACGAGAGCGCGTTACCGCCCAGATGGCGGACCTTGGTGCCGGCTCCAACGAGGTAGTATGTTTTGACCGTCCGAACAAGGATTACTGCATAAAAACACCGTCCGTGATTGACAGATGGGGGCATGGCCGCGCACATTCGCGAAGCTTGAGCAGGGGCTTGGCGCCGGCAGAGGTCGGCGAGGCGGCAGGACAAGACATGAACATTTCGGACATTCTCGAACGCAGGCGGCTGCGCCGGCGGGTTGGCTGGTGGCGGGCCGTGGCGATCATCATCGCCGTGGTGCTGGTCGCGCTCGTCTACCGCGTCTATGCCGGTCCGTCTTCCGCCCTTGGTCGTCCCCATATCGCCGAACTGTCGATCAACGGCCTCGTCGTTGACGATGAGATCATGCTCGAAACCATCCGCGAGATCGGCGATGACCCGAGTGCCCGCGCCCTGATCGTCTCGCTGTCGACCGGTGGCGGCACGACCTATGGTGGCGAAGTGCTCTACAAGGCGATCCGCGCGGTCGCCGAAAAGAAGCCCGTTGTCAGCGAGATCCGTGGTGAAGCGGCCTCCGCCGGCTACATGATCGCGCTCGCCGGCGATCGCATCTTTGCCGGCAATACCTCGATCACCGGTTCGATCGGCGTCCTGTTCATGTATCCGCAGGCCAAGGAACTGCTCGACAAGCTCGGGGTTTCGGTCGACGCCGTGAAGTCGGCGCCGCTCAAGGCCGAGCCGTCGCCCTTCACCGATGCCAGCCCCGAAGCGCAGGACATGGTGCGGGCGCTGGTGATGGACACCTATGACTGGTTCGTTGACCTTGTCGCGGAACGACGCGCGATGCCGCGCGAGGCGGCATTTGCGCTCGCCGACGGCCGCATCCTCACCGGTCGCCAGGCTCTCGAGGCCGGCCTGATCGACGAGATCGGCAACCGCGATGACATCCGGGCGTTTCTCGCCGATCAGGGCGTCGACGGCGATCTTGAAATCCGCTCGTGGGATGGCGTAAACAGGGACGAATTCGGTTTCAATCTGGCGTGGGTGGCTGGCAGGGCGCTTGAAACGCTCGGGCTTGGCGGTTTTCTGAGGCCGGACATGCTGGAACAGCTCGGCCTTGTTGACGGCCTCCTGTCGGTGGGGCAAAGTAAATGGTAATGAAAATCATGGATTTGAGGGGCAAGGCGTGATCAAGTCGGAACTGGTCCAGATTGTGGCGCAGCGCAATCCGCATCTATATCACCGCGATGTCGAGAACATCGTTAACGCAATCCTCGACGAGATTGCCGATGCGCTCGCCGCAGGCAACCGGGTGGAACTGCGCGGCTTCGGCGCGTTTTCCGTCAAGAACCGACCTTCGCGGTCGGGGCGCAACCCGCGCACCGGAGACACTGTCTTCGTCGAGGAGAAGTGGGTGCCGTTCTTCAAGACCGGCAAGGAACTGCGCGAGCGCCTCAACCCCGATCAGAAAGACTGAACCGCAGGGGCGGACGAAATGACAAGAAAGCTGATCAACATCCTGATTCTTCTGCCGATCGGGATTGTGCTTGTGCTTCTTTCGGTGGCCAATCGCGGCGCCGTGACGATGGCGCTCAATCCATTCAGGCCTGACGACACGGTGTTGTCGGTGTCGGCGCCGTTCTTCGTCTATATCTTCATTGCCTTCATTCTGGGGGCCGTTCTCGGCTCGCTTTTCACCTGGGTGGCGCAGCGCAAGCATCGCCGCAACGCCCGCCATTCGACGCGCGAGGCTGCGCTCTGGCGGGAAGAGGCGGACAAGCACAAGTCCCGCGCCGAGCAGATCGCCGGTGCCCGTCCACTCGACCAGCTTCCTTCCGCCTGAGCGGGCTTTCATCGCGGGCGCGGGAATGCTAAAGCGCGTTTTCCGATCAATGCCGAGGCTGTCATGACGCCTTCTAGACAGGACAGGGCGCGCCGGAAGGCGGCGCCAGCGCATCCGCCGAAGAAGCGCGGGAACGATGTCACACGCCCTCAGCGCGAGGATAGTCGCAGCAAATCATCCGAACGGCGCCAGCCGGAGCCGCAATGGGTGGCGCTGAAGGATGGCGACCGGCCTGCCGAGCGTATTCCGCATATTCTCGAATCCGTCTCCGCGGACGGTTTTCATCTGATCGACAGCGGCCATGGGCTGAAGCTCGAGCAATACGGCAATTACCGGATCGTCCGCCCCGAAGCGCAGGCGCTCTGGCCGCCCTTGCTCGAAGAGAAGGTGTGGGCGAAGGCCGATGCGATCTTCACTGGCGATACCGATGAAGACGGCATGGGCCGCTGGCGTTTCCCCGAAGCCGCTCTTGGCGAGACCTGGCCTCTCCGGATCATGGATATCGACTTTCTGGGGCGCTTCACCTCGTTCCGCCATGTCGGCGTCTTTCCCGAGCAGATTGCCCACTGGCAATGGATGCGCGATGTGCTGGAGGCAAGGCGCGGCGGTCAGAAGGCGAAGGTGCTCAACCTCTTCGGCTATACCGGCGTCGCTTCGCTGGTGGCTGCCGCAGCCGGCGCCGAGGTGACCCATGTCGATGCCTCGAAAAAGGCGATCGGCTGGGCGCGCGAGAACCAGGCGCTGTCAGGTCTCAACGACAAGCCGATCCGCTGGATCTGCGACGACGCGATGAAGTTCATCGAGCGCGAGGAGCGGCGCGGCAACCACTACGACATCATCCTAACCGATCCGCCGAAATTCGGCCGCGGTCCCAATGGTGAGGTCTGGCAGTTGTTCGAACACCTGCCGCGGATGCTCGATCTCTGCCGCTCGATCCTGAAGCCTGATGCCATGGGCCTCGTGCTGACCGCCTATTCGATCCGCGCCAGCTTCTATTCGGTTCATGAACTGATGATGGAGACCATGCGCGGCTTCGGCGGCGTGGTCGAATCGGGCGAACTCGTCATCCGCGAGGGCGGCCTTTCCGGGACCGAGCCGGGCAGGGCGCTTTCGACATCACTTTATGCGCGGTGGTTGCCACAATGAGCTTCGACAAGGAACGCGCGCCGCGCGTCGGCACGGTCAAGGAGGTCACCAGCCTCTCCAACCCGATCATCAAGGATATCAGGGCGCTCGGCCAGAAAAAGCACCGCGAGGAAAGCGGCACGTTTCTGGCCGAAGGGCTCAAGCTCGTCATCGACGCGCTGGAACTCGGCTGGTCGATCCGCACGCTGATCTACGCCAAGGCCGCCAAGGGCAAGCCGCCTGTGGAGAAGGCGGCGGCCAAGACCGTCGCCTCCGGCGGGCTGGTGCTGGAGGTCTCGGAAAAGGTTCTGGGGGCGATCACCCGGCGCGACAATCCGCAGATGGTCGTTGGCGTGTTTGCGAGCCGCTACCGGCCGCTTGCCGATATCGCTCCGGCAAAGGACGAGACCTATATCGCGCTCGACCGCGTCCGCGATCCCGGCAATCTCGGCACGATCATCCGCACGGCGGATGCCGCCGGTGCCGCCGGCGTGATCCTGGTCGGCGAGACGACAGATCCGTTTTCGATCGAGACCGTGCGGGCGACGATGGGTTCGGTGTTCGCGATCCCGGTTTCGCGGGCCGATCCGAGGGACTTCCTGGCCTGGGCGAAGAAGAGCGGCGCCGAAATCGTCGCGACCCATCTCGCGGGCTCGGTCGACTACCGCACCATCGACTATGCGAAGCGCCCGACGGTTCTGCTGATGGGCAACGAACAGCAGGGCCTGCCACCGGAACTCGCCGAAGGCGCCGACCGGCTGGCACGCATTCCCCAGCAGGGCAGGGCCGATTCGCTCAATCTCGCGGTCGCTACCGCCGTAATGCTCTACGAGGCGCGCCGCCACCTGCTGGCGCTTGATGACAGGGAGGCCTCCGGCCGATGACTTCGCCGCTTTCGCGTCCGTTTCCGGCCGTCCTTTTCGTGATCGTTGCCGTACTTCTCGATGCCGCCGTCAAGTATGCGGTCGAGATCTACCTGCCGCTGCAGCAGCCCATCGATGTGATTCCCTTCCTCGGGCTCTACAAGACCTACAATCCCGGTATCGCCTTCTCGATGCTGTCCGACACCAACGGCTGGGGGCTGGTCGGCCTCAGGCTTGTGATTGTCGCGGTCGTGCTCTGGCTCTGGCGGCGCACCGCGCCGGGCCAAGTCTTTGCCCATTTCGGCTTTGCGCTCGTGGTGGCAGGCGCCTTCGGCAACATCATCGACCACTTCATTTACGGCGAAGTCGTCGACTATATCCGATTCCACGTCGGCAACTGGACCTTCCCGATTTTCAACCTTGCCGATAGCTATATCACCGTTGGCGCCGTGCTGATCTTCGTGCAGGAGTTCCTGTTCCCGGCCAGACAGGCCGACACCGACAAGCGTTGATCCGCCGATCAAAAACCGCATGATTGCAACGGCAAATCAGATATTTACATGAAATGTTGTCGGGAACATATCATCCTGATTTTCAAAAGAATCTGGACGACCCCTTTTGCTTGTACTAGACTTTTTCTTAGAGCGGTTGTCCGCAGTTGCAAGTGGCGCAATGGTGGATATGTAGCCAAGGAGCTTTGCGCCGCCCGAGACAACCTGAGGAAGCGGGATGCGGCTGTCACGAACCTGTCGCAGTTAAATGCTTTATGACATCCAAGACAAACGATCCGGATCATATCATGACGATGGACGCGCTTGACTACCTTCAGCCTGGGGACCGCATGGGCACGGCGCCCGCAAGCGTCCCCACCGATGGTGTGCTCGGCAGGATCGGCAGCCTGGAAACGCGGATCGCGCTGACCGACAGCGAGATCGATGCGGCGCAGGCTGTGCGCTACCGCGTGTTCGTCGAGGAGATGCAGGCGCAGCTTCCGGCCGAAGCCATGCTGCGCAAGCGCGATTTCGACAAGTGGGACGACATCTGCGACCACCTTCTGGTGCTTGACCGCAATATCGACGGCGATCCGGAGGACCAGATCGTCGCCACCTACCGCCTGCTCCGCCAGGACGTGGCGATGCAGCACGGCGGATTTTATTCCGATTCCGAATACCTGACCGAGGCGCTGGTCGCCCGCCATCCGGATATCCGCTTCATGGAGCTCGGCCGCTCCTGCGTTCTGCCCGACTATCGCTCCAAGCGCACGGTCGAGCTGCTCTGGCAGGGCAACTGGGCCTATGCGCTGAAGCACAATATCGGCGTGATGTTCGGCTGCGCCTCGTTTCACGGAACCGATCCGGCGGCCCACGCCACGGCGCTCTCCTTCCTCTACCACAATGCCCGTGCCACCGGCGACTGGGCGGTTTCGGCCCGGCCGGAGCTTGCCGTGGACATGAACATGCTGCCGGCGGAAGAGGTTTCGGGACGCCGCGCGCTGACGGCGCTGCCGCCACTGGTGAAAGGCTATCTGCGCCTCGGCGCGATGATCGGCGATGGCGCCGTCGTCGACCATGCCTTCAACACCACCGACGTGCTGGTGGTGCTGCCGATAGCATCGATCTCCGATCGCTACATCAATTATTACGGTGCCGACGCAGGCCGTTTCGCGAGCTGAGCCGACCGCTGGTCGGCGTCATGTGTGGCGGCGTTTGCGCGGCATCCGCGCACATCCACGTTTTGCCCAGCTTTCTCGCGTTGCGCTCTTCCGGCGGCCGGCAAATCGTGACAGATGAAAGGAAAACATCCCTTCATTGCGAGCGCAGCAAGTGACCGTGGCAGATCGTATCCCGACCGAAGAACTGATTTCCGAGGATAGCCGCGCATCGGCAACGCCGATGATGGAGCAGTATATCGAGATCAAGGCGGCAAACCCGGATCTCCTGCTGTTCTACCGCATGGGCGATTTCTACGAGCTGTTCTTTGACGACGCCGAACAGGCCTCGCGGGCGTTGTCCATCACCCTCACCAAGCGCGGCCAGCATCTCGGCCGCGACATTCCGATGTGCGGCGTGCCGGTGCATGCCGCCGATGACTACCTGCAGAAGCTGATTGCGCTCGGCTTTCGGGTCGCGGTCTGCGAGCAGACCGAGGACCCGGCGGAGGCGAAGAAGCGCGGTGGCAAGTCGGTGGTGCGTCGCGATGTCACCCGTCTGGTGACAGCGGGTACGCTGACGGAAGAGAAGCTTCTGGCGCCCGGCGAAAGCAATTTCCTGATGGCGTTGTCGCGCATCCGCGGCGAGGGGGAGGCCTCCTATGGTCTCGCCTGGATCGACATCTCGACCGGCATCTTCCGCGTTTCCGCCACCACCGAGGCGCGGCTGGCGGCCGACATCATGCGTGTCGAGCCGCGCGAGCTGATCGTCGCCGACACACTGTTTTCCGAGGAGAAGCTGCGGCCGGTCTTCGACCTGCTCGGCCGTGTCGTCTCGCCACAGCCTGCGGTGCTGTTCGACAGCGCCACGGCAACGGACCGGCTTGCCCGTTTCTTCGGCGTGGCGACGCTCGATGGCTTCGGCCGTTTTTCCCGTCCCGAGCTTTCGGCTGCCGCGGCTGCCGTTGCCTATGTCGAAAAGACCCAGATCAACGAGCGGCCGCCGCTTGGCATTCCCGAGCAGGACGGCTCGGCCTCGCGGATGTTCATCGATCCGGCCACGCGCGCCAATCTCGAACTGGTGCGCACCATGGCGGGCGGTCGTGACGGCTCGCTGCTGAAGGCCATTGACCGCACAGTCACCAGCGGTGGCGCCCGGCTTCTGGGCGAACGGCTGATGTCGCCGCTGACCGAACCCGACGCGATCCATGCGCGGCTCGATTCGGTCGCCTTCTTCCTCGATGACGCATCGCGACAGGATGGCGTGCGTGCCTATCTGAAGGAGCTGCCGGACATGCCGCGGGCGCTGTCGCGGCTTGCGCTCGATCGCGGCGGCCCGCGCGATCTTGGTGCCATCCTGCGCGGTCTCGAAGTGGCCCGCGCCATCGGCGATGCGCTCACCGGCGCCGAACTGCCGGGGGAGCTCGCCGGTGCGCTGGCGGCGCTCCGCGATCTGCCCGGCGATCTCGAAACGCGGCTGGCCGAAACGCTTGCCGACGACTTGCCGCTGCTGAAGCGCGATGGCGGCTTCGTGCGTGAAGGCGCGCATGACGGGCTCGACGAGGCGAGGGGACTGCGCGATACATCGCGGCGGGTGATTGCCGGGCTGCAGGCGCAATATGCGGAAGAGACCGGCGTCAAGGGCCTGAAGATCAAGCACAATAACGTGCTCGGCTATTTCATCGAAGTGACCAGCGGCAATGCCCAGGCGCTGACCGGCAGCGATGCGGCCAAGGCCAAGTTCATCCACCGGCAGACCATGGCGAACGCGATGCGTTTCACCACCGCCGAGCTCGCCGATCTCGAAAGCCGCATCGCCAATGCCGCCGGCGAGGCGCTCGCCATCGAACTCGAGGCGTTCGAGGCGATGCGCGCCCATGTGGTTGGCGAGGCCGAGCGCCTGAAGACCGGGGCGCTGGCACTTTCGGTGCTCGACGTCTCCGCCGCCTTCGCGGTGATTGCAGAGGCCGAGGCCTATTGCCGGCCGATGGTGGACGAAACCACCGCCTTCAAGATCGAGGGCGGGCGTCACCCCGTTGTCGAGCAGGCGCTGCGCAAGCAGTCGGCGGGCCCCTTCGTTGCCAATGATTGCGAACTCTCGCCGAGGAATGGTGGCGCCGAGGGCTGCCTGTGGCTGCTGACCGGCCCGAACATGGGCGGTAAATCGACCTTCCTGAGGCAGAACGCGCTGATCGCCATCCTCGCCCAGATCGGTGCCTACGTGCCGGCGGCAAGCGCCCATATCGGCATTGTCGACAGGCTGTTTTCGCGCGTCGGTGCGTCCGACGATCTCGCCCGCGGCCGCTCCACCTTCATGGTCGAGATGGTCGAGACGGCGGCGATCCTCAACCAGGCCGGTCCCCGCTCGCTGGTGATCCTCGACGAGATCGGCCGTGGCACGGCGACCTTCGACGGCCTGTCGATCGCCTGGGCTGCGGTCGAGCATCTGCATGACGTCAACACCTGCCGCGGCCTGTTCGCGACGCACTTCCACGAGCTGACGGTGCTCTCCGAAAAGCTGCCGCGTCTCGTCAACGCGACGATGCGGGTGAAGGAATGGAAGGGCGATGTCGTCTTTCTGCACGAGGTCGGGCCGGGGGCGGCGGACCGCTCCTACGGCATCCAGGTCGCACGCCTTGCCGGCCTGCCTTCAGCCGTCGTCAAACGGGCGAAATCGGTGCTGGCGCGACTTGAGGACGCCGACCGCAAGAACCCGGCCGCGAACCTCATCGACGACCTGCCGCTGTTCCAGACCGCGATGCGAGCCGACCCGGCCGCGCAGAAGCCGTCCGAGGTGACGGCCCTGCTTGAAACGCTCAAGCCGGATGACATGACGCCGCGCGAGGCGCTGGATGCGCTCTATGCGCTGAAGCGGAAATTGAGCGAGGACATTTCCCTTGGCGACTGATTTGCTCTAGAAAGCCATCAAAGGCGCAATCCGCCGATAAAAAGGCAATGCAATGCAGACCACCGCAGAGGCGCAGCGCGACAAGGCTGCTCAACTGAAAACCGCCGAGACCGACCTGTTCGCGATGACGGATATCCTCGATCCGTCGGCGCTGAAGACGGAGCTTCGGGCGATTGCCAGGCGCAATGGCGGCAATACGGACAAGACCCGTCAGGTCCTGCTCGCGCATCTGAAGGAGGTGAACCGCCTCGGCCGTGAGCACGCCTATACGCTTCTGAAGGAAGACGGTACCGGTTTGGGCTGTGCGCGGCGGATTTCCTGGCTGCAGGATCAGATACTGATCGCCCTGCATAACCTCGTCTCCAAGGATCTTTTTCCCGATGCGGCGAGCGATTTCACCGTCACCGCCGTTGGCGGTTATGGCCGCGGCACGCTGGCGCCGGGTTCCGATATCGACCTTCTGTTCCTGATCAACGGTTCAGACCGCCGAGAGACGCTGCAGGCGATCGAATATATTCTCTACATGCTCTGGGACATGGGCCAGAAGGTCGGTCACGCGACCCGCAATGTCGATGAATGCATCAAGCTCTCCAAGGCCGACATGACGATCCGCACCTCGATCCTCGAGATGCGCTTCATCGCCGGTCGCAAGACGCTCGCCAATACGCTGGAGCGGCGCTTCGACAAGGAGATCGTCGCCAGCACCGGCCCCGATTTCATCGCCGCCAAGCTTGCCGAGCGCGACGAGCGCCACCGCAAGTCTTTCGATACGCGCTATCTCGTCGTGCCCAACGTCAAGGAGGGCAAGGGGGGGCTGCGCGACCTCAACACGCTTTTCTGGATCGCCAAGTATTTCTACCGTGTGCGCGAGCCCTCCGAACTGGTGTCGCTCGGCGTGCTGTCGCGACAGGAGATGAAGCTTTTCAACCGGGCCGAGGATTTTCTCTGGGCCGTGCGTTGCCACATGCATTTCCTGACCGGCAAGGCGGAGGAGCGGCTGTCCTTCGAGATCCAGAACGACATTGCTCGGGCGCTCGGCTATCAGGACAGGCCTGGGCTCTCGGCGGTCGAGCGGTTCATGAAGCACTATTTCCTGGTGGCCAAGGATGTCGGCGATCTTACCCGCATCTTCTGCTCGGATCTCGAGGAGCAGCAGGCAAAGGCGGCGCCGACCATCGGCCGGGTCTGGACGAAGTTTGCACGGCGCCAGCGCAAGATCCCGGGGTCCATCGAGTTCGTCAATGATTCTGGCCGTATCGCCCTTGCCGATCCCGACGTCTTCCGTCGCGATCCGGTGGCGATCATCCGCTTTTTCTACGTCGCGGTGATCAACGACCTCGAATTCCACCCGGACGCTCTCAAGGTCGTCACCCGCTCGCTATCGCTCATCAATGCGGAGCTGCGCGAGAAGGATGAGGCGAACCGGCTGTTCCTGTCCATTCTGACCTCCCGCAACGATCCGGCGCTCTATCTCCGGCGGATGAACGAAGCCGGCGTACTCGGCCGCTTCCTGCCGGAATTCGGCCGCATCGTCTCGATGATGCAGTTCAACATGTATCATCACTTCACCGTTGACGAGCATCTGATCCGCGCCGTTGGCGTGCTGTCGGAAATCGAAAACAGCGAGGGCGCTTCCGAGAAGCATCCGCTGGCGGCAAGCCTGATCGGCCGCATCGAGGATCGCACCGTGCTCTATGTCGCCGTGCTGCTGCATGATGTCGCCAAGGGCCGCAAGGAAGATCATTCGATCGCCGGCGCAAGGGTGGCGCGAAAGCTCTGCCCGCGTCTCGGATTGACGGCGAAGCAGACCGAACTCGTCGCCTGGCTGATCGATAAGCACCTGCTGATGTCGATGACATCGCAGACCCGCGACCTCTCCGACCGCAAGACCGTGATCGACTTCTCGGACCAGGTGCAGTCGCTCGACCGGCTGAACCTGCTCTTGATCCTCACCGTCTGCGACATCCGCGCCGTCGGCCCGGACGTCTGGAACGGCTGGAAGGGGCAGCTTCTCCGCACGCTGTACTACGAGACCGAGATCCTGCTCTCCGGCGGCTTCTCCGCGGTGTCGCGCAAAGCCCGCGCCGAGCGCGCCGTGGAAGCGCTGGCGGAAGCGCTTGCCGGCTGGAGCGATGCCGACCGGCAGAGATATTCGAGCCTGCAGTACCAGAACTACCTGCTCTCCGTGCCGCTCGAGGATCAGGTGCGCCATGCCCGCTTCATCCGCTCTGCCGACAAGGACGGCAAGCTGTTTGCGACCATGGTTCGCACTCACGCGTTCCACGACATCACCGAGATCACGCTCCTGGCGCCCGACCATCCGCGGCTTCTGTCGATCGTCGCCGGTGCCTGCGCGGCGACCGGTGCCAACATTGCCGATGCGCAGATCTTCACCACCACGGACGGCCGCGCGCTCGACACGGTCCTGCTCAACCGCGCTTTCGAAGATGATGCCGACGAGCTGCGCCGGGCAACCACGATCGGCAAGCTGATCGAGGATGTGCTCTCCGGCCGCAAGCGCCTGCCCGATGTGATCGCCACCCGCTCGCGCGAGCGCAAGGCGGCGAAGCCCTTCTCCGTGCAGCCGCATGTCTCCGTATCGAACCTGCTCTCCAACGTCTTCACCGTGATCGAGATCGAGTGCCTCGACCGCACAGGCCTGCTTGCAGACGTGACGCAGACGCTCTCCGAGCTCTCGCTCGACATTCAGTCGGCGCGCATCACCACCTTCGGTGAGAAGGTGATCGACAGTTTTTACGTGACCGACCTCGTTGGCGCCAAAATCACCAATGAGAACCGCCAGGCGGCAATCGTTGAAAGGATGAAAGCGGTGCTCGACGACAATAGCGACGCCTATCGAAAGGGCATGCCGCCGGGCATGCTGCTGCCGGCCGAGGCCGGGCGCGACATCGGGAAGGACGAGGACGACGCTCAATGAGCCTCGCCGGCAAGTTCGCGACCGTCGGGGGCGCGACGCTGGCCAGCCGTATCTTCGGCTTTGCCCGCGAAACCATGATGGCGGCCGCCCTCGGCACGGGGCCGATGGCGGACGTCTTCTACGCTGCCTTCCGGTTCCCTAACCTGTTCCGCCGGCTCTTTGCTGAAGGCGCCTTCAACGCCGCCTTCGTGCCGCTGTTCTCAAAGGAGATCGAGGAGAACGGGCTGGAGGGTGCCAAGCGCTTCTCCGAGCAGGTGTTCGGCGTGCTGTTCTCGGCGCTCTTCGTCATCACCCTGGTGATGGAGCTGGCGATGCCGCTGATCGTGCGCTTCATCATCGCACCGGGCTTTGCCGGCGACCCCGACAAGTTCGACATGACCGTCCGCCTGTCGATGGTGATGTTTCCTTATCTGATCTGCATGTCGCTGATGGCGATGATGAGCGGCATGCTGAATTCGCTGCACCGCTATTTCGCTGCGGCGATCGCGCCGGTCTTCCTCAACGTCGTCCTGATCGCCGTCCTCGGCTACGGCGTCTATCAGGGTGCCAACCCCGAACGGATGGCGCATTATCTCGCCTGGGGCGTTCTCGTTGCCGGTATCCTGCAGCTTGCCGTCGTTGCCATCGATGTGCGCCGCGCCGGCATCCGCTTCGGTTTCCGCATGCCGAAGATGACGCCGAAGATCAGGCGGCTGATCGCGCTTGCCGTGCCGGCTGCCATCACCGGCGGCGTTATCCAGATCAACCAGATCATCGGCCAGGCGGTCGCCTCCGGCAAGGAGGGAGCGATCGCGGCTCTGCAATATGCCGACCGGCTCTACCAGTTGCCGCTCGGCGTTGTCGGTGTCGCGGGTGGCGTGGTGCTGCTGCCTGAGCTGTCCCGGGCGCTGAAGGCCGGCAATGTTGCCGAGGCCTCGCACGTCCAGAACCGCACCATCGAATTCGTGCTGTTCCTGACGGTGCCGGCCGCCTTCGGGCTGATGGCGATCTCGCCGGAAATCACCCGCGTGCTTTATGAGCGTGGCGCCTTCATGCCGGAGACCACGGCGCTGGTCGCCGCGATCATGACGGTCTATGCCTTCGGACTGCCGGCCTTCGCGCTGACCAAGGCCTTGCAGCCCGCCTTCTATGCCCGCGAGAACACCAAGCTGCCGATGCGCTTTACCCTGATTGCCGTCGTCATCAATTCCGTTCTCGCCATCAGCCTGTTCCCGATCCTCGCCGAACGCGGCATCGCGCTCGCCGAAGTCGTGTCGGGCTGGACCAACGTCGTGCTGCTCGCATCGACACTCGTCATCAGCGGCCAGCTCCGCTTCGACAGCCTGCTGCTGCGACGCATCCCGCTCATCCTGATTGCCGGCGGGGCGATGGCCGGTGCGGTGAAGTTTGCAGCGGTGCACTATTCCCGATGGTTCCAGCCGGAAACGCCGTTCCTCGTCCAGCTCGGCGGCATCATTCTGCTGCTCGCCATCGCGCTCGTCGTCTATTTCGGCCTCGTGCTCGCCACCGGCGGCGTCAATCGCGCGCTATTGAAACGGCTGGTGAAGCGCGGGTGAGGCCACGCAATTTTCTTTGACGCCGCCCGCACCGCCGTGCATAAGCGCACCGATAAAAATTCAACCATCCGGGCCTTCCACCCGTCCGAAAGAGACCAGACATGAGCGAATTCAAGCCGCAAATCTTCTCCGGCGTGCAGCCGACCGGCAACCTTCACCTCGGCAATTATCTCGGTGCGCTGCGCAAGTTCGTGGCGCTGCAGGACCAGATGGACTGCATCTACTGCGTCGTCGACATGCACTCGATCACCGCGCAGCTCGTCCATGACGACCTGAAGGGCCAGACGCGCTCGATCACCGCGGCCTATCTGGCCTCCGGCATCGACCCGGTGAAGCATATCGTCTTCAACCAGGCGGCTGTGCCGCAGCACGCCGAACTTGCCTGGATCTTCAACTGCGTCGCCCGCATCGGCTGGATGAACCGGATGACACAGTTCAAGGACAAGGCCGGCAAGGACCGCGAAAACGCTTCGCTCGGCCTGCTCGCCTATCCGAGCCTGATGGCCGCCGACATTCTCGTCTATCGCGCCACCCATGTGCCGGTCGGCGACGACCAGAAGCAGCATCTGGAACTGACCCGCGACATCGCGATGAAGTTCAACCTCGACTTCGCGAAGAAGATCCGCGAGAGCGGCACGGGCATCGACATCACCGTCGGTGACGAGCCGGTGCACGCCTTCTTCCCGATGGTCGAGCCGCTGATCGAAGGCCCGGCGCCGCGCGTCATGAGCCTGAAGGACGGCTCGAAGAAGATGTCGAAGTCGGATCCTTCCGACCTGTCGCGGATCAACCTGACCGATGATGCCGACACCGTCGCCCGCAAGATCCGCAAGGCCAAGACCGATCCGGATGCGCTGCCGAGCGAAGTCGACGGGCTGAAGGGCCGGCCGGAAGCCGACAATCTCGTCGGCATCTTCGCCGCGCTTTCCGATCGCACCAAGGCTGACGTGCTTGCCGAATTCGGCGGCCAGCAGTTCTCGCAATTCAAGCCGGCGCTCGCCGATCTCGCGGTCACCGTGCTGTCGCCGATCACCGCCGAGATGCGCAAACTGCTGGACGATCCCGCCCATATCGACGCCGTCTTGAAGGATGGCGGCGAGCGGGCAGGGGCGATCGCCGAGAAGACGATGAAGGATGTTCACAACATCGTCGGTCTGCTCTGACGCTTGATTTTTCACCATTTGTGATAAGGTGGCGCCAGACCGGCCGTTCGGCCGGAGCCGCAGCGTGACCGGATTTTTCCTTTGAAAACGGGCTGAAACGTGTTGAGATCACGCGTTGTTCAGCCCGCTTTCACGGTTGGCTGCATCATCGAAACGGAGTGCTGCGAACATGGTTTCCAAGCGTCTTTCCGGCGAGACCGGCCATCGCCGCAAATTCATGGCGATCGTTGACGATACGCCCGAATGTGCCCGCGCCGTGCATTATGCCGGCCGCCGCGCCAAGAATTCCAACGGCGGCCTGGTGCTGCTCTATGTCATCCCCGAGCACGACGTCCAGCAGTGGATCGGCGTGCAGGAGATCATGCGGGCCGAGGCGCGCGAGGAGGCCGAAACGATCGCCAACCGCGCTGCCGAACGGGTGCGCGAAGCGATCGGCATCGAGGCGGAGATCGTCATCCGCGAGGGTAATCGCGCCGAGGAGATCAATGCCGCCGTCGAGGAAGACCGCGATATCGCGATCCTGGTGCTCGCCGCCGGCGGCGCCAAGGAAGGGCCGGGGCCGCTGGTCTCGCTGCTTGCCGGGCGCGGCAGGGCCTTCACCATTCCCGTCACCGTTCTGCCCGATGGGCTTGATGACGGCGATATCGACGCACTCTGCTGACCATCGGCCTTGCGGATCGCGGCCAAAGGGCCGATATAGGGGTGGAAAAATCAGTGCCGGTCTTTCGACCGGCCACTTGCGCGGCGAGGCCGCCCGAAGACCGATTTGGAGATGATGATGTTCATCCAGACCGAAACCACGCCGAACCCGGCAACCGTGAAATTCCTGCCTGGCAAGGTGGTGATGGAGGCCGGCAATGCCGAATTCCGCTCCGCCGATGACGCGATTGTCTCGCCGCTGGCAACGCGGCTCTTTGCCGTGCCGGGCGTGACAGCCGTCATGTTCGGTTACGACTTCATTGCCGTCACCAAGGGCGAGCCCGAGTGGCAGCACCTGAAGCCGGCGATCCTCGGCGCCATCATGGAGCACTTCATGTCCGGCGCGCCGGTGATGGCCGCCGAAGCGCCCGTCTTTGATGACGACAGCGGCGAGGAATTCTTCGATGCCGGCGACGAGACGCTTGTCGCCACGATCAAGGAACTGCTCGAGACCCGCGTTCGTCCTGCCGTGGCGCAGGATGGCGGCGACATCACCTTCCGCGGTTATCGCGAAGGCACGGTGTTCCTCAACATGAAGGGCGCATGCTCCGGCTGCCCGTCCTCGACGGCGACCCTGAAGCACGGCGTGCAGAACCTTCTGCATCACTTCGTGCCCGAGGTGGAGCACGTGGAAGCCGTCTGAGAACGGCATTCCCCGGGGGGGCAAGATGATCATTCTGGCGCTCGATACGGCTTCCGCCGATTGCGCGGTCGCGATCGCTGATGGCGACGTCGTGCTGTCGCGTGCCGTGGAGACCATCGGCAAGGGCCACGCCGAGCGCCTGATGCCGCTTCTCGACGCCTGCCTGCACGAGGCGGGTATTACGCTCCAGGATATCGACCGCATCGCCGTCAATATCGGTCCCGGCTCGTTCACCGGCATCCGTGTCGGCGTTTCCGCCGCCCGTGCCCTGGCGCTGGCGATCGGCTGCGAATGCGTCGGCGTCTCCTCGCTCGCGGTGCTGGGCGAGCAGCAGCTGGCTGCACATCCCGGCCGTGCGGTTCTGGTCACCATCGATGCCCGCCGCGGCGAGGCCTTCTCCGCTGTCTACGCTTCCGATGGCGCCATCCTCTTAGAACCCGCCGCCACCGCCTACGAGGATCTCGCAGCGCTCGCCGCTCGTTTCGATGCCGTCGCCACCGGTTCCGGTGCGATCATTGCCGGCCTTTGTGAGGCGTCCACGGCCGATCATGTCGAGATCGAGACCATCGCCAGGCTGGGCCTGACCGTCACCCCCGGTGCTTCCGTCTCTCCGCTTTACCTCCGCGCCGCCGACGCCCGCCCCCAAGCCGGCTTCACCCTTCCGCGTGCGTGAGGCGGCGGCCATGTCTTCAGTCCTCGCCGTAACGCTCCCTTCGATCTCCCCCCTTGAGGGGGAGATGCCCCGACAGGGGCAGAGAGGGGTGCAGCGCGAGTCGCTCATTCTGATTCAATTGGACAGGGTTTACCCCTCTCTGTCGCTTTCGCGACATCTCCCCCTCAAGGGGGGAGATCGATGGGAGGTTCCCCGATGATCCCGACCTTCTGGCGCAGGCACGCCGAATTCGAGCATTTTCCGCTGGAAGACGAGCATCTGGGGCTTGCGGCGGAGCTGCATCGCCAGCGGTTTACCCATGCCTGGAGCGCGGGAGAGCTTAGGAAGCTTCTCGGCCAGAAGCCGGTGTTCGGCTTCATCATGCGCCAGACCAACCGGGTCATCCGCCCGCCGGCCTCCGGTTTCGTGCTGGCCCGGAGTGTTGATGAGGAAGCGGAGATTCTGACCATCTGCACCGACGCCCGCCATGCGCGCAGCGGTATCGGCTGGCGGCTGATGATGGCGGCGATGACAGAGGCGCGGGCGCGCGGGGCGACCTACATGCTGCTCGAGGTCGACGCGCTGAACCAGCCGGCGATCGGGCTTTACCGCAAGCTTGGCTTCGTCGAGGTCGGCCGCCGCAAGGCCTATTACGCCCACGCCGATGGCAGCCGCTCGAGCGCGCTTGTCATGCGCCGCGAACTCGGCTAACCCGATTTCGGTTTATGAGGCTTCGGCGGGAAGACCATGAAAGAATTGCCGAACATGCCTGACAGGGCCGGGGAGGGCGAGCGCGTGGGGCCTGCATCATCGCCGTTTCGCTATCTGCGCTACGCATATGTCGCGATTGTGCTGCTGATCACGACCATCGTGCTGTCGCCGTTGCAGATCCTCTGTCTCTGGCGTGGCTGGAAGCTCGCGCGCAAGCTGCCGCGCTACTGGCACATGGTCGCCTGCTTCGTGCTCGGCATCCGCATCCATGTCCATGGCGAGATCGATCGCGCCCGGCCATTGCTGCTATCCGTCAATCACACGAGCTGGCTCGATATCGTCGTGCTTGGCCGCATCGCCGACGTCGCCTTCATCGCCAAGTCGGAGGTGAAGACTTGGCCGGTCTTCGGCCTCTTCGCCCGGCTGCAGAATTCGGTATTCATCGAGCGTGCCGACCGGCGTGGCGCCGACAAGCAGGTGAATACGATTGCCGAGCGGCTCGCCGGTGGCGAGATCATCATCCTCTTTCCCGAGGGAACGACGTCTGACGGCAACCGGTTGTGGCCGATCAAGTATTCGCTGTTCGGCGCCGCTTCCAGCGCCGTGCCGTTCTCGCCCTCCGGCAAGGTTCATGTGCAGCCGGCCGTCGTCGCCTATACCGGCATTCAGGGCATGCCGATGGGCCGGTTCCAGCGACCGATCGTCGCCTGGCCCGGCGATGTCGAGATGTTGCCATCGCTTGCCGGCGTGATCGATGCCCGCGCGCTTGATGTCGACGTCTGTTTCGGCGAGAGCGTCGTCTTCGACGCCGAAACGAAGCGCAAGGAGGCCGCAGCCGAGGTCGAGGCGCGGATGCGCGAGATGCTCGCCGAACGCCTGCGCGGGCGCTGACGATTTTTTTTGATTTTCTCGCGCGCCAATTAACGTTAAAAGGCCGCCATGACAGAGCAAACGACATTGATCCGGCAGAGTGCGGCGACGGCCGCTGACAACCAGCGCAAGGTTTTCATCAAGACCTATGGCTGTCAGATGAACGTCTACGATTCCGAGCGCATGGGCGAGGCGCTGGCAGCCGATGGCTACCAGCCCACCGACAATGTCGAGGACGCCGATCTGATCCTGCTCAACACCTGCCACATCCGCGAGAAAGCAGCGGAAAAGGTCTATTCTGCGCTTGGCCGCTACCGCGACCTGAAGGCCGCGCGCGCGGCCGAAGGCCGGGAGACGCTGATCGGCGTTGCCGGCTGCGTCGCTCAGGCCGAGGGCGAGGAAATCCTCCGCCGCTCGCCCGCCGTTGACGTCGTCATCGGTCCTCAGACCTATCACCGCCTGCCGCAGGCCCTCGTCAAGGCCAAGGCCGGCGAGCGCGTGGTCGATACCGAATATGCCGTCGAGGACAAGTTCGACTATCTGCCGAAGAAGGAGCGCGGCGCGCGCCCGAAGAATGTCTCGGCCTTTCTGACGGTGCAGGAAGGCTGCGACAAGTTCTGCACCTTCTGCGTGGTGCCCTATACGCGCGGCGCGGAGATTTCCCGCTCGCTGAAGCAGATCCTTGATGAGGCGCGGCGGCTTGCCGAAAACGGCGTGCGCGAAATCACGCTGCTCGGCCAGAACGTCAACGCCTGGCATGGCGAAAGCGAAGATGGCGCCGAATGGGGGCTTGGCGACCTGCTGTTCGAACTCGCAAGCATCGAAGGCATTGCGCGGCTGCGCTACACCACCAGCCACCCGCGCGACATGGACGATCGGCTGATGCAGGCGCATCGCGAGCTCGGCAAGCTGATGCCCTATCTGCACCTGCCTGTGCAGGCTGGGTCCGACCGGATCCTGAAGGCGATGAACCGCAAGCATACGGCTGAGGAATATCTCGCGCTCATCGAGCGCATCCGTGAAGCCCGACCCGACATTGCCATGTCCGGCGATTTCATCGTCGGCTTTCCGGGCGAGACCGAAGAGGATTTCCAGGCGACGCTCGCGCTTGTCGAGAGGGTGCGTTATGCGCAGGCCTTCTCCTTCAAGTATTCGCCGCGTCCGGGCACACCTGGCGCCGAACTGACGGATCAGGTGCCGGAAGACGAGAAGGCGGGGCGCTTGCAGCGGCTTCAGGCGCTGCTGACGCGTCACCAGCTCGAATTCGCCCAGTCGCGGATCGGCATGGAGATGGATATCCTGCTCGAAAAGCCCGGCCGCAATGAAGGCCAGATGATCGGCCGTTCGCCCTGGCTGCAGTCCGTGGTGGTCGCCGCGGACGAGTCCGAGATCGGGCAGATGGTGCGGGTGAAGATCACCGAGGCAAGCGCCAACAGCCTTGCCGCAACCCGCATCGGTTGACTGTGACAGCCCGGTGAATTTGACAGCCGGCAAATACAATTCGCTTCACAAAACGTGGAATCGCGTTTAGCCTTTCATCATGAAGAGTGACAGGCGAGAAGAGACTCACATTTCTGCCTACTTAACTCCGTCTATGTCCCCCACAATTGTAATGGACAGGACGCCGTTGATGCCGGTCGCGGGCCGGTTCTGCGGCGCTTTCGGGTTTTACCAAGGAGCTGAACCGCTTGAACGCTACTGAAATGGTCGCAGAGCACGCGCAAAGGCCTGACGCAAGCCACTTCGTGCTCACCTTCGAGAACAACCGCCACGCCAGCGAATTGTTCGGCCAGTTTGACGAGCATCTGAAACTTCTGGAAAAGCAGCTGGGCATAACGGCCGTTCCGCGCGGAAACTCCGTCGCGCTGAGCGGGTCCACGCTTGCAACCCACCAGGCGCGACGCGCGCTTGATTATCTTTATGCCCAGCTTCAGAAAGGGGCACAGGTGGAAAAATCCGATGTCGAGGGCGCCATTCGCATGGCCCAGGCCGCCGACGACCAGCTGACCCTGCCGACCATGGAACGCAAGGCGCGTCTTTCCATGTCGCAGATTTCGACCCGCAAGAAATCGATCGCCGCCCGCACGCCTGTGCAGGACGCCTATATCCGCGCCATGGAACGCAACGAACTGGTGTTCGGCGTCGGTCCGGCCGGTACCGGCAAGACCTATCTTGCTGTTGCCTACGCTTCCCAGCTTCTGGAGCGCGGCGCCATCGAGAAGATCATTCTTTCGCGTCCCGCCGTGGAAGCCGGCGAGCGGCTCGGCTTCCTGCCGGGCGACATGAAGGAGAAGGTCGATCCCTATCTGCGCCCGCTCTATGACGCGCTCTATGACATGATCCCCGGTGATCGCGTCGAGCGCGCGATGACGGCGGGTGTCATCGAAATCGCACCGCTTGCCTTCATGCGCGGCCGCACGCTGACCAACGCGGCCGTTATTCTCGACGAGGCGCAGAACACGACGTCGATGCAGATGAAGATGTTTTTGACGCGTCTCGGCGAGAATTCGCGGATGATCGTCACCGGCGATCCGAGCCAGGTCGACCTGCCGCGCGGCGTCAAGTCCGGTCTGGTGGAGGCGCTTGATGTGCTGACCGGCGTCGAGGGGGTTTCGACGGTGCGTTTCACCGACAAGGACGTGGTGCGTCATCCTCTGGTTGCCCGTATTGTGGCTGCCTATGAAGGAGGACGTCGCGCCCCCGCTGCGGCTGGGCCAGCCGAAGGCGAAAACGACTAACATGGTCGAGTTTGACTATCAGGTGAGCCGCGAGGCCGATGGCTGGGCGGACGAGGCAGCGCTTGAGGTGCTTTCCGGCCGGGTGATCGGCGCAGCAGCGGACTATCTCGTCGCCGAGGAAGGTCAGCCGTTTCCGGTGATACCGGTGGAGCTTTCGTTGGTGTTTACCGATGACGCGGCCATCCGTGAAATCAATGCGGAGTGGCGGGACAAGGACAAGGCCACCAATGTCCTGTCGTTTCCCGCCTTTCCCGTCGCCCCCGGCGACATGCCAGGGCCGATGCTCGGTGATATCGTGATCGCCTACGAGACCGTCGCGCGCGAGGCGGACGAACTCGAGAAGAGCTTCGAGGATCACCTTACCCATCTTCTGGTGCATGGATTTCTGCATCTTTTGGGTTATGATCATATCGAAAATGAAGAAGCTGAACTGATGGAAGGCTTGGAGACTCGCATTTTGGCCACACTTGGCCTATCTGATCCCTATCAGGGCAGTGACCCGATTTAGCACCCAAGGAAAGATGAACCAGCGACAGATCGTGCCGACCGAAGAGAGCGGCCAGGATTCGGAAGACGGATCTACCATCGAAGAGCCCAACAGTCCGGCTTTGGACAAGCTGAAACCAGCGGGCTCACCCCTCAGAGGATTGCTCCTGCGCTTCCGGCGTAACGGACATGGAGCATCGCGCCTGCGCGAAGACCTTGAGGATGCCCTTTCAACCGACAACTCCGGCGACAACGACTTCTCCCCCGAAGAGCGCGCCATGCTCAACAACATCCTCAGTTTCCGCGAGGTGCGGGTTGAGGATGTAATGGTGCCGCGTGCCGATATCGACGCGATCGACCAGAGCATCTCCGTCGGCGAGCTGCTGCTTGTCTTCGAGAATTGCGGCCACTCGCGCATGCCGGTCTATTGCGAGACGCTCGATGACCCGCGCGGCATGGTGCATATCCGCGATCTTCTGGCCTATCTGTCGAAGCAGGCCCGTGGTCGCCGACGCGCGCGTCCCGCAGCGGCCCGCGACGGTGATTCCAAGGCGCCGGAGAAGCCATCAAAGACCCCGCAGCCGGTGCTCGATCTCGCCAAGGTCAATTTGCAGAAGACGATCGTCGAAGCAGGGCTGATCCGCCCGGTGCTGTTCGTGCCGCCCTCCATGCTGGCCTCCGACCTCTTGCAGCGCATGCAGGCCGGACGTACCCAGATGGCGCTCGTCATCGATGAATACGGTGGTACCGATGGTCTTGTCTCGCACGAGGATATCGTCGAGATGGTCATCGGCGAGATCGACGACGAACATGACAGCGAGGAGGCGATGTTTACCCGCGTTTCCGACGACGTGTTCCTGGCCGATGCCCGCATCGAGCTGGAAGACATCGCCGAAGCCATCGGCCCCGACTTCGATATTGACGATCACGCCGAGGATGTCGACACGCTCGGCGGCCTGATCTTCTCCGAGATCGGCCGGATCCCGGCGCGCGGCGAGGTGATCCAGTCGCTGCCGGGCTTCGAGGTTCACATCCTCGATGCCGACCCGCGCCGGATCCGCCGGGTACGCATCCTGCGCAAGCGCGGCCCGGTCCGCAGGCGCCTCGCCGCCCGCATCGCCGATCAGGAAGAGGGCCGCGGTGATACCGCCCGCCCGGCGGACGAGACGAGCGGCTCTGCAGAATAGCCTCCCGCCAACAGCCTGCCGGGGGGAGACCATCGGCAGGCTGGTCGCTTATTCGGGCGAGGGCGGGACGGCTCTTGTCTTCTTTTGAAATCCGGGCGCCATGCCGCGCGGCAAGCAGGGATTTTGTGTTGAAACGCCTGGCGGATTATCTTCGGGGGCTCGGCCGCGTGGAACGCATTGTCGCGCTCGTCTGTGCCGGCGCGCTTGCCACGTTTGCGCTCGCGCCCTTCGGCTTTCTGCCGGTGATGTTCATCGCGATGCCGCTGGTCGTGCTGGTGATCGACGGAGCGCTTGCCGACCGCGCCGGCATTGCGCGGGTGCGGGCGGGCTTTGCGGCGGGCTGGTGGTTCGGTCTCGGCTATTTCGTTTTCGGCCTCTGGTGGCTCGGTGTGGCGATCTGGAAGGACGGAGCCTATTGGGCGCTGCCCTTCGCCGTTCTCGGCTTTCCGGCGGTCCTGGCGCTGTTTTACGGACTGGCCGGCGCCATTTCCGCGCCGTTCTGGCGCGGCGGGCCGCTCAGGCTTCTGGCCTTCGCGATCGCGATGGTGCTCGCAGAATGGCTTCGCGGGCACATCGCCACCGGGTTTCCATGGAACGCCATCGGCTATACCGCCATGCCGGTCCCCATCCTGATGCAGGCCGACCGGCTGACCGGCATCTATGTCATGGGCGGTCTTGCCGTCTTCGTCTTCGGCGCTCCCGCCTTTCTGGCCGATCGGTCTGGCCGTATTGCAGGCCTCACTGCCGCGATGGTGATCGTGGTTTCAAGCCTTGGCTATGGCTGGCACCGCCTGTCGCAGCCGGAGCCGGCGGCCGGTTCGGTGCTGAATTTCCGGCTGGTGCAGCCGGATTTCGACGATCAGGACTGGGCGACGGAAGAGGGGCGGGGCAAGGTTTTCGCAACGCTCATGGCACTCTCGTCCGAACCGCCGGCGCCCGGAACGCCGCCGCCGGACGTGATCGTCTGGCCGGAAAGCTCGCTCCCCTTCCTGCTGGAAGAGCGTCCGGATGCACGCACCGCCATTTCCGGCATGCTGCAGCCCGGACAGGTGCTGATCCTCGGCGCGGCCCGGTTTGCCGGCCGCAAGCCGGATGGCTGGCCGCAGTTCCATAACGCCGTCTATGTGCTCAACGACGAGGGTGAGACCGTGTCCATAGCCGGAAAGACGCACCTTGTGCCTTTCGGCGAATACCTGCCCTTCGAGGACTTCTTCCGCTCCATCGGCCTTTCGGCCCTGACCCGGCTGCCCGGAAGCTATGTGCCGGCCGCCAACCGCCAGATGCTGGTTCTGCCGGACGGCACCAGCCTGTTCCCGCTGGTGTGCTACGAGGCTGTCTTTCCGCGGCTGGTGGCCGATGGCACCGGCGACGCCGTGGCGCTGCTCAATGTAACCTATGATGCGTGGTTCGGTTACACGCCCGGCCCGTTCCAGCACCTCATGCAGGCGCGGCTGCGCGCAATCGAGACTGGCAAGCCACTGATTCGCGTCGGTGAAAATGGGGTCACGGCGGTTGTAGACGCTCATGGACGTGTTAGAGATCGTTTGCCTTTCGACACGCGTGGATTTCTCGATGTACACATTCTGCATCCAAAGGCTGCAAAATAGGCTATACGAAAGGCTATTCGTCTTATACGCGTGACTAGAAAATTTGCTTTAGGGATAGATAACTCACCCAAAGGTTTTATAATTGGCGCGTAATTGACCCGTTTACCCTAAAATTGCATAGTACCGACGCCTGATACTCAACTAGGGCTTTTTCTCGCCGAAATCCGATGGTTGTATGTCCATCTGACTGGGTGGCGGCCACGGCCGCTTGTCAGGCTAGCGAAGTTAGGAAGAAAAATGATAGAAAATAAAAAGAAGCCGAACCCCATCGACGTGCATGTTGGGAGTCGGATCAGGTTGCGCCGTACCATGCTGGGCATGAGCCAGGAGAAACTTGGTGAAAGCCTGGGTATCACATTCCAGCAGATCCAGAAGTACGAGAAGGGCACCAACCGCGTTGGCGCCAGCCGGCTTCAGAACATCTCCACGATCCTCAACGTACCGGTCTCGTTCTTCTTTGAAGATGCGCCGGGCGATCAGGCCCGCAGCGCGACGGGCATGGCCGAAGCTTCGAGCTCCAGCTATGTGGTCGATTTCCTCTCATCCTCCGAGGGGCTGCAGCTCAACCGTGCTTTCGTGAAGATCGGCGACCCCAAGGTCCGCCGCAAGCTGGTGGATCTCGTCAAGACGCTGGCTGCTGAAGCCGAATAGATACCCGTCTGCGAGAAAATGTCCCTAGCAGCGCTGGAAGGCGGCCATAACCGCCTTCTGCTTGCGCGCATCCGCATGCCTCGCGATTGGACATAAAGGTATATTTATATCGTTGTGCGCTTGTCATCTCGCCGCGAAATGACTAACAAATCGGGCTAGTTTCTATGTGGGGAATCCCGATGCGCAGCAATTATCTGTTTACCAGCGAATCCGTTTCCGAAGGCCACCCCGACAAGGTCTGTGACCGTATTTCCGACGAAATCGTCGACCTCGTCTATCGCGAGGCCGTCAAGACCGGTGTCGACCCGTGGTCGGTCCGCATCGCATGCGAGACGCTGGCGACCACCAACCGGGTCGTGATCGCCGGTGAGGTCCGCCTGCCGCCGAGCCTGATGAAGCTTGACAAGAACGGCAAGGAAATCGTCAATCCGTCGCGGTTCAAATCTGCCGCCCGACGCGCCATCCGCAACATCGGTTACGAGCAGGACGGTTTCCACTGGAAGACGGCCCGCATCGACGTGCTTCTGCATGCCCAGTCCGCCCACATCGCGCAGGGCGTTGATAACGCATCCGATCGCCAGGGCGACGAAGGCGCGGGCGATCAGGGCATCATGTTCGGTTTCGCCTGCCGCGAGACACCTGAGCTGATGCCGGCGCCGATCTATTACGCCCACCGCATTCTCCAGACGCTGGCCGAGGCCCGCAAGGCCGGCGAGGGCGAGGTTGCCCTGCTTGGCCCCGATGCCAAGAGCCAGGTGACCGTGCGTTACAAGGACGGCAAGGCATCCGAGGTCGTTTCCATCGTGCTTTCGACCCAGCATGTCGACGAGAGCTGGGATTCCAAGAAGGTGCGCAGCGTCGTCGAACCTTATGTTCGCGAAGCTCTCGGCGAGCTGCCGATTGCCGATGATTGCGTCTGGTATGTGAACCCGACGGGCAAGTTCGTGATCGGCGGGCCGGATGGCGACGCCGGCCTTACCGGCCGCAAGATCATCGTCGACACCTATGGCGGTGCAGCGCCCCATGGCGGCGGCGCCTTTTCCGGCAAGGACACGACCAAGGTCGATCGCTCCGCGGCCTATGCCGCGCGCTATCTCGCCAAGAACGTCGTTGCCGCGAACTTTGCCGAAAAGTGCACCATCCAGCTTGCCTACGCCATCGGCGTTTCGCAGCCGCTCGCCGTCTATGTCGATCTGCACGGCACCGGCAAGGTCACCGAGGAAGCCGTCGAGAAGGCGATCCGCGAGGTGATGGACCTTTCGCCCTCCGGCATTCGTCGCCACCTGGCGCTCAACAAGCCGATTTACGCCAAGACCTCCGCCTATGGCCATTTCGGTCGCAAGGCTGGCCGTGACGGCTCGTTCTCCTGGGAAAAGCTTGACCTCGTGCGTCCGCTGAAGCAGGCGCTGAAGAACTGACGGTAGGCTCGTGAGCGCAGATAGCGGAAACCAGACGGGACGTGCTTTCTTCGGAAGGCGCAAAGGCAAGGCATTGCGCGAGCGGCAGGCGCGCAATCTCGCCGAGTTGCTGCCTCGGCTTGCGCTCGATCCCGCTTCGCCTCGGCCAGCCGCGCTGGCCACCCTTTTTGCCGCCGATGTCGAACATTTTCGCCTCGAGATCGGCTTCGGTGGCGGCGAGCATCTGATGCACCGGGTGCGGGAAAACCCCGCGACCGGATTCATCGGCATCGAACCCTTCGTCAATTCGATGGCCAAGCTCCTGGGCGAGGTCGAGGTGGATCCGCCAGGCAATCTCCGGCTTTACGATGACGATGCTGTCGACATCCTCGACTGGCTGCCCGATGGCTCGCTCGATCAGATCGATCTTCTTTATCCCGACCCCTGGCCGAAGCGGAAACACTGGAAACGGCGGTTCGTCTCTCAGGCCAATCTCGCCCGCTTCCACCGTGTGCTGAAGCCGGGCGGGCTGTTCTGCTTTGCCTCGGACATCGATACTTATGTCAACTGGACGCTGTTGCATTGCCGCAGCCATGGCGGCTTCGCCTGGACGGCACGGCAAGCGCAGGACTGGCTGACGCCGTTTGCCGGCTGGCCCAGCACGCGCTACGAGGCGAAGGCCCGGCGCGAGGGGCGCGGCAGCGCCTATCTCACCTTCCGTCGATTGCCGTAAGTCTCAGTGCAGCGTGACGGTGGTGAGTTCGTCTTCCATCGCCTTGAAGAAGATGCTGGTGCGGTTTTCGGTCAGAAGCAGCAGCGTGCCGTCAGCGGCAAACAGGGCCCAGAGCGTCTCGGCGGATTTCAGCTCGGCCTCGGGGAAGCGCTTCAGGGCCTCCTCGCGCTCGAATGCGCGGAAATAGCCAAGGTTGCCGGCGCCGAAGGCGGCTAGCTGTTCGGCTTCACGGGCGAAGTTCGCGCTCGGGGTTTTCATGGATGCCTTTCCTGACCTTGGGCGGCCGCGGGCGCGGCCAGTCTTTGAAGGCTAGTCTGAAACGGAAATATTAATTTTCCGTACCTCTTTCGGCCTGCGGGCGATATCGATTTCCAGAAGGCCGCGTTCGAGGCTGGCGCCGACGACATCCATGCCGTCGGCAAGGGTGAACTGGCGGCGAAACTGCCGGCCGGCGATGCCGCGATAGAGAAACTCGCCCTCGGCCCGCTCTTCCTGCAGGCCGCTGACGAAAAGTACGCTGTTTTCGGCCACGACGTCGAGTTCGTCCTCGGCGAAGCCCGCAACGGCGAGCGTGATGCGCAGGAAAACGCCATCCGGCTCATCCGGGAACCAGCAGACGTCGAAAGGCGGATAGCCGGCTCCGCCCTTCAGGCCATCGCGCGCGGCATTTTCCAGGTAATGCGGGTCGATCCTCAGATCAATTCTCGGCATGGCTCGGCTCCGGGCTTGCCCTTTCCATATGGCCGGTCATGGCCGTGATCGCAAGGGCTGGCTTGCTTGACAAGTGAATGTCCAGGCTGCAGTGCTCACATTCCAGACTGGTGCCCGCTACAGGAGAAGACGCATGGCCGCCCGCAAGATCATCATCGACACCGACCCCGGACAGGACGACGCCGCCGCCATCCTGCTGGCGCTGGCGAGCCCGGAAGAGATCGAGGTGCTGGGCATCACGGCGGTGGCCGGCAATGTGCCGCTGGCGCTGACCAAGCGCAACGCCCGCATCGTCTGCGAACTGGCCGGCCGCCCCGACATCCGCGTCTTTGCCGGCTGCGACAAGCCGATGAATCGGGACCTTGTGACCGCCGAACATGTTCACGGCAAGACCGGCCTCGATGGCCCCGACCTGCCGGAGCCGACCATGCCGCTGCAGGATGCGCACGCCGTCGACTTCCTCATCGAAACCTTGCGGACCGAGCCGGAAAAGACCGTGACGCTCTGCGCGCTGGGGCCGCTCACCAATCTCGCGACCGCCTTCGAGAAGGCGCCGGATATCGTGGCGCGCGTCCAGGAGATCGTGCTGATGGGCGGGGGCTATTTCGAGGGCGGCAACATCACACCCTCGGCCGAGTTCAACATCTATGTCGACCCGGAGGCGGCAAAGGCGGTCTTCGGCGCTGGCATTCCGATCGTGATGATGCCCCTCGACGTCACCCACCAGCTTCTCTGCCTCAAGGAGCGGGTCGAGCGCATCGATGCGATCGGCCGGCCCGCGGCGCAGGCGATGGCGGCGATGCTGCGCTACTACGAGCGCTTCGATATCGAGAAATACGGCTCCGATGGCGGCCCGCTGCATGATCCCTCGGTGACGGCCTACCTCATCCGGCCAGAACTTTTCTCCGGCCGGATGTGCAATGTCGAGATCGAGACCGCCTCGGAGCTGACGCTCGGCGAGACCGTGATCGACTGGTGGCGTGTGACGGAGCGCAAGCAGAACGCCATGGTCATCGGCAAGGCCGATGCCGACGGCTTCTTCGCGCTTCTGACCGAGCGCCTGGCGAGACTTTAAAGTCTCGCCTCGACCTCGGCGATCACCGGAATGGACGGCTGGGCGCCGGGCTTGAGGCAGGCAAGCGCGCCGGCCACCGCCGCCTGGCGGGCCGCCTCCTCGAAGGCAAGGCCGCGGTCGAGGCCGCTTGCCAGATAACCGCAGAAGGTGTCGCCGGCGCCGACCGTGTCGATGGGCTCGATCTTCAGGCTGTCGATCTTGTGGAAGGCGCCTTCGTGCACGGCGATGACGCCATCGCCACCGAGCGTGATGACCATCGTCTGGCCGGTCTCATCATGGCGGGTCTTCAGCATCGCGGCACGGCCCGCGTCGCCGAGTTCGTTGGCACCGACGAGGCGCTCGAATTCCGTCTCGTTGGCAATCACGATATCGGCGAGCAGGCTGAGTTCGGCGGCTTCGTCGGTGAGCGGCGCGGTGTTGAGCACGGTTCTGACACCCTTCGCCCGCGCGGCCTCGAGTGCTGTGCGAATGGCGGGGGCAGGGATTTCGAGCTGCAGCATCAGGATATCGCCGGCCGCCATGCTGTCGACGGCGGCCCTGGCGTCCGCTTCATCGAGCGTGCCGTTGGCGGCGGCATTGATGACGATGACGTTCTCGCCATCGCCGCCGACGAGGATCATGGCGGTCCCCGTCGGGCCATCGGTTGTCTTCAGCGCGGAGAGATCGACGCCGGCAGCGTCAAGAAGCGCCGTTGCCGGCCCAGCGAATTCATCGGTGCCGACGGCGCCGGCCATTGCGACGCGGGAGCCAGCCCGGCGCGCTGCGAGAGCCTGGTTCGCGCCCTTGCCGCCCGGCGCGGTCGCGAAGGATGTCCCCGTCACGGTCTCGCCCGGTTCCGGCAGGCGTTTCGTCGTGGCGATGAGGTCCATGTTGATGGAACCGAAGACCGTGATCATGGTGTTCTCCCGAATTTATAGGCCCGCCGCCAGCGCTCAGGGCCGATCGGGATGTTTTATGGGAGGCGGGCGATGATGACAATCAGTCCTCGTCGACGATCCTGAGTTTCATGCGGCCGAGGTCCGAAGGCGACAGCGGCCGCTCCTCTTCCGTCACTGCGGGCTCCTTCACCTCGAATTCAAGCGCGCCGATACGTTCGCCGCGCCGGGCGATCTTGCCTGTCGAAACGCGGATCTGCTCGACGTCCTGACGGGCCTGTGAGAAATGCCCGGCGAGCTTTTCCACCCGTTCGTTCAGACGTGTCAGGTCGCCCATGAGATGCGCGACTTCGCCCTGGATCAGATGGGCCTGCTCGCGCATGCGCTGATCCTTCATCACCGCCTGCACGACCTGGATCGAGAGCAGCAGCAGGGTCGGCGAGACGATCACGACGCGGCGGGCGTGCGCGCGCTGGATGATCGCCTCGTGTTGCTCGTGAATGTCGGCGAAGATCGATTCGGAGGGGACGAACAGGAAGGCGGTGTCCTGCGTCTCACCGGGTATGAGGTATTTGCCGGCGATGTCGCGGATATGGGTATCAAAATCGCGGCGGAAGCGCTGCTTTGCGGCGCGGGCCTCCTCGTCGCTTGCGCTGTCGCGCAGCGCATTCCACGCTTCCAGCGGAAACTTGGCATCGATGACCAGCGGCGGGGCGCCGTTCGGCATGTCGATCAGGCAATCGGGGCGGGTGCCGTTTCCAAGCGTCGCCTGAAAATGATAGCTGCCGGAGGGCAGGGCGTCTGCAATGATCGTCTCCATGCGTCCCTGGCCGAAGGCGCCGCGGGTCTGCTTGTTGGAGAGGATCGCCTGAAGGCCGACGACGTCCTTTGCCAGCGACTGGATGTTGTTCTGCGCGGCATCGATGACGGCGAGCCGCTCCTGCAGTCGCCGGAGGTTTTCATGCGTGGTCTGGTGCTGCTGGTGCAGCGTCGAGCCAATGCGCTGGCTGAGGCCGTCGAGCCTGGAGCCGAGCGCGGCATTGAGCTCCGACTGGCGGCTGCCGAAGAGTTCGGCCATGGTCGCCATCCGCCCCTGCATCTCGCTCTGCGCCTGCACGAGGTTCTGCAGCTGATCGGTGAGCACATCCTCCCGCTTTCCCCCGCCGCGCCTGAGCGCGAAGGCGAGCACCCCGAGCAGCACGAGCACGCAGGCAACGAGCGCGACGACCATGGGATCGGCAGTCAGGATCAACTCGGACAGGCTGTTCATGGCATTCCCTCACATGTGGCCAGCCTAGCAGATGCTCACCGAAAGAAAAGATCAAAACGTGAACACGTAAAACTTTCCCGTTCAGTCCACCGTGCAAAACGACGAAACCATTTGCGTGGCGACAAGTTTGCGCTATTTGAGGCCCATGACGACCATGCCACTCATCATTTTGCCGGACCCCTTGCTGCGCAAGGTTTCCGCCCCCGTCGAGCGCGTTGACGCCGACCTGAAGAAACTTGCCGACGATATGCTGGAGACCATGTACGAGGCTCCGGGCATCGGCCTTGCCGCGATCCAGGTCGGCATACCGCGCCGGATGCTGGTGATCGACGTTTCCAACAAGGAGGACGAGGAGAAAGATCCTCTGGTGGTGATCAATCCCACCATCCTGACCTCCTCGGACGAGCGCTCGGTCTACGAGGAAGGGTGCCTGTCGATCCCGGAATTCTATGCCGAGGTCGAGCGACCCGCTTCGGTGCGCGTCAGCTACACCGATCTTGCCGGAAAGCAGCAGGAAATCGAGGCCGATGGCCTGCTCGCCACCTGCCTTCAGCACGAGATCGACCATCTCGATGGCGCCCTGTTCATCGATTACTTGTCGCGGCTGAAGCGCGAGCGGGTGATCAAGAAATTCAGCAAGGTCGCAAAGCACAAGCTTTGACCGGCCGCGAAAGGACGGAACATGGCGCTCAGGATCATTTTCATGGGAACGCCGGCGTTTTCGGTTCCGACGCTGAGGGCGCTGGCGGAAGCCGGTCACGAAATTGCGGCGGTCTATACCCAGCCGCCGCGCGCTGCCGGTCGGCGCGGGCTTGAAGAGGTCAAGTCGCCGGTCCATCAGGCCGCAGAACTGCTTGGCATCCCGGTCCGCACGCCACTCAATTTCCGCGAGGAGGAAGACCGTGCGACCTTCCGCGTGCTCGACGCGGATGTCGCGGTCGTCGTCGCCTACGGCCTGCTTCTGCCGGAGGCAATCCTCACCGGCGCCCGTCTTGGTGCCTATAATGGCCATGCCTCGCTGCTGCCGCGCTGGCGCGGTGCGGCGCCACTGCAGCGCGCGATCATGGCAGGCGATGCTGAAACCGGCATGATGGTGATGCGCATGGAAAAGGGCCTCGATACCGGCCCCGTGGCGCTCTCTGAACGGGTCGCGATCGGCGAGAACATGACCGCCGGCGAACTGCATGATCGGATGATGCATGTCGGCGCGAGGCTGATGGCCGAGGCTATGGTGCGGCTTGAGGCCGGCGACCTGCCCCTGACGCCCCAGGCGGAAGAGGGCGTGACCTACGCGAAGAAGATCGAGAAGTCCGAGACCCGGATCGATTTCAGCCGCCCCGCCAAAGAGGTTCACAACCACATACGCGGCCTTGCGCCCTTTCCGGGTGCCTGGACCGAGGTGCCGACCGGCCGCGGGCTGGATCGGGTCAAGGTGCTGGAAAGCGCGCTCGGCGAAGGCGAGGGGCGGGCAGGAACGGTGCTTGAAGGCCCCGGTGTGACGATCGCCTGCGCAAGTGGCGCCGTGCGGCTCCTGAAGCTGCAGAAGGCCGGCGGCAAGGCGCTCGACGCCGACGATTTCCTGCGCGGCACGCCGCTTCCCGCAGGCACGGTGCTTGTCTGATGCCACGCTACCGGATGACGGTCGAATATGACGGCACGGATTATGTCGGCTGGCAGCGGCAGGACAATGGCCGTTCGGTGCAGGGCGGGCTGGAAGCCGCCGCCTTTCGCATTGCCGGCGAGAAAGTGACGATCAAGGGCGCGGGACGAACCGATTCGGGCGTCCATGCCGAAGGTCAGGTCGTGCACCTCGATCTTGCCCGCGAATGGACGCCGTTCACGCTGCTGAATGCGCTGAATGCGCATCTGCGGCTCGCCAGGGAACGGATCGCCGTGGTCGACGTCGCGGTGGTGGCCGATGATTTCGATGCCCGGTTCTCGGCGCTGAAACGGCATTACCTCTATCGCATCCTGAACCGCAGGGCCCATGCCGCGCTCCTGCGCAAGCGTGTCTGGTGGGTTCCGAAGCCGCTTGATCACGAAGCCATGCATGAAGCAGCCCAGCGGCTCGTCGGCCATCACGACTTCACGACGTTTCGCTCCGTCCAGTGTCAGGCGAAATCGCCGGTGCGCACGCTCGATAGGCTCGATGTGACGCGAGACGGCGATTTCATCGAGATCCGCGCTTCGGCGCAGAGTTTCCTGCACAATCAGATCCGCTCCTTCGCCGGTACGCTGAAGCTTGCGGGTGAGGGCAAGATGTCGGCGGATGACGTCACGGCGGCGCTCGAAGCGCGAGACCGCAGCGCCTGCGGCCCCGTGGCGCCGCCGGAAGGGCTCTACTTCATGAAAGTCGATTATCCCGGCGACTGAGCCGCTGTCCGTTCAGACAGACTCAGTTCGGGTCGAAGCTCTGGCCGCTGACGCAGGCGATCGTCGAGGCGTTGGGCTGGTTCGGCAGCATGGCGTAGGCGGCGCGCTCTTCCTTGGTCTTGCAGACCGGCCGCACGATGGTGCTGAAGCCCTTGTCGGCGAGGCAGCGATCGATAACGCGGTCGCGCAGCTTCTTGTTGGTATCGTAGCTGTAGCTGTCGATGGGGGTCGCGTAGCCGCCGATTTCGCCGCAGGTCGTGTTGTTGTTGGAATCGGTTTTGCACCTGACGACACCCGGGATCCAGTCTCCGCCGGTGACCTCGGTGACCATGTTCTGCGGCACTTCCTTCAGTGCCGAGATGAAGCACTGATCGTAGGCGAGCTGTCGTTCGGAACGGGTACTGCCTTCCTTGTAGAGCACGTCGAGCGGGCCGACCTGGCAGCCGGCAAGCGTCAGAAGCGTCGTCAATGCGATCAGTTTGATTTTCATGTCCTGCGTCCCCAGTCTGCAGTCTATGCCCTAAACTAGCCTATCGTTGGCAGTATCGGAATGGCTTTCAAAGGCCCGTCGGTCATAGCCCGACGATGTAGCGTGTGCCGAAATCGGTGATGATGAGGGCGGTCATCGCGGAAGCGATGACGGCGGCGGCCGTCGGCAGCGCCCGCTCGCCCATCAGCATGTAGACGATCCGGATCTCGAACAGGAAGGCGGCGAGCACCACCACCTGCAGCAGGATCAGAACGAGGCTCGCAAGCGGCTCCAGCCCTGTCGCTGCGAGGAAGATGGCGATCACCGCGATGAGATTGATCGGCAGGCTCAGCCAGTTGGTCGCCACGACGACCTTCAGGAAGGCGCGCGGCAGGCCGGAGACCAGGCAGACGACGCCGATGACGACGAGCGGCGCCATCCAGCTCAGCCCCTGGATGAGAGCCGAACGGAAGATCACGGTGGCGTCGATCTCCACCGGCACGCGGCTGAGCCGCGACAGCGTCAGCAGTTCGCTGATCACCATCATCGGCAAACTGTAGGCAAAGGCCCAGAAAGAGCGGCGAAAGCCACGTTCGGTGAAGTCGAGATATCGTGCATGGCCGGCATCGCCCCGGAAGAGGAGCCAAAGCCCGCGCAGATAGAAAAGGACTTCACCGGGCGACGGCAATGGCAAACCACCTTTCGATGAAGGCGCGGTAGATCCGCGTCAGTTGCTCGAGGTCGGCGACCGGCACGTTTTCGTCGACCTTGTGCATGCTCTCGCCGACAAGGCCGAACTCGACGACCGGGCAGTAATCCTTGATGAACCGCGCATCCGACGTGCCGCCGGTTGTCGACAGCGCCGGTTCCCGGCCGGTGACGGCCTTGATGGCATCGCTGAGCCCGCCGGCGAGCTTATCGTCGCGGGTGAGAAACACCGGGCTGACACGGCCGAGCCATTCAAGCGCGAAGCGCGCCGGTTCGCGGCCCGGGCGCAGTGCGGTATCGGCCGCGGCCCGTTCCAGCCGTGCTGCGATTTCGGCCTTCAGCGTTTCCTCGCTCCAGCGATCGTTGAAGCGGATGTTGAAGACGGCCGTGGCGGTAGCCGCAATGACGTTCGTCGCAGGATTGCCGGTATCGACCGAGGTTACTTCGAGATTGCTCGGCGGAAACCGGTCGGTGCCGTCGTCGAAGGGCGTGGCCATCAGCGCCGAAAGCATCGCCGTCAGCGCGCGCAGCGGATTGTCGGCACGGTGCGGATAGGCGACGTGGCCTTGCGTGCCGGTCACGGTGATGCGGCCGGAAAGCGAGCCGCGCCGGCCCACCTTGATCATGTCGCCAAGCGCGTCGGGATTGGTCGGCTCGCCGACGAGTGCGGCATCCCAGCGCTCGCCGCGTGCATGGGCCCATTGCAACAGCTTGTCGGTGCCGTTGATGCTCGGGCCCTCCTCGTCGCCGGTGATCAGAAACGAGACGGAACCGGCAAGCGGTCCGTGCTCTTCGACGTGGCGGGCGAGTGCGGCAACGAAGCAGGCGATGCCGCCCTTCATGTCGACGGCGCCGCGCCCGTAAAGGCGGCCGTCATCGATCGCGGCGGCGAAAGGCGGATGCTTCCAGGCGCTCTCATCGCCCGGTGGCACGACGTCGGTGTGCCCGGCAAACATCAGGTGCGGCCCTGCAGCGCCGAGCCGGGCATAAAGATTTTCGACATCCGGCGTGCCCGCCTCCCGTGCCGTCATCCGCTCGACGGTGAAGCCGAGCGGCTCCAGCATGCCCGCAAGCGCCGTCAACGCGCCGCCTTCCTCCGGGGTCACGGAGGGGCAGCGGATCAGCTTCGACAGGTTTTCGACGGGATCGGAGACGGTCATGGGCTTAATCTGGGCTTTGTGGCCGGAAATACGAGATGTCAGTCGCGCAGCAGCTCGTTGATGCCGGTCTTGGAGCGGGTCTTTTCATCGACGCGCTTGACGATGACGGCGCAGTAGAGGCCGGGGCCGGGCTGGCCATTGCCCATCGGCTTGGCCGCAGGCAGCGAGCCGGCGACGACGACCGAATAGGGCGGCACTTCGCCAAAGGTGATCTCACCGGTGGCGCGGTCGACAATCTTGGTCGACTTGCCGATGAAGACGCCCATGCCAAGCACCGAGCCTTCGCGCACGATGCAGCCCTCGACGACTTCCGAACGCGCGCCGATGAAGCAATTGTCCTCGATGATCGTCGGGCCGGCCTGCATCGGCTCTAGAACGCCGCCGATGCCGACACCGCCGGAAAGGTGCACATTCTTGCCGATCTGGGCGCAGGAGCCGACCGTCGCCCAGGTATCGACCATCGTGCCTTCGTCGACATAGGCGCCGAGATTGACGAAGGAGGGCATCAGTACCACGCCGGGCGCAACATAGGCCGAGCGGCGAACAACCGCGTTGGGAACGGCGCGGAAGCCGGCGGCGCGGAACTGGTTGTCACCCCAGCCGGCGAACTTGGACGGCACCTTGTCCCACCAGGTCGCATCGCCGGGGCCGCCCTTGACGACTTCCATGTCGTTCAGGCGGAAGGAAAGCAGCACCGCCTTCTTCAGCCACTGATTGACCTTCCACGCGCCGCTCTCCTGCTTTTCGGCGACACGCGCCTTGCCGGAATCAAGCAGGTTCAATGATTCCTCGACCGCCTCCCGGATCTCGCCAGTGGTGGAAATCGAGATCTCGCCGCGGTTTTCGAAAGCGGTTTCGATGGTTTGCTCGAGGGAAGTGAGATCGGTCATCATCTGTCCTTTGCCTGTCGCGCCGGGCGCGCGGTCGTCATCCGTGGCTGAAAGCCTCGGAAACCTGCTCTAAGGGAGGCTTGGGACGTCGTCAATCTCTGGCAGCGGACGAGGGGACAAACAAACGCCCCCGCGAGAGGCGGGGGCGTTGCGGCGTCTGGCAAATGTCAGGCGCCGGCATGGACCGAAGGAGACGGTCTGAAGTGCTGCTTCCGCGGGTTGCGGAGGCGGTTGTTATTGCATCGGCATGTTCGGCAGGTCGTCGACGGTGATCACCATGTCGCTGTTGGTGTCCATCCGCGTGAACATCTTGTCGGCCACGGCCTGGAATTCCGCAGCGCTCACCTGTCCGCTCTTGTCGGTGTCGGCGCGTACGAAGAAGATGCGCTCCATGCCACCGCGCTGCGGCTTGCCCCAGTTGCGGTGGTGATCGTTCCAGCCGGCGCGGTGCATGTCGCGGTTCCAGCCGTGATGGCCGTCGCCATTCATCGCCATACGGTGGGGCTTGCCGGGAGCGTTCGGGCCGCCGGGGCCGTCAGCATCGGCCATCCTGCCGTTCGGACCGGGCTTGGCCGGGCCGTCGCCGTTGGCGGCCATCTTGCCCTGCGGGCCGGCCTGACCTTGCGGGCGCGGGTTCGCCTCCATAAAGGCTTCCATACGGGCCTTGTGGAAGGTTTCGAATTCGCCGGGCGTGATGACGCCGTCGCTGTCGGCGTCGATTTCCTCGAAGCGCCCGTTCTGGAACGCGACGACCTCATCCTTGGTGATCTTGCCGTCCTTGTTGGCGTCGGACGTCTTCAGCAGGTAGATGAAGCCGCGGTCCGCACGGGCGGGGCCCATCGGGCCGTCGCCGTCGCCGTTGCGTGCGAGACTCGGCAGCGCGGTTGCGCCGAGAGCGAAGGTGGCGACGAGTGCCGTGGTAGTCAGTCTCTTCCCGAACATGGCTAAATTCCTCGATTGGCTGTTGTGACCATCTCAAGGTAAGCCTGTAACGTCGCGGAAACGACTTAATTATCGGAAAGGTAAGCTGAATTATTGGTAATTCATCTCGGGTTTATACTTGCGGCAGAATTGCGGCGATGAAGCCCGCAAGGTCTTCCGTGACATAATCGACATGCGCCGTCTCCGTTCCGAGCCTTTCGAATGTCTCGGTGAAGCCGTATTCGAGATTGCGCGGCACGATCAGCACCGTCTTCATGCCGAGCGCCTTCGGCTGGACGAGGTTGCGCGGCAGGTCCTCGAACATGGCGGCGTGGGCGGTGTCGACACCGGAGCGTTCGAGGAAGCGGCTATAGGCATCGGCGGCAGGCTTGGGCGTATAGCCGGCGGCAACGATGTCGAAGATATCGTCGAAGTGGTCGAAAATACCGAGCGCGCGAGAGACCTTCTCGGCGTGCGGGACCGAACCGTTGGTAAAGATGAACTTGCGGCCGGGCAGCGCCTTGATGGCATCGCCAAGCGCCGGATTGGGCACAAGCATCGAGTAGTCGATCGCATGCGCCTTTTCGAGGAAGTCGTCCGGGTCGACCTCGTGGTTCAGCATCAGCCCCTGCAGCGTCGTGCCGTGGTCGCGATAGTACTGCTTTTGCAGGATGCGGGCCTCGTCTGCCGGCAGCGACAGGAGTTCGGCGACATAGGCGGTCATATTGCGGTCGACCTGCGCGAACAGGTTGATGTCATGCGGATAGAGCGTGTTGTCGAGGTCGAAGACCCAGTCGTGGATGGTTTCGAAATCGGCGGCTACGGGGTGTGTCATCGGCTTGGTCATTGCCTGACTTATGGCAGAGCCGGCCGGCGAAGGAAACTGCCTTTCGTCATGCGGGCGCGCTTCCGGCGCGCCTTGGAACATGGTAAGCGGAAATCATGAGAACGGGAATGAGCTCGAACCGTGCCGTTATCCTGCAGGACCGCAAGCGCCTGCCGGCCCGCTTCTTCGCGACCTTCTGCAAGACCGCCTGCGGGCGACTTCCCAGAGCCTGATCCCTCCCATCCCGCGGCGTTCCGGCCGCTGACAGGCTCTCATACAAGGTCACATTTCATGGAACTCTGGATCGGCATTACCTTTGCCGCCGCATTCCTGCAGAACATGCGCTCGATGCTGCAGAAATATCTGAAGGGGCGGATGGGCACGCTCGGCTCAACCTTCACCCGCTTCGGCTTCGGACTGCCCTTCGCGGCCCTCTATTTCGGCATCCTTGCTGCCGGCTTCGAACGTCCGGTGCCGGCCGCAAACGGCGAATTCGCCATCTGGGCGGCGATCGGCGCGGCAGGCCAGATCGCCGCGACCTTTCTGCTCGTCTACCTGTTCTCCTTTCGCAACTTCGCGGTTGGCACCGCCTATTCCCGCACCGAACCGGCGCAGGCGGCGATCCTCGCCTTTCTGTTCTTCGGGGCGACGATCTCGTTTGCCGCTGTCGCCGCGATCCTCATTTCCATCGCCGGCGTGATCCTGATTTCGCTGTCGCGCAATGAGGTCGGCCTGAAACGGCTGATCCTGGGTCTGACGACCCGGACGGCTCTGATCGGCATCGCCTCGGGCACGCTGTTCGCGCTTTCGGCGATCTCCTACCGGCAGGCCTCGCTCTCGCTTGCGCCGAGCCTTCCCGCGCCCGACAGCGTCATGCAGGCGGCGTTCACGCTGCTCATTGTGATCTTCATGCAGACGGTGGCGATGACGGCCTGGATGCTCGCCTTCGACCGTGGCGAACTGGTGAAGGTCGCGCGGGCGTGGCGCCCGGCGCTTGTCGTCGGCTTCGTCGGCGCCACCGCCTCGTTCGGCTGGTTCACGGCAATGACGCTGCAGCAGGCCTCGATCGTCAAGGCCGTGGGGCAGGTCGAGATGCTGTTCACCTTCGCGACCGCGGTGCTGGTGTTCAAGGAGAGGATGACGGGCGCCGAAGTGATCGGCTGCGTCCTCGTCGTCTGCGGCGTCCTCACGCTCCTCCTGGCCTGAGACCTGAGATATGAAGGCGGCAGCCGGATTGACAGGCTTTCCTGCAGCGGCAATGGATGGTCAGCAACACATTCGGGGGACTGCATGACCGACGCCGCTCTGGAGAGGGAAGGAGGCTATCCCGGCCGCTGGCTGGCGATGTTCGTGCTGATTGCGGCCACCTTCATGAACCTGCTCGACGCCACCATCGTCAACGTGGCGCTGCCATCGATCCAGAAGGATCTCAACGCCGAGAACAGCGCCATCGAATGGGTCGTGGCCGGCTATGTGCTGGTGTTCGCGCTGGCGCTGATGCCGTGCGGCCGGATCGGCGACATCCTCGGCCGCAAGCGGATGTTTCTCTTCGGCGTCGCCTTCTTCACGCTCGCCTCCGCTTGCTCAGGTGCGGCGCCGAACATCGACTTTCTTGTCGTTGCCCGGCTCTGCCAGGGCCTGGGCGCGGCGATCATGGCGCCGCAGGTGCTGGCCCTGGTACAGGACATGTTCGTGTCCAAGGAGCGCTCCAGCGCCTTTTCGATGTTCGGCATCACCAGCGGCATCGCCATCGTCAGCGGGCCGCTGATCGGCGGATGGCTGGTCGCTGCCGATGTTTTCGGGCTTGAATGGCGCTCGATCTTCTACATCAACGTGCCGGTCGGCATCGCCGCCGTCATCGCCGGCCGGATCCTGATTCCGGATGTTCCTGCAGATGACAAGGCGCGGCTTGACGTCACAGGCGTGGCAATCATCGCCGCCGCCTTCCTGCTGCTGATCTTTCCACTGGTCGAGGGGCGCGGCTTCGGCTGGCCGCTCTGGTGCATCGCGATGATGGTGCTCTCGATCCCGGCCTTCATCGGCTTTTATCTGCACGAGCGGCGGCAGGACCGGCTGGGCGCGCCGCAGCTCCTGCCGGTGTCGCTGATGCGCAACAACACCTACATGCTCGGCGGTTTCATCGCGATGATGTTCTTCTCGACGCCGGCCGGCCTGTTCATGACGTTTGCGATATTCCTGCAGCAGGGGTTCGGTTTTACGGCACTGGAAGCCGGGCTTTCCACCATTCCGTTCCCGCTCGGCGCCTTTCTCTCCGCCTTCACCAACAGCCGGCTTTCCGACCGTTTCCTGAAGCAACGCATCCTCGGGGCGTCAGCGGCGATGGCATGCGGCTATGTGCTGCTGTTTTTCGTGGTGCGCGGCGCCGATGCCGGCATCCATATCCTGGCCTTCGCGCCGCCGCTGTTCATCTGCGGTTTCGCGCTCGGCATGACATCCTCGCCACTGTTCCAGACGGTCCTGTCGGTGGTTTCCGGGCCTGACGCCGGCTCGGCCTCCGGTGCCCTGCAGGCGATCCAGCAGGCCGGTAGCGCGCTCGGTATCGCGATTGCCAGCCAGCTGTTCTTCGCCACCATTACCGCAGAAAAGGCGGCGAGCGAGGCGACCGCGGATGCCTATGTTGCCGGCTTCACCACCAGCGTCGGTTACATGATCGCCGCGCTCGCCGCCGTCTTCGTCGCGGCTCTGTTCCTGCCGAAGATCGATCCTACGGGCGCGGCGAATGACACGATGTTGATGGGGTAGGCTCTTCGAGGGGAGGCTTGTGACCGTCAACGGTGAAAGGTCCCTTTTGCCGCCCCGTCATCGCTTTGCCACGTCTACCTGTTATGCGATCAGCTGCGAAAGAACAGCTTGACTCTCACCCATTTCTCAATCAATTGCTTGATTGATGGGGAAGCAGAAAACCGCACATATTGCAGGCGACCAGCGCCGACGGGATATAGCCCGCGCGGCACGACGTATCATTGCCGAAAAGGGGCTGGAGGGGCTGCGCATGCGCGCGGTCGCGGACGCCGTCGGCATCAACATCGCGACACTGCACTACCACGTGACCACAAAGGATGATCTTCTGGCGCTGGTCACCGACGAAATCCGTGCCGATTTCATTGCTCAGCACGAGCAGCGTGGCCTATCCGGCGGGAAAGGGGCGATCGCGCAGCTCAATCAGGAATTTTCCGATTTTTCCGAAAACCGGGTCCGGCGTCCGATCCTGATCGCGGCCTTTGCCGAGCTCTCCCGCCATGCCTCGCGCGACGAAGAAGTCGCGCGGCGCATTCATCCGTTGCGCGATGCCTGGATCGCCGGATTTGAGAAAATCCTGCGGGCTGGGATCGAAGAGGGGGTTTTTCGCGACGACCTTGACACGCCGGCCTTTGCAACGCTGATTGCGGCCGCACTCGGCGGCTTTGGTGGCGAAGCGGCCAGCAACGATCCCACCGTCATGAGCCGCATCTTCGCCGAGCTCATGCGGTCCGTTCTTTCGCCGGAAGGCAAGGAGACATTCGATGGCAATGCCTGAGACCACCCAACCGCATCCCCGACGCTGGCTGGCGCTTGCCGTTCTGCTTTCGGCGGTGTTCATGAACATGCTGGATGTCACCATCGTCAACGTCGCGCTGCCGTCGATCCAGGAGGCGCTGGGCGCTTCCGATTCGGCAATTGAGTGGATCGTCGCCGGCTATGTGCTGATGTTCGCGCTGGCGCTGCTGCCCTTTGGCCGGCTCGGCGACATCATCGGCAAGAAGACGATGTTCCTCATTGGTGTCGCGAGTTTCACCGTCGGCTCGGCGCTTTGCGGGTTGTCGCATACGACGCTGATGCTGGTGGCGGCGCGTCTGTTCCAGGGATTTTCGGCTGCGATGATGACGCCGCAGGTGCTGGCCCTGGCGCAGGTGATGTTTCCCCCGCACGAACGCGCCCGCGCCTTCTCCTTCTTCGGCATGATGGCGGGACTTGCGACCGTCAGCGGGCCGCTGATCGGCGGCTTCCTCGTCGAGCATGGCCTGTTCGGCCTCGGCTGGCGGGCGATCTTCCTCATCAACCTGCCGATCGGCGTGTTCGCCATCATCGCTGGCGCACGCATCGTGCCCTCGACGCCGAAACGACCGGGCGCCCGCAACGATTACCCCGGTATCGGCATGATTGCCATTGCCATGTTCCTGCTGATCTTTCCGCTGGTCGAGGGACGGAGCTTCGGCTGGCCCTGGTGGTGCTTTGCGATGATGGTTGCGGCGCTACCGGTGCTCTTCGCCTTCGTGCGCTGGGAGCAGGCGCAGAGCCGTCGCAATGCGCCGCAGCTTCTCGCATTCCACCTGCTGAAGAACCGGAATTTCCTGCAGGGCGGGGTGATGGCGCTCTTCTTCTTCTCGACGATGCCGGGCTTCTTCCTCTGCCTCGCCATGTTCCTGCAGGTGGGGTTCGGCTTCGAGCCGCTGAAGTCGGGTCTGACGACCGTGCCATTCTCGCTCGGCGTATTCGTCGCCTCGCTGATCAGCGGCCGGCTCGGGCAGGTCTTCCTGAAGCTCAGGGTCGTCTTCGGCATCGCTCTGCTCGCCGCCGGCATCGTCTGGCTGCGTTTCTACGTGCTGAGCATCGAGGACACCATTTCGCACTGGGCGCTGTTCCTGCCGCTGATGATCGGCGGCCTCGGCCTCGGCATCGCGATCGCCTCGATCTTCCAGCTCGTGCTGGCGGGCGTTCCGCATGAGGATGCGGGTTCAGCCTCCGGTGCGCTGCAGGCGGTGCAGCAGCTGGGCGGCGCTTTCGGCATCGCCCTGGTTTCCGGCATCTTCTTCGCTCGCCTCGCCGCACTGATGACGTCGGGAACGGGAAGCCACGCCGCCTATGTCGACGCCTTCGCACTGGCGCTGGTCTACAATCTCTGCGCCTATGCCGTGGTCATCGTGCTGGCCCTGCTTCTGCCGGCGGAAAAGAAGCCGCAGGCGGAAACGGAAAACGCCCCGCACGTCGCCTGAGCGTGCGGGGCGCTTCATGCGCGCGAATGGGTGTGCGGCTTAGCGCACAATCAGTGTGCCCGCGCCGCCCTTCGTCAGGATCTCGAGAAGCACAGAGTGCTTGACCTTGCCGTTCAGGATGACGACGCCCTCGACGCCGGCCTCGATCGCCTCGATGCATGTCTCGACCTTCGGGATCATGCCGCCGGAAACGGTGCCGTCGAGGATCAGGTTGCGGGCTTCCTGGACCGAGAGTTCCTTGATCAGTTCGCCGTTCTTGTCGAGGACGCCGGGAACGTCCGTCAGGAACAGGAGGCGCGTCGCGCGAAGCGCACCGGCAATGGCGCCGGCAAAGGTGTCGGCATTGATATTGTAGGTCTCGCCTTCACGACCGGGGGCAACCGGCGCGATGACCGGGATCATCTCGGACTTGGCCAGAAGATCGAGCAGCGTCGTGTCGACGGTGACGACTTCGCCGACGAAGCCAAGGTCGAGGATGCGCTCGATGTTGGAGTCGGGATCGATGACGGTCTTCTTCGCCTTCTCCGCGAAGACCATGTTGCCGTCCTTGCCGCAAAGGCCGATCGCCCATTCACCGGTCTGGTTGATCAGAGCGACGATCTCCTTGTTGATCGATCCGGCGAGCACCATTTCGACGATCTCTACGGTCGCCTGGTCGGTGACGCGCAAGCCGCCCTCGAACTTGGATTCGATGCCCATCCGCTTCAGCATGTTGCCGATCTGCGGACCACCGCCGTGGACGACAATGGGGTTGACGCCCGACTGCTTCAGAAGCGCGATGTCGCTGGCGAAGGCCTGGCCGAGCTCGCTGTCGCCCATGGCGTGGCCGCCATATTTCACGACGATCGTCTTGTTTTCGTATTTCTGCATGTAGGGCAGAGCCTGAACCAGCAGGCGTGCCTGAACTTCGCTTTCCGACAGTGACATCGATTACCCCGGGGATGGATTTGGCCTCGCGGCCTTTTAGCGCATGATGACGCCTTAGTGAACATTGTTCGGAGAAGTATTGCCTGGGCCGTCTTGCCGGATTGCGACAGCGCCCTATAACGTGGAGACAACCGGGGAAGGGGATTAATGGACAGCGACGACCTGAACGCACTGATCCTGCGCGTTTCGCTCAAGGACCGCGCCTCCTTTGCCGTGCTCTATCAAAAAACCAGTCCGAAACTTTTTGCGATCTGCATTCGTATACTGGGTGATGCCGGCGAGGCGGAAGATGCCCTGCAGGAGATTTTCGTGCGCATATGGCAGCGCGCGGAGACCTTTTCGGCTGAAACCCGCTCGCCGACCGGCTGGCTTGCAACGATCGCACGCAATCACGCCATTGACCGTCTGCGCCAGCGCAAGCCGGTGGCGCGCGACATCGAAGAGGCCCACGATCTGGCGGATGACGCCGACAGTCCGGAGGAAAGCGCCCATCTGTCGGGCGAGGGCCGCCGGATCGATCGCTGCATGGATCGGCTGAAGCCCGATCATGCGGCGGCCGTGCGCGAGGCCTATGTTGCCGGGCTGAGCTATGATGAGCTTGCGGAACGCTATAGCGTGCCGTTGAATACGATGCGGACATGGCTGCGGCGCAGCCTGATGAAACTGAAAGAGTGTCTGGAAGCATGACGACGTCGGTCGGATATGAAAGCGGCGAGCCGCAGGACGGCATCCTTGCCGGGGAATATGTCCTCGGCACGCTGTCTTCGGATGCGCGCCGTCAGGTCGAGGCGCGCATGGCCGACGATGCAGCCTTTGCCGCGCTCGTCCGCGACTGGCAGCAACGGCTGGAGCCGCTCGACGAAGACTATGGCGAGATCGCTCCGCCGGCGCATGCCTTCAACGTCATCGAGGACCGTCTTTTCGGCGCGGAGCCCGCCGGCCGCCAATCCTGGCTCGCCGCGCTGTGGGGCTCGGTGGCGCTCTGGCGCGGCGTCGCGCTCGCGGCCCTTGTCGTCGCCGTCGTGGCGGCTGGTCTCAACGCGAACCTGTTTGCCCCGTCCGGGCCGACGCTCTCGGCCGAACTCTCCGGGCCCGACAATACCGTCAATCTTGTGGCACGCTTCAATGCCCGCAACGGCATGGTGTCGATCACGCCCGTCGCCGCCGGCGCGGCCAACGACAAGTCCCTCGAGCTCTGGTTGATCGAAGGCGACAATCCGCCGCTCTCGCTTGGCGTTCTGCCGCAAACCGGCGAGGGTGAGATTGTCGTGCCGCGCAACATCAGCGACCGCATCGGCGCCGGTGCGGCCTTTGCGATCACCATCGAGCCCTTCGGCGGCTCGCCGACCGGCAAGGCGACCGGCCCGATCATTGCCGCAGGCGAACTTCGCTCGCTCTGAGTTTCAAGAAAAAAACGTTTGTTTTCTTCTACTTAAGAGAAAAATCGAGAAAAGTGAAACTCTTTTCGACAGGCCTCCGTCCTTTGTTTCATACCCGGCACGCACGGTGCGGGGATGAACAACAAGAGGAGACTACCATGCTGAACGCTTTCAAACGCACCGCCATCGCCGCAGCCCTGGTCGCTGGTACCGCGCTTCCGGCGCTTGCTGACAATCCGATGGTCGGTGGCGCAGCGATGTACGAGAACAAGAACATCGTCGAAAACGCCATGAACTCCAATGATCACAAGACGCTGGTCGCTGCCGTCAAGGCCGCCGGTCTTGTCGAAACCCTTCAGGGCGAAGGCCCGTTCACGGTGTTCGCCCCGACGGATGAAGCCTTTGCCGCACTGCCGGAAGGCACGGTCGACAACCTGCTGAAGCCGGAAAACAAGGACGCTCTGGTGAAGGTACTGACCTGCCACGTGGTCGCAGCCGATGCCATGTCGATGGCCATCGAGAAGATGATTGCCGATGACGGTGGCGAGCACGATGTCCCGACCGTCGGCGGCTGCACGCTGAAGGCGACCGAAATGGACGGCACCATCATGCTGACCGACGAGACCGGCCGCACGGCCAACGTCACGATCGCCGACGTCAAGCAGTCGAATGGCGTCATCCACGTCATCGACACCGTGCTTCTGCCCGCCAACTGAACAGGGGTCGGGCAGCAAGACCGCGGGGAGGGGAGCGCACCGAACCTCTCCGCGGGTTGATTTGAAAATCAACACCAGTCTCGACGCATGGGATATCCCCCCTCGACTGCCGTGCGTCGCGGTCACCGACCGGGTCCGCTCGAAGAGACCCGGCGGTTGACACCCCACCCATGGTGTTGTCTGGGCCGCCCTTTGGGGCGGTCCTTTTTTATGTGCGGATGGTTTCGACGATCGTCTGCCTGAGCTCTTCGAGACCGCCGCCCTTTTCCGACGAGGTCCAGAGCACCACGGGAAAGGCGGCGGGACGCTTGCGGATCTTCTCGGCGGTCGCGGTCATCAGCTTGCTGACCGCCGGCGGCTTGATCTTGTCGCATTTGGTCAGCACGATCTGGTAGGAGACGGCCGCCTTGTCGAGCAGCGTCAGCACGTCCTCGTCATTCTTCTTGATGCCGTGGCGGGCATCGATCAGCACGTAGACGCGCTTCAGCGTCGCGCGGCCGCGCAGGTAGTCGAACACCAGCTTCGTCCACTGCTCGACCTGCTGCTTGGGCGCCTGGGCATAACCATAGCCTGGCATGTCGACCAGCGCCATTGGCGGCAGGTCTTCGCCCTCGCCGGAATAGCCGTCCGGAACGAAATAGTTCAGCTCCTGCGTGCGGCCGGGCGTGTTGGATGTGCGGGCAAGGCCCTTCTGGCCGATCAGCGCATTGATGAGCGACGACTTGCCAACGTTCGAGCGCCCGGCAAAGGCGACCTCCGGCGGCCCTTCGGGCGGCAGGAACTTCAGCGACGGAACCCCACGGATGAAAACCCAGGGCCGGGCAAAAAGGGCTGCTTCTCTGTCGATCGGCTGGTTCATGTCCGTTCCTTACCACGAAGAAAAAGCCCGGCAAAACTGCCGGGCCTGACTTTTTTAGAAGGGCGAGGCGCGTGTCGGCCCCAAGGGCCGGCCCCGCCTGTTATTCCGAAGCCGGCTTCTTGCGGCGGAAGAGGCCCTTCAGGTTGTCGAAGAGCTCGATCTTGACGCCGTGGCGCTTCATGATGATCGACTGCTGCAGGATCGAAAGCGAGTTGTTCCATGCATAGTAGATCACCAGACCCGCCGGGAACTGCGCCAGCATGTAGGTGAACACGACCGGCATCCAGTTGAAGATCATCGCCTGGGTCTTGTCCGGCGGCGTCGGGTTCATGCGCATCTGCATCCACATGGTGAAGCCCATGATGATCGGCCAGGCGCCAATCATCAGCGCAGAGGGAACCGACCAGGGCAGAAGACCGAAGAGGTTGAAGACGCTCGTCGGGTCAGGCGCGGAAAGATCCTGGATCCAGCCGAAGAACGGCGCGTGGCGCATTTCGATGGTGACGTAGAGCACCTTGTAGAGCGCGAAGAAGATCGGGATCTGCACCAGAACCGGCCAGCAGCCGGCCACCGGATTGATCTTTTCCTTCTTGTACAACTCCATCATCGCCTTCTGCAGGCCCATGCGGTCGTCGCCATACTGCTCCTTCAGCTCGTTCATCTTCGGCTGCATGCGCTTCATGTTGGCCATGGAGGCATACTGCTTGGAGGCGAGCGGGAAGAACAGCGCCTTGATGATGACCGTGGTGATCAGGATGGCGATGCCGAAATTGCCGACGAGGTGATAGATGTAGTCCATCAGCTGGAACAGCGGCTTGGTGATGAACCACAGCCAGCCCCAGTCGATCATCCGGTCGAACAGCGGAATGTTGTACTGCTTCTCGTAGCCGGAAAGGACATTGGTTTCCTTGGCCCCGGCGAAGACCATGGTCTTCAGTTCGGCCGTCGCACCCGGTGCGATCGCCAGCGGATTGTTGTCGCTGTAGTCGGCCTGGTAGCGCGCGCGACCGTCGTTGAAGTGCGAGAACCGCGCATCGTAGTTGACGTCCGACTGCGGGATGATGGCGCTGCCCCAGTACTTGTCGGTCACGCCGAACCAGCCGCCGGTGGAATTGTCGTAGGACGAATTTTCCTTGTCGACCGACTTGTAGGTGTCCTCGGTGACGCCGGCATCGGCGCCGAACACGCCGAGGAAGCCCTCGTGCAGCACCCATGCGGACGGCTCGTCCGGCTTGTTGAAGCGGGTGATGCGGCCATAGGGCGAAACGGTCGCCTGCTTGTCGGAGTTGTTGACCACCTTGTCGTCGACGGTGATCATGTAATGATCGTCGATCGAGAAGGTGCGCAGGAACTGCAGACCGGAATCATTGGTGTAGGAGAGCTCGACCGGCGTCGATGGCGTCAGCTCGCTGCCGCTTTCCAGCGTCCAGACCGTCTGCGGGCCGGGCACGTTGCCGGAGTTCTCACCCTGCACGAAACCGAGCTCGGCGAAGTAGCCGTTCTCCGTATTGGCCGGGCTGAACAACGTCACGATCGGGCTCGTCTTGTCGACGGTGACGTGGTAGTCCTTGAGCTTGATGTCGTCGATGCGGGCGCCGGCAAGATTGATCGAGCCGGCCAGCGACGGGGTGTCGATCGTCACGCGCGGTGCGGCCGCAGTCTGGCTTCCGGAACCGGAGAACACGGCGTCATCACCCGTCTGCGCGGTCGTGGTGCCGGAGGCGGCGCTGCCCGTGCCGGATGTTCCCTCTGCCGTTGTCTGTTCGGCCTGCTGGGCCTGCTCCTGCTGCGCGGCCTGCTCCTGGGCGGCGCGCTGAGCTTCCAGGCGGGGGCCCATGAACAGGAACTGCCAGGCCAGGACGACCAGGACGGTGAGCGAGATCGCAATGATCGAATTGCGGTTATTTTGCATCTTTTCTTCCTGGTGCGGACGCCTTCTGGCTCCGTCCGGTTCGAGGCGGTTTCGAAATCCGTTCCTCCAGCGCATCGACGAGCCTGGAGAAGGGGGCCTCAAGAACATCTCGCCGGCCCACGACGACATAATCGCAACCGGGCTTCATTGCAAATGCGCCCTTGAGGCGCACCGCTTCCTTCAGACGCCGGCGCATGCGATTGCGCTCGACGGCATTGCCCTGACGTTTGGTGACGGTAAAGCCCACGCGGGCGGGTGTATCGGGCTCGCCGCGATCCAGAAATTCGAGCAGGAACAGCGGGCCCTTGAGGCGATCGCCCTTCTGGACAGCCAAAAACTGCGGACGGCTTTTCAGCCGCCCGACAGTCATTTCGGCATTCTCGTCCTGCCCGGTGGTCACGGGCTCGCCGGCCTTAGGCCGACAGACGCTTGCGGCCGCGGGCGCGGCGCGCGGCGATAACCTTGCGGCCACCCTTGGTGGCCATGCGCGAACGGAAGCCGTGGCGACGCTTGCGGACGAGTTTGGAAGGCTGATAGGTACGCTTGGTAGACATTTGTTTTAATACCGCGGTGTGCGGCCCTTCTTGATGCGCTCTTCGAGCGGCTTAAGCGTTTGGAGTTTGCGCCGATGCCGGTTTTGTGAACGCGAAAACGCGATCCCGGCTTCGAAACTGCGCGGCTTATAAGGTAAAGACGCGGGAAATGTCAATCGCCGCAACCGGCCTGCGTCATGCATCGTGCTTGCGCATTGGGCTTTTGCGGCGCGATGGGCTAGAATGCGTGCATTGCCAGCGGAGTTTTGTTGCATGTGGCGAAGAGGGCTGGAGAAGAGCGACGGACGGTCGGGCGGGGCATTTGCCCTGCCGGGATTCCTGTCCGGTCTCTCCGGCCGGATCCTGACGCTGACCATTGCCGTCATCATGTGCGCCGAACTGGTATTCTTCGTGCCCTCGCTTGCCCAGATGCGGCTGCGCTGGCTCGATGACCGGCTGAACACCGCCGCCGCCGCCGCAACCGTCATCGACGGCCTGCAGCCGCAGACGCTGCCGCGCGCTTTGCAGGACGAGACCCTGATGGCGACCGGCACCAAGGCGATCGTGCTGAGGAAGGACGATACCACCCAGCTCCTCGCCATCACCGACATGCCGCCGGAAATCAGCGCCACCTATGACCTCGCCACGGTCGGCCCGGTCGCCGCCGTACTCGATGCCTTCGACGAGTTGCTCTTTGGCGGCAATCGTGCCATCCGGGTGCTCGGCCCCATCGGCGACAGCAGCGACACGATCGAGCTGGTGATTTCGGACAATGAGCTGCGCCATGCGCTGCTGATCTATGCCCGCAACATCTTCCTGCTCAGCATCCTGTTGTCGACGGTGACGGCGCTGCTCATCTTCCTGCGTCTCAATTTCCTGATGGTGCGGCCGCTGCGCCGGCAGATTGCCAGCATGCAGGCGTTTTCCGACAAGCCGGAAGCTGTCGAGAGCGTGTTCGAGCCGGGCCGCTCGACCGATGAGCTCGGCGTTGCCGGCCGTCACCTTGCAGCCATGCAGAGCGAGCTGCAGAAGACGCTGCGCCAGCAGAAGCGCCTCGCCGAACTCGGCCTTGCCGTCTCCAAGATCAATCACGACATGCGCAACATCCTCGCCTCGGCGCAGCTGATGTCCGACCGCATTGCCGATACCGAGGACCCGGTGGTGCGGCGAATCGCGCCGAAGCTGCTGCGGGCGATCGACCGGGCGGCAGCCTATTCGCGCTCGGTGCTGAGCTATGGCCAGGTCGCGGAGGCCGAACCCCGGCGCGCGATGATCGACCTCGCCGTGCTGGTCAACGATGTGCACGACTATCTCGAGCTCTCCGCCGAGGTGCCGATCGAGTGGATCAACAAGGTGCCGGAGGGGCTCAAGGTCGACGCCGATGCCGAGCAGCTGTTCCGGGTGGTCTTCAATCTCTGCCGCAACGCCGTCCAGGCGCTGACCCAGCAGGCGACGGAACGGCGCGATTCGCTGTGCTGCCTTATCGTCTCGGCCCAGCGTCACGGCAGCGTCGTCTCGATCTCGATCGACGACACCGGCCCCGGCATGCCGCGAAAGGCCCGTGAGAACCTGTTTGCCGCCTTCCGCGGGGCTGTCCGCTCCGGCGGCACGGGGCTTGGCCTTGCCATTGCCCGCGAGCTCGTGCTTGCCCATGGCGGCACGATCGCGCTTGTGGAAAAACCCGGGCAGGGGACGCTGTTCCGCATCGAAATTCCGGACCGCCCGGTGGCGCTGGAGGCCTGGCGCAGCGAGACCGAGGCCGGCGGCTGAGGCATGGCCGCATCATGGGCGGCGTTCAAACCTGACTGCCGAACCTCACAGGAAAATGACAAGTTTTTTCGCAAACCCGCTTGCATTCCAAATCGCAAGGCTCTAG